>CAZDCF010000005.1:0-88205 GCA_964503895.1 uncultured Nitrospiraceae bacterium | reverse complement strand
CCTTTCAGCCCGCTACATTCAACGGATGAAACCTTTGACAATGTTGTTTATGATTTATGGCCATGTATACCTACTGCCCCTTCCCATTGAAAAATTCCCCAATGCTCGAGAATATCGCATTTGGAATTTTGGCAAGAGTGTCTAAAGATGCAGCATATCCACCGGTAATATCATACTGATGGTATCTTCGAGGGGAATATTTGCTACCATCACCAGCCGCATTGATGTCTTCAGTACATGGAAATAGATCGTTATTACCAGTACAGGCTGGGCGGAGTTGGAGTGCATTTCCAATAAGAAACCAGCTCACCCCATTCAATGTTGTATAAGAGAACTTAAACCCCTGTCCACCAAGCATCACATCGCTCAAATTCTTGATTAGGACCCCATCGCCGTCTATCGGAAAAGTTTTTTTGCCAAACCATGCATTTAACGAAGCGCTGAACCGTGGGATAAAGGATGGTCTCCAAGTGACTGCGTGGGAGATGGCCAAATTCTCTCTTTGATGATCCTTCCCGTTGGGCCTCCGTGGTCCGTACATCGCGATGTAAACCCCCCTTGTTTCATGGCCAAGCCCTAAAAAATCATAATTAAGTGTTCCTGTGGTTTGAAAGATGCCAATGCTCGAATCGGCATTGTAGTCTGCGTATGATTGCGACAGTCGGACAGACACCTTGTCGTAGCGATTAAGCTCGAGGTAAACAATCTTCCCATCTTTTGAAGATGTTTCAGAATAGTCATTATTGAAAATCATGGCGAAGCGCGACTTGATGGTATACGTCGGCGAAATGTGGTAGGCAAATCCGAGGTTACCTATTTTCTGCAAGGTATTCACGCTACCAGGGCCACGTCCAAACCAAATTTCTGCATAAGAAAAGATTGGACTAAACTCGAATTTATCTTTGTACGTCACTGAGGGGTTAATATAGGTCTCCAACCCTTTGATTCGTGGTGAGCTTCGGTTGTATTCAATATGTGTATACCATTGACTTACATTCCATTTGAAATCACGAGCGTACTGAAGTCCTTGCTGCGCTGCCTTGCTTGTAGGACTGTTTGCGAGAATGTTTCGGAAAAGGTCACGGCCTTCCTCGCGTTTATCCAACGCTATCAATGCATAGGCTTTGCCAAGCAAAGCGCTTTCGTCATTAGGCATAACTTCGAGTACACCATCATACTTGTCAATTGCCGAAGCATAGTTCTTCAACTGGGAGTGAATATAGGCTAATTTGTATCGGAGCACTCTATTATCGGGATATGTTTCCAAGAGAAATGTGGCCGCTTGCTTAGCTTCATCCCAACGTCGTGCCTTCATGGCTGCCTCTAAAATGCCACGTTTAGCTGGTATGGAAGGCTTAATGCTGTCTGCTTGATTATAGTAATCTAGAGCTTTTGCCGGCTGCCCAGCTCTGAGGTGCAAATAGCCCAACCTCATCATGTGGGGCTCAAAGGAACCATCGGCGAGCTTAACGAGCTCTTCCATGGCCTTGATAGCTCCTTTTAGATCCTTCCTTCTTTCATGATCTTGAGATACCAACCACAGTTGTTGAATGACAAAACTTTGGCTCTCCGGCAAGCGCTTAAGATACTTCTGAGCCTCATCAATTTCGGGAAGCGTATGTGCACTTACCGAAACTCCGGGAATCGTAGGTGTGCCTACTGAGGTGCATGCAGAAAGTCCACCTCCTACCAGTGAAATGAGAGTGATTAATAAAAGTGGTTTAACAGACATAAATCGAAAGAGCTAACCGAATTGTCGAGCTGCCCAAAAAGTAGCACACATAGCAAAAAAATCAAAGGCTTACAACGAACAAGCGGCCAGAGTTAGGGAGGGCGTCCGACCTAAACCCCGGCACCGTACCTTAATCGATTTTGCTTACTTAGGTCAAGAAATCTTTTGGGTGGCAGATAGTGTGCCTAGAGTAAATAGTCTTTATCAATTGTCCAGTCCAAGAGGGGTTAAGTAACTGCTGGGATTACAAATAGGCCTAGATGGAAATTGTACCTATGGCAGCCTCTCCCTGGACAATTTGTACCTGTACTTAAGAGGGTGTTTTCTGTTAAGGACCTAGACTCTGGACGATAACCAGTCTATCCTTCTACAACGAAAAGCCAGCCAGCTAAAGATTAGGTAGTAATTGTTGAGTCGGCCGCAAAGCAACGCCGTTTAGCAATTATTGTGACAAAGCCATGTGCGCCATAGCAGCCACCCTTGATCTCAAGAATCACACTATATTTTCGCAGGTCTTCTCACTACTCAAACATAGGGGACCAGATGAGAGCGCTATTGTGGACGAGGGGTGGGTTCAACTTGGCTGTCACCGTCTTGCGATTGTAGATCCAGATGGTGGAGCTCAGCCTCTACGTAGTGCCGATAACCGGTGGTTATTAGTCTTCAATGGTGAGATATATAATTTTCATCTGCTTCGAGAGAAATTCTCCAATTATCCGTTTCGTACACAAACTGATGGCGAGATTCTTTTCCCTTTAATAGAACGTGAGGGCCCAGCTGGATTAAACCAACTGCGAGGCATGTTTACTTTTGTCTTAGTTAACCTAACAACTAGAGAATTTCTAGCAGCGCGGGATCCCTTTGGTATCAAGCCACTTTATTTTCTTCGAATCGACGCCGGCTTAACCATTGCCTCGGAATTAAAGTCATTTGCCTCATTAGCTGGGCGACCACGATTTGTTCCACCTGGACATTTTATTACCCGAAAAGGGCTAGAACGTTATTATCGAATTCCCTCGCGGAAATGGTTTCCGCGCCTCCTGCCGGTGCGTCAGATTTTACAGGAAGCTATTGAACGACATGTACCATCCAATGGGCCATATGGCGTTTTACTTAGTGGAGGCCTTGACAGCAGTATTGTTGCTGCCCTCGCAACTCGTTTCAATCCTAACCTGACTGCCTACACAGTTAGCATGCCGGGTGCAGTCGACGAAATTGCCGCATCAGAGCTTGCTAAAGAACTTAAAATTCATCATACCGTGCTTCACGTTTCTAGAGATGAAGTGGTTGCAGCGCTGCCGATGGTTATTAGGCACCTGGAGAGCTTTAACCCCGTCATGGTTCGTAATGCGGTCCCGCTTTATCTACTTGCTCAAAAAGCACGAAACGACGTTAAAGTGCTTCTCAGTGGTGATGGAGCAGATGAACTCTTTGCTGGCTATGATTATCTATCTTCGCTTCCACAGCGATTTTGGCCTGAAGCCATTGAGTCCGGCTTTAACAACCTACATCGGACGGAGTTGCAGCGTGTAGATCGAATGACAATGGCACACGGGGTAGAATTGCGGGTGCCGTTTCTTGACACACGCCTTGTAGAAACAGCAATTAATCTTCCAATTTCAGAGAAAATTCGTCGTGTAAAAGGTCGCCAAATATCAAAATGGGTATTGCGTCAAGCTGTTGCTGATCTACTGCCTCCTGAAATTTGTTGGCGCGATAAGGTGCCATTTGCCGAAGGTAGTGGAGTCGGTGAGTTTACATGGGATAGGCAGGTGGATCGAACCAGCAACTTGATTTCAGGATGGGAATGCTCGGACGATGAAACTTTGAATTACTTGAAATTATGGAAAAAACAATTTCCAGAAGTTAGCGCAGACATTCCCATTTGGGCAGATGCCGCCAGGTATACCAATTTTGTCGAGGAATATGGACACTCGCTCTTGGGACTCTTTCGTCAATAGCACCAGGCTTTTTGTAAGTCCGCTATTGTTTGGAATCAGCCAGCTTGGTCTTTGTCGCAGCAAACTACTTGCTGTTGGATTTTCTTTTGGCATCTTTCTCATTTCTCCACGAAGCTTTGCCTTTGCCTTTTTGGGAGCCTTCATTGCGTCGGCTTGGCCTTTCTACCGACACCGGGATTTTCGCCTTTTGATGACTGGCTATTACGGTGTAAATGGAGCATTGTGTGGGCTATGGAGTGAATGGGCTGTCAGTGATCCAGTGGGTGCAGTCCTCTTGACAGTTATCGGTGGATTGTTAACTGCAAAGGTAGTTGACTACATAGCATTTCCTCTAGGAGATGCCCCTTTTTGCTTGCCTCCGCTCAGTTTGCCATTCCTATTATTCGTTCTTATTGGAACACTAACTCTTCCATCTATCAATAGAGTTATTGAGTTAGTGTGGCTAGAGTTCAATCTTCCTGACCAGAAAGTTGTAGGCATTTCCTGGGTTCCTGAACCAATAAGCTCTTCGCAGTCTAAATTACTAGATACTGCCTGGGAAATGTATGGTGATGGTCGTTATGCTAATGCACAGAGAATTTTTGAAGAACTTGCAATTCAAGATTCAACGCTTGCTCGAGTTCATGTTGGTCTCGGTTGGTCATTGTTCAAACAAAATGATTTGGATGCGGCAACACGTTTTTTCCGTAAAGCACTTAAACTGAACCCGGGGAATCCTTATGCACTAGACGGATTGGGTTGGGCAGCGTTTCGCCACGGCAATTTCAGCGATGCATGGGATTGGTTTAAAACTGCTGGAGAGACAGCTCCACTGTGGGCTGACCCACATACTGGCATGGGTTGGGTTGCTTATACAAGGGGACACTATAAGCTAGCGCAGACTGAATTCGAAAAAGCCCTCAGCTATGATCCGGATTATGCGGATGCTCTAAATGGCCTAGGTTGGACGGCTCTTTTTACACGAAAGCTAGATCAAGCTCGACTATCGTTTTATGCAGCACTCGGAGTCGATGATAAGTTGACCAAGGCTCATGAGGGGTTAGGATGGGTCCTCTTGCAATCCGGCCATGCCTTAGAAAGCGAGAAGATTTTTCAGAAGGCACTTGGACGTACACAAAACGAACGAGACGCAATTTTCGGGTTAGCTGAGGCACGTCGACAACTTATGCTCCAAGGTAACTGGAGTGTAGGCAATTCTAGCGAGTGGGAAAAATTAGTGGGTTTATGGGGAAAGAATATAGCATTAATTTTTGGGCTTTTAGTCCTGGTGGCAACTGAAAAAATCTGGGCAGGTTTTCTTGGTATTGTTTTGGCTACGCTAGGCACCTTAACCTGCATTTTTGTTGCTGGACCTGTTTCGATCTTGTGGTTTGATCTGCATATTTCCACACTTGCTCTCTTGGGTATTCTTGTTGGTCTCCACGAACCCCTTTATCTCAAGAGTCTAGCTATCGCTGCGATTTTGGGGCTAGCTGGTGTTGCAATCTGGGCTGCAAAGCATTTTCTTGGAATTGGGATACCACTCTTGGAGTTCAACATGGTAGGGCTAACGTATCTTCTAGTACGACGGCTATTTCCAATGTCTGCCACCAAATTGACACGTGTTTTTAGCACTGAATAAACATAATTCGCCGAATCAGTGTAACCACTCACTTTTAAGAAGACAGTAGAGTGTATGGCTTTCTTTTCCTTGAATGAGATAGATACTAAAAAACGGTACCCTGATATCGATTCTTTAAGAGGCTTGGGTGTAATACTCATGTTTCTTGGGCATGCTTTTGCCTGGTGGTTGCCCCGCACTCAATATGGTGCAAATGATCTTTACTGGTATATCCGAATTCTGAGTGGCCTCTCCCCAATTCTATTCCTGTTCGTCTTAGGTTATTCAATGGTTTTGTATAACATCAGGAGAAGAGCCTCTTCTCTCCCTCCAGATTATCTTAAATTGGCAAGGCGTGGCGGTTTTTTGCTTTTATTGGGATATGGCATGAATTTTCTTATTTTTCAGTTCACACCTGATCAAGGTCTGTGGACTGCCAATATTCTCCACACCTTGGGCCTCTGTATTTGGAGTGGACTTTTTTTTCTTTGGGCACCGTCTCCCTTGTTTAAGCTCTCTGCCATAGGAATTATTTTGTTGACATCTCCTTGGCTACAGGAAGTCTCCTTTCCCCAATGGGCTTCAAGCACATTTGAAGTCTGGCTAATTGGACTCCCTTATCATGGTTACTTTCCGTTTTTCCCATGGAGTACTTTTGCGTTACTGGGCATGCTAATGGCAGAGCTTAACCATAAATTAGAACGCTCTACTCATGGCAGATTTTTACAGGTTTGTACAGTCGGACTAGGTATTTTTTGTATGTTAGTAGGAGAATTTTATGTAGGGCTAACCAAAAAGACATGGCTCATGGAAGAAGTGCGGTTTGCACAGGTTATGGATGAAGTTTTCCCTCAGTATTGGCAACCTGACATGCCATTTATGCTCTTAGCAGGAGGAGGAATGATTTGCCTTTGGCAACTGATGGCACATCTTTGCCAAAAACGCAGATTAAGCCTATGGCAAAAATATCTCGTTGTCCTAGGCCGATCGTCTTTGGCATTGTATGTGGCACATTACCTAATAGGGCACCGACTTATGACTACTTTAGGAATCTCTTCTGGTTTTTTAGAAGGAGGCCAAATGCCACTAACATATGCATTCATTCTTCTTGCTTTGCTATATGTCCTCGCTCTGCCATTTGCAAATTGGTGGGAGCATGGCGGTATTTCTTGGGGATGGACTAGGTCAGGGTATCCTTCTCCTAAACTATTCTTAGTCTGGCTTACAGTTGCAGCTTGTGCTTTATTAATACCGTGGATGGTTGGACCAACTATTTCTAAGCCCTTATCATATTTTCCTAAACCTTCTCTAAGCTTTAACCAACAATACGAGAAAGCACAAAATTATTACGACTCAGGTAAGTTCGAAGAAGCTACCCATAAATTTAAATCGCTACTAGAGACTGAAATTCAATATTCTGTACATGAACTATGGCGTGTGCATTCGGCGCTTGGCTGGAGTTTGTATCGCCTTGCAAATTATAACGAGGCCTTGGAGGCCTTCATTCGTAGTCTTTTGTTAAAACGAGGTAACTTTTTTGGACTTTATGGAGCTGGGCTAGCATATTATCAACTTGGACAATACGAACACGCCACTCGTTTTCTTAAGCAAGCATTGCTCTTTGACCCATCGAATTGGGACCTTCAGTTAGCCCAAGGTTGGGCGTTATTACGCGCGGAAGAACATGAAAAGGCTATATCCATGTTTGGGAAACTGGCGCAAGAGAGGGGTTATATGGCCGAGCCTACCTTGGGTTTAGCAATTGCCGAGTACCGTGCGAAGCATTTGCTGGAAGCAAAAATTGCACTGGCAAGAGGGATAAGGGTATCCACTGAAGAAAATTGGCCAAAAGAGGTTTTAGAAATTATTAATCATACTCCAGAATTACGGAAATACCTGGAAGAATATTTGCGCGTGGAGAAGGGAACTTACTAGGTTTTTTGTCGATTTGTAGATGTCCTTTCTATTTTCCACTCTCCTTATCTTTCTTCTTTTCCTTCACAAGGAACTACTAAATAGTCCTGTGGCGGAGTGGTACTCCAATGTAGAGATGCGGAATGAACAAAACTACAAAAATGGGAAGCCAGACGGTTTATGGACGGATTGGTGTAGTAATGGACAGAAGAGGGTTGAAGTTACTTGTAAAGATGGTAAGCTAGAGGCCTGCGTACCGAGTGGGATATAAAGGGAAACATTATCGGGAAGGTCACCCCTAAGAATGGGTTATAAGTGTCGTAGGGTCTCTTTTGTATATGTTTCTTGAAAAAGAGAGTAGTTAGAAAATATGAAGATTTTTAAAAGTACTTATTTCATTTTTCTATTTTTTTTAATTGGATGTGTGACTGGTAGTGGAACTGGCCCATCGGAAGAACAACTTACTAATGCTGATTATGGAAGCCTTCAGGGTCCTGAGCAATGCCAAAGAATCACTGAAAATCAAATCAAAGCAATATTGAAGCCCAACATTAAGGCATTCTTTAAACACAGCTCATGTTCTACGGGTTATCTAGAAGTACCAGGACTACCAATAGAATTTGGATATTTACAAACTGGAAGTGTAAGCTATAAAAAGTTATCTAATTCTCATGGAGGTTTTAAAAATTACACAGTACTTATTAAAAATGGTCTTGCAATAAGGTATTGTTTCCCGCCACCAGATTTCTCTGTGGTGGACATTAAGCACGCCAATCGGAGAAAGGTGCTCATGTGTGGACCTAGGCCATAATTTTTTAAGTATTAATTAATGCCCACCGTGAAAATTATTCTGCAAGCTTCTTCTTAGGGGAGAATCCGCGCCTGTACCTACCCATTTAGAATCTAGAATAGTTTCTAGGGGTTATATTTCAAGAACGGGAGCGGCTAAGCAAGGTGAAAAAAGATAGATAATGGTATGGTTGATTTCTTCTGGCAATCTTTCGTAATCTTTGCAGTGACAGTCGATCCAATCGGTCTTGTTCCTCTCTTCCTGGCCGCTACCCTCAACTATGCAGATACTCAAAGATCCCAAATAGCATTCAGGGCAACCCTGATTGCAACTGGTATTCTGGTGGCATTTGCTGTTGGAGGAGAAAAGTTTCTCAACATTTTGGGCATAGGATTTCCTGCCTTGAGGATTGCCGGGGGAATTCTTCTCTTTCTAGTAGCTATCGATATGCTTCTAGTCCGTGAGTCAGGGCTGCGTTCAGCAGTTCATGCAGAGATGGAGGAGGCTGGCATTCAACATAATATTGCTGTGTTTCCCCTGGCAATCCCTCTGATTGCTGGGCCTGGTGCAATAACCTCAATTATTTTGCTCATGGGGCAAACTGGGAGTGATTTGACTCAACAGATTCTTGTTATCGGTGCCCTGCTTTGCGTTTTGGCATTCACGCTGCTTCTCTTCATTGGTGCTACTAAGGTGCAGCGTTTTTTAGGGATTACTGGTATTAACGTAGTGACACGTGTAATGGGAATTATTCTGGCTTCTCTCGCTTGTCAATTTGTTATCGATGGCATAAAGGACAGTTGGTAAATCATATGATTAAACACATTTGGCTAGCTTTAGGATTCTGCATATTTCCATTTTTTTCTTTTGCTTACGGTGAAAACTCTCGATCGGTGATCGAAGTTATAACCATAGATTTTCAATTTATTCCAAATGTCTGGTCTGTTAAGCCAGGCGAAGCAACTTCGTTTCTACTCAGCAATCATAGCAAACAAGAACATGAGTGGGTTTTACTTAAGTTAGGAACAAAGGTGACCCTGCCGTTTGATGCGGATGATGAAGCAAAAGTTTTTTGGGAGATTGAAGCCGGCCCTACAATAGAAAAAAAGTAAATATTTATTACTCCACTTAAAGCAGGAACCTATGATATTGTCTGTGGAAAGCCTCGCCATATTGAAAGAGGAATGAAGGGCACATTAATAGTAAAATGAATTTTACCTTAAGAATTCTCTAGATTATCGCAATGCTTACTAAAGTTATCAGGTTGTCCATTTACTCTTTTGAATTTTTAAAAATAGAGGCACGAAATATTGTGGGAGATTTTCCGATGTTAACTAGCCGATTCTATTTTGTCCTCGTGAGCGTGGTGTTGTGTGCGACCATAGTGGGGTGCGCAACAACAGGTCAAAGCTATGGACTCAATTATTTGAAAACTGCAGCAGCACAAGGTGATGTAGATTCGCAGCGCTTACTGGGTATTAAATATTACAAGGGTAGCGAAGTGGCGCAAGATTATAAAGAAGCAGCAAAGTGGTTCCGTCTTAGTGCGGAACAAGGTGATACAGTCGCACAAACTTCGCTAGGCAAGATGTATTATGATGGCAAAGGGGTTAAGCAAGATAGAGTGTATGCTCATATGTGGTGGAATATTGCCGCCTTTCTGGGCAATAAGACTTCTGTTAAAGCTAGAAATAAGTTTTCAAAGTCCATGACGCAGTCGCAGCTAAAAGAAGCGCAGCAACTTGCAAGGGCATGTGCGCAGAAAAACTACAAGGGGTGTTGATTTAATCCTCAAATCAACGCCCCTTGTATGTTGTCAAATCTCTCTCAGTTGTCACCCTCAACTGGTATAGAGGGAGGTGGAGTATTATGAACAGGGTCAGGATATATCAGGTTTACTTTACCCGGGGTATCAATCGTGCTCTTGTGGATTTCAGGGAGATTTACCAGTTCAATTGATATCGCGCTTTTTTTAGAAAGTGTTACCGGCTCCTGTGGCACTGGAACCGAGTTTTGTTTTTCAATGCCTTCCCGTCGTGCTAAGGCAAAACTCACGCGACGGTTCTGTAACTGGCACGCTGGAGTTGTATCCATGCATACTGGCTGATATTCCCCAAGGCTTACGGCATGCAGACGGTCTTTGGAAATTCCCTTCGTGATCAGATATTGCCTAACCGCGTTGGCGCGTCGTAATCCAACATGCAGATTTTTCCGGATTGATCCAGTCTCATCCGTATGTCCTTCAATCAGTACACTCCATTGCGGGTCCCGCAGTCTTTTCGCATAAGCATCAAGGGTGGTCTTGGTCTGGGTTTTCAATCCCGTTCGACTTAAACCAAACTGTAGGTCAACTAAGGTTAATTTTTCTTCTTTTCTCTTTTCGACCTCGAAAGCCTGCTTTGTAACGTTTGGCGTAGTCGATGGTTCCACATAAATGGTTGAGGCATGTACAAGAGATGCTCCAGATTCCGTCTCGACTTTCTCTACCAGGTCCGGAGAATGTCTTGAGGAATCTTTTGTAGTGTCGTGAGCATGAGCCGGAGTGGGAATCTTCTCTGGAGACTGGTTACTCTTACGTGGGTGTTGAATTTTTGTAAGTGGTTTTGTTGCAACTGCTGGTTGATGGGTAAGAAAAATGTAGGTAATCCCAGCTCCTCCCATCACCAGTACGAAAAAAATAGCAATGCCAGTTATTAAGTAGTTTTTGTGGTTCATGGATTTTCCTTTCTGGCATCTACAGCAATTGTCTTGGCAAGGCTTTCAATTGCTACAGACACCGTGAATAAAATTGATAAACAACGGGGGATCTCGGCTATCTCAGAAAGCCCCTGTTACCCCTCCCTTCAAGACAACAAGGGGAGTGTTTCTGCCTATGCTATCGCTAGAACTGATAGGTGCCTTATGACGAGATTCATTCCATCTAGGTTCTGGTGCCGTGGAGTTACCCAGCAGATGTCCTAAGGTCCTGGCAGCTTCAACTCGTATCAATGGGTCTGGATCGTTTCGTAGACAATTGAATAACCTTTTAACCGCATAACGCATCTCTAAGTCTTGATGTGTCGTTGTTATCTCAGTGCAGGCTTGCAATTGAGGAGCAGACGACGCTGACGTTAGAGGGGGCCTAATAATATTCTGCTCATGTATAGGTATGCCGTATGTCAGTAGGTGTCGGATTGCCACTACAATGTGCCGGCGCAGGACTGGATTTTCATCATTCAATGAAGTAATAATCTTTTTGAGTAAATTGGGATCTCCGTTGAAATGTAAGTATCCAATGGCCCGAATCGATTCAAATTTGACCCGCAGCGAGGGATCTTTCAGTGCACGGACCAGTGCCTCCAGGGCTTGTGACTCGCAAAGGGTGCCTAATGACTTTGCAGCCTGTGAACGTTTCTGAGGATTTGGGTGATTGGCAAGCATGTCAATCAGTGAATCTGTCGAGGGTAGGGCAAGTCGGTACAAGGCTTGCTGGATTGCGCACTGCACTTCCGAATCATTATCCAGTTTGGCAATCTTGAGATAGGCAAAGGCTTTCGGGTCCCTGATCACCCCCAATGCCCAAACTGCATGGTAACGCACCTCAGGGATGTGATCCTGCAGCGCACGCGCCAGATGTTTAATTCCTCGTCGCACTTTCATTTTTCCCAAACTATAGGCTGCGGCGGCTCGGACCTTGGAATCTTGGTTTTCTAGTTGCTTGAAAAGTTCGTTGTGAATGGCTCTATACCGCATGGTAAATCTCCTTTTAAGGAAGAATGGCAAAGTTCTACTCATCGTGCGTTATGACCTTTTAAGGAGATGTTACGGTACGGCATTTGGGGTTACGTCACTAAACCGCTGCGTTGCGGGTACGAGTTGGATAATCAGTGGGGGCTTTTGTCCAGAAGCAGCGAGAATACAAACGTTACTGGGTCGTTCCTTGAGATATTGAGCAGGATTAATACGTCGCCACCGAGGTGGAATTGGTGCAACTTCTTTAGTTGTAATGCAGAGGCGCTCCAATTCCGATCGTGTCCGGTCAGGCCATAACAGGAAATGACTCCCTTTTTGAATTTTTGACGTTACTAGCTTGCGGGGAGTGGTTTTTAAATTCAGTGACATGATGGATCTCCTTTCGTTTGTGTGTACGCAAAAAGTCACGATCGTTCTCTTGTCCTGTAGATAAAGTTGCTATTTCTATGCCAGTTCAAACAGTGGGCATACTTTGGGGGTGCAATGGGAAAAGAAGATAAAAATTTCTAATGTTATTGAGAGATTAGAAAGATTTTTCAGAATGAAGCATGATGCAGGACTAGATCATGGCTCACGGCAATCATGCCGTGAGCTCGTGCAGGTCACAGCATGATTACCGACAAGTCACGGCACACAGATGAGAATGCAAAAGACCGGCTTACTGAAAAAGATGTTACCGGTTCAGGGAGGAGTAGTGTTGCTTGATGAAGGGCTCAAGGTCGCGCAGATAGTGTTTGCGGGTCAGCATATTTTCATTTTGCTTAAAGATAGAAGCTATCGCTTCGTCAGGTGAAGGGCAGTCCTGACAAGTTCTTACAAGTGTGTCCCAATATCCCCTCAATTTCTTCTCTAGTTTTCGCTTGGGGAGACGAGAAAGAGCATGGCCTCGGAGTATCCGCTCACAACACTCCTCATAGTTAGGAGGGCTCCCGCCCTGACATATAGCCTCAAATGCCAATCCCTTGACCCTTAGCGTGACGCGATCCCGGTGTTGACCTAGCTCGGCGGCTAACTGCCCAATAGCTCCTTGAAAGCCGCAGAATTTTCCCATGAACTCTTCATCAGACAACTGCGTGGTAAGTGGGTCAACCACTTCTGGAGACAGAAGCGGGCTTGAGTCTTGTCTCATAGGCTCATCTGGTAACAGGGGACTTTCAGTATCAACAGCTTGCACTAAATGTTCTCGTTGGATTGTTGGTACTTCTGGATGGTTCGTAAGGCTCCGGTACAAAACGCCGTCTAACTCACGGACATTTCCAGGCCAAGGCTGTTCAAAAATCCATTCTAGGGCTTCTTCTGTTAGTCGAGGGATAGAATCGCGACGAGTATTTTTGCGAAGGAGATGGTCTGTTATCAGTTGGCGGTCTTCCTTGGCGCGCTTCTGCAGTGGGATCAGTCTAATGATTCCCCCACTCATTACGCGGTGATACAGATCTTCCATGAATCGTCCTTCTCCCCACTCTTTTTTGAGATTTTTATTTGTGGCAAAAATTAGACGTACATCGGTTCTTATTGATGTTTTCCCACCCAGTGGTGTAAAGCACCCATCCTCTAGTACCCGTAAGATTTGACCTTGTCCTTCCCTATTAAGATTGGCGATTTCATCGAGGAATAAGGTGCCGCGATGAGCTTGCTGAAAGAGTCCTTCACTACCATGAACGCCGGTGAATGCACCCTTTGCAGTTCCAAACAGTCGCGACAGGAGTTTCTCTCCAGTAAGTTCTCCCATATTAATGGTTTTAAATGGACCGTTCGGACGATCACTCAAGTGATGCGAAGCCTTTGCATACAGCTCTTTTCCCGTTCCTGTGTCTCCAGAAATAAAGATGGGTCGCTCAGGATTTTGGGATAACTCTTTGAGCGCATGGAAGGCCTGCAACATTGTTCTGTCCCGAGTCACGATGTCGAAGCCTTTCGCTTCTTGCTCTAACTCAAGCCAGCTCTCGTCTTTAGGGGGCTTCAGGGGAACCTTATGCGGCAGGTATTGACGCTGAAAGTCTTTCTGCTGTTTCAGGTCACCTTCTAAAAGCAATATAGCAGCGTTTTGTTCATTCAGCTGGCGATCCATTTTCAAGATTTCTTCTGTATTTTCTTCTGCTGTCTCAAGTAATCGTGCTCGTTCATCCAGCATGACATCTCGCTCCGATTGCATATCTTCCATCCGTGAAGCCAAGCGAGCAAAGGACTGATGCCATGTGAGGATGGTAACTCCAAACGCAGCAATTCCAGTGGCGACAAGGGGAGGAATAACCTCAATCATATATTGAGTCATGAAAAAAGCGAGATACTGGCCTATGCCTAAGATTAGGAATAGAAAGAGAGTCCAGCCGACTGGATATAGCCAGATGATGATTGGATTAGAATTACTCCGTCGTCGATAGGACGAAATATGATAGAGGCTTGCCATGGCACTACTGCCTAGAAGAATCAGGCACACAGTTTGCCACCAAGAAGATGTGACAATTGTCATGCCCGTCAGGCGATTGAGTAGTACTTGGGCATGAATATAAGCACGTGGGACAAGTTCACCGCGTGGGGTCCTGACCGTAGATTCCTCTGTTGCGTCAAAAAGAATGACGATTTTGTCGTTGATGAGAGCTTTTGTTGCTCGATTGTCCAAAACAGAAAAATGATCGAGGGACTGGTAGTGAAACGGTTTCGGGTCTGCATACCAAGACTCACTATAGGTAATGCGCCAGGTTTTATTCTTCTGAACGGTGGGTTGTATTTTTGGGAAAGGATCAAATGGAGCTGTTTGCTCTAAGTTGAGCAAGTCAGCTAAGAGGACTCCGATCGGGGGAATGCGAGATCCTAAATCTAAAGCTCGTAAGATTCCATCCTCCGTATCCTGTGCTTTGATCTCAAGCGTACCGATTGCGGTTAATGATGTAGTAGGGAGATGCGAGACGGACTCCTTTTCTTTTTGGCTAATCAGCAGTCGTTGTCCGTATGCAATCTTGTCATCTGACAAATTGTTTAGGCTTTTGAGAGTCCGCACGGTGGTATGAAATCGATAAGCAATCATTGATAAGGTATCGCCAGACTGAACACGATACCAGTTGGGATCCTCTTCTAAATACAAATCTTGGAGGAGCAAGGTACGGGGGACATTACTTTCAGTGACAGCCGACGTTTTAGGTGGTATTAATACAAGCGGAATGCCCTGATTTCTCAAGGGTGCCAGTTTGGCTCCCAGATGCTTGAGAGCTTCACAGTTCGGGAGACGAAACGCTAAAGCCACAGCTTTGGGGGATAGTTTATCTAGCGATTCAAGTGTAACAGCCAGAGCTTTGTCCGTCGTGGCCTGGCCACGATTTGAATAATTCCCGCATATATACTCTCGGGGTGATCGCTGCATGCCTATCAACAGAATTTCTTGGGCTCGTGGATGCTCCTCTACAAACCATGTCATGCGTTTGTCATAGAAGGTGTTTTCCCAAGCGGGATACCATGGCGTCATCGCCATAAGGCCACCAAGGATTGCAGGAAACAGGACTATTTTTAGTAGGGGGCTCATTTAGGAACGATCATGGCTCATATGCACGGGATCAGTGTTCTGCCCTAGTTTTAAACAACATACACCTTGTGTATCATTTTTCAAGTAATTAACGATTAAGTGTATGACCCAGAAAAATCTTCTGTTCCCACCATGGTGATACAGCGATTGCTGGAAAGCCAATTGGTCATGGTTGCGTCACTAATGGCGTGACCTACGGGCTCAATTAGTTTTCATGCGCGTCATTGCCTTAAGGAATGTTTTGGAAATAATGGTTGGTCTGTTAAGCGTTGGTAGGCTTTCTCGAGAGTTCCAACATGTGAGATATGCATAAGAAAGGGGAGTCGCCATTCTCCATCAAGCGGGTGGTATTCTTCGGGAATGAGAACTTGTTCAAGGCCTGCTGCGTGAGCAGCATAGACTTTATAGGGAATGCCTGTAACTGTTCCTATGCGGCCATTCTTTAAAATTGTTCCAGTAAGTGTCCGGCCATATTTCACAGCATCATCCTTAGCGAGTGCAATAACGGAAAGGGCTATCATTGCGGATAAACTGGCCCCATACATTGTCAAGCCAGCATAAGGAAATTCTAGGATCACCGTCCAGGAATCATCCTTTAGTTTCGATACTTTGGCAGCCAGGCCTATAGATGTTGCTACTGCTTTTCGAGCAATGGGGCCGAATCGTCCTAGGACTTTTCGAAAATGTACTTTAAGTCCATCATGGTCTGCTCGTTTTTGGAAATGAATCATGGCGTACATCACTATACCCAAGGGGCGCTTCGTTTTGTCGAATGTTACGCCAAGGATTGGGACGGACTGGTGTCGGATATGTGTCGCTGGGCTTTTAGGGGAGGCGATGGCTGTAGAATTAAAAGTCAGGAGCAGGGCTATCGTAATATTTAGGGTAAGGGTGGAATAAGGGACCATTTTTTTGTTTGCTGTCATGGGGTGATGGTGTATTTGTTAGGTTTCAATGAAGCGGTCTGATAAGTCAGGTGTGGGTTTCCAGCAGGAATCTGTTTTCCCGAATATGTGGTAGCGGTATGCGGCAATCAAGTCGTATGTACGGTCTCGGATGGGTCGTGGAATTAGCAAAAATATTGTCAGAAGAGACCAAAACCCATCAAGCCTTTTTGCAGTTAGTAGCGCGGCTGTCGATTGACGATAAACTTGCTTTCCAATAATTAATACCATAGATGTTAAATGCTCACGCCCTTTCCCAAACTTTTTGACATACGCATCCGCAAAAGATGATTGCAGTGAAGCAAAACGAAATTGTTTTTGTGAGTCTCGTTGAATGATAAACCGTATGCTTTCTGTGCACAGATTGCAGGTTCCATCATATAAGATGATCGGTGTGTCAGGCCAAACGTTCTTATTTTGTCTTCCTTTATCCATGCGGCCTTATCTTTGAAATTTAGTTTATGTGAAGAGTAAACCACTCAAACTGATAGTTTGCAATAGCCCAGGGTTTTGAGTGAAGAAAGCCAATAGCGCAGCTATTTTGTGTTCTTGAGTGAGGCATGATAATCATCGATTCGGTGATTTGTCTTTTAACAAATCGGCTTGAGATTGGTGGTTCGTGGATGTAAGGAATTAGAAGCAATCCTAAGTGCCGATGAGGTTTTTAAAATAAAAAAACAGGGCAAGGAAAATGTGGGTGGGAGAAACTTTCATCATGTTTTTCCAGTGTGGAAAAGCTGGATTGACCACTAGAACCCAAAGGAAGGGCATTTTTATTTTACAAAGCGAGGGGAATCCCTGGACTCCACTCATTAGGAAATGAATGGAGTCCCACTCAGGAAAAATGCTTGGTGAAAATAGGTTTTTGGTTTAGCCGGTGTTAGTGAAAATTTTTAGAAGCGGCCGTATCTACGCACACGTTTCTTGAAATGTAGGCCTCAGTTGGAGTCCTTACTTGGCGCTGACTTGCACTTCGTTTTTTCTCGGACGTCCTTGCTTGCCCGTGCTTCGGACTCTAGTGTTGAGGACCGTATCATCCGTAAGATAGAAAAATTGGTCATCAATTGAGAGTTTATCCGACCAGGATCGGCAGGCATCACACATGCGAATTCGTCGACGGTCAGAGCTCCAGAATCGTTTCTCACAGTGGCAGGCTTTCCCACAAAGGCATGAAACCCAACCTGCAAAGGGCGAAGTCTCGGGTTTTGGCACATCTTGTTGATCCACTAACTCACGAGCTTTCTGGACTGCTCTAGTCCAAGATCCCCAATGCCTTACAAAAAATTGAACCGAATAGGTTTTGTCTTCGTCCAAATCATACTCTAATTGGGTAAGATGGTCTCTTCCTTCCTGGCCCATAAATCGAGCTAGTTCTTGCAAGGCTTTATGACGTTTCCAGGCGCTTAAGGGCTCCAAAGTTCCTCGGATGTTTATAGAATTTTTACCTTTTGACATGTTCGCACCCTCATAAAAAAAATGGTCCGTACTATTTGAGTGACCCCGTCTATTCAAGGACTGGGTTAACCGACCCGAACTTTTATTTATACCATAGCTGTCAAAAAAAAGATAGTTATTAACCAAAAAACAAGGGGTTTTGCCAATATCCATAGGATTAGATGGGGAGTCTTAGTGCTCTTTATAGCAGGAAACTATACAAAAATATACCTACATAGAAATATTTAGTTTATGTTTAGATCTTCACTAGGAATTTCTCAAATTTTTATTTTCTGTTCTAAAATATTTAGAGACTTTTCTTTGGTGGCGAATGTTGGTTTGTATTTGGCAGCTATGAGTCTTCAGGAAATGGGTTATTCCTGAGTGATATCAGTGGAAGACGGAGTTAAAGCCTGGCGTCAAAAGTGTTATTTCTCTGAGCCAGGCCACAATTCACCAAATGAGGAAAAGTTAAAAGGAAATCTAGCAGATTAAGAAGGAGGCTTTGAAAAATAGCAATCAGCGTTTAGGGAAATTTTTTGTTAAACTCCTTGACAACTTCGTTCGTGATGTCGAGTCCTTTTCGGCTGTACAACACAATTTTTAACGTTGCTTCATTACCCTTGTCTATAACCAAAGAAAATCCATGGCGATCAGCCACAGCTTTGGTCGCTACTTGGATCTTACCTATGAACTCTTTGACCATAGCCTGCTGTTTGTTGCCAAGTTCCGTCTGAAATTCCTGTCCGCGCCTTTGGTATTCCTGAAGTTTGCGTTGAAACAGTCCTTGCTTAGTTTGTTTTTCTTTGTCGCCTAACGCGTCAGAATTCTGGAGTTCTTCTTGAATGGATTTGAGTTCTGCCTCGTCCGCAGCTATCAATTTTTGTCGAACCTGCGCATGTTCCTTTAGGGTTGCAAGGGCGCGTTTGCCAGCCTTGGTATTTTCAATTACTGTCTGGGGATCAACAATGCCAACCTTAAATCCTTTTGCTGCAAAGGCTTGTGGAGGGCCGTACCAAAAGCCTACCAAAAGTATGGTGAAAAATAGCATGCCAAGTTGCTGTTTTGTGTTTGCAGAAATTATATGACTCGCTCTTTGCATGGAACAGGCCTCCTTCTTAAATCTCATTTGTTAGCGATGGGTTTCTCGATTGGTAGGAAATGGTCTCACGACTGAGGCACGGTGCATCTAGCAGAGTACCGTATCGAAGCTACAGGGTATTCACTGAGATGTCTCGATGTCAAGAGTTTTACAACAAAATTACATTGCTCTGGTCGTTGACCTAATTATACAGGATAACGAAAATGCAGGTGAGTTTAATCAGTGAAGCATCGAATTCGATTGGGCGGGGAGAAAGATTGGCCATCAGATGAAATGGGGTAACCCTTATTTAGTATGTTTTGGTGATAGCTTGACTGTGGGGCATCAAACCAAGGCGGACGTTTTTGGATCGAATGTAGAGACCCCTCCTGGTGGTTTTATTCAAGAGTGGCTTGGATCTCAGGCACAAGTCGTTGTTACAGCAATTTGCGGAGAAACTACAGCTGAAATGGTTCAGCGGTTTTCCCAATCTGTTTTAGCACGTAATCCAAAGTTCGTTGTGATTTTGGGAGGGACTAATGATTTAGGATTGGGGTTAACCCCTTTACACATCCGCGAAAATCTAAGCCGGATGTATTGGTATGCGAGGGAGGCAGATATTGAGCCAGTGGGTGTGACGATTCCGTCTATTTGCTTAGGGGAAGAGGGACGGCAATCAATTCCAGGTTGGGCGCAAAATCATATTAAGCAGCGACTCGTGCTTAATAGAGAGATCACAGATATGTGTGAGAATCTGAATATGAAATGCTTGGATTTATTTCATGAGACCGGAGACGGTATGGGGCAGTTATTGGCTGCCCGTTTTTCCAGTGATGGTTTGCATTTTAATACTGCGGGGTATGAAGCGTTTGCCCGTTTGATTTGGAACCATGTATTGTCAGACACGTTTGGTAAGGGTCCGCCAAAAATTTAGATCCGGTAGGCACATCTTTTAAGAGCCCGATTTTGGCGAAGATGACGATGTTGAGGATGATGAGGAACTAGAAGAGGATGACGAGGAATCAGAAGAGGATGACGAGGTTGAACTCGAGTCGCTTTTTCCACCACTTGAATTAGAATCTCCACCACTATCCCCACCTGAAACTCCCGAAGTCCCGCTATCCTGTTTTCCCCCAGCTGATGCGCTGGGTTTGGATAGATTGGGATCTTTCAATTTATTCGAGTAGTCTGTCACATACCATCCTGTTCCTTTGAACAGGATGCCTGGGGCGGAGATTAGTTTTCGGACGCTTTTGCCACATTTAACGCATGCTTCTACTGGTGGGTCTGAAAACTTTTGCTGGGTTTCAAATATGTGCTCACAGGATTCGCACTGATACTCGTATATGGGCACGGCCAATTTCCTTCCTAGAGTAAAATATCGTTAGTACTTCAAGTTTCAATAACACCAAAATTTTAGTTGTTAAGGCAAGTCTATGACAACACGTCAATTGCTGCTCGTAACCGTTCCATGCCTTTTTGAACGACTTCTATGGTTGGGGTATAGGATAATCGAAGGTGAGAAGGACTTCCGAATGGTTCGCCAGGCACACAGGCCAGGTGGGCTTTCTCGAGCAAATAGGCTGCCAGGTCAGTAGCAGTGGAAATCGTTCCTCCGGAATGGCGACGTCCGAGCAGTCCAGCAACATTTGGGTAGGCATAAAACGCTCCCGAAGGTGCCGGGCATGTCACGCCGGAGATTGCATTGAGTTTTTCGACCACAAAGTCTCTTTTAGGGCGAAGGTCTTTGACCATTTCTTCAAAAAATGCTGAACCACCGTTTAATGCAGCTAATGCAGCTTTCTGGGAAATGGAAGTGGGATTGGACGTGCTTTGCCCTTGTATCTTCGACATAGCTGCGATTAAATCTTTTGGACCAGCAGCATAGCCAATGCGCCAACCAGTCATTGCATAGGCTTTTGAGATACCGTTAACTACGACGGTTTGTTCAATGCATTCGGGGGCAACGGTTACAATGCTAAGAAATGGTGGTTCTCCAAAGACAAGCTTCTCGTAAATCTCATCGGAGATAATTAGCATCTTATGCTTCTTTGCGATGGCCGCAACCTGTCGAAGTGTAGCCCTCGTATAAATCGATCCGCTAGGGTTGTTGGGGCTATTCAAGATCAAAGCTTTGGTTTTCGGGGTGATGCAGGCCTCCAAGGCATTTGGGTCAATGGCATGACTCTCGGATTCACGAGTTTGCAAAATCACCGGAGTGCCATCGGCTAATAGGACTTGATCAGGATAAGACACCCAGTATGGCGTAGGAATGATCACTTCATCTCCTGGATCGATCAAGGCCTGAAATAAATTATAAAGTGAATGTTTTGCGCCGCATGAAACCAGAATCTGAGACTTGTCATAAGTCACACCTTGGTCTCTTTGAAACTTATCCGAGATAGCTTGTCGTAATTCGTCGGTTCCAGGAACTGGTGTGTACTGAGTAAAACCTGTTTGAATAGCGGCCTCTCCACCTCTCTTTGCAAAATCCGGTGTGTCTTGCGCGAGTTCGCCTGCTGAAAAATCGATGACACCAATTCCTTGAGCCATCATGGCTTTAGCTTTGGCCGTAATACTTAAAGTTGGTGAAGGGACAATACGGGCTGAGCGAATTGAAAGCTTCATGACTTAGATCCGCGATACCATTTCCGTAGTTTCTCAGCTACTTCTGGGCAAACAAAATCCTCTAATGGGCCCCCAAACATGGCGAGTTCTTTAACAATGTTCGAGGTCAAATACGAGTATTCCTCGCTTGGCATGAGAAACACGGTTTCTAATTGTGCATCAATTTTTCGGTTTAACAAAGCCATTTGAAATTCGTGTTCAAAATCCGACAAAGCGCGCAATCCACGAATGATGCCGTGGGCTCCACGAGAATGCACATACTCGACAAGAAGACCGTTGAAAGCCTCAACTTCTACATGCGCAAAGTTTTTCGTGGCAATTTTCGCTAATTCGACTCGATCATTGATGGGTAAAAGTGGTTCTTTTCGAGGATTGGGTGCTACAGCTACAATGAGGCGATCAAATAATCGCAGACTTCGGGCTACGATGTCGGTATGACCACGGGTGATTGGGTCAAAGGTGCCAGGATAGACGCCTATGCGCATGAGTTCTCAGTAGACGGTGGAATAAATTGGTAAAAGCTCAACATAGTATCGCCATAACGCGATTGCTTTGATTGTTGTAGTTGCCCGGTTCGTAGGGGGAGCAAGGTTTTCTTGAAATGTTCCACGACTACAAACCCATTCCTAGTAATTCGTTGAGCGGCATCAAGTTTAGAGAGTAGTGGATCTAAGTTTGAAATTTCATAAGGGGGATCCGCAAATACTAGATCGAATGTTGTGGTATCATTGAGTGAAGAAGGGGTTGTCAAAAACGTCTCCACATCTTCGGCAATAATGGTGCAGCATTGAGTCAAAGAACAGTTTTGTATATTTTCGCGCAGCACGTTTATTGTCGATTCCTGGTTTTCTACAAACACAACCTCTCGTGCTCCACGGCTTAGAGCTTCGAGTCCTAAGGCCCCAGTTCCCGCGTACAAATCTAATACCTGTGCATTAGGGAGACGGTCAGCAATAATGGAAAAGAGGGCCTCTTTGACCCGAGCAGAAGTCGGTCGCAACCCAGGACCCATTGGCCGCTTTAGCCGTCTGCCCTTTTGAACTCCTGCAACTACGCGAAGTGTCATTTAGGTTTTCCCACGGGAAAAAGACCTTAGCACACCATTTTAAAAAGCAGCAAGGCATTGTTTTCTCGCACTTTTTTAGATAGAAATAGGTATTAATAATTAAGCTTTTAGTCTTCAAGCAATGTTAAGGGTTTCATTGATTTGTCCCTAGACTTCTGTCTCTGTTAATTTTGGTCTCGTTAGGGAATTTGAGTCGAAGGTTTTTCATTTTTTGATAGAAGCGGAAGGTGAAATCTAATTCTGAAACCCCTCAATTGCAAGTTAATCTTTCATTAGCCCAAATCCGGACAGCTTCGGAAAAGATTGTTACGAAAAGAACCGAAAAGTTTGACCGATGTCCAATTGATGGCCAAAGAAGGAATGCTGTCCAGAGTCTGGTAGCCAGTAGCTTTTCGTTTGAGCTTCATGCTAAAAGTACCGGTCACTCAATCGTTGCTCTTTTTATTTGATTCGTGGTCAAATAGGGGTGGTGCGTAACGTAGGATTTTGGGTTTTGAAAATTCTAATAAAATTGAGAGGTTGAGGTTTTTGTCAAATGAAACTGACTCAAAAAGAAGCGGAATATGTCGCGGATTTAGCTCGCATTCAAATCAGTGAGGCTGAGAAAGAGCAACTTAGCTATCAACTCAGCAGTATTCTGACTTACATGGAAGAACTGAATCAGGTGGACATCGAGGGAATAAGCCCTATGACGTCCGTGGTGAGTCAGGCCAATGTGTTGCGGGAAGATGAAGTGCGCGAATCCGTTCCTCAAAACAAGGCTGTGGGGAATGCTCCAGTAGCAAAAGATGGCATGCTTCAGGTGCCTAAAATTATTAGCGAACGTTGATATAGAAGGAATACAGCCATGCTGCGTCATATGTTAAGAGCTAAAATTCATCGTGCTGTGGTGACGGATGCTTGCTTGGAATATGAAGGCAGTCTGACTGTGGATGAAGACTTATTGGACGCTGCTGGAATTTTGCCTTATGAACTAGTGATGGTTTCGAATCTCAATAATGGTGAGCGATTTACCACCTATGCGATTAATGGAAAACGTGGCTCTGGCGAAGTTGTGTTAAACGGCCCAACTGCTAGGAAAGGAGTGACCGGAGATCAGGTCATTATCTTTTGCTATGAATATTATAATGATGAGGAAGCCAAGCATCATCTCCCAAAGATTATTCAAGTGGATGCTCACAACAAAATGATGAATCACCCCTAGAACTCTTCTTTGACAGCATGCCCTCGAAATGTAGTCCGGTTCAGAAGTTGTTATCTCTCTCATGGCGCTCTTCAAATTAACCCTTAAGGAATTACAAGATGCGTTTACTGGAGGCAAGGCCAGCGCGTATGAAATCGCGCGAGCTTATTACCTGCGCTTGAGTGTGGTGGAGTCCAAGGTTAAGGCCTATGTGACGGTCAATGATAAGGAAGAGATTTTCGGGCAAGCGAAGGCCGTCGATGAGGAACTGAAATCTTGGCGAAAAACCATGCCGCTTATGGCCATGCCCATTGCTATTAAAGACAATATTTGTACGTCAGATTTGGCTACTACATGTTCCTCCAGAATCCTTGGCCAATTCAAACCACCATATGATGCAACTGTGGTTCGCAAGATGCGTGAGCATCAGTTTTTTCCTATTGGTAAGACGAATCTGGATGAGTTTGGCATGGGGTCATCCACCGAACATTCGGCTTTTGGACCAAGCCGAAATCCCTGGAAACTGAGTTATGTGCCAGGTGGTTCAAGTGGTGGCTCTGCAGCAGCTGTGGCAGCAGATGAGTGTGTGGCTGCCATTGGCACAGATACTGGTGGATCAATCAGGCAACCGGCGGCATTTTGTGGAGTGGTAGGCTTGAAACCAACCTATGGCCGTGTTTCTCGATATGGCCTGATTGCCTTTGCTTCCTCACTTGATCAAATCGGTCCCATTACAAAAGATGTATGGGATGCTGCTATCATGATGAACGTGTTGGCCGGTCAAGATCCTATGGATTCCACATCTGTCGATGAGCCCGTTCCTGATTTTACTCGTGCATTTAAAAAGAAAGACCTCAAGAAACTGAAGATCGGGGTGCCTAAAGAATTTTTTGCTGAAGGTTTGGACCATGAGGTTGAGGAGTCCGTACGCCAAGCCATTGAGGAAATGGATCAGCTTAATGGAGAAATTAAAGAAGTCTCACTCCCGCATACGGGAGTCGCTGTGGCCACCTATTATGTATTAGCTACGGCTGAGGCCAGTTCAAACCTTGCCAGGTACGATGGTGTAAAATACGGATTCCGTTCCAAGGTATCGCAAGATTTGTTGGAAATGTATCGGACTACACGGCAAGAAGGATTTGGTTCGGAAGTCAAACGTCGTGTCATGCTTGGCACCTATGCCCTAAGCAGCGGCTATTACGATGCGTATTATGCCAAGGCCCAAGCCGTACGAACGTTGATCAAACGGGACTTTGAGCAGGTCTTTGAAGAGGTAGATTTGCTGGTTGCACCGGTCACGCCGACCCCAGCTTTTCAATTGGGAGAAAAAATCGAAGATCCCCTACAAATGTATTTGTCAGATCTATATACTATCTCAGCAAGTTTAGCTGGGATTCCGGCGATATCAATTCCATCTGGCTTCAGCCAGAATGGGCTTCCAATAGGATTGCAAATCATGGGCAGACCTTTTGAAGAGGAAACTCTGTTGCGCGCGGCACGTGCGTACGAAATGGTGACCAATTGGCGAAAGAAACGTCCAGCAATCCGCTAACGAAAGGGTGATGCATGATTGATTTTGCCGCGGTTGTGATTGCTGTAGCCTTTTTGGTGCTGGTGGGATATCTCGTGCCGACCGTGATTCAATTGCGGCGGGCCGTTGCACAATCCGAACGGCTTTTGGCTCAAGTCAATAACGAATTGCCAAGGTTGCTTAAAGAGATCAAGGGTACGAGCGAAAATGTGCATGCTTTGACTACTCAAGCCAAGGAAGGTGTAGATCGAGCGGCTGTGTTGATGAATGCCATTGGCGAAGTTGGGGATACCGTTCATCAAGTGCATGGGGCTGTCAAAGGGAAAAGCAGTGCGATAATGACGAATCTCGTGCGTGTGTTTTCGGGAATGAAGGCTGCGGCCACGACGATTAAGGGCCGGGTTCATAAAGAAGGAGGGTATTACAATGGCAGGGAATAACGGAGCCTCCGCTGGAAGCGTGGCGCTGGCGTTTTTAAGCGGAATTTTATTAGGCGCGGCCACCGCCTTTTTACTCGCGCCGCAAACTGGGAGAGAATCCCGAGAAAGTTTATTGCGAGCCGCCAGACGGGCTAGTGACGACTTTCGAGATATTTCAGGACGAACCAACTATACCTGGGATGACGTAGTCAGCAAGAGCCGGGAGTTTATGTCCGAAGCCAGTTCAGTAGTAAAAGATGCCGTGGATGCTGGTAAAGAAGCTATGCGGCCTTTGCGTGACCCATCTCGTGACAAACCGGCCTCCTAGTTGTGACCTTCGAAACAGTCATTGGTCTAGAAGTTCATGCACAACTTCGAACCCAATCTAAAATGTTTTGTGGGTGTGGAACGGAGTTTGGCCGTCCTGCTAATACCCAAACCTGCTCGGTTTGCCTGGGGTTGCCAGGCTCGCTCCCAGTCATCAATAAACGTGCTGTGGAAATGGCCATTCGAACAGGACTGGCTCTGAACTGTTCGATTCGCTCCACGAATATTTTTGCGCGTAAAAACTATTTCTATCCAGATCTGCCGAAGGGCTATCAAATCTCCCAGTACGAAGAGCCGATTTGCGAAAACGGATGGATTGACCTAGATGTCAACGGTTCTGGCAAGCGAGTCCACATCCGACGTGCGCATCTGGAGGAAGATGCTGGGAAAAACGTTCATGTGGTCGAAGGCAGCCATAGTTATGTGGACTTGAACCGAGCTGGGACTCCTTTATTGGAGATTGTCACTGAGCCGGATATGCATTCGGCCGACGAAGTTGTGGCGTATTTGAAATCGCTCCGTGATGTATTGGTCTATCTCGATGTGTGTGACGGCAACATGGAACAGGGGAGCATGCGGTGTGAGCCGAATATTTCGATTCGTCCGACTGGCTCTGACACTTTTGGGACTAAAGTGGAATTGAAAAATATTAACTCCTTCAAGTTTGTCAAGGATGCCATAGAATACGAGGTTAAACGCCAAACTAAGGTCCTGTCCGAAGGTGGAAAGGTCTATCAGGAAACGCGCCTCTGGAATATTGAACTCGGTCAAACTGCAGTTATGCGAGATAAGGAAGAAGCACACGACTATCGTTATTTTCCCGATCCTGATCTTCTGCCGCTCTCAATTGACGATGAGTGGATTGAGGAAATTCGCGGTACGTTGCAGGAATTACCCAAAACCCGTGAGGAGCGGTTTACAAAGGATTATAGTTTGCCAGAATATGACGCTGGTGTGCTGACGAGTTCGCGAGAGCTAGCTGATTTTTTTGAAGCCTGTGTGAGTCAATTCCAAGAACCCAAAACCATCAGTAATTTTATCATGGGTGAATTATTACGGGAACTGAACCAAGCTGGAACGGCGGTTGAGGATTCCCCAGTTTCTCCAGAGCGCTTAGTAGAGTTGTTGCAATTGGTTCATAAAGGGACCATTAGTCTAAAAACTGCGAAAGATATTTTCCCAGAACTCTATGCTGGCGAAAAGTCAGCCTCGCAACTGGTTGAAGAAAAGGACCTTCAGCAAGTCTCGGACGAAGGCGCTTTAGAACAAATGATCAAAGAAGTGCTGGACAGTAATCCTGCTCAAGTGGAGCAATATCGCGGAGGAAAAGAGGCTGTGGTCGGATTTTTTGTCGGTCAAGTTATGAAAGCTTCGAATGGCAAAGCTAACCCCCAAAAAGTTAACGAGCTTCTTAAGCGCGCCTTATCTTTATAATTTTCACGCAATCTTCTAAAAATTTTGGTCATTTTTCTTGTCAAAATGCGGAAAATTAGTATGATGGGCACAGTACACTGTCCTCAATAAAGTTTGAAACCTCATCTCTTCTTCATTTTCCCGAAAGGACTGCATACATGAGTGCGATTCAGGAACTGAAAGGGCGTGCCATTCTCGATTCGCGCGGCACCCCAACTGTTGAAGTCGATGTGCGATTAACCAGTGGGGCCTGGGGACGGGCGTCTGTTCCGTCTGGTGCATCCACCGGAACTCGTGAAGCTTTAGAACTTCGAGATAAAGACCTCAAACGGTGGATGGGAAAAGGTGTGACTAAAGCCTTACAGAGCATTGCGAAAATCCTCGAGCCTGAACTCAGAGGCATGGATGCATTTGACCAAAATGCCGTGGATTCGGCCATGATTGCGTTGGATGGCACCAAGGGTAAATCGCGACTTGGTGCTAATGCTTTGCTTGGCGTGTCAATGGCGGTTGCGCGTGCAGCCGCTGCAGAAATGGGGCAACCCTTGTATCGATACATCGGTGGGGCGAATGCTTGTGAGTTGCCCGTGCCTATGATGAATATTATCAATGGCGGTGCGCATGCAGACAATGGCTTGGATATTCAGGAATTCATGATTATGCCAGTTGGGGCATCATGTTTTAGTGAAGCCTTGCGGATGGGCATGGAGGTGTTTCACCATTTGAAGGCCTTATTAAAAGGGAAAGGCTTGAGCACAGCGGTTGGTGATGAAGGGGGATTTGCGCCAGCTTTGAAATCCAATGAAGAAGCTTTGGCTGTGACCATCGAAGCCATTTGCAAGGCTGGTTATAAGCCTGGAAGTGATATTGTGTTGGCGCTCGATGCAGCGGCGAGTGAGTTTTATGGAGAAAAAGGTTATGTGTTGCAGGCTGAGGGTGGTGTGCCGAAATCGTCATCCCAGATGGCCGAATTTTATGAACAGTTGGTAAGTCGATATCCCATTGTATCAATTGAAGATGGGTTGAATGAGGATGATTGGAAAGGGTGGAAGCAATTAACCGATCGGTTGGGTGATTGCGTACAATTGGTGGGTGATGATTTGTTTGTGACTAATGTTGAATACTTGTCCAAAGGGATTCGCGAAAAAATCGGTACCGCGATTTTGGTTAAGGTGAATCAAATTGGTACACTCACCGAAACCTTCAAAACCGTTGAAATGGCCAAGCAAGCAGGGTATGGTGTTATTATTTCGCATCGTTCAGGGGAGACCGAAGACACGACGATTGCAGATTTGGCGGTGGCATTAAATGCTGGACAAATTAAGACCGGGTCGTTGTCGCGCACGGATCGCCTAGCCAAGTATAATCAACTTCTTCGAATTGAAGAAGAACTAGGCAAGGTTGCAGAGTATCGCGGTCGAGCCGTCATTCAAACACGAGGTGAGGGTACTTGATTCGACCGAATCTCAAAAGAGCTGTTGAGCCAGAGAAAAAAGGTCCGATCCCTCGGGCTTGGAAGAAACCCTTGGCCTTAGCGGTGGGTGTTGCGGTGTTGGTCACGTGGTTGATGGAAGTTTCGGAAATTACGCAATATGTGCGGGTAGCAAATGAGTTGGAACGCATGAATCAAGAGATTGCTGAACTTGAGCAAGCGAATTCTGCACTCGAAAAAGAAATATCTCTTGTCCAGAACGATGAGTTTACGTTGGAAAAGCTTGCAAGGGAGCGATTAGGATATGTGAGGAAAGGGGAAATTGTATATCAACTGGTGGAACCGGAATAATACGTCTATGGACACCGATGCTCTAAGTATTGTCGGAGAGTCGGGTTGGACTGGGAAGGAAATATGGATGCGTAGATGATGAGAAATTGAAACATCAATTCCTTCTTTTATGCATTTGTTTATCCCTTCCGCCTCTATATCTCTCCTAAAAGAATTATGAAATTTGGAACTATGGCCATTGTGGGCTGTCCGAATGTTGGTAAGTCCACGCTTGTGAATACGCTTGTCAGTCAGAAAATTGCCATCGTTTCTGACAAACCCCAAACCACGAGGTCACGAATTTTGGGAGTCGCGCATTTTCCAGAAGGGCAACTTGCTTTGCTGGATACGCCAGGGTTGCATCGACCGTGGCATCAACTGAATAGACGTATGGTGCAGGTGGCGTTGGATGCGGCGCATGATGCCGATTTGTTGGCGGTTATGGTTGATGGAAGGCAGAAGCCTCGAGCAGCGGATCGAGAAGTCATTGATCAAGTATTTTCTTTGCCAGATAGGGCTAAAAGCAAACCAGTATTTCTATTAGTGAATAAAATCGATCTCATGAGCAAGCCCAAAGTTCTACCGGTAATCGAAGCGTATCAGCAACTGGGCGAGTGGGCTGAAATTGTTCCGTTATCCGCAAAAACTAGGCTGAACGTAGATCGTTTACGGGATTTGGTTTTTGCTCGGTTAACCGAGCACGAAGGGGCATATGATGAAGATTTTCTGACAGATCAGTCATTGCGACGCTTGGCTGCCGAGATTGTTCGTGAAAAGGTCCTGGAACAGACGGAAAAAGAATTGCCTTATGCAGTGGCTGTGAAAATTGATGAGTTCCAAGAAAAAGGCCGGTTGTTTTTGATTGCTGCTTCGATTGTGGTAGAAAGGGCTGGCCAAAAGGCTATTATCATTGGAAAGTCTGGTGGCCGGCTAAAGGAAATTGGGACCGCAGCCCGGCTTGACCTTGAGCGTGAACTGGGCGTTAAAGTATTTCTTGACCTCCATGTGAAAGTCAGGGGGGCGTGGCGGGATAATGAGCGGATGCTCATCGAGTTAGGTTATTAGTCATGATCGATCCTGTAAAAATTATAGAGCAGCCTGTCGGGGATGTCGTAAAACCTGAAATTCTACATGCAGAAAATAGCCATCAAAACAAATTTGATATGGTCCTGCTCTCTGTCCGTCGTTTGCTTAAACGAGGGGCTGTTGCGAATCTCACGAATTTGCTCAGACGTTTGCATCCTGCAGATGTGGCTCGGGTGATTGTACACCTCGATACTCCACAGGAGCGCCGAACAGCTTTTGACTTGGTGGAAGGCATTGCCGAACAGGGGCAAGTCGTCAGTGAGTTGAGTAAAGAAATGATTCCGCAAGTGTTAGAAGATAGCAATGCCGCTGATATCGCATGGATGCTTCGTTTCGTGCCTGCGGATGATGTGGCTTATATCTTAGGTGTGCTTCCTGAGGAACGGTCACAAGAAATCTTACCTCTGATGAAGGACGAAGAGTCTCAAGAAGTCGTAAACTTGATGGCTTACCCAAAGGGAACTGCAGGAAGTATTATGACAACGGAATTCTTTTCTCTTCCAGAAGACACGATGGCGCAAGAGGCGATTAAAACTTTGCAGCAAGATACTAAGGCAGAGACTGTTTTTTATATCTATGCCACAGATCAAACTGGAAAATTAGCGGGCGTGGTTTCTTTGCGCGAACTACTCGTGCTTTCACCTACCGCACCCTTAAAAAGTATGCTCACGCGGGATGTGATTAGTGTGACTGTAGATACGGATCAAGAAGAAGTTGCTCGACAAGTGGCCAACTATAATCTTCTGGCAATTCCTGTTGTTGCGGATGAGGGACGCCTTGTTGGCATTATTACCGTTGATGACGTGGTTGATGTTATCCGTGAAGAAGATACCAAGGACATGTTGAAGATGGCAGGGGCGGCTGAAGAAGATGCCGAGATGCATACATCCAGCATACAAGCGGTTGGTTTACGCTTACCTTGGCTTTTTGCCAACTTGGTGGGGAGCCTTGTTTCGGGATTAATTCTTTGGTGGTTTCGTTTTACCATTCAGGAAGTTGTGGCGATTATAACGTTTATTCCAGTCATTGCCGCTATGGGTGGAAACTTGGGTCTGCAATCTTCCACACTTATCATCCGTGGGCTTGCGACTGGTCGCGTCGAGATGAGTGATATTTGGAAAGTGGTGTTTCGGGAGATGCGGATAGGTTTAGCCCTAGGCCTCATTTGTGGGACGTTGTTATTAGCTGCAGGATGGGCTTGGCAAGGGAATGGCTCTTTGGGGCTCGTCGTTGGTAGTGCATTACTTATCACGTTCCTCATTTCTGCCAGTATGGCAACTGTGACACCATTGATGCTAAAAAAGTTTAAGATCGATCCTGCGGTTGCTGCTGGACCATTTATCACCACTGCTATGGATATCACAGGCGTGACGATTTATCTCGGTTTGGCGACCATGATGTTGGAACATTTACACTAATTGAATGTCGAGGTTTTCTCGTAAGATTACTCCCCTTTGTTAAGGGGAGAGTGAGGGCGGGGTAGGGTTGTTCCATAATTAGTTGTCTCAAGAACCGAAAGCATCTTTTTCTATTTTTTACGTTTCTATCTGCCTTACCCTCTACTTTCAATGGAGGAGACCTTCTTTAGAGGCCTTATGGCACTCATTAGCACCGAAGCTATAGTTCTTAAAAGTTTGCGTTGGGGTGAAGCTGATCGCATTGTCACCTTTTTTTCGTGGAAGCTTGGCAAAGTTCGAGGAATTGCACGTGGGGCCAGGAAAATGAAAAGCCGCTTTGGTGGGGCCATCGAGCCATTTACCTATGTGAACCTGACATTGTTCGACAAGCGCAATGATAGCCTGGCCTCTATCAGCACCATTGATATAATTGAAAGCCGCGCCTTGTTGCGTGAAGACCTGGAACGTATGATAGCTGCAGCACGAATGGCTTCTCTAGTGGATGGCATTGCCGCTGAACGAGATCCTAGTCTTGAACTTTTTCATACACTTCGAGATGGGTTGCAAGCCTTGATAGAGTCAGAAGATTATTCCCTTACAACACTTATTTTTCAGATTCATGTGCTGACACACTCGGGGTTCTGTCCGCAGATCGATCACTGTGCCTCATGCGGGAAAATTTTTGGTTCGATGATGCCGCGGTTCTCGCCTTCGGCAGGAGGTCTTCTTTGCCATGCATGCGATCAAGCCAGTTGGGACTATGGTCTAATGATGTCTTCGGGAAGTATCGCATTTGTACAGCAAGCTCGACGTCTGCGTTTTGAATTAGCCTTGCGACTCAACGCTTCTGGTCAAGTAAGACGTGAATTGGAAGGTATTATCGACACATATGCAAGGTCGGTTGTGGGCAGACGTTTGCCAGCTATAGACTTCTTAGCTCCTGAACCTGTATCCATATATGGCATGGTAAAAGAAAATTCTGTTGTAAAGAGAGCACAAGAAAAATAAGTACGGGTATTATGCAACCTAAAGACATGAATTGGATTGGAAAGGGTGTATTCGGTATCAAGTGGAGCGATGGTCATAAAGGCGTCTATCCCATTCGACACCTCCGTCTTCATTGTCCTTGCGCAGGCTGTACTGATGAGTGGACCGGTCAACTTAAACTCAAAGACGAAGATGTGCCGCTTCTCATCATGCTCAAAGATATAGAGCCTGTTGGCCACTATGCCCTAAAATTTACTTGGAGCGATGGGCACGATACAGGGTTATACACTTTTGGTAATCTTCGAAAGATGTGCCAATGCGAAATTTGTTTGCCAAATAAGGACACGGAATCAAAAAAGAAACTGACAGGTCGTCGTCTAATGTAGCGTTTGACTAATCCATCTTACCTATTTCTCAATAAATCTTTTTTCTTCCACCTCTACTACTTATCTGCGATGCTTAGGTCTAAAAGTTTGGTCTTCGTATTGAGTGAAGAGGTATTTAGTTTCTGGGTGCAGGGTGAAGCCCTTGCCGTGGGTGATATCTTTGTTGTGAAACAATGGAGAGAGTTTGCCTGATGGATCGAGGTAAGCTGCCCTTAACGGAACGGATCGGTCGCGATGGTGAATGAGATGGCAGGGTCTTGATCGAATTGAACTCATCCAGGCAGAAATTTCGTCTGGGTTTCCGATAGAAGCCGAGAGTAATAATAGCCGTGATTGCGTTGGACAAAAGATGATGGTTTCTTCCCAGACTACCCCGCGTTCAGGATCTGCGATGAACTGTGATTCATCTAAGATGACCAATCCCAACGTATCGAGTCGCATATCGGTTTCACCACTGGCTGCATCATAGAGTAAATTTCGAAGAATCTCTGTTGTCATGATCAGGATCGGGGCTTGCGGGTTGTCTCGACGATCTCCTGTGAGAATACCGACTTTTTTTGCGCCGAAGATATGGGAAAATTCTGTGAGTTTAGTGTTTGATAATGCTTTAAGTGGGGAAGTGTAGATGATGGTTCGGTCTTCGTTGATGGTACGCCGCATAGCTTCTATCGCCACGTAAGTTTTTCCGCTCCCGGTGGGTACGCTCACAATTACATCACTCGTGGCTAAATGATCGATCGCTTCTTTTTGCCATAAGTCTGGTTTAAATTCCTTTGGTGAAGGAACGCCAATCCCTTCCAATAATTCTGAGGCAGTGATGGCTGGTTTCGACGGGGGCTCGGGGGTCCGTGGTTTAAATTTTTTCGGCGGGCTAGTTTTTGTTTTTTGCTCCTTGGGTTTTGGCTGTGTGGACCGCTTATCAATTGGTTCAGTATGGGCGGTAGCATCAATCAAGTTTTCCAATTCAACGATGAGTCGACTGCGTTTTTCTTGAGAAAGTTCTAGTAGGCATTGAATGATTCGAGGCTTCCCCATTCGAAAGTGACGAGCTACACGACCTTTGGCTAATCGATGCAGTAGGCTAACAGGTTGATCGTAGAGCCGTTGTGTTAGTTCGTCGTTATTCATAGCATTTGTCTATTTGTTCTTAACTACTTCCCCTAACAAAAGCGAGGAATTTGGGATTATGGTAGTTCCTCAAGTACATCGCGGCGTATGGTTTCCATGGCCTGATCAGCAATATTGGCTAGGCCTGGGTGAGTGGCCTTTAAACTGTATAGTTGTGATAAATATTCCAATGTGCGAGCGAGTAATCGATATATATCTCCCTCCGCCATGGTAGTCATCCGAATTAATTGACTCCACGGCAAATGAGGTTCCGCCACCCACATTTCAGCGATTGAGGCAACGTCTGAACGAAGAAGCGGAGAATCTTCGTATGCCTCAAGTGAATGAGCTACGGTTTGGACTTTTCTTAAAACGTTACCCAGGGCAGAACTTCGCCGTGGAAAGGCGCCGGGACGATCGTCATCGTGGGAAATGCTGGCAAGTACTCCGGTAAGGATAGCGGGTTCAGTACCTGTAAATGCATCCATGCGAATGAGTTCTGTAATGAGCAAAGAGTGATTGATTCGAATAAGTCTTGCCCATTCGCCATCTGAGGTCAGCTGACATGTTGTGGTGAGGTACCCAAACTTTTGCAAGATTTCGATATGTTGTTGAAAGCGGTGCCATAATTCGGTTCGCAGTGTGTGAATGGTCTTTGTGAGTCGATGGCTCTCTTGTCGTAACCGCAAGGCTCGTGGATGATCTTTTCGACAGGCATGCTGTGAAGGGCATGTGGGACAGGGAAATTCATCACGTAAGGTTTCCGCGAGGATAGGATTTTCCGACGTATCCTCTTCTACACGGATAGGCAAATGGCGTAATCGAGTTGGTAATCTGTCGAGTTCTTGAATAGCATGGTCCAAACTTCCTGTATTACACCAGGGAAACGATCGCGTTTCCACTATATCTAATACCTGGTCAAATACTTCTGTCACTGAACCTGCGGGATATTCGAGAATGCGTCCTCGGCTACGGAGCACGGTTAACATGGCATGTGCTTGGCCGCGGGTCCGATATTGTCGAAGCACAATCGCCTTTTCACGAGTTAGTCCTATGACCCGTCCTGGGGTCATAAAGGCCAGGCGGGCATTGACCTCGGGCGGTTCGTGACGGACTTTGAAATGTCGCTGTGACCGCCGGCGTTTAGCCAATTCGAAAGATTGCCATTGTGTGATCCAATCCGTGCATTCTCGTTGGCCAAATTTGATTAACTGTTGTTCCGATCCATCGAGTTTTGACTCTAAGCTATCGGCGCGTTGGTTGAGCTGAAATTGGGAAAAACTTTTTTCCAGGATTGGTTGAATGTGCTCAATGGAATGGGCTTTCAATAAATTCAGCACCATAGGATACGAAACCACAAACTGACTATCGATGGCTTCTGGATTTCCCGTTAATCCTTTGGCGATGTGGCTGATATCGATGTATGGTGAAGGTGTAACTACCACAAAGCCGACAAAATCTTTTCCTCGCCGCCCCCCCCTTCCGGCGAGTTGTTGAATTTCACTTACCGATAACTCCATAAAGTCTCGCGCTTTCCGTACACTTGATTGTGTGATGACTACGGTTCTTGCGGGAAAGTCTACTCCTGCTGCTAGGGTAGTGGTGGCAAAGACTGCATCAAGGCAGCCTTTGCGCATGAGTTCTTCTACGGCAATTTTCCAAGATGGGAGGTGGCCGGCATGATGGGCAGCTACGCCATATTGTTCTACCATGGGAATAAACGGGTGATGTGCGATACTAGGGAATTCTTCAATGATGGGCGCTAATACCTTCTTTAGGGCGGCTGTCCTTTTTGGAGGAAGAGGAACATGGCGATACTCGAAACTATCGAGGGCTTCGTCGCAAGCCCGTCTGGAGGTAAGAAAGATAATGGCCGGGGTAAGGTGTTTATGCCGGAGGACTTGAATGAGATCAACTGGGTGAATTGCAGGAGGCATGAATGAGGGAAAATATTAACAATATTTGAAAGGAAGTACAAACATGAATGGGTTTGACAGGTTTTTTGGTCCAGTGCTAGCGTCTTTATTAGAAAACATCATTCTCCTTTTTTAAAGCTTGATGGTGATTTGAATTTCGATTAGCCGTTATTTGCTCCTGCCGATTCATTTCAGTCTTAAAAAAAATGAAAATTTCTATCAGGCGAAATTTTGTAGGTTTGCCAAGAATTCCTGAATTTTGGCTCTCATGATGAGATTCAACCCAGTTTTTCTGATCTTGTGTGGGGTCGGGTTCTGCTCGTTCCTCAGTTATAACCTGGTTCGTATGCCGGCGTTAGCGCCGTTTGCTGAATCTTTGGGTGCAGGTCCTGTGGTCGTGGGATTTATTGTCGCGGCCTCCACGCTTACTGGAATCTTTCTAAAACTGCCAATAGGGGCACTCTCAGATATTGTGAGTCGTCGTCGATTGATGTTAGTGGGGGTTCTGGCTTTTGCTCTTCCTCCGTTTGCCTATCCATTAGTTACTGATTTGGAGATATTGGCGGGGTTACGCCTTATTCATGGTTTAGCTACAGCCGTGTTTACTCCATTGGCTCTAGCATCAGTGGCTTCAATGTTTCCCCTGAATCGCGGTGCAGCACTGGGGTGGTACCACTCTTCGGCACAGGCGGGTATGTTACTGGGGCCGATGTTCGGTGGATGGTTGGTGGATGCAGCAGGATTTTCGCAGACCTTTCTTGCTGGGGGTGGTTTTGGATTGTTGGCTCTGAGCTTGTATGTGACCATTTTATTTTTGTACCCAGAAGAAATTCCTTTTCCCCAGGTAAAGACCGAAAAAATTTGGGACAACTTGCGACAAGGTTTGAAAGCAGTGATAGGGCATACGCAAATGCTTGCCACAAGCGTGGCGGAAGCCGCAAAAATGATGGCGAAGGGTTTACTTATGGCGTTCCTGCCATTATACGGACTTTCAATTGGGCTGAGTCTGGCCGAAAGTGGCCTCTTGTTTGGTATTCAGGGTTTTATTTCTTTTCTTTCGAAGCCAATGATGGGGCGAGTGTCGGATAAATTTGGGCGGCGGCCATTAATTATTCTTGGCTTGGTGGTTTGCGGAATGACGATCATGGGTATTCCGCATGTCACCAAATTTCTTTCCCTATTATTCTTGGCTGCTGGTTTTGGGTTTGGAGAGTCAGTGATTACCGCTTCATCTGCTGCGTTAATTGCAGATCTTGCTGCCCCAGACAATGTCGGTGCCGGTATGGGGCTACGCGGAACAATTATGGATATTGGGCATGCAAGTGGTCCGATTTTGGCGGGTGTGCTTGTTGCCACAATCAGTTATACTGGGGCGTTCACGCTGATTGGCGCACTTCAGTTCCTGGCGGCCTGGGGTTTTTGGGCCATTAAGTTTCGTTAAACAGCGATGAAGTCAGCGTGATGCCGTGGGATATAAAGGGAGGAAAAATCGAAAATGAAAGAGGTAATGACCACAAGCGATGTGGTAATTGGAGCCCTCGCTGCTAGTGGAGTGATAGTATTAATCTTGGTATTTGTTTGGGTAGTGAAGATGGTCTTTATAGATAACGATAAAAAGGATCATAAGGATGTTTAGTGGTATTGTGGAAGAAATGGGTGTGGTCAAAACCTTTGACCGAAATTTTGATGGAGCTCGGCTTTCAATTCTAGCGGAGACAATATTAGATGATCTCAAAATCGGTGAAAGTGTTAGTGTCTCTGGTGTGTGTTTAACCGCGGCTGAAGTCTATGAGCGAGATTTTGTTGTAGATGTTTCTGCTGAGACCTTGAATGTAACGAGTATTGGAAGTCTTGCCGCTGGAGCAGTCGTAAATCTCGAACGTGCAACTAAGTTGAATGAACGCATTGGTGGCCATTTGGTTTCCGGGCATGCAGATGGGATCGGTACATTGCGAGATCGGCAACAAGATGGCAACTCTATCATTCTGACGTTTGATGTACCGGAATCGATTGTTCGATATTGTATTCAAAAAGGCTCAATTGCCATCGATGGTGTAAGCCTAACGATTAATCAGGTTTCGGAAAAATCCGTGGCGGTGTCGATCATTCCCCATACAGCCAAGATAACCACTTTGGGACTGAGGCGACCAGGCGATTTTGTTAATTTGGAGTCTGACCTTATTGGAAAATATGTCGAAAGGTTCGTGCAAAATTCTGGGCAACTTCTCTAAAAGTGGATATCGGTGATTGAACATGATTACTTTATAGAAACGTAGTTTATTATAGCTGCTACGAGATTTTAACATTTTTTTGTAGTTTTAAGTTTGCGCCCCCCTATGAATAAACTTTCCATTCCAGTCCGAGTTTTACTTTTTGCCATGCTAATTGCCTTGGCCATTCCACTGGTTCTGTGGCTGATTGTGCAATTTTATGAATGGAGTTGCGCTACCTTGGTTACCTGCGAATCCATGGGGAAGAACCACTAGTCTGTCTTTCTTTCCATTGTTCAGTACGAAGCGGGTAAACTATCGATTAGTGGGTCGCTCCTTTCGCGCTTTTGTATGGCTGTCCAGATTATCCGTTGTGTGGATACACCTGGTTCTTTCATGCTTCAGGCTTAAAGGCCTTTCGTTCTTAATGACTAGGAATGGGTAGAGTCGCTTTAAGGTAGAAAAGAGCGAGCAAGATTTCCAGAGGCTGCGCGCTCTTTTTGCTAGGTTTTATTCTTCAAGCGTTGAAATATCTCCTGGGTCTTGTCCGAGTTCTTTGGCTTTTAGTACACGGCGCATGATCTTTCCGGAGCGTGTTTTTGGGAGGGACGTTACTATTTCGATCTCTCGAGGGACTGCGATTTTTCCTAGCTCCGTTTGGACATGGGCTTTGAGGTCTTTGGTCAATTCCGAACTTTCGGTTTGGCCTTGCTTTAAGATTACAAAGGCTTTGATCATTTCCCCAGCGGTTTTGTGAGGTTTGCCAATGACGGCGGCTTCGACCACCGCGTTATGACTCACTAAAGCGCTTTCCACTTCAGCTGTGCCGATTCTATTTCCCGCGACTTTCAGCACGTCGTCTGCGCGGCCCATGAACCAGAAATATCCGTCTTCATCTTTATGACAGACATCGCCAGCGGTATAGCAACCGGGGATATTATTCCAATAGCCTAAGTATCGATCGGGGTCTTTATGGATTGTGCGCATCATGGAGGGCCACGGTTTTTTGATGACTGCGAATCCGCCTCCGGTGCTAATACTGTTTCCTTCCTTATCCACCACGTCTGCTTCGATTCCAAAGAAAGGTCTAGTAGCTGAACCTGGTTTGAGAGGAACACATGGAAGTGGTGTCACGAGGATCGCGCCAGTTTCTGTTTGCCACCAAGTATCCATAATAGGTTTGTTGCTACCGGTAACTCGATGAAACCACTCCCAAGCTTCTGGATTAATAGGTTCGCCGACTGATCCTAGTATGCGCAAGGAAGAGAGGTCATATTTTTTTGGCCAGTCTTCACCATACTTCATGAGTAAGCGAATCGCTGTCGGGGTGGTATAAAAAATGGATACGCCATATTTAGAAATAAGATCCCACCATCGACCGGGATTGGGATAGTCGGGTTTACCCTCAGCGGTGAGGATGGTGGCGCCGTTTAGGAGGGGACCATAAACAATATAACTATGGCCTGTAACCCAACCTGGGTCAGCTACGCAAAAATAGACGTCTTCGTCCTTGAGGTCGAAGACATATTTGGCGGTGATGTACGTGCCAACCATGTATCCGCCATGTACATGAACCACACCTTTTGGTTTGCCAGTGGTACCTGAGGTATAGAGAAAGTATAGTGGTGTTTCGGCGTCGAGTTGTTCGGCTTCACATTGGGTAGATTGTTCTTCCAACCATTCGTTCCAATCGAGGTCCTTGTCTTTTAGGGCAATGCCTGGTTTTTCACGGCGTACTACAATGGATTTTTGGATGCTCGGGCAATTGGCTATGGCTTCATCTACAACTTTTTTCAGATCAATATTTTTCCCGCGATCATATCCATAGTCAGCTGTGATGATTAGTTTGGCATCCGCGTCCTTGATGCGGGATTCGAGTGCCGGTGCACTGAATCCGGAGTATACCACAGAGTGAATCACCCCTATTCTGGCGCAGGCGAGCATAGCCACGATTTGCTCGGGAATTTTTGGTAGGTAAATGGTAACCACATCTCCCTTCTTTAATCCAATGGCTTTCAAGGCATTTGCGCATTTATTTACTTGTCGATGGAGCTCGGCATAGGTGAAGAAACGTTCTTCTCCCTGTTCACCAATCCAGATGACAGCGACTTTATTTTTGCGCCAACTTTTTACGTGGCGATCTAGGCAGTTATAAGAGATGTTGCACTTGGCATCGAGAAACCATTTGGCCCAAGGATATTTCCATTCTAGCACTTGCTTCCAGGGAGAGAACCATTCTAGTTCTGTGGCCACGCCTTCCCAAAATTTTTCCGGATCGGCAATGGATTCTTTGTATGCAGTCTCGTAATCTTTGATGTGCGCTTCTTTTAATGTCTTCTCGGTTGGGTGATAGACGGTCGAAGTTTTTAACAAAGTTTCGATTTTTTCTGCCATGGATGGTCCTCTCGAATGTGTAAAACTGTTGTATAAGTTTATCTTGAAATTTAATTCAGTCTATTCAAATCTCAAAGATTTATTATGAGACTGTTTGCATTTTGCTGCAAGAAAACTTCTTAATTCCCATTATTGTGGTTGATGTGCTGGCAAGAGAAGATCAATGACTGTTTTTACAGGGTTAAAGGTGGATTGCGGGACCTCTACTAAAATGGTGTGCCACTTAGCCATGGCTCCATTCCAGAGTCCTGGGAGTTCAAGTGCTTTTAATTCTCGACCTTTATATGATTTTTGAGATATAAACCCGGTATTAAAGTCAATGTATTGACTTAGGTCGAAAGAATTTCCTTTATAGTCACGTACCCCGCACACCATATCCACGGGATTAAAGTGTGTCGAGGAGGTAAAGATGCGTTGCTGTTCTGTGGAGTTCAGATCAACTTGTGAGGATTCAACGATTTGAATAGAAGTTGTCCCATCGTCATGTCGAACCCAGAACGGACTACCGCCAGGGTCTCCGGTATTTTTCACCATGCCGCATACCCGAATTGGGCGATGGAAAAATTTTCCGAGATAATCAGCGCGGCGTTTGAGATCCCACCCTTTCCAATTTTGTGGAATCATAAAATGTAAAGCGTATTCTGCCCATTGAACCATATTATCGAGTTTCACAGTCGTCAGAATTTCTTCTTCGAGTTGATGGAGATGCTCGAAGAGTGTTTGTTGAATTGAAACCAAGTAACCACCTAAGGCCCGTTTGTAAATGTAGGTTTTTTCTTTCAGATGATCATGGGCCACATTGTCAATATTTTTTATAAAGATAAGGTCTCCCTGTAGATCACTCAGGTTTGAAATGAGCGCCCCATGGCCTCCAGGACGAAAAAGAAGATTTCCCTCTTGATCTCGAAATGGTTGATTATCCATATCAACGGCTATGGCGTCGCTCGAAGTCTTTTGTGGTGAGAAGGTGACGACCCAATTGATGTCATCTTGTGCGAATCGTTGTCTGGCGGATTGAATAAGTTCTTGAACGGCCTTCACATGTTTTGGCAAAATCGTGAAATGCACGTAGGCTGCATTATTAGCAGCTTTTGCGTAAGCTGCTGCTTCTAGCAGATGTTCTTCTATTGGAGTTCGGTTATGGTTTGCGTATCGGTGAAATGCAATGAGGCTCTTAGGCCGTCTAGCATAGTTGAGTCCAGTTGGATGAAGTAACGTTTCAAGTATTGGCTTAAAATTCTCTTTGGCGATGAGGTCTTCAACGTTGTGACCTTGGATAGCAAGAGTTTTTGCTAAGTCCTCATAAAAGGCAAAATCCGGTAACCTATCTAAGAATTTTTCTAAATTGGTTTTTTCGTCTGGCGGAAGCGGTAATGAACTTGTTTCTTCTGTACAATAGGCCAGTAGGGATTTAAACATTCGGGATGCTGCCCCTGAGGCAGGTACGAATATTGTGACTCGTCCTGAACCCAGTGCTTTCCCGAACGCTTTCTCTAATTTGGGAAATTCAGAATCGGAAATCTGATTAATCCCGTCACTGATCGTGCATGGTCTAGTAATAGTGGTAAATGGAATGCCGCACCGGAATATGGCGAGTTGATGCTCAATGGTCTCAATGGGTATCCCTCTGTTGGCTATGCTGTTCTTGTCGAGTTGCGTTAGCACCTGGTTAGCCTCGGAAGCTGGATTCATTTGTTGCGTTTTTCCATTTTTTTAACATCGATGGAAATGAATGAAGTGAGAAATTCCGCTTCGAGCATGTCGTCATTTTTGAAGATAGTCCTTAATATCAATGGTACTAGGTTTGGAGTGGCGGGATCGTAGTTTTCTGTTATATAAGAAATAAAACTAAATCTGTTTTCGTATGTTTTTAGAATAGTTGTTACTTTACTCACGGGGTATTACGAAGTCGCCAATCATAACGGACCGTCAATCCTGAGCCCCGCCTTGTAGATAGCCTAACCCGATTTTGATTGCACGCCTGGTAACTTCACACCACCGATTTTCGGGGTATTCCGCCAAAATCTTGGCAATCTTAGGATCTTGAATATCTAACCCAATCACCTTAATAATCCCATCCTCGACTTTTACTTCAGCCATGGTTTCTTCTCCTTTTGACCTGTTCGTGTTTGTCGATGCCCACGAGTGTTATCCTTGTAACACACTGTAATAACGTAGTTTTTGCATTTGTGACTTTCTTGACAGGGTAGGAGCGCATGATAGCATTTTTTTATGGTTTTCTCTAATGTCTCTTCGTGTGCAGTATGCGGACAATGTTCGGTTCGTCGAATAGCACTAACCTTGTTTTTTCTTATCGGTGTGACATTTTTTGGCATATGAGATCGGTTCGTAGTTCTTCAATTGTTTTTTCCCACTCCTGTAATTCCATCAGCAGGTTCTGAAGCAATGGGCCTCCTGAAGATGAAGGATTTTGCATTAAGTTTTGAGCCTTTTTTCTGTTGGCTGCAGCAAGATGGATGGAACGGCATACTCCTGAGGAAGCTGGGACTTGTTCTCCGCTTTGTTGATACAAGCCAATTGCCCGATACACATTTTCTTGTGCTCGAAGCATGGTTTCAAGGCCTTTAAAATAGGTTTGAAGTTCAGGATCGCCTTCCTTTTTAGCTAATAGTGCCGCCATAAGTGCGGCTTTGCCTGCATTGAGTGAAGCTCCCTCTGGGTCGCCCATCGACATGGCTTCTTCTGCTTTGTCACGCATAAGAAGTAAACGTATGAGTTCGGCATGCTTTTCTGGAATTTGAGCATAAGATATAGGTGTGATTATGGGGATGAGTAAGGAAAAAGTAAGAAGAATCATGATATGAGAAGTCAACGTGTGGGTCGATGAAGCTGATCGTAGCTTAGTCATGGCATGAACTCGTTCTTTTTTGAAAAAAGGGCCTCCTTCTTTCTATTCTTAAGAAGGAGGCCCTTTGCTCTTAGAATGTTGAGGTCCTTGATTTACATAATTTGGTAATCGAGGTCGACCATTTTGGTAGCTACATTGGCTGCGTCACGCAGCTTTCGCATTTCCTCTGAATTATCTCGGATTAACCAAATTTTGATGTTGAGTTGTTCAATTGGGACAATAGAATTGTCATTGCGGAGTCCAGCAATGCCCCACACTACTGCGGTCAACACGGGAAAATCTATATCTGATGATTCATCCATGTCTTCGAGATTTTTATTCAGATAATCAAGAAGGGGCGGGGTAATTCTCGGGTCGCCGGCGTGAACTCCGACGAGCCCAAGGCTTTTTGCTGCTGCGGCCTGGATACGTGAGTTCTTTGTGGTTACAAAAATATCGGTCAAGATCGGGGTAGCGGCCCTGCCAATGCCCGACAAAGCAATGATTGCTCCTTCCGCGAATTCTGCGTTTTCATCTCCTGCTAATTTGACTAAATGAGGAAAGGCTTCCTTCGATGCGATTCTGGAGAGTGTCTTGAGGATACGGAGTTTTCGAGCCTTGGTGGTCTTTGGCGCTTCAAGTAGTTTTGCCAGTCGATCGGTGTGTTTCCATTCCGTTGCAATCATGACGGGAAAGTCAAACTCCTGTAGTTTCAACATGAGTTGAGTCATGGCGTACCTACCTGAATTCTTCGCTTTAGCGTTCTTCGCGGCTGCATACGCATCTTCGAAATCTGTACGTGTTTGTTTGTACCACCCTAAATCTTGCCCATCTAATCGATAGTTAAATAAGCAAGCAGGTCCTCTCCAGACTCGTAAAGGAGCATCAGCTAATTCCGCATCACCCCCTGATCGTGTTGTTCCTTTCCAGCGTGCCTGCTCTTCGCATTTGACCCATAATTGGACATCGTGTTTGGTTTTTCGGTCGATAACGACTTTGTAGGCTAACTCTTCCATCCTTGTTTTAATGATGGCCATAATGTCGTCGGATGGAATTTTTCCGTCTTCCGTTAATGTTAAGACGTTAACATACACAGTTTGGATTTTTACTAATTTCTCTCGTTGCTCTGGGTTAATATGTGATCGACGAGCCGCACTATCCGTTGCGAGTCCCAATAGTATAAGACAGGCAAATATTAGCATTCTTTTTTTCCCTTTTATCATTATGAAGCCTCCTCAACGGGATTGAATCTGTCACTTAATACAGAAACATATATGACCATGGATTTTAGCTTACATGCCCATCAAGGTCTAGTTGCTTATAGGTCCAATTTGTGGCTTCTCGAAGGTTTGTCATTTCCTGAGATTTGTCATATATCAACCAGACTTTTTCATTAAGCTCTGTCATGGGTTCCATGGAATTGTCATCACGTAATTTGCCAATGGACCAAACCACTTCCGTTAGCACAGGAAAATTTATGTCCTGCGAAGTTTTCATAGTTTTTAATGAGGTTTTTAGGTATTTCAAGAGTGGGGGAATGGCGGTGGGATCACCGGTGGATCCAGCCACGTCACCTAATGCTTTGGCAGCAGCTGCTTGAATCTCGGTTTGTTGAGAATTCTGAAACAAGTCTATGAGTATGGGTATGGAATCGGCCCCAACACCTTTTAGTGCGGTAATGGCTTCTTGGGCCAGGTCTTTTTGTTTCATCAATTTAGTCAATTGAGGAAGGGCTTTATCGGCTTCAAGAGAACTTAGGGTAGAAAGAATTTTGAGTTGCCGGAGTTTAGAGGTTGTAGGGTTATTTAGGAGCTTTATCAAACGGTTAGGTTGTCCCCACTCGGCGGTGATGAGAACAGGGAAGTCATAATTTTGAACCTGGGTGGTTAATTGTTCCAGGGCATATGAGCCAGAATCTTTGCCCCCTGCGTCTTTGGCGGCACTGGTGGCGTCTTCAAAATGTGTTCGGATTTCCTTATACCATCCAAGCCCTTGCCCGCCGAGAAGGTATGTAAAAAGACATGCCGGGCCCTTCCAAAGTCGGGTTGGGGCATCAGCAAGTTCGGCGTCTCCTCCTTGAGCTGTAGTACCAGCCCATGTCTTTCGTTCTTCACATTTAACCTTGAATTCAACATCGTGGGGTTGCTTTCGATCTATAACTAGCGTGTATCCGACCTCCTCAAGACGCCGGATAACAATTTCTTGTAGGCGAGTGCTATCAGTACGACCCTTTTCTGTTAGAGCCAAAACCGAGACTAGAATAGTTTGAGTTTTTTCGAGTTGATCTTTTTGTTCCGCCGTGAGATGTGTTCGTCTGGCGAAACTGCCAGAGACATCAAAGATAATTAGAGCTAAAAGAGACCAGGTGAAAAATGACCATTTTTTCATAAGGAGCCTCCTTTGGCATGGTCACGCCATAGCGTCATGGGTGGCTACTTGGGTTTTTGATGACCAAAACAATAGTTTAAATGAAAATGGTATCGAGTTATATTAGTTGTGGCGCCTCTTAATTTCCTCGATTTTCCACACCTTTCTAACTTGTTTACTATACTCCTCCCAGGAAAATGGCATCAAGCTTGTTTAAGCCTTGGCCAGTTTTTAGAGGATCAACAATTCATTAAGTTGAATGGGGGCCAACCAGAGGCTATACTCGCCCAGTTATGCTGAAAAATCAGAGAATTGCTATTATTGGTGCCGGAAATATTGCCGAAGCCTTAGTCTCAGGGCTTCTTCAATGCCAGGTCGTCCAGCCTTCACAGATTTTCGCTACGGATATCTCGAGCGAACGCCTTCGGCATTTTGAGACTCGATACGGTGTACGGGTAGGATCCAACAATGTGGAAGCTGTGCAAAAGGCCACCATTGTTATTTTATGTGTCAAGCCTCAGGTTCTTGAAAAGGTTCTCGCGGAGCTAAAGCTCTCAGGGCGTACCCGACCGTTGATCATTTCTGTGGCGGCCGGGGTCCCAATTTCAAGAATTCAAGCGGGTTTGAAATGGAAGGCGCCGATCATCAGGGTCATGCCGAATACCCCCAGTATTGTTTTGGAGGGTGCTACCGCGATAACTGGAGGTCCCGGAGTATCAGATCAGCACCTCGAACTTGGCAAGTCTATTTTTGAAGCCGTGGGGAAAGTCGTGGTTGTCGAGGAATCCCATATTGATACGGTTACAGGGCTGAGCGGTGGCGGGCCGGCCTATGTCTATGTATTTATTGAAGCATTAGCTGATGGCGGAGTGAAAATGGGGTTGCCGCGATCGGTGGCTCGAGTATTAGCTGCCCAAACTGTATTGGGAGCGGCAAAAATGGTCATCAATAGTGTAGAACATCCTGGTACATTAAAGGATCGTGTGGCCTCGCCGGGTGGGACCACGATCGCGGGGTTACATAGCTTGGAAGAGGGGAAACTTCGAGGCACAGTAATCAATGCGGTTCAGAGTGCGACGCAACGTTCTCGGGAATTAGGGCAATCCGTGGGGTACAAGGAGTCGGCTCTCCGAACGAAAAAAAAGAAGTGAATGGTTTATCTATAATGTCATATTTTTCCCGTTGGGCGAAAAAAATGTTTTCTCCTGTAGCGTTGATGAAAGGAGTCTATTGTGCAGTATTGGGTGAAAGTTGTATTTACGGATAATCAAGAAGTTATAGTTAATAATGCAGTTCGGCATACCATCAGTGACGACATGGAAGTCTTGGAAATTGATACGCCGCAGGAGATCATGATCATTCCTTTCAAGCAACTGAAATATTTTTCATGTGATGCAACCGTATTTGCTAAACAATAGTCTTGTGAATCGGATAGAAATTTCCAACCCTTTTTTGATTTTCGGGCAAATCCGTTGTTTGGCTGAAGACGCCTGCGAGTTTATGGTTATATCAACAAAATTGATTTCCTTAGTCATCGGCTTTGAGGTTCCATCTTCTTTACTAAACCTGCCAACCAGGATGTCTGAGACTGTTCAAATTACAACCAGGTAAAATGGCAGATATTTTTGAGTAGTTTTCGATACTTCCAGCTGGAAAATATTTTTTTAAAGGTGTAGATTACTGTGATTTTTCAGGGCTTTCGAGATTGGTTCTTTCTAGCTTAAAGGGTTCTGTGGGCGTTTTATCATGGAGAGGCGAGTTACCTCACATACTGAAGAAGAGGAGATGAACCAGCGGCGCCATTTGCTCACGCTGGCTCGGAAGGGTGACCAAAAGGCTGTCAGCAAGCTCATGGAGTTGTATCAGGTTAAAGTCTACAGTGGAAATAGTCTCAAATCCTTGAAAATTAGAAAACTGCCCGCTCCTCCTTCCACATCCAAAACAAAAGCAGTCCTTCCGACCGCGAAAAAACCAGCGCTAAGATCTTTACGTCCGGTCGCCCGCAAATCGGAATCCGTGTCCTCCAAGCCCCAAAAATCTTCAAGGCCCACACTTTCGAAGAAAGGAAAGGCTCATAAGGTTAAACCGGTGAAGGCCTTAGGGGAAAAGAAGAAGATTGTGATGGCCAAGTCAAAGCCAAAAGGCAAAGTTAAGCCGAAGAAAAAACTAAAAATCCAAGCCAGGCTGAAATCGAAAGCTCTAGCAAAAGCTAAGAAGTCCCAGATCAAAGCCAAGGTAAAAGGCAAAGTTCGGTTGAACCCCCGGGTTCAATCAAGTGCCAAGGCTAAGGGTAGAGCTAAGACCAAGAAAAGAATTTCCTCCAAAAGTGCTTCTGCTTCACGAGTCAGGGTAAAAGTCACTCCTAAGGCAAAGTTGGCTAGAAAGAATAAGCGCAGAAAATAGCCTAAAGCAGCCAATTTCTTTAATCCAAAGAGTATTCCAGAGTGACCCAATAGTGGAGAGAAGTGTCAGACTCGAGCCAATCTGAATTTGAGGGAGTGCCCTGAGGTTTGAATTATCTGACTTCGACCCGGAGCCCGCCTCCGGCGAGTTTAGCGGCAATATTTTCAGCCATTTTCCTTGAGCCTTGATAGACCTCTGCACTTCCTTGATGATCAATTCGCCATGCGAGTTCAAATGCTTTGGACGAATTCATTCCAGGTATGAAACGGCAGAAAAGATCGATGACCTGCTGATAGGTGTGGCAGTCACAATTGTAGACAATGACTTTACACTCAAAGTCCTTCCCGGTTTTGAGACCAGTATCTTCTTCTGTAATGTCCTTGACTTCGGTGGTCGCGAGTGGTTCCATCTTGAAAATCAGGCCCTTCGAACCCTATGGAAAAAGAACAAGGCAGATGGGTGTGATTGAGTATTTTGTCTATAACCAGAAAAAAACGGGTAATTCTCGTATTTTACCAATGGTGATGGTCTGACTCAATATGTATACAGTAAGATTTGTTCTGGAACTTTAGCCCCAACTTTTTAGGATTGATGAAAAAGTGTTGAGACAGAACTGCCCGTGCTATTACAGTATTTTCTTGGTAAACCCTTTTGATATGGGTAGCTCAGTCGTGGGGAGAATCCTTGGGTAAAACAATTCTAGTAACCGGTGCAGCAGGGTTTATTGGTAGTCATACTGCTCAACTTCTTGCGTCTCGAGGCGACAAGGTTATTGGTTTAGATAACCTCAATGATTATTACAATCCTGCACGAAAACGCGCTAACCTTGAAGAGGTGCGTCAGGTCCTAACGAAATCAGGACAGGCAAATGCCCTTGACTTTGTGGAAGGCGATATTCGCGATAAGAAACTGGTGGCTAAAATTTTTTCTACTTATTCGTTTGATGCAATTGTCCATCTGGCGGCTATGGCTGGAGTTCGAGTGTCGATAGAAAATCCCCATGTGTATTACGATGTGAATATTATGGGCACCTTAAATCTTCTTGATGCTGCTGTTGGCCGGACAACTAGAGAAGTAAAGCCAGATTCGTTGCCGACGTTTGTCTTTGCCTCAACTTCCTCAGTATATGGTAATACCAAACAAATTCCCTTTGTTGAACATGATGTCTCTGACCGTCCTCTTGCCCCATATGCTGCGAGTAAGCGGGGCGGGGAACTTATAGGATATTCGTACCACCATTTGTATGGGCTGGCGTTTACTGCGCTGAGATTTTTCACGGTATATGGCCCACGAGGACGTCCGGATATGATGGCTTATAAGGTCTTGGATAACATTTTTACTGGACGTGAGGTTCCATTTTATAATTCTGGGCAAATGCATCGCGATTGGACGTTTGTTACCGATATTGTCCAAGGAATTATAGGTGCAGTCGATCGACCTTTAGGATATGAGATAATCAATCTCGGGCGTGGGCAGCCAGTGTTATTGTCGGATTTTGTAAAGATCATAGAGCAGCTGGCGGGAAACCCAGCTAATCTTGTTCCCGCGCCTATGGTTGAAGCTGATATAGCCTATACCTACGCGGATATTAAGAAGGCTAAAGATTTGCTAGGTTATGCCCCCAAATTTTCAGTGCATGAAGGGGTGAGTCAATTTTGGGATTGGTATAAGGCCGTTGAACTTCCACGTACATAATGTTTCAACTTAGCCTTTATCGATGTTTTATCCCTCCATTCTTGCCTGTCAGCAACCGCAATGGTAGAGTGACGCCCGCTGTGCGGGAGTGGCGGAATCGGCAGACGCACAGGACTTAAAATCCTGCGCCCGCAAGGGCATACGGGTTCAATTCCCGTCTCCCGCACCACTTTCTTTTCAAGAACTTACAACTAAGGGTGGAGTCATAGAGCCCTAGGGTTTGTGCGTGTCAAATAATCTACAAAACGGTGGAATACAAAACTAATTGTTCATCGGAGGAACCTATGGATGTCGAGGATTTCAGGAGGATGGTAGCTAAAAAACCTGATGGATTTCTTGGACGTTATGGTCTCGGGGATAAGATCCTCAAGGAAGGCGGGAATCTTGAGGAAGCTGTGGAACACCTTCGTGTTGCGGTGCAACTTGATCCCGTGCACGTTGCTTCTCACTTTGCCTTAGGTCGCGCGTTGGTTGGGCTGAAGAGGAACGATGAAGCCAGGGCGGCACTCACCGCTGGTATCAATGCAGCGCAATCAGGTAATGCAAACGGGGGAGGGGATCTTGTCCCAGAGATGCGTATGCTGATCCAGTCTCTTTGAGATGACTTTTTATGAATCCCTCTATTTATTATGGTAACATTTCGAAAATCTTCTAAAAAGTCTGGGAGGGTAAATTCTGCAACTCCTCCTACGGTTGCGCGTGGCCCAAAACGGAAATTCCAAAATCGGCTCTTAAAATGGTATAGCGAATTTGGTCGGGATTTGCCTTGGCGTAGAACGTCTGACCCGTACAAGATTTTGGTATCTGAGGTAATGCTACAGCAGACTCAGGTTGATCGGGTTATTCCTAAATACCATGAGTTCTTAGAAAAGTATCCTACGTTGAAAGATTTGGCTGCGGCTGAGCCTGATGACGTTCGACAAACTTGGTATCCCCTCGGTTACAATATCCGCCCCTATCGGTTGCATAGTATTGCCTGTGAGGCCGTTGAACGCTATGGCGGTACGATCCCTAATGATTCTGAAGAACTTCAGTCCATGAAAGGCATTGGCCGTTATACTGCTGGCGCAGTTCGGTCGTTTGCCTTTAATGAGGATGCACCGATTCTTGATACTAATGTGATGCGTGTGTTGCATCGAGTTTTCATAGGAAACGGTGATCCCAGAACGAAAAAGTCTCGGTTGTGGGTAATGTCCGAGGAATTAATCCCTAAGGGGAAAGGATATGATTTCAACCAGGCCTTGATGGATTTCGGGGCCATGGTCTGTACCGCTCGAAATGCTTACTGCATGTATTGTCCTATGCAAGACTTTTGTCAGGCTTATCCAGCTGAGAAAAAATAAAATTCTGTTTTTATGTCTACAAAAAATGTCATCCAAGTTGCCGCAGCGGTGATCGAATGTGAGGGTCGCTATCTTATTACTAAGCGTGGGCTTGGTACGCACTTCCCTGGGTATTGGGAATTTCCTGGAGGAAAACTGGAGCATGGTGAGAGTTTGGAAACTTGTCTTATGCGAGAATTGCGTGAGGAATTAGGGGCTGAGATAAAAGGGCCAATCCGATTTATGGTAATTCAGCATGAATATCCGGATAAGACTGTAGAGTTGAATTTTTTCTTTTGTTCGTTGATTCCTGGAGAAATCAAACCGCTCGGATGTGCTGATTTTCGATGGGTGTTTGCTGGAGAATTATCAAATTTTACCTTTCTGCCTGCTGATCAGCCTGTAGTGGCGAAGCTTCAAGAACGTCACCAAGGTGACGTGAGCTAGGCCCACTATAATGACAAATTAACTAGGTAACTAATAACGGAATCTTTGGTCTTCCATGAAAGTTGTGCTTGATATTGAAACCGTCCAAGCTCCTCGTGAGGAATGGGCAAGATTAGCAGGTATTGATCTTGTTGCAGCAGAGTCTTGTGAAGGGGGTTCTGCGACTGATTTGTTTTCTCATGTGGAAATACAGGAGTGCATGAAAAAGGAAGATGAATTATATGAGCGCTCATCTTTCGATGGGACCTATAGTCGTATTGTTTGCATTGGCATGCTTATTTTTTCCCCTTCCATGGAACCTAAGGGGGCTATAAGTTGGTATGGTTCGAATGAGGAGGAATTGCTTTGTCAATTTTGGGCGAGGCTTGCTGAAATTCATCCAACCTTGTTCATTACCCACAATGGCTTAGGGTTTGATTTACCATTTATTAAAAAGCGTTCAATTATTCATAGGGTCAAGCCGTCTATGGAAATTAGTTTGGCTAAATTTCGCACAGAGCCTGTGTATGATACCATGGCTGTTTGGAGTAACTGGGATATGCGAGGTTGGGTAAAACTCGATATTTTGGCTAGGGCGTTGAATGTTGAAACAAAGTCAGGGAGTGGGAAGCAAGTGGCGGATATGTGGGCAGCTGGCCAAGGGAAAGAAATCGCAGAGTATTGTCTCCAAGATGCCTATGTAACCTACGCGTGTTATAGTAGGATGACCTTTCGAGAACTTTTGCCAAGTCAAGACATACTCAGGAACTCTCAATTGGTAGAGATTTCTTGACATTCCTTTTTGACAGTTGCACTAGTCTGGGAAGATACTACCGTATTTTTTTATGGAAGTTTTGTTTTGGAATTGAGCGCTAAGACTCTTTGGCCATTATTTCCCTTGCTGCTTCTTGTGGTGGTGGTGTGTTTAACCTGGGCTTTGGTTCTTGTGGTGCGTCTTGCAAAAGAGCAGCGGGCAATATGGGTTCAAATCGGCGCATTAGTTTGCTATTTGCTAGCAGCTGCTTCTGCCATTGCAAGTGAGAGCGGAGGCATGTCCGCAAATGTTCATCGGCCGTTTTCAATCCTCACGCAAGTCTTTATTCTTTGGGGGATGTATAGTGCATGGGGGAAAGGACAACGAGCACTTTTTTCATTAAATGCTATAGCCTTGGGAGCGATACTAGCAGATACAGCACTTCATTTCTTGTTGGTTAGGTAAGGGTAAGCATAGAGAAAATTCGAATTTCGAAATCAGAAATAACTAAGGATGAGGACAGTGCGAAATTCGAAACTTTGCTTTTATTCGAGATTCGGATCAGGAAATTTTGAGATTCATGTTAGTGTTAGGTTAACAAGAAGCCCCCGGCGAAATTATGGGAGAGTTAGGCCTCACGGATACCGCAAGCCCGAGCAATACCATCTCGGTATTGGAGCCAGAGCTTTAAGCCTTCTTCGAGGTGTTCTAAGACCAAGGTGTGTTGGTTGCTAGCAATAGTTTCTTTAACAATGAGATCATACACCCCACGACGATTTGAGGGCTCAATCATTTCCCGTACACGTACAAGGTCCATATGTTCGGGGTCTAGGCCATGGTACACGACCAGGGGATGCTTTCGGACGATGTCTTCGATTTCGGACTTGGATTTTGGTTGTTCCTGGCTGAAAACCTCTGCTCGATCATTGGCTGACCCTTCAACCAGCAGCGTTAGGATAGCTGCACCTACGATCCATTCTTCTTTTTGGCAAATCGTGTCCAGCCACTCGCGATAGGCAAAACTTCTCGAGAGCAATTCCACATCGCGAAATTCTGCCCTGGGAAAGCCAAGGCCGTTCATCATTTTCAAAAAAAGTTCCTGATGAGGTTTGTCGAGTGATAAGCCACCAGTCTCTTCTTCATAAATGGTAGTCGCGAGTTGACGACGCATTTTCCATGGTGGGTTCTTCCCCAATAGGCGGGCAAGTAAAACAGAAAAGTCTCTTATGTAGACAGCGTACTCTTGACGGAAATGTATATTGAGTTGGGCCTTGGTTGCGGTACTTCCATCAAAGTAGGGAGTCGACCAGTGCTGTTTGTGGCTGATGATATCAAATAAGCGTTCGCGAAATTGGTTAGCCGAAAGCTTCCAAATCATACGAATCCATCAGAATGCGGTATGTGCCTAATGTATGGCATAAGAGAGTGTAGCTTTATCGGAATTATTATGCTCGAAACCAATTAAGCAATATTTGCTTTTCTCAAAAACCTAAACCTACAATACAAGCGTCCTATACTAACATACTTGAGGGAAAATTAACATGGCTTTGCAACCAGTTAATCTTGCCGATCCAGACGAAATTTTGACTTTTTTGGCTGACGTGTCCTTACAAGGCGAGGGACTCACTACGGATAATCTAATGGAGTATGTATTAGATGAAGGGTTCACGGAACCAACCTATTTAAGTACAAAAGGAGAAGATCCCGATGCCTACTACAAGGGAGTACCTAATGCGTGGGCTGTTTATCAAATTCGGGAATGGAAGCGTGTATTAGTCATTAGTGACGGCGGGGGTAGAGGCCGTCGAGCCCAAATAACTGAAACGCCTTAATGCTTGGGGGGTCTATCCGGCTCAAAATGATTTATTCAGCTAGAGCCATTCGGTTCCATATTTGAGAGATAACTTAACGCTGACATTCTGAAAGAGTTCTGAATCCGTGCAAGAAAAATTTCTAAGAATTATGGAATGGACTAAGGAGGGTGCTATTTGTAGTACCAGCCGCCGACGAGAATGCCTTCTTCAAAATAAAGGTATCGGTGCCTTACTGAGCCTGCGTCAATCCAATCTTCGTAGACCCATTCTTCCCTTCGAATCCCTTTTTCAGTATAGGTCACATTCATTTGATAGGGTGACCCCCAAGCTTGAATGGCTTGGTCACGGGTCATACCCGCAATTACCTTCTTATCCTGAATGTGTTGTTCGAAGGTAGGATCTAATAAGGAGGGCAACATTCCCCAGGCGAACATAAAAAGTGCGAACGCTCCTAAGAGTGAGTATAGGGTGATGCGGACAGGCTTACGGCAAAGAAAGGAATACTTTTGGTCTTCCGATGTTGCTGTGGACTTAGGTTCTTCCACGCCTACTCTTGGTTGTTGGGGATTTTTGATCACAGATTCGGGGAGGGGGCTTTGTGTAACCACGAGAACATTTTCGCACTGTAACAGGGCACGATGATAGCCGTCAATCTGGAGAAAAGATGTTTTTAGAGGTTGAAAGTAGCGAAAATTTTGAAAGTTCGCTCTTCCTTCGATTCAAAGATGTAGGCCTAGCTAAACCCCTTTTGCAGGTAAAGCTCTATGACCGGTCTCCACGAGGGGAGTGGTGCGATGTCGTGGGATGGACAGATGATGAAATACAGCCCCATTGTTCTGCGCTAGCCCAACCAGTGGAGGATTCTGGAGCCGGGATTGCCTATCTTATTTTTGGAGGAAATTGCGGTATACGGATGAAATTCGCAAAGATAAAGGAACCCTGGTCATTGGAAAGTTCAAGCCAGTGGGGAGAATCCCACCTTCTCTTAGCCGATCTTAGCGATATTAAATTTGCGGACTGACGAGATAACAGTGATGGTTTGTTTAGTCCGCGTACTCGGGAAAAGGGATAGTCTTTCGTTTCTTTGGAGGCTCAGGAGGACGTTGGGCGAATTCAAGAGAATAGGGATTCAACATGGGTTCGTGGGTGTGCTGCCTTCTTTCCTTTACAAATGGCAGGCTTTGAACCGTGAATTCCAATCGATCAATTAAAGATTTGCTGGTGATATAGTTCGGGATTCCGTTTAATGAGAAAAGTTGATAAGCAAGGGACCAGTCCCAGTTTTCTTTGTTATATTCCTTGACTACCAACTCGGCCTCTTTAGACGGAGGGCCTTGGAAGATTAGGACCCACAGATTGGATCGAAACGTTGGCGAATCGGGCTCATTAGAAGGTGTAAACTCCTTTACTAAGTGAGGTATGGTTTCGATTGGTGCTGCAGGCGTGAACTCTATTTCCACCCGTTTGATGAACAAAGTTGGAAAATCTTTTGCTTGACGAAGGTCAGGAGTATAGACAAACGAGTATCGGACCTGAACCTCATCGCGTTTGTAGGTGTAAACGTCTTCCCCATTTTCCGGTGAAACCAACTTGCCAAAATATTTCTTCCAGTCGTTTGGGGAGTAATAACTGAATACGCGCAAGGCGGCTTTTCGGGAACGAATAGCATGAGGTGTACCGATTTTGTCATGCAATTCGGTTCTTGTTAACCCAAGATACCCATCTTCGAAATAAGGTTTGGCAAAAATCTGAGAGATTGGGGATAGGAAAAATAAGCAAATAAAAACTAGCCAAAGGTGGGCTATGAATTGACGAGACGGAGTTAGCATAAGATGAACAGGAACTACAAGGTCGTTTCATCCTATTACCTAACATTAGATCTCGTCAAGCTGAATAGTTATTTGAGAGGCATTATGTTCATATTTTCTTTTGACCCCTGTCTTCCATGCTAGGTATAGTGACCACTCTATTCCACTATCAAAACCTCTCAGATATCAAACGAAGGTTGCGAGTTATCTTATTTATTTCACTAAAGGCATGGTGAATTTTTCGGAAATTCATTTGTGTGACAAGGATTTAGGCAAGAGGAATACGTGAAAAATTCAACTGGTCGGCTTCAAGAACTAAAATCGCTTATAAAACAGAGAATTGTGGTGTTGGACGGTGCCATGGGCACCATGATTCAGCTCCATAAATTGGAGGAATCTGATTTTCGTGGCATCCAGTTTGCCAACCATTCCTGTGATGTCAAAGGGAATAATGATTTGTTGGCTATTACTCAGCCGGACCTAATTGTTTCGATTCATCAGCAATATTTGGAGGCAGGCGCGGACATTATCGAGACGAATACCTTTAACTCCAATACTATTTCAATGGCTGATTATAAGATGGAGCATTTGGCCTATGACCTGAATGTGGCTGGAGCAAAAGCAGCACGAAAAGCTGTTGAGATTGTAATGAGTAAGAATCCTTCACAAGCAAGATTTGTGGCGGGAGCCATTGGGCCAACCAATCGCACGGCTTGCATGTCTCCGGATGTGAATAGCCCTGCTTTTCGAGCGGTTAACTTCGAACAGCTGCGCAAAGCTTATTATGAGCAAGTCCGAGGTCTGGTGGATGGTGGGGTCGATCTTTTTTTGGTGGAAACAATTTTCGACACCCTTAATTCCAAAGCGGCCTTCTTTGCAATTAATCAATACTGTCAGGAATATGGTGTAGAAATCCCAGTAATGGCCTCCGTCACAATTACCGACCAAAGTGGACGAACTTTGTCGGGGCAAACAATCGAAGCATTTTGGAATTCGATTGCAGATGTACACCCGTTTAGCGTGGGGATCAATTGTGCACTAGGCGCTAAACAAATGCGTCCCTATATCGAAGAGTTGTCGAAAATCGCGCCCACTTACATTAGTTGTTATCCCAATGCTGGCCTTCCTAATGCGTTTGGCGGTTTTGATGAAACTCCAGAACGCATGGGTAAGGATTTGCGCGATTTTGCCAGCAATGGTTGGTTAAATATTGTAGGTGGGTGTTGTGGAAGCACCCCGGAGCATATTGCTGCCATAGCCCAAGCTGTAAGTGATCTGAAGCCCCACGAAGTGGTCCAATCTGGGCATGTGACACGATTGAGTGGGTTAGAATCGTTAGTCATAACCCCAGAACTAAATTTCGTGAATATCGGAGAACGGACTAATGTGACTGGTTCTCCAAAATTCGCCAAATTGATTCTGGATGGTCAGTTTGAAGAAGCTCTGTCTGTGGCGCGGCAGCAGGTAGAGGGTGGTGCCCAGATTATCGACATCAATATGGATGAAGGTATGTTGGATTCGGAAGAGGCCATGGTGCATTTCTTGAATCTTATTGCCTCTGAGCCAGATATCTGTCGCGTGCCTATTATGATCGACAGTTCGAAGTGGTCAGTTATCGAGGCGGGGCTGCAATGCGTTCAGGGCAAAGGTGTTGTGAATTCCATTAGTCTTAAAGAGGGCGAAGGGAAGTTTAAAGACCAGGCCAACTTGATTAAACGGTATGGCGCTGCCGTTGTAGTCATGGCGTTTGATGAGGTCGGGCAGGCGGATACCACTGAACGGAAAGTTGAGATTTGTGCACGTGCGTATGAGATCCTGACTGAACAGCTTAAGTTTTCTCCTGAGGATATTATTTTTGACCCTAATATTCTGACTGTGGCAACAGGGATTGAGGAACACAACAACTACGCTGTTAACTTCCTTGAAGCCACGCGCCAGATCAAAGCAACATTGCCTTATTGCAAGGTCAGTGGTGGGGTCAGCAATATTTCGTTTTCATTCCGTGGTAATAACGCGGTGCGTGAAGCTATGCATGCGGCGTTTTTGTTTCACGCTATCAAGGCTGGTTTGGATATGGCTATTGTCAATGCAGGGCAACTGGGCGTGTACGAAGAAATTCCCAAGGATCTGCTTGAGCTAGTAGAAGATGTTCTTTTGAATCGGCGGCCAGATGCAACCGAACGCCTAGTTGCTTTTGCCGAAACCGTTAAGCAACAAGGAAAGGCTGCAGTCAAAGATGATATTTGGCGAAAAGGAACAATCGAAGAGCGTCTTTCCCATGCGTTGGTCAAAGGAATTGTTGAGTATATTGATGAAGATACAGAAGAAGCACGGCAAAAGTACGATAAGCCGATTCAAGTTATTGAAGGGCCTTTAATGGATGGCATGAATATAGTAGGTGGTTTGTTTGGCGCGGGGAAAATGTTTTTGCCCCAAGTGGTTAAAAGTGCGCGCGTTATGAAAAAGGCGGTGGCCTATCTATTGCCATTTATGGATAAAGAGAAAGAAGTATCTCGAACTGGGGCGCAAGGCAAAGTGCTGCTTGCAACAGTCAAGGGCGATGTTCATGACATCGGAAAAAATATTGTAGGTGTGGTGCTGGGCTGCAATAACTACGAAATTATCGATCTTGGAGTGATGGTTCCCTGCGATAAAATCTTGGAAAAAGCCAAAGAAGAAAAAGTCGATATGATTGGCTTGAGTGGCCTGATTACGCCGTCTTTGGATGAAATGGTTCATAACGCTAAGGAAATGGCTCGTGAAGGGTTTGATATTCCGTTGCTCATAGGAGGGGCAACCACCAGCAAGGTACATACGGCAGTGAAGATTGCCCCAGGTTACCAAGACCCCGTGATCCATGTGTTGGATGCGTCGTTAGCCGTGAATGTGGTTCGCCAATTGTTGAACAATGAACAAAAGCCAGAGTTCGTCAAAAAAGTTCGGCAACAACAACAACAATCGCGGGAAGCCTACGAAAGCAAGAAGACTATGAAAAAATTGTTGCCATTGGATGAGGCCCGCAAGCGTCGAATTCCAATCGATTGGCAAGCCTCGGATATTGCTAGGCCCAGTTTTCTTGGAACTCGAGTGATCGAGAATCAGTCATTAGAAGATTTAGTTCCTGTAATCGACTGGTCGCCATTTTTCCATACCTGGGAACTAAAGGGCCGTTATCCCAAGATTTTTGAAGATTCTTTAGTTGGGAGCAAAGCCAAGGAATTATTTGATGATGCCCAAAGATTACTTCAGGAAATCATCGATAAAAAGTTGTTGTCCGCCAAGGCCGTCTATGGATTGTTCTCCGCTAATAGTGTGGAAGATGATATTGAGGTCTATAAAGATCAATCGCGCTCAGAAGTCCTCACAGTTTTTCATACTCTTCGACAGCAATTAGAAAAGCCGAAAGGTGATTCGAATTACGCGTTAGCTGACTTTATTGCGCCGAAATCATCAGGGCTAGCCGATTATCTTGGGGGATTTGCCGTTACTGCTGGCATTGGCATTGAAGTGCTCTGCCAACGATTTGAAAAAGACCATGATGATTATAATTCTATCATGGTTAAGGCTCTTGCAGATCGGTTAGCTGAAGCATTTGCCGAGTGGTTGCACCGAGAAGTGCGTAAAGAGTGGGGGTATGGAAAAAATCAAACATTCTCGAATGAGGATTTAATTAATGAACGGTATCGAGGCATTCGTCCAGCGCCTGGTTATCCTGCCTGTCCCGATCATTCAGAGAAACGCATCTTATTTGATTTGCTGGATGCTGAAAAGTCTATAGGCATTCATCTTACCGAAACCTTTGCTATGTTCCCTGCTGCTTCGGTTAGCGGCCTTTACTTTGCTTCCCCCCAAGCCAAATACTTTGCGGTTGGAAAAATTGATCAAGAACAAGTCAAAAGTTATGCTGTTCGGAAGCAGATGGAAGTTTCCGAAATCGAGCGCTGGCTTTCTCCGAATTTATTGTAGGGGTGAGAGTGGTTTAGGAACTCAAAGCCATTGAGATTTCGGTAGTTTCTTGGAACATAGAGTCGATACTCACGACTTAATGGCCTGTCAATTTAGTAACCCTTTATTTTTCAGGCTGTTAGCATCCTTGACCAGCCTTTTTCCGGCGTCATAGAATGCTGTAGGGCGCCCTCAATCTTTTTAGATTTCAAGGGGGGTTTTAACGGCGGGTGAGTAAGTCATGTATTTTCTTTCTGTAAACCTTTTCTTTGGTGCAGGATTGTTATGAGGATTGATTATAACAAAGGCGGGCTGATCAGTCCTCAGCAGGTACAACTGCGTCGAAAAGAATCTCAGGCTGATAGCGGACCCAAGAAAAAGGTCATGTTGGTTTTTCCCCCTGATTGGTATCCCTCAGAGCCATATCTTAGCCTTCCCACTTTAACGGCCTTTCTTCGTCAAGCTGGGCATGAGGTGGTTCAAAAGGATGTCAACCTTGAAATGTATGATTGGTACTTTAGCGCTGATTTTCTCAAGCGCGTAGTAAAACGTGTTCCTCAACAGCTCGACCGTTTAAAAAAGCTTGGCCGGGATCGTGGACTTTCTGATGAAGAGAGCGAACTTCAAATAGCATTATGTGAATGTACGCGATCGAAAATGGTTGATTTAACAGAAAAAGCCGAACGTGCCAAGGAAATTGTTCGGACGCCAGACTTTTATGACGTTGATAAACTCGAATGGGCTATCAATATCTTTCGAGAAGTGACATCCACAATTTCTTTGGTATATGCGCCAGCTCGTATTTGTATGCCACCCATGGAGACGGATCTTTCCTATAAAATTTTTATGTCTTCAGAAATATTACAGGCTGTGGATGATACTCAAGTCAATATCTATAGAGATGTATTTGAACATATTCTAAAGCCAGCCATTGTTGCAGAGCGGCCTGAGATTATTGGTATTTCCATCGTTTTGCGTCAGCAATTATTTTCGACCATGACTTTTTGTGCCATGATTAAGGAACAATTTCCCAACATCCATGTGACCATTGGCGGTAATACCGTGACCCGGTTGCGTGATGTGTTACCGGAAACGCCAAAGCTGTTCGAGCATTTTGATAGTGCTGTAGTGTATGAAGGGGAGACTGCATTTTTGCAATTAGTTGAAGCTGTTGGCACGGATCAGGATTTCAATGAAATTCCTAATTTGTTGTGGCGTGATGATTTGGGTATTCATGTTTCGCCCGTGACCTCTTCTGAAAGTATGTCGGATTTGCCACCCCCAGATTTTGACGGCTTGCCCATGGAAAAATATTTCGTTCCCGAGCCAATACTTCCTTATCTTGCTACACGTGGATGTTATTGGGGCCGATGTGAGTTTTGTGATCATGGCGAAGGCTATACAGCCGGATATCGAACAAAGAAGATTCAAGAAATCATTGAAGAAGTGAAATTTCTTCGAGACAAATATAGTACCTATCACTTCCATTTCACGGACGAATCTTATCCCCCTGCCTTGTTTCGGAAACTCACGCGTGCCTTAAAAGAGGAAAAGATGGGAATTGCTTGGACCACGCACATTCGCTTCGAAAAAAGTTTGTTGGATGATGAGGTGTGGCAAGATGCTCAAGATTCAGGGTGCAAATTTTTGCATTTCGGCTATGAGTCTGGCAGTGAGCGTGTACTGAAACTCATGGATAAGGCTACTACTCTTGATGTAATTCAGCGAAGCATGGAACTCTCATCCACCCATGGAGTATGGAATCATGTCATGGGTTTCTTCGGTTTTCCTGGTGAGCGATACGAAGACGCAAAAGTATCCATGCAAGTATTGGAAGACAACAAGGAACATGTACATTCCATTGGATTCGGCACTTTTGACTTGAGCAAGCATACGCCTGTGGCGCAGAATGCGGAAAAATGGGGAGTCACCTATTACAAGAATCCAGAGTGGGATTTGGCGCTGGATTATTATTTTACAGTGAAGGATGGCTTGGGTGTTGAAGATGCTGAACGGGTTTTCGAAGAGTTCGAACAAAGTCATTACCCAGGCTGGGATTTGAAAATTTTTATTCGCGAATATGTTTTCATGTATGTTGCCCACTTTGGAACGAATAAAATCCCGGCTCTTCAGTTCCGCATTTCTCCTGAGGAGAGCTCGGAAAAATTGGCGAAAGTCTAGCTGCTATGTCTTCTTCCTTTATAGAAATTGATACAAAAAGTTCAAAGCCAAAAAGTGGTCGTAAGTTAAAGACCATGCTGCTCTTTCCACCGGAATGGGTGCCCACTGCTCCTTACCTTGCGCTTCCCAGTCTTACCGCTGTGCTTCGTGAAAATGGCCATGAGGTTATTCAGCGAGATATCAACATTGAAATGTACGAACTGTTCTTTAGCGATATGTTTCTGATTTGGGTGAATGCTCGGATGACCCAACAACTTCGGGAGTTGAAAGCCGCGGAAACTAGTCGAGAGTTAACAGAAAAGGAAGTCAATCAAAAAGCCTGTCTGGAGGAAGTTCTATCCTTGGATGTCATGGACTTGGCTGCCAATGCGGAAGAAGCCAAGCGTATTAATCGAAGCGAGGATTTTTATGATGCAAGCAAACTTGAATGGGCTTTGAATATATTTCGTGATGTCATGCGCTATATCTCGGCAGCCTATTATCCAGCTTCGCTTGTTTATTACCCGATGGAAAGCAACCTCGGGTATCGTCCTGGTGTGTCTAGTGAAGTATATGCGTGTTTGAATGATCCACAGGTAAATGTCTACCGTGATGTCTGCCAACAATTGGTGCTGCCCTTGGTGGCTAAAGAACGGCCTGAAGTTGTGGGCATTTCCATTGGAACGCAAATGCAGCTTATTGCGGGGTTGACCTTTGGAAAAATGATCAAAGAGGCGTATCCGGATGTTCATATCACTGTTGGGGGAAATGTTATCACTAGGTTGCAAGAGGATTTAGCCAAGCAAGAACCGTTTTTTACTGAGATTTTTGACTCGGCTATTATGTACGAGGGTGAACATGCATTGCTGTGGTTACTTGAAGCGTTAGTGGGTGATCGTGAATGGACATCAGTGCCGAATTTGATGTATCGAGAGCAAGGGCATGTTCGAATAAATTCAGAAATTTACACAGAAAAAACAACGAGCCTCCCCTTGCCAGATTTTGAAGGCTTTCCGCTGGACTCTTATTTCGTGCCAACTAGAATTCTTCCGTATCTTGCGACCCGAGGATGTTATTGGGGCAAATGTACCTTCTGTGATCATGGACAGGGGTATTTTGATCAATATCGAGGTAAGCCCGCGAATGATGTGGTTCGCGAAGTTAATGCATTGAAGGAAAAGTATCACGCAGACCACTTTTTGTTTGCGGATGAATCCTATCCTCCTGCGCTTTTTAAGAAGGTCTCGCAATTGTTAATTGAAGAAAACGTCGATATCAAATGGACAACTTTGATTCGGTTTGAAGAATCTCTTCAGGATCCCGAACTATGGGATCTTGCAGCCAAATCAGGCTGTAAGACGCTCTATTATGGCATGGAATCTGCCAATGAACGGGTTTTAGAACGTATGGATAAACACGCTCTAAAGAGCGTTATCGAGAATAATTTAAAGGAAGCGGCTAGGGTTGGTATTTGGAATCATGTGATGGCGTTTTATGGATTTCCAGGAGAAACTCGTGAGGAAGCTGAAGATACCAGACAGTTTTTACTGAATAACAAGTCCAATATTCATTCTGTTGAGCTGTTTTACTTTGTGGCCTACCGGCATACCCCAATGGTGAGAAATCCAGAAAAGTTTGGAATCACGATTCACAAACAAGAAGAATATGATATGCCCTTGGATTACTACTATACCCTCAATGAACCAGGTGGCGTGAATTGTCTTGATGCAATGCAATTGTGCGAAGAGTTTTATCAAAATGATTTTGAACCTTGGGCGGTCCGCATTAATGCACGCGAACAGATCTTTCTCTATATCTCTAAATTCGGCACGAATCGGTTGCCGCAAATTTATGCTACCAACCATGTGCCTGCTGAAGCTAAACCAGATACTGTTGCAGGTTTGATTACTTGGCCTGTAGCCAAGGCCGATCCAGAAGGAGGGAAAGACGGAGAGCCTGGGATGACCAGAGTGGTCAGCCACTCTGCGAAGTAAATTATGAGTAAATTAGTCAGACCATAGAAGGCGTGTTTCCTCTATCTAGCCACTCTTTTAACATTTTATAAGCTGCCCGGACTTCCTTGGTCGTAGCCTCGCCCTTCTTATACATTTGCATGTATTTAGAGGGGTTGTTCGTCATATTTGCATACCGGTGAGGATGCCAGGTTATCAGCAGTTCTTGATAACGTTGATATAAGGTTGTCGAATCAAGAGGTAAAGGAAGTTTGAACAGCTCTAGTGCTTTTTTGATGGATTCATCAGGTGGAGATTGTGGAATTTTTTTTGACGTAGTTGGTGAATTCATGGAGTATGCCGTTTTAATATCTTCGTGATGAGTAAAAGTTTTGCAGAAAGTTTGAGTATCTGTCAAAGAGCCTATTGCTAAAAGTTTCAAGGAAAGAGGTAAAGAATTAAAAATTATGGGACGTGATCTTCCGATTCTCGAACCAACGTTAGTTCTTCAAGGTAAAGATTATCGAGAAGTGCTGAAGCGCGAGATGGATGCGGGAAAGATTCCATTGAGTCTCGGGAAAAAATGTCCTGTCGAATGTGATTTTTGTTATGAACTCGATCATTCATACCGTGAAACCCTTGATCCGCCAAAAACCACGCAGGATGATTGGGAGTTTATTCTTAATTATATTAATTCTAAGCCAACTAATCCCATGCAGTTTTGGTGTTTGGGTGGGAATGAATATATGGAATGGACAGACCTGTTCCTTCATCCCAAAGCGATGGAATGGGTTGAAGATTTTTTGAAGCATACAGATAAGAATGTCACGTTTTTTACCGTGGGGTTTGTGCATGTCCCCAAAATTCATCAACTCGTTGCGCAATATCCTGGGCGTATTAACTTCGAATTGTCTGTTATAACTTTGAGTAAATACCGTGAAAAACTCATGCCTCATGCACCTTCTGAGCGGCATCTTATGAAGGTGTTGGATGGGCCGGCTGTCAACTCTGCTAATTTTTATTCATTCGATGAACATACGATGTCCAAAGACGCGGAAATGATTTCGCGCATCAATCAAAAATGTATCTTGTGGATGGGCTGTCTTACCCCAGTTCGAGGTCTTAAAGAAGATACTACTACAATCATGCGGCAAGGCAGGAAGTATCTTCCGGTGGAGGCGGAGCGAATTTATGATGCGGGTCTTCCTAATGAAACTACGATTCATACAGAGGCGTATGTCACGGCTTTTCTGAATCGGAAGCGAATTGTAAGTATGTTTGATTCGCTTGAATTGGAGAAGAAAGACACGGTGGTGATGGCAGGAAGCGTGCATAAGATACTGAATATGTATCGAAAGAAGCGCGCGCGATTTCTGTACGTACCCAATGCTATGCTGCAAGGGGACTCGGATTGTACCGTTCTGCTTACATTTGACGATATTCGGCAACGCTTGACGAATGAAAAGCGAATTCATATTCCTAAAAGTGTCATGGAATCTGGGCGTGGATCTTACATGGATATTATGGGTGTGACCTTGGAAGAATTTATAAAAAAGACTGGAGTGAAGGTCAAAGTATTGCATAAGATCGATACCAAGTTTGCGAATACACGACTTTACAGAAACGGAAATCTGAAAAATTTTGTGGAGGATTACGTTCGAAATCCGTCAGCCTCGAGTTATGAAGCCTTGCCTTTAAGCGCCTAACGTGTTTTACTGCCAGCCTGTTCCTTAAATTTTCACGATAGTTAATTGTTTTTGCTAACATTTCTAAGTCTAAATTGTTTATTCCCAAGAGTTGGTGAAGGTTTTGGAATGTCCCAATACTATTCACTCAAATTCGTTTTTTCTAACCTGTAAATATGGCGACTCCTACTCGACGCATTCAATTTTATAAAGCCGATGTGTTTGCAGATGAAGCTTTTGGTGGGAATCCTGTTGCTGTGGTTCCTGATGCTCAAGGTTTAACTGATCGAGAGTTTCAGCAAATTGCTAGAGAGATGAACCTCTCCGAGACTGTATTTGTGGTTCCCCCTACCGATCCTGCGGCTATTGTCAAACTTCGTATATTTACACCAACGCAAGAAATTCCATTCGCTGGCCATCCTGTTATTGGAACGTTTTTTGTGTTGAGTCTATTGAATAGGTTTCCACTGCAAGATCCGGTGACCCGGTTTATCTTTGAATGCAATATTGGTCTTTTCCCCGTGGAATTGGGCGTTTTTCACGGGTCCGTGGAACAAGTGATTATGTCCCAATCCGAACCGCAATTTCTGGGAATGGTTGATAATCTTCAAGACCTGTATGAAATCAGTCGAGCGTTAGGGCTAAATAAGTCTAATATAGTGGATACCCATTTACCGATTGAAATTGTTTCTACGGGGCTGCCTGTGGTTATCGTTCCGGTTCGGACACTTACAGCAGTGAAGTCGATTAAAGTAGAATTAACTGGAACGATGGCAGTTTGTGATCGTCTGGGAGTCAATGGAATGATGGTGTTTACTACTATTGCCGTCGAAGATTGGGCTCATATTCATACCCGTATGTTTGCTGCACCCATTGGGATTATTGAAGATCCGGCTACGGGAAGCGCTAGCGGGGCACTCGGTGCGTACTTGGTGAAAAATGGGGTAGTTGATGTAGGCCCTACCACGGAAATAATTATGGAACAAGGGTATGAAATTGATCGACCCTCCCGTATTCTCGTTCAAGTCTTTTCAGATGATGATAAGATTCAAGAAGTAAAAGTAGGAGGACAAGCGGTGATGGTAGCTGAGGGCAAGCTACTGTTCTAGCCTCACTCGGGAAAGGCAGAGATATGAAAGCCGTAACCTTCCATGAGCACGGTGGTACTGAGAAGTTGATCTATGAAGAGGTTCCAATACCGCAAGTTGGTCATGAGGAAATTTTGGTTCGCGTTAAAGCTTGCGCACTTAATCATCTTGACATTTGGCTTCGACAGGGCATTCCTGGCTATAAGATTGCTCTTCCTCATATTTCTGGTTGCGACCTGAGTGGTGTGATTGAAAAAGTAGGAGCTGCATATTCGGGGCATTTAACACCAGGCCAATCTGTTTTCGTGATGCCCGGCATGGGTTGTGGAAATTGTGGTGAATGTTTAGCCGAAAAAGATAATCGGTGTCGGAACTATCAGCTTTTGGGTGCACAAAGAAATGGTGGTTATGCGGAATATGTGAACGTGCCGGCTATAAACGTCTTTCCCCTTCCCGAAAACTTAACCTTCGAGCAAGGGGCAGCCTTTCCTTTGGTTTCTGTTACAGCGTGGCATATGGTGAAGGCCTTGGGGGATGTTCAGCCAGGTGATACTGTCCTCGTTATGGGGGCAGGGAGTGGTGTTGGATGTATGGCCATACAAATGGCGAATTTGTTAGGGGCCAGGGTTATTACTACTGTCGGTGTTGCAGACAAAGTAGAGAAGGCAAAAATGTTAGGCGCGGATGAAGTTTTGAATCATTCCGAGGAAAATGTCGCCGAGCGAATAGCTGCTTTGACTCAGGGTTGTGGTGTGAATGTCGTGATTGAACATATTGGGCAAAAGGTGTGGGGGGATTGCCTGCGATCGCTCGGGAAAGGTGGACGCTTAGTCACGTGTGGGGCTACTTCGGGTAGGATGGCCTCATTTGATGTGCGCTATTTGTATTCTCGCCAGCTTACAATTATTGGGGCTTATATGGGTACGCGAGACGAGTTTGTCGAAACAGTCAGACTTGTTGAAACGAATAAACTACGCCCTATTATCGATTCCATCTATTCATTGGATGATGCGCGGGTTGCGCAAGAGCGAATGCTTGATAGGAAAAACTTTGGTAAAATTGTGTTGACTGTTGAAACGAATGAAGTGTGAAGTTTTAGAGCTAGATCCACGGAATTTATTTTTGTATTTCCCCAACAATGTGTGGCAGTTCAGGAATGATCAAGGCTTCCATGGCTAATCGAACGGCTCCACTGGACCCAGGAATTGAAAATATCACTTTCCCCTGATACAAACCAGCAGTGGCTCGACTAAGAATCGCGGGAGAGCCAATATCCTTGTAGGAGAGATAACGAAATATTTCTCCAAACCCCAACAGCCGTTTTTCTAGCAATCCATCGATGGCTTCAAAAGTTGAATCTCGCTGGGAAATGCCGGTTCCGCCGTTAATGATGATTGCTACAAGTGCTTGTTCTTTGGCCAAATTGCGAATAAGTTTTTGAACGTCTGCGGGCTCGTCTTTGACGATATGGTAGGCGTCAATTCGATGCCCCTCCTTGGTCAATAACTCTCTAAGCAATTGTCCGCTTTTGTCGGTTTCTGGTGTTCGAGTATCACTACAGGTGATGATTCCACAACGAATGGATGCGGGCCCTCGAGCTTTGTGCTCTGCTGGGGAAGAGGTGCCGTGATGATGCCCTGGCCCATGGGAGTGAGAATCGTGTTGTTTCGACATGATAAAAAGCGGTGATGTGGTATGAGGTTAGCTCCAGACTGAATCGGGGTTCAACTGCGCGACGGGTGTTCCCTTCTTGATATGTTCTTCTAAAATTAATGCTACGTGTTCATCTTTTACTTGTGAATACCAAGTGCCATCGGGATAGATGACTACCGTGGGACCCTGCTCACAGGGACCTAAGCACGAACTTCCGGTCACCAAGACCTCGCCTGGCTGAAAGCCGCGTTCCATTAATCCCATATTCAAGGCCATTAATAAGTTTTGTGATCCCTCAGACCCGCAAGACGGCTTTGGATGGCCTGGTGGGCGTGTATTAGTACATACCATAATATGATATTTGGGTTTTGGCATGATCACTCCTTTCGAGAAAGCTAGTTGGTTGTTGAGCGGTGGTTTGGTTCCTATAAAAGGAAGATGGCATCATGGTGTCAAGAGAGTGATTTCGACGTAGTCTATGTTTTTGACAGTCTAACGGGGACGAAGTAATTCCCACATTTGAAGATACTCATCTGGTAGTTCCCAATGTTTGATCCCTTTACCCACGAAATCTAAATAATGGTCTTTGGCTTTGAATTTCCCAATGGTTTGGGCAACATGCGTTGTGACTAATTCTTTTTGATCGTTTTCCGTCATGACATTGACTTCAAGGTGGCGGTATGTGCCTTCTAGAACCTCTCCATCAAAAGCATCCAGGAGTTTTAGATCTTCGTCAGTAATCTCAAATACTACACCCCAAACCCGTTCCCCCTGGGAGGGCAAAATGTTCGCGAGGCCACATCGCCATTGGGAGGAAAATCGAGATAGCCCAATTGTGTGATCTTCGAGATAGGCCTTAAATAAAAATTTGTGTTCTGGTGCGCGCCGCTTTAATTGGGTGGGGTTAAGATTGTCGGCATACAGAAAAAATCGCATTCGTCAAAACCTGGGTTTAGGTGAAAACACATTCGGGTGCTACTTGTACCATAATGTCTTGTCGGATTGTCAAGGTTGCTGATATAGAAACAAGATGAGAGGGTGTATATCAAGCACGTGAGCGGGAGCAGAGAATTTTAAAAATATGTTCCCTATGCGCGGGAGTTTTTCGTAGAATGGAAACCAGCCTGAAAGGAGTAAAGAGCCAGAAAGACTTAACTGTTGTATGGTCGTATTTGGAATTGTTCTTGTTTAAAATCAGTATCCACCATGATTTTTTTAAAAAACTCCTGACGAGGGAACTATCGTCGTTCTCAAGGGAGTGAAATCAAGCAAAACTGGAAGAAAGAAGCATCTTGCCATGCAGAGTAAGATTTGCTTATCCTGTCTCCTATGGCTGATACGATTTTTCGAAAAATCATTGATGGTGAGATTCCTTGCCATAAGGTGTATGAGGATGACTATGTTCTTGCTTTTTTAGACATAAATCCATTGTCCAAGGGGCACACGCTCGTTATTCCCAAAGAGCCAGCAGAAACACTGGATCAATTGTCAGATGAATCTGCTTCGGCCATTGGCTGGGTCCTTCCGCGTTTGTGTCGAGCGGTTCTCAAAGCCACAGGGGTGAGAAATTATAATATTCTTCAAAATAACGGTGCTTCTGCCCATCAAGCCGTGTTTCATGTGCATTTCCATATTATTCCTAAAGAGGAAGCTGGGGGGGGGCTCGGTGTTGGGTGGAAATCCACGGCTTTGAACTCAGGCGCCGAACTGGCTGCCGCCATCTCCTCTTTTGTAGAAAAATAATCCCCTTCTCTGAATCCACGAGTTTTGCCTTTTTTGCAAGCCCCCGAGAGTCTCAGAATCCTTTTTCCTATGAGAAAAATGTAACTACACTTTTGGGCTTCGCCAAATTATTTATTGCAAACAAATTGCAACTATTGACTTGAAACAGCTTGGTTGGTAGGATCTCGAGCGATCATATGAACATCTTTCAATTTCCAAATCGACCCTCTTCTACACAAGCGGCGATAGCCATATTTGTTGCACTATTTTTTTTCAGCCTTCTGGCGTTTGCTGGTGCATTAGAAGTGCATCACGTTTTCTCGGAAATTGATCATGATGGCCATGAGCACTCGGATTTTGACTTGTGCCAGTGGCTGCAGGCCAATGGCAGTGGGTCGATTGCCTTTGATCATGTTGAAATCGATATTGCTCTTCAAGTTAATCAAGAGCGATGCTTTGCATCAAATCCTGTCTATTCTTCGGTAGTTCTCACTTCCCAAGACTCCCGAGGCCCACCCCTCTTCTTCTAATCTCGTCGTTGTTTTTTTCATTTCAGGGTTGTGTGTTGGCTTTTTCCTGTGTGCATGCATTGGGACATGATTGTCTTCTGCGTATTTCCTGAGGAGCCCTTCAACCCCTTACTTCTTTTTGGAATAGAGTGACTATGTCTTACATAAATATATTTTTAAGGAAATTAAAAAGTCGAGAATTGCTGGTTTGGGGTTTTGTCTTTTTTGCAGTCTTTAGTTTTTTAGAGGACTCTCAGGCTGGTTCTCTGGGCCATCGGATTGTGGGTCATGTACAGAACGAAGATTTGCGCCGTGTGGCCCAAGCAACTGTGGAATTGCGTGACCAAGAAGGTGCATTGGTCATGTTCGACACAACTGATGATGCAGGGGAGTTTGTCTTCATCGCGCCTGCAAATGGGATATTCTCGATACGTGCGATTCAAGAGACATATCGAAGTGAGTATGAAATTATCGAGGTTGGAGAAGAGGTGTCCAGTCCTGTGGTCCTGACCATGACTGTGACCCAGGATATTGCGTTGGAGGTTGTCGCACCTTTCCTACCAATTCAGCCCAAATCATCGAGTCAAACTTATTCGCTCAGTCGAACAGAAATCGAAGCGCTTCCGTTTGGTAACAATATTGAATTTAATGATATGTTGCTTACCATTCCCGGCGCAGTTAATGGCAGCCTGAAGCAAACTCACATTCGCCAGGATCATGCAAATTTTCAAGTGCGAATCGATGGGGTGCCAATTCCCGACACAGTATCGTCTACTTTTACAGATGTGATCTCTCCGCGTTCATGGGAACGAGCAGATATAATTTTAGGGGGCATGGAGGCACAGTACGGCAATCGTACTGCCGCGGTGATTGACATCACAAGTAAAAGTGGAACGAGGCCGGGATTTGGGGCGGTGCAACTCTTTGGTGGATCGAATGAAACCGTGAATCCCTCCTTTGAATACGGCGGAACAGTTGGGGACCGATTCCGTTTTTACGTGCAGAATAGTTCTGCTACAACGAATCGTGGCATTGAGCCCCCCACGCTAGGAAAATCCATTTTTCATGATCAGAGCAGTCGCAATCAGACATTTTTACGGGGAGATTATCAATTTAATAATCACAATAACTTGACGTTGCTCTTTTTAAATTCTATCGCAAAATTTGAAATTCCTACTACACCAAACCAAACAGAAAATTCCACTGTTGTTTCGCTAATTTCAGGATTAACGCCAGTCGCTTCCCAAGATATCAATGAAACGCAAAAAGAAACTAACCAATACACACATGTGGTATGGCGACATGATGTGAATGCTAATCAGTATTTTAGCCTGGCTGGGTATCTACGCCATACTCGCGCCACGTTTGAGACGGATCCCTTGAATGTATTGGCGTATACCAGTGATACAGATGAACCGTTTTCTGCCGGGAGTCAGGATCGCTTTGCGTATTCAGGTGGTATGCGGTTTGATTATGCCAATGTGCTTAACTGCCGTCATTTGATGAAGGCCGGGTTTCAATTCGACCGTACGCAGGCTGTCAATAAAACACGATTATCTGTCTTTGATCGAGATGGGGCAGGTGATCCCACCGGATCTGTGTTGGCACGCAATGCGGATAATCGGCTTATTGGGTATCGAGAAGAATTCTGGGTGCAAGATCAATATACGCCCACTGATCAGTGGGCGTTTAACTTAGGTGTACGTGTGGATAACATTCATGGGTTTATTGAGGCCATGCAAGTTAGTCCACGTATGGGTGTGACTTTTAAAGCCAATAACAATCATGCGTTTCACGCATTCTATGGACAATTGTTTACCCCACCGAATCTTGAAGCTATTCGATTCGTTCAGTTAAATACTGTTGGTACAACAGCTGAACCAGAAAACTTGACTAACAACACAGTGAAGCCTGAGCGTTCACACTACTTTGAAGTTGGGTCCACGCACGCCATTGGTCAAGCTGCCGTAGTGCAACTCACTGGCTATTACAAATTAAGTATGAATTTGTCTGATGCAGGACAATTTGGCACAACACCGTTGTTAAATTTCTTTGCGTTTAAGAATGGGTGGCAAAGAGGGATTGAGGGGAGCATTAAGATAAAGCTTACGGACAATTTTTCTGCACGGGGTAATGTGGCCTGGGGGCAATGCAAGGGCCAGGGATTGCAGTCAGGTCATTTTCTCTTGGAACAAACCGAGATCAATGATATCGAAACTAGCGAAGGTGTGTTTTGTGATCATATGCAAGAGTTAACAAGCTCGGCTATACTGACTTATCGAATTTTCAAACATACGACAGTAACTGGCCAAATGCTATTCGGGTCTGGGCTTCGTACGGCTGCGGCTGGAGAGAAAACCAACTCTCAGAGTGCGGATTCGGTCACAACCTATAATTTGTCCATTGCAAACGTAGTTTCTCTATTCAACAAACAGAAACTATTGTTTGGATTTGATATGATAAACATATTTGATCAGCAGGAATTCCTCAACATTGGTGAGCAAAGCATTGGACTTGGCGTTTCCCACGCCAATATGCCACGTTCTTTTTTCTTCCGGACACAATGGCTTTTTTGATCCTTGAAAAATATGTATTAAATAGGCAGACATTTTCCATCTTTATCAGGAGAAAGGCATTCCCTCCTGACACTCTCCCCAGATGGTGGAGTGTTAAGGAAGGGGTTTTTTATGAAAAATAGATTTATGGCTGCCGGCTTAGCAGTTTTTTTGATTATTGGAGTGTATATCCCAGTTTTTGCCCAATTCGATCATTCTACACATGAATCTGATCATTTTGAAGACGAAGAAGTGGAGATTTTAGAAACTGTTCACGTTCATGGGCTCAAACTCAACAAAGACCAGCAATTAGGGCCAGTCCCTAAATATACGCCTTGGCCCAGGATGCCTCCTGCCTTACATGGGAAAGAAATCGATGATTGGATGAAAGTCCGAATTCTAGTTAGTAAGACAGCGAAAACTACTGTCGTGGTCTTGCAATCGGCCAAAAATCGCCAGTTGAATCTTGCCGGCCTTTATGCTCTTAAAAAATGGACTTTCGATCCTCAAATGAAGGGGGATAATTTAGTCGATGGTGAATTAACTATTCGAATCCACTTTCGTACTAAATAAAGGAAAAATTATAAGATAGAATAGCTCATGTTCATCAATGTTGTTCGTTGCCTTGTGAGCTAATGGGCGTTACTTTTGTGCAAAAAAAAAACGGCGCAGCTCGCATGCTCTGCAAACTGCGCCGTCCATGTTATGGACTACGTGATGACGTCTAAAATCGGCTTCGTCTTCCTCGGTTTCCATCTCCTCCTCGGCCGCCACCGCCACCAAAGCCACCGCCGCTGGAGCGTGGGGCCATGGGTTTGGCTTCGTTGACCGTCAGGGTTCGCCCGCCCATCTCACTGGAGTGGAGGGCTGAAATTGCCGCTTGCGCTTCTTCGGGTGTGGACATTTCCACAAAGCCGAATCCACGTGATTGGCCGGTGTATTTATCGGTGATCACGCGAGCCGATTCCACGGTTCCATGTTCAGCAAATAACGTCTCGACCTCAGCTTCCGTCGCGGAATACGGCAAGCCACCTACGTACACTTTTGAACCCATGGGTTCCTCCTTTGAAATTCATGACATTGTCTTGTATTGGAGAGAATCAAACTATTGGAAGAAATGTTCCGAGGGCGCGAATTCGCTGCGACTCTAGGGCGACTTCCGAATGAACTCTTCGCAAAACAACATCGGTTACGGGTCTTACTTAGGACTCTTGAACTGCCAGACCCACAGCAGCAAAAGATACTAGCCTTTTACCATAGTTGTTAAATAAAAGATAGTCAGATTTTGGAATATAAGTCAATAATGTTTCAAAAGTCTAGGAAACGCCATATGGACCTTATGTGCTGAATATTGTGAAAACCATGGGTCTATTTTGTTTATGTCGGGGGGAAGCTATACTAATTTGGAAATGTTCGAGTTTGGAATGTGTAGAATGTGGTGGGCCGGTGTGCACAAATATAATTTCGGTCCATGTATATGACATGGGAGTAAACTGATTGAATCAATTGTCTAGTAGTGTGGGAGTGTAACCCTTTTCCATTCTGCGGACCCTGGTCATTTGGGAGTGAACTCTATCGTGAATCTTTCTTTCCTGGATCGCGTGGCTGTCTGGTTTCAGCACGTGCTTGTGCAATTGGTCGATCTTTGTCGTCAATGCGCCATATGGGTAGTGATTGGTTTGTTGAGCCTTTCTGGATTACTTCTCGTTTATACCGTGAAGAATCTCACCCTCGATACTAATCCACTGAATTTGTTAGATCCCAATCTCCCTTTTCGACAATTAGATGAGGATTTTGTTTCCGCGTTTCCGCAACTCGACAAATTAATCGTCATTGTCATTGATCAAGCCGATACTGACACGGTCAGGAACGCGTTTCATCAATTATTAGCCGCAATAAAAGAACAGCATTCCCTTTTTTCGTTTGTCTATGATCCGAGGCAGGGTGAGTTTTTCGATACGTATGGACTGCTCTATCTCAGTCCTGATGAACTATGGAAGTTGGATGAACGGCTAAGTAAATGGGAGCCCTTTTTGGGGACGTTGGTGTATGACCCTAGTTTGCGAGGGTTCTTTTCCATACTTGCCTTGGCGTTAGAGGAAAATCCGAATGCTGATGAGCAGGTGGTGTTGGGCAAGGTCTTTAAACTGTTAAGTGAAGCGATTGAATCTCAGGTAGCAGGCAAGCCTAATCCTAGTTCTTGGAAAGAGGCGATGGTTGACGATGTGACCAAAAAGGGTGACCCCAAACGCCGGTTTTTATTGGTCAAGCCTCATTTGGATTATTCAACTCTCGAGGGGGCAGGAGGACCGATCGGATTTATCCGACAACAAAGCAAGATTTTGGGGGAAAGTCTAGGGGTTCGTGTAAGAATGACAGGTTCGATTCCAATAGAAACAGAGGAGCGTGAGACTCTCTCTCAAGGAGCCAGTGTCGCGGCCACGCTCTCTATTTCATTGGTCTGCATCATTTTGCTTTTGGGGTTACGAACGGTCCGTCTAGTGGGCGTAATGTTAGCCACCCTCATTATGGGATTAATTTGGACAGGCGCCTTTGCGGTGTTTGCTATAGGATCCTTGAATTTTATTTCCGCATCGGTTCCGGTCCTGTTTATTGGGCTTGGGGTGGATTTTGGCATCCAGTTTGGGATGAGGTATCGCGAGGCTTTTGATCGATTAGGTGTCCACGATGTGGCTCTTCGTGAGGCGGCTGGTGGTGTAGGTGGTGCCCTTACATTGTCAGCTATAGCCGCGGCTTTGAGTTTTTTCTCGTTCTTGCCAACGGCATACCGAGGTTTTGCGGAATTGGGGTTGATTGCTGGAGTCGGCATGTTTTTAGCTTTGTTGGCCAACATGACCTTTTTCCCGGCGTTATTAACGGTTTTGCCGATCTCAAAGAACCAACAAAGGAAAGTCTTAGATTTGTCCGCTGATGGGCAAATTGGCCAGATGCACCCGGTAATTCGTTGGCGGAGGCCTATATTATTGTTCACTGTGCCATTGACCTTGGCCGCAGTGTTCGTGCTGCCCATGCTGCGGTTTGATTTTAACCCCCTACATCTTCGAGATCCTTCCACAGAAGGAGTCTCCACTTTCCAAGAACTTCTTGAAGATCCGGGAACTTCACCCTACGTCATTCAGATTGTTGCCAGAAACTTAACGGATGCTAATGAACTTGCTGGTCGTTTAAAAGAACTCGACGTTGTGGATCGCGCGCTTACTTTGTCCAAGTTTGTTCCTGAAAATCAGGAAGAAAAGCTAGGGATAATTGAGGAAATGTCTTTGGTGCTAGATCCTATTCTTACCCCAGTCGATCCTCTCCCGCCTCCTTCACCTGATGAAGAAGCCCGAGCGGTGCAGGAGTTTGATCAAAAGTTGATGGCTGGGAACCATACAGCTTGGGAACCGGATTTTGCCAACAGTATTCGGGTTCTTTCCGAAGGGCTGGATCACTTTGAAGGCCAATTCCATTGGACCCCTGAGGCTTTGGCAGAACTTCGAAATAGACTGATTGGAAATTTTCCAAAATGGCTGAATCGGTTACGAAATCTCATGAATGCGCGCGAGGTGACATTTAAGAGTTTGCCTCAAGGGCTGCGAGACCATTACTTGGCAAAGGATGGTCGGGCCCGAGTTGAGGTGTTTCCGATTTTCAATGGGAATGATAATGAAAAGTTGCGGGAGTTTGCCAAAAGTGTACAGCAAGTTGAACCTCGTGCTATTGGGTCTCCGGTGGCCATTGTGGAAGGAGGACAAGCTATTATTGACTCTTGTTTACAAGCGGCTTGGGTCGCTATTTTGGCCTCGACGGTCCTACTCTTCATTGTTTTTCGTCGTTTCGGAGATGTCTTGCTTGTTCTCTTGCCACTGTTGCTGACCATGGTGCTTACGGTGGCGGCTTCGATTATATTTCATGTGCCCCTGAATTTAGCGAATGTAGTAGCATTGCCGTTAGTCTTGGGTCTTGGTATTGCGTTTGGGATTTATTTAGTTTTACGAAGACGCGAAGGAAACTCTATTGCTCAGGTTCTTTGTAGCAGTACATCAAAGGCAGTGTTCTTTAGTGCATTGACCACAATGGCATCATTTGGTGCCCTTGGATTTTCCCATCATCAAGGCATGGCGAGCCTGGGAATTTTGTTGGCCTTGACTTTAACTCTGGCGTTGTTTTGCGCCTTAGTAGTGTTGCCGGCCTTAATGGCGGAGTTAGAAAGTCAAGGGTGGTGGAAAGAAGTCTGACGGAAAATTCCGAAGGCTGCATAACTGAAGGTGGCTGACACAAGCACGCTGGTTATTGAACGGAGGCGGTCAATGACGAAGGTTCTGAAAACTCGTGGGCGTTTCTGGTTTGAGGAGGAATTGGTTGGTTTTGAATAAACGGCTCTTCTTCTGGCTTCACTGTTTCTCGGGGTTCTTCCTCTAATTTCAATCCAGCAAAGGATTCATCAAGGAATAAGTCATCATCTTCAATTGGGGGATTTCCATCATGAATAAGGAAATTTCGTCGTTGGAGGTAGGCTTCCCGCGTAAAGAGATACGGTTCGATGGCCGTTTCATTTCGAAATCGAATTGCCTGGTCAAAACGTGATCGTTTATCGACGATACCTAGAACTGCAAATGGAATTGCCACAGGATTGCCGACATAAAAGAGAATATTAGTTACCACGCTAACTCCAAGATCTGGGATATCTCGAATGGTATTTGGACCAATAAGGGGGAGTACCAGATAGGGTCCTTGTCCTACACCCCATACGGCCATGGTCTGCCCAAAATCCTCGTTGTGGGCTTTTAACCCCAGTGGGGTAGCTACATCGAAGAACCCGAATGCGCCGAATGTAGAGTTAATTAAGAAGCGGCTAGAATCCTCGAGGCCTTGTTTACCCTTGCCTTGTAGAAAAGCATTCAATACGACATTTGGGTATGTTATGTGGTCAAAAAAATTAGAAACTCTTGCACGAATAGGGTCAGGAGTATAGCTGACATAGAATTGGGAAATTGGTTCGCCCACGTATTTATCAATAATGTCGTTGGTATGATAAATCGGTCGATTTATGACCTCAATGGGGTCGTCCTCGCCATCTACAGCCCAAGTTAGTCCAACTCCCAGTGTTACTACAAAAATCAGGGCCACAACTAGGCAATAGAAGGAAACTCTATAGGCATGCGTTGACGGCATTTTCATGATATGCGGCAAAAAACTTGGGTTCATACTTGACCGGTCAAGGATATCCTAGCAACAAATGATATTATAGTCTATCTGCATTTTCTTTAATTTGTACAAGTAATTTTTCTATGAGGGATGGGTAGCCATTTTTTTTAAAAATGCTTGAATATTCAGTTCGCTTGAGGGCCAAGTCGCTGACCCCATTGACGATAATATTGATGATTTTCCATTGGTCATTGGTCTGGTGAAGGATATAGTTAAAGCGGATCTCTTCTCCATCAGCTTTGACAAACCGGGTTTGTACAAGTTTTCGATTCCGTTTCACAGATTTTTCCGAGATAAGTGAAAATTTTTCTCCAGAATAACTATTAAATCTTCCCGCATAGGTTGAATGAGTCAGTTCATTGAACGTGTTTGCAAATTTGACCTGTTCCTCAGGTGTCATTTTTTTCCAATGTCTTCCTACTGTAATGCGCGCAATAACTGGAAGATCATGTGTTTTATCAACTACCGGAGTAATAATTTCGTACCGTCCCTTGTACCCCCACTCTTTTCCACCTTTCATGATTTTTAAAATCGTTTCTTGCAGTTGGGCCACGGTATCGCTGGCTTCTCCAGCAAGAGCCGAAGGAATAGGAATAAGAAAGAGAAAAAAAGAGAGAACAACTCGAATTTGGCGTTGTGAAAGGTTCAAGGACATATAAGATTAATTATATCAAAACTCAATGAATTTTCAGATTTAGTTTTTATTTGTTTGATTTTTATAGATTTTTATGGTTTAGGCATTTCAAGTCATGGATAGTAAGGGATGGTCATGAGGCATCAAGTTTGTACCGGTGCATATAGGCTTTAAAGTGAGAAGATATTTGAACCTCGTTTAGCCCATATTGTGACAAGGAATATCGATGTTTTCCATTTTTATGTTTGGGGTTCTTTTTTAAAAATTCTTTCATGTTTTGTTCCGCTCTATTTGTTAGCGTTAGTCCAAAATGAGCATACATTTTGCGAATGGCTTCTATGGGATTTTGCGAGAGATTTGTGTACAACATATCGTAAAATTGACTATTGTTTGTTGCTTGGGAATCACGAAAGTTCATGAACAGTTGAACGGCTTGTGACCATTGCGATAAAGCCTCTTGGCCTATTTGTTGTGGGTCAACCGATCGACTGAATGTTTGCCGGAGAATGATATCAAAACTAGTCACTGATCCTAGAACGGCATAAGGTGATCGGTGGGTCTGAATAACTTTGGCATCAGGGTATACGGACAGCAAGGCTTCAGGGGCAAAGATATGCGGTGGCGCTTTGAGTACCCATTGTTGGGGTTGATAGTTCCATTGGAGATGCTGGAGAAATTGTCGATGTTCAACATAGGCCCGACGCAGGACAGCATTCGCCAGCCATTTTTGATACGAAGGAATATGATAGGTACTTTGGAATTGTGCGCTGCTGAAACTATGGGCCATTATGGTTACGCATTCTGCTGGGTCCAGGGCTGTCATGGGGTAAACGATCTTGAATTTAGGCGCAGCCAAATAAAATCCCTTTAGGAGTTTGTTCGTATGCTGTATGCGCGGTTCTGCCGATGAATGTGGGTGTCCAGGAGGTGGAGAAGGTGTCACGGTTTCCCACAGCCGAGGTACGCGGTTTGTTGGGTCTTGCGCCAAAAGATTGTGCAATAAGGTTGATCCCGTTCGGGGAAGTCCAAGAATAATGATGGGCGCTTTAATGCGTTCTTGTTCAATCCCATCATGGGTTTTTCGATCCTGAATGAGTTGCAAGCGATTAGTAAGGAGTCGAATAGTCTCGTTTTTGACAGCCAGGCGACCCACCATCGATAGGTTTGCTTCCTGCTCGCAAGCTTCCATAAGGATTTGTAAAGGTTCTAAGAAAGTCGTGTCGCCAAAATCCTGAAGCCCAGTTTTTCGTTGGGCCTCAGCTATACAGGATTGTGTGTCGAATTCGACCAAAGGTAGGCCAAATTCGCGCAATCGTGCTCCACTGGCATTAAACAATTTGATGAGGGGAAGGATGTTCAAGAGTAATAGTATGTTGAGATATTCAAGTACAAGGCATTTTGTGACTACTTAATTTTTGGGGTTGCAAATTTAACTTCCACAGCAACTAACTTGCCTCCAATTTTAGCTGCTTCTGCAATCAGGCGATTTCCCACTTTGGGGCGCGCATCAGCGCTGGTGACCCCATTTTGCTGAAAAATCGTATCATTACGAAAATAAATGATCACGATTTCTCCCTTTGGAGTTTTGACGGTGACTTTATCATTTGCTGTCTTGGTAACGGTGCCGAGAACATGGGTAGCGCTACCATGGGCTTCCACAACTAGAGGAAATGAGAGAATAGCAGTGACTACAATGAGTGCAAGAGATCGTTTCATGAAATATCCTTTATGGTTAATGATGATGTTCTGATGGAGACTCAAAATCTTTCCCTGATAAGAATGCATCCATGGCTTCTTGTTCAGCGCGTTCTTGTGTAGTCATTGGATTGAATTCTTTCATCTGGGCAATTTCTTCCGGTGTAATGTCAGGAAGGTGCCGAATGAAATGGACAAGTTCCCAACTTTCCGTATCATTTTCGGGGTTTCCTTTACCCCAAGCTGGCATACCAGTAAAGCGAATGCCAAAATGAATCACGTAAAACAATTTCCCGTCCGACATTGACTGAATGGTCTCGGATCGAAGATCCGGGACCGGAGGGTAAAAATTGGGTCCCATCGGGGTTTTTCCGCTGCCGTCGTTGGCGTGGCACGTGGCACAATGATCCGCAAAGTGATGGAGGGCATTAGCCATGACTTCTGGAGTAGTCACTAAAGGATTACTTGCATCGCGCCATTGACTGGGAGTCGCCAAGTGTCTCGCAAATCTAGCCATGGACATCTCCCATTCCGGTGGTTTGCCCTTGGCATTAAAAGCGTCTGGTAAAAACCACACAATCCCAATCAGAAGACCAGCTATTATGATAAATCCAATGACGAGAAAATTTTTCATTTATGTCCGATTCTATCAAAAACGCTGAATAGCAAGGTGGGCGCCAGTTTAGAGATTATGTTATGCAGAAGAGCGAGGCAATAAAGGATTTCGGCTATCGTGTTTTTGGTTTGGTTGCTATCGCCATTTTGAAAATACCTGTTTTCCTCACAGCGTCCATAACCTCAATTACACGTCCATGTGCAACAGCTTTATCGGCGTTAATGACGACCGAAATCTCACGACCATTTTGTAGTAGACTTTGCAAACGAGGTTCAAGCTCCAAGACTACAATGGGATTTTTATTAAAGAACAGCTCCCCTTTTTTTGTAAGTGTGAGAGATACTTGTTCCGGAATATGATCCGTGGACGAACCTGCTGTTGGTAGGTCGACCTGTATCCCTTTTTGTATGGTCATTGAGAGCGTTGCAATCATGAAGAACACCAACAGAAAAAACATGGTGTCGATCATGGGAATGATCTCAATTCGAACTTTCCTTTTTGTAGTGTAAGGCAGGCGCACTGAATGGTTTGTCCGTGATTTATTTTAACGCTGATTCAATACGAGTGGCGTAGTACTCAATTAATTCAGTTTGTTCCTCGATGCAGGAGAGAAAGTAATTATAAGGTACTAAGGCAATCACTGCGACGAAAATCCCTGCGGCGGTACATATTAGGGCTTCTGCTACGCCGCCAGTTACCGCGTGAGGTTGGCCGATTCCTTGATCCGCCATAATGCCAAATGAATCAATCATGCCAATGATTGTGCCAAGTAGGCCAAGCAAAGGGGCTAACGTAATAATTGTATCTAGCGCGGACATTCCGCGTTTCATGCTCGCTAGCTCTCCAATCCCAGCGACCTCCATTGCTTTCTCAGGACCAGAGGATCGTGCATGTATACCCGCTGTTAAGACGCGGAGAATTGCACTGGTCTTTTGTTCATTCAACGCCAGCGCGTCCGAGAATTTTCCCTGTATGGTTAGTCGGACCATACGGTCGGCATTGTCATTGGTTATTATGTGGTAAAAGTACCAACTACGTTCCAAAACAATGGCCAGTGCCACGAGCGAACACAGGACAATGGGAATCATCATCCATCCGCCGGCGATAAGTATTTGAATCATGATAGTGTGACTTTCGTGTAAGTGGTTACGTGGGATTTTTTAAATCAAATTTAATAGGAATCTCAACAATGCTTCGAACTGGAATGTTGCCATCTTTGGCTGGAATAAAGCGAGTCTTCCGAATTGCCTCGATTGCCGCATTATCTAACACCGTGTGCCCGCTAGTTTTTTTTATGCTAATCGTCTCTGGGAATCCGCTCGGCTGAACCACAACTCGTATTCTGACGGTGCCTTCCCATTCATTTTTTTTAGCAATTAAGGGGTAGACTAGGGGTACGGCTCCTCCGAACTTGGCTTTTGACTTAGAAAATCCGGTGGAGTTGGATGGTTTTGCCAAAAGTATATTGGGTTTGATCGTATCTCGGTTATCCTTTTTAGAATGCAGGGTAATTGGGCGTTGGATTTCCATGGGTATACTGCCCAGTGGCATTGCGGATGTTATGTTAAGGCTATTTGATGCAACTTGTGTTTGAACTGTAGAAGGAAGCCGGCCTTGGTATCCTGAACGTTGAACCGTTTGCCGCTGAGCAACCTTTAGGTAATTCCTGAGATTTAAGTGGTCAGTGGCGCGGTGATCTTGTAGAACTCGACGCTGTGTTGGCCTCCTTCTTTCTTGTGATTTCACAGATGTTGCTATTTGTGTCAGGGTGGTCCGTACCACTGGAGTCTTAAGAAAAGGAGCATAATAACCCTGAGGGGTTGGGATTTCTTGGGTGGGCACAGGGGGAATTGGTCGCCGAGTGTTAATTAGGTGAGGGCGTTTAGCTGTTGCTTCTGTTGATTTTGAGCGATTGGCCTGAGATTTATGGACAGGAAAACTTGCTTCGACTAATGTTACTTGCACAGTAGAGTTGGTGCGCTCGATCTTGTCCGCAAAATGAACGAAACTAAACAGTGTAACGGTCCCAATATGAACGAGTACGGACCATGCCCAGAATGGCAAAAATGGTGGAATTGTATAGTTTATGCGAATATCAGCAGTGGGCACGAAAGTCATTGACTGGTTTTCTTCAGCAGATTTCCTACTCGTTTGTCTTGGCCACCAAGTTCAGCATATTTTCGATATTGGGCCAATGCGCGACCTGTATCTTTTCGGTAGAACTCGTAGAATACGCCAAGGTTATAATATGCCTCGACCAACTTGGGATTGAGGGAAATTGCAGACCGGTATTCTTTCTCAGCTTGGTCCAGTTTATCTAAGTTTGCATAGAGGACACCAAGGTTTAAGTGAGCTTCCGCATGTTTTGAATCGAGTCGGATAACTTGTTTGAAATGTTCTGAAGCCTCTTGGGATTGGTCTTGCGCCTGAAACAAAAACCCTAGAGCATAGTGGGCCTCGAGCAAATTATTATTGGCACGCAATGCACGTTGGTATGCCTGAATAGCTTGTTTGGTTTGGTTCTGCTTCTCAGCCAATTGTGCCAAAATTAACCAGGCATTTGCATGATTAGGATCAATATGAGTCAACTTTTCCAAATACTGTTTGGCTTGTTTGATGTTCCCCTGGCTATCATATAGTGTGGCAAGGTTATAGAGCGCCGCTTGTTGATTGGGGTTCAGTTTTAGCGCTGCCTGGTAGGCTCCTATAGCTTCTCGGGTGGCGTGCATTTTGTCAAAGACAAACGCTAAATTGAGTTGGGCCTCTACGTAGCGCGGGTAAATTTCCATGGCTTTTTGTAGTGCAAGTTTAGCCTTTGGAAAATTGCCGGTATGTTGATGGACTAACCCAAGATCAAGATAGGCGCGGGAAAAATTCGGATGCAGTGAAACGGCTTGTTCCAAATGTTTAATCGCTTTGTCGGATTGGTTAAGTCCGTTGAACAATACTACGCCTAATAAATGATGTGCGTTTGCAAAGCGAGGGAATTCTTTGAGCGTTTGCTGTAAGGATTTTGCGGCTTCTGAGAAATTCTGCTGCTGAACTTGGGAAAGTGCTTGATTATAAAGAGTTTGGGCTTCGTGCGCCAGACTTGCGATCGTCCAACAAACTCCTAGTAATACGGAAAGGAGTATTATTCGAAAAGTATGAAGTAAAGATGATTGTGGATTCATAATGTCCCTGCAGGTAAATAGATCAATCAAAATTACTGCTCATCGAGATCAAAGCGAATAGGAAGATCCACCGTTACTGGGATAGGAAACTCTCCATCCTTGGCCGGTTCAAACCTCCAGGTTTTCACCGATTGGATCGCGCTGTCATCAAGAATGGGGAACCCAGAACTTTTGCGAGTTCTGATGGAGTCCACAGTGCCTGCCTGATTGACTTTAATGCGAAGGACCACCGTGCCTTCCCAACCTTGTGCCCTAGCAAATTGGGGATAGGGTGGATGTTCGGCTTTGGCAGGACGGACAGGTTTTCTTTTTCCTCTAATGTCAGCGATGGGATCACGCGCGACCTTTATTAGATTAATCTTGTGATCATTCTGCTGAATCGGATCACGTTGAATTTGATATCCAGTTGGAAGAGGGGCTAAATCCTTCATTGCGGGAAAGGGGATTGAAATGTTTCTTTTTCCTTGGACAAGAGCTGTAGCAGGCACTTCAATGGTTTCAAGTATTTCGACAGGCTCCTCGAAGAGGTCTTCTGCTTGGCCAGATCTTACGACCAGACAGAAGGTCACTAGCAAGAAGCAGATCAGAACAATCGGAATTCGTGAGTGATCCCAAACTGTTAAAAAAGGTGCCATGAGACTATAGATGGCTTAGACAATAAAAAACATCCTCACTGATTCTCATTTAAAATTACGGTAAAACGAATGTTTATGGTGTCCTTCGGACATTTTGTTAAGGGGGATCTACAAGGGTGTAAGAGACTCGTCTGTTGATTGAAAAAATAGTGATAAAAATCTTCCCTGTCTTAGTCAGACAAAGAAACGGATAGACAGCATCCCATAGGCCCTTACCGTATCACAGGATTCAATGACCCAGCAAACGTCTAGTGGTTGCATTTGATTTTTTGGCTCTGTTCGCCCTAGATACACGGTTGATTCAAGATTCCATTCAGGTATACTACTACGACAGAGAGTATACGAGACAAATCGCCTATTTTCATTTCTAAACCGAACCCCTGGAAAAATCTATGTTTGTTCGACTCCTTAACCTAGTTTTTGGCAGTAAAAATGAACGGGAACTGAAAGCCTTGCAGCCGATTGTCTTTCAAATCAATGATATGGAATCTTCACTCCAGTCCCTGTCTGACGAAGCGCTGTCAGATAAAACTCAAACCTTTAAAAAACGAATCGAAGCTGGTGAAACTTTAGACGATGTTCTGCCCGAAGCGTTTGCTGTGTGCCGAGAGGCCTCTCGCCGAAATTTAGGTATGCGCCATTTCGATGTGCAACTTTTAGGTGGAATGGTCCTTAACCAAGGGAAAATCTCTGAAATGAAAACAGGTGAAGGGAAAACCTTGGTGGCTACGTTACCGGTGTACCTTAACTCGCTCACTGGAAAAGGCGTCCATTTGGTGACGGTAAATGATTATTTAGCCAAGCGTGACGCCCAATGGATGGGAGTGGTCTATCATTCACTGGGCTGTTCTGTTGGCATCATTCAACATGAATCGTCATTTCTCTATGACCACAAATACGAAGCTGAAGACAAAAGGTTGAATAACCTTCGGCCTTGCACGAGACATGAGGCCTATTGCGCTGATATTACTTATGGGACTAACAATGAATTTGGGTTTGATTATCTTCGGGATAATCTGGTGGTGACGGACCTGAAGCAGCGAGTGCAGAGGAAACTGTACTACGCTATTGTCGATGAGGTGGATAGTATTCTCATCGATGAAGCACGTACTCCTCTCATCATTTCCGGACCTACCGAAGAAAACACTAATTTGTACCACCAGATTAACCGCATCATTCCTCAATTAAAGCCCGAACAAGATTACACTATCGAAGAGAAGTCAAAGACCGCTGCTTTGACCGAAGAGGGAAATGCGCGTGTTGAGAAGTTATTGGGGGTTGAAAATCTCTATGACATGCGAAACCTTAGCTTGGTCCACCATGTGGTGAAGGCTTTGCAAGCGCATGCTATTTATAAGCGTGATGTGGATTACGTGGTCAAGGATGGCGAAGTGCAGATTGTTGATGAGTTTACTGGACGTTTGATGCCGGGGCGTCGATGGAGTGATGGCCTGCATCAAGCAGTTGAGGCGAAAGAAGGCGTCAAGATTGCCAATGAGAACCAGACCTTAGCTTCGGTTACCTTCCAAAATTATTTCCGAATGTATGAAAAGCTGGCTGGCATGACAGGTACAGCTGATACCGAAGCGGCGGAATTTGCTAAGATTTACAACTTAGATGTGAACGTCATTCCCACGAATAGGCCCATGATTCGTGAAGATAATGCAGATGTTGTCTATCGCACGGAAAAAGAAAAATTCAATGCGATTGCTGAGGAAATCAAAGAATACAACGATCTTGGGCAACCCGTCCTGGTCGGGACGATTTCTATTGAGAAGTCTGAGCGACTGTCCACTATGTTGAAAAATCAGGGCGTAAAGCATCACGTGTTGAATGCCAAGTTTCACGAAAAGGAAGCTGAAATTATTGCCTTGGCTGGTCAAAAAAATGCGGTGACTTTGGCCACTAACATGGCTGGTCGTGGGACAGATATTGTCCTTGGGGGAAGTCCAGAAGCGTTGTATAAGCAGCAAGTGGTTTATCGCGGGGAAGATCTTACAGAGCAACAGAAGCAAATTGCTTATGAAAAGATTACGGTTCAATGCGAAAAAGAAAAAAAAGAAGTGTTGGATTTTGGCGGACTTCATATTATCGGGACTGAACGACACGAAAGTCGTCGGATCGATAATCAACTTCGAGGTCGGGCAGGTCGACAGGGCGATCCCGGGTCGACGCGGTTCTTTCTCTCCCTGGAAGATGATCTAATGCGAATTTTTGCGTCAGAGCGCGTGTCCAACCTTATGCTCAAACTAGGTATGGAAGAAGGGGTGCCGATTGAGCATAAGATGGTGACGAAGTCGATTGAAAATGCACAAAAGAAAGTTGAGGCCCATAACTTTGAAATTCGAAAACAGCTTCTTGAATATGACGATGTCATGAATAAACAGCGTGAGATCATCTATACCCATCGAGGTAGTGTGTTAACTGGGGAAACCTTAAGCGAAGATGTTCGTGACTGGATCGATGACGTGGTTGATTCGATGGTTGCTACCTATTGCCCGGAAGAAGAATACGCTGAAGCTTGGGATTTAAAGGGTTTGAGTGAAACCGTGAATGGCCAGTTTGGGGTCGAGATTTTCAGGGTTAAAGATATTGAGGATATGGGTCGTGATGGTCTCCGGGAAGAAATTTTGGAGCGGATGCGAACGCTTTTTGAACAAAAGCAAAAAGAACGTGATGAACAGATTGGCTCTGAAGTACGATATCAGCTCGAACGAGCGTTGGTCTTGCAGGTTATCGATCACCACTGGAAAGAGCATTTATTAGGTATGGATCAGCTGCGTGACGGTATAGGGCTCCGAGGGTATGGCCAAAAAGATCCCCTGGCTGAATATAAGCGTGAAGGCTTTGACATGTTTTCAGGCATGATGGATTTGATCAAAACCGATGCACTCGAACGCTTATTCAAAGTGCAAGTAGTGCAAGGCGAACACCCTGATGAAGTTGATGAAGCTGCTCAACCTAAGCAAATTAGTTTGAATCGCGGAGAGGGAGCTGCGCCGAAAACCGTCTATCGTGCGG
>CAZDCF010000004.1:74641-93425 GCA_964503895.1 uncultured Nitrospiraceae bacterium | reverse complement strand
CCATTGAACATTCAGTTTTTATGGGAACTAGAAGAAGAAATTGGCAGTCCGAATTTTCAAGATGCGCTGAATCAGAAAAAATTAGTTCCGCGGCCCGATTCTGTTTTGATTTCAGATACAATTTGGGTGTCGCGGCAAAAGCCAGCCATTCCGACAGGGCTTCGAGGATTACTTTCAGCGCAGCTATCATTGCGGACTGGTACGACGGATGTACACTCAGGACTATCGGGAGGTGGGGCCCGCAATCCCTTGGCTGAGTTGTGTGAAGCAGCCCATGCCTGTGTCGATGCTCAAACAGGACGGGTCAAAATTCCAGGATTTTATGATGAGGTGATTCAACCTTCCTCACAAGACATGAAAGAATTTTTATCGTCTGGTTTTGATGTGAATCAATTTAAAAAGGCGTTTGGGCTTCGAGTCATTCGAACTAAAGATCGGGCACAACTTATGAAACGGATTTGGGCTGCACCAACTTTTGAAGTGCATGGGTTAGTGGGTGGATATAGCGGACATGGTGTGAAAACTATTGTGCCGCCATCTGGTCAACTGAAAGTCAGTATGCGTCTTGTGCCGAATCAAAACCCGAAAAAAATATTTTCTCAACTCAAGGCTTTTCTCAAGAAACACAATCCGGATATTCGCTTGGAGTGCGATGGTCAGTTAGAACCATTTCGTGGAGTAACTGGGGGGCCTTATGCAGAAGCATTGAGAAAGGCGGTTGAGGTGGGGTTTGGCAAGACCCCGTCCTTCATTCGCGAGGGCGGCTCAATCGGTGCCGTAAAACTCATGGAGCGAGCCTGGAAGGTGCCTATTCTCTTCATGGGCTTGAGTCTTCCCGAACACGGGTACCATGCCCCTAACGAATTTTTTGATTGGGGCCAGGCTTCTGGAGGTATGCGGGCGTTTGTCAAATATTTCTCCCTGTTAGCTTCTATGCCATGAAACCCCATTAATCTTTTTCAGTTTCAATAGTAAGGAGTCCTCGTAACTAAAAAATGCTTTTCGGTTGCTGGCCGATTGTTGTTTCGAGATATCAACTATTTTTTTCTCACCAAAATTCTGAGGGGCGTTCCTTCGAAGCCGAAGGTTTCGCGTAAACGGTTTTCCAGAAAGCGAAGATAGGGGGTTGAGATTTCGACTGATCTTCCTACGAACAGGGCGAAGGTTGGAGGTTTCGTGGCTACTTGGGTAATGAAGACAGACTTTAAGGGTTTTCGTTTTTTACTTGGAATTGGATTGTCTTCTAGTGCCTTTTGCAAAAATTTATTGAGTTGTCCTGTTGGCACTCGATAAGAAAAGGCTTGTATTACGCTTTCAATTTTTTGGAATAAACGATCGAGCGATGCGCCCTCGAGGGCAGATCCAAAAATTGTGGGTACGAATAAGAAAAACGGAAAACGGTGATGAAGTTCTTTTGTGTATTTCTCTATCGCGGAGTGGTCTCCTTTCTTGAGATCCCACTTGTTCACAAAGAGAATGCAGCCTCTTCCTTGTTTTCGTATAAGGCCTGCAATTTTTGTGTCTTGTTCTGTGGCTCCCTCCACGCCATCCAAAATAAGAATAGCGATGTCGGATCGCCCCAAAGCTTTAAGGGTTCTGGCCAGACTATAGCCTTCGATTCCCCGTTCTATTTTGCCGCGCCGTCGTATTCCTGCTGTATCCGTAAATACAAAGGGGGTTCCTTGATATTCGATGAGAGTATCTACTGGATCACGTGTGGTGCCGGGTATATTGCTGACTACCACACGTTCTTTCCCAATCAATGTGTTGATCATTGTAGATTTCCCAACATTGGGTCGGCCCACGACGGCGATCCTGGGGAAAGTTGTGGATACATGGTTTTTTTCCTCAAGTGGCAGTAAGGGGAGGAGTGCTTCAAGCAATTCATCCACGCCGGTTCCGTGTTCAGCTGAGATAGGAAACAAGCGATCTTTCCCTAATTGGTAAAAATCGGCTAGCAAGGATTCTGATTTTGGGGTGTCAATTTTATTGATAGCAAAATAGGTTGGTTTATTGATGTTGCGGAGCAGATCGGCAATTTCTTGATCTAATGGGTTGAGTCCTGTGCGTCCATCCATTAAGACCAAGAGAATATCTGCTTCATCAATTGCGGATTGAGATTGAACGCGAATCAGTTGTCCCATGATTTCCGAGGAAGTGAGATCTAAACCCCCTGTATCGATGAGTTGAAATCGGCGTCCTTGATACGCGCACTCGGCTGTGATTCGATCGCGAGTGACGCCGGGCATGTCATCGACAATCGCGCTTCGTGTGCCTAGTACACGGTTGAAGAACGTGGATTTGCCAACATTGGGCCTGCCTATAATAGCGACAAGCGGCATGTCATTCGCTTGAAGTCCTGGCAGTATATTTTGATGAGGGTGGGCTATGCGTTTCCGAGGCATCGGTTTGGATTTGAACGAGTTTCTAGAGATTTCCTAACGAAATCAAAAATCTGAAAACGAGACAGTAGCATGGTGAAATTAAGAAGAACAAGAAAGGTGCATAAAAGGTGTATGCGTCGACGCTTCTGTTTGAATGGTCTGTGGTGGGCTATAGCCCTGAATGGGTTAGACGTTAGTAGTGGAGGTGTTTCAATGCTGCCGCGCAGAAAATAATAAAGACCCCCATCCATAGGGCTCCACGCTGAAAGGGAATTGGCTCAAGGATTTGGTCTTCTTTTTCTTCGGCTGATTCATCGCCCGTGGGTTCGATGCGAAAAATGACGGTGTAGAGATAAAGGGTTAAAATTCCGAGCACCAACGTGAGTTTGATAAAAAAGATAGTCAGATATTTTGGGTTGTGCGCCATTCCTTCACCAGTCTGCATAATCATAAGTTCGCTGACGTAATGAAGATTGAATCCTCCAGTGAAAAGAATGATGGTGAGAAGTATGCCAACAACCTTGCGGTATTGTTTGTAGAAAGTATCGCAAATGGGTTTAATAAATTCTCGAGGAACCGCGGTCTTCAGGCCAGGCGTTACAGCCATGACAAGAAATGCCAACCCCCCAATCCATATGACCGCCGACATTACATGGAGCCAATGATTTAGAATGGGGAGCAGTCGATTAAGATCAAAAAATATTTCTTGGACAGCGCTCATTAGAATTTAAAGACGGGTTTTTCATTCCCGAAGCGTTTTTGTCGAAGTTCTTCCATCAGTTCAATGGTGATGATGGAGATATTATTTTCTCTGGCATGTCGTTCCACACCTTTTTTCACCATAGCGCGGAGAAAATAGGGTATACGGCTGGCCCGTGTTTGTGCTTCTTCGTCCCACTCAACAACAATTTCTTCCTCGGTGTTAAACGCAACTTTTATTTTTTCTCCACCTTTGGGAGTGTAAAGGCACCATTCATCTTCATCCATCCAGTCACCATGGTCCACGTAGGGACGAGCCCGGCAACCACCGCAGATTTCGCTGTATTCACAATCGCCACATTTTCCCTTTAGATGTGGGTATCGGAAGGAGTTGAATATCTCAGATTTTTCCCACAAATCCACGAAGCTAGAGTCTCGGACATTTCCGGCTGATAGTGGCATGTAAGGGCAGGGGGTCAGGTCACCGTTTGGTGTCACTCGCGCATAGTTAGTGCCAGCCAAGCATCCTCCACCCATGTAGCCTTGAGCTTTAGTGATGGGGGAGTGTGGATCTTTTTCATAGGCGAGTCGTTTAAAATGTGGAGCGCAGCGGGCGCGTACAAGCATGTCTTGGTATTTATCCTGGGAGTCCACCAGAAAACTTAAAACTTCTTCGTATTGTTCGGGTGTGATATCTGTCAGTTCTTCCCCACGACCCGTACAGACCATAAAAAAGACGTTCAATACGCGAGCGCCGAGCCCGTGTGCCCAGTCAATGACATCTGGCAATTCCTGGTAGTTCATCGGTTGGGCGCTGAAGTGGACTTGGAATTGAAGGCCATTGCGTTTGCACGCTTCAATACCCGAGACTGCAGCTTCCCATGCACCGGGTACGCCACGAAAAGTGTTGTGTTTAACCGGGTCTAGGGAATCAATACTAATGCCCATTCCCATGACACCGATTTCCACAAGTTCTCTGGCAAGGGCATCATTGATCAACATGCCATTGGTGCCAAAGACCACCATAAACCCAAGTCCTACAGCATGACGCGCAATATCTAGGATATCAGGCCGAACCAAAGGTTCCCCGCCGGTGATAACGAGTAGGCAACCCTTATTAACTTCGGCAATTTGGTCAATTAAGCGATAACATTCTTCTGTGGAAAGTTCGTCCGAGCCTCCGCCAGCTTTGGTTGTGGCATCGAGGTAACAGTGGTCGCATTTGAGGTTGCAACGCTTGGTGAGATTTAACGCAACAAGGTATGGCTTGAAGTCATCGACGGTTCGCCCATCATTAGGTACAGATGCCGAAGAAAAAGATGTGACTTGGTTTTGAGAAACTCCAAGTTTCTGACCAAGTTGATCAAAATTGAAGACGGGAAGTGATTTACCCATAGGTGCTGGCTTACTTATTTACTGGGCGCCGGCGCCAGTGAGTTTGGCAATGATATCCTTGACATTTCCAGATTTCATGGCCTCTTCCATAGTGTGTTTAGCTTGTTCGATTCCTTCGTTTGCCACATCAAGCGTAATCATAGTCGTGCCGAGCTTTTCCGCATGTTTGATGATTAACGCTTTGGTGCAATCCCTCATGAACCCTTCTGGCGCACGTTCTAAGCGTTTCAGTGCTTCCGGGTCCCAGGTATAGGGGGATGAGTCTTCCATGGGTTTTGTCTCTCCGTTTGTACCTGCAGAAGCCTGCGATTCTGAGTTAGGTGATTTATTCGAGAAGATTGGAGTGTAGTCTTCTTCGGCGGCCTCGCTGATTATGGGGCCAGCATATTCAAGTGTGATGGTGGTCATGCCGAGTTTGCGAGCTGACTTTTCAATCTTGGCCTTAGCGCGTCGACGTTGGAAACCTGCTGGCACGGTACGAATAGCTTCCTTGGCGTTTTTGGTCCATTGCATAGGTACGTCATCATAGGCCATTTGAGTCTCAAGTTCACCTTCGGCCTTCGCCGCGGCATCAAATATACCTTTATCGACTGCGCGGAAATTTTCACCGGCTCCACCACATACCGGACATTTGACTGGTTCGGCGCCCTTGCCAATATATCCGCATCCATTACAGACATAGTATTGTCTGGACATTCGGTCAAGGTAGTTTTGAGTGGCTGGGGAGACTTCTGTAGGCTTTTCTTCCACAACCTTGTTAACCATACCACTTAACGTACTGCCCATCAGGTCTGTGGCAACGGCATCATCAGCCTGCATCTTGTTGCGATCAATACCAGCTTCATCAAGTTGTCCACCCAGAGCTTTCATGGCATCCATGGCACCTTTGGGCAGAATATCTCCAACTGCATCATCAACAACAGAATTACTGATGATAGTGTGGCCTTTTTCAATGGCATAGCGATGAATGGCGGTTTTGGCAACGCCTCTAGCAAATACCGGAATCTTTTCCATGCGGAACAAGGCTTCTTCTGTCCAGGCCATGGTGTATTCCGCTTGGGCATCAATAGGTGGCACAAACTTCTGATTGGAGATGAGTACATTACAACTAGTTGCCCTCAAGAGATTTTCGGTGTTGCTGCCAATATCCATGTCATCGTCGCTATGTACACCGATTCTTCCCACAATAAGGAGCCAAGGTTCTTCCTTGCGTACATATTGCAGGACTTTTTCAAAGGCTTTCCCGTCTAGTAGGGTCGTTTTAATATCAGAGCCCTCTTCCTGGGCGATTTCTCGAGAGATATCTAAGTGTGATTGGTAGATCTTTGCTAATCCACTATCAATGACTTCTTCATGAAGTTTTTCTTGTTCTTTAAATCGAAAGACCTTTCCAGCTTCTTCATTGAGAACGCCGGAAATACTATGGAAGGATGCATAATGAAAGTAGGGATCAAAAGCAGAAATAGCTTCCACTGGCTTATTCAATGCTTTCCCGAGCGCGAGTCCCGTTTTCAAACCTCCAAATGAATAGTGGCTCCCATCAACTGCCACGACGATCTTTCCCCCATTCATGGGTTTCAAATCCTTTACAACGAACATATCGCAATTACGAACACGTCTGAGAACCCGTTCTGTGTTGCTCCCAATGACAGAGTCTTTTACTGCCCCGATACCAAGTCCTCCCATGATTGTAAGATCATAGCCGTTAGTATTGATATCTTCGGCAAGAACCTTCCAATTTCGTCCTTCTAAGGAGCGGCGTTCAAGTGGCAAGTTGGCTTCTGAGCATTTTTGGTCGACATAATCTAGATAGGAGTCGGTAATGATCTGAAGGCCTCGGGTGATTAAGGAGTCATGGATTTGGCGTTGCCGGTCGAGTTCCTTCTCGTCGTGGTATTCCTCAGGAAGACCGGCTTCCATTTGCTTAAATCGTTTGTCATGCATTTTGGCAGCATAGACATGGCTACCAACTATTTTGGATCCGAATTCTTTGGCAAGACTCACACCCAGATCGACAGCCATATTGGAATGGTCAGAATTATCGACCGGGATGTAGATGGTTTTATACATCAAACGCCTCCTCGCGGAACATGACGTTCACAAATCATATTTTATGATACTTAATGTCGTTTATTTATCTTCCTGCTTAGGTAGCACACCGACGAGATCACACTCAGAGCGCCAAGAATCGAAGGGGGATCTTATCACCTGCTCTTCTCCTAATGCAACCCGAAGCCCATGATTATGAAGGGAAACTGAGACAGTTTTTCCATCATGCAATTTGTTCTTCAAAATAGGGTGGTTGCCCAGATCCTTAGGGCTAGTTGACTGAGTAATTATTTTGGTAGGCGAGAAGAACTAAGATATGGCCAATGAGGAAGGCGGGGACCCTTGATCAAGAAGGGGGGTGAGTAACAAAATTTGTTTACTTTGCCGGACAACTGATTCAACTCAATTGAAAAATTGACTAGCGGATTAATGCCGAAACAATAATGAGATCAGACGATAGATAGTTGTAGCGTTTTTGCGAAAATCACTTTCTGCACAAACCTGGAATAAGCCATTGCTTTTATTGTGAAATTTTAAATCATCATTCCCCAGGTTTTTCATATATTGGGAGTTTATGTTTGACAAATGCCTCAACTTTCCTATTTATTCTAGTGGCGGCGAGTGAGTTTTCCTCCTTTTGTGTTTGAATAAGAAAATCTCTCTCCATTTTTACGGTTTTGGGATTCTCCTCTGAATGTTTTGAAGAGGAGGAGGATTCCTTTTGTTTTATGATATTATGAAGGGAAGGGATATGAGTCAACAGAATTTTCTATTTACATCGGAATCTGTAACCGAGGGGCATCCTGATAAAATAGCGGATCAGATTTCCGATGGAATCCTGGATGCTATCATGGCCAAGGATAAGAATTGCCGTGTGGCATGCGAAACTATTCTCACTACCGGGCTCGCCTTTGTTGCCGGTGAAATTTCCACCAAAGCCTACGTAGAAATTCCCGATATCATTCGCGAGACGATTCGAGGTGTGGGTTACACCGATGCCAACTGGGGTTTTGATTACCGAACCTGCTCTGTGCTTACCGCCATTGACGCGCAATCTGGGGATATTGCCATGGGAGTTGATACGGGAGGCGCCGGGGACCAAGGTTTAATGTTCGGATATGCGACGAATGAGACCACGGAATTAATGCCCATGCCCATTGTTTTGGCCCACCGGTTGACTCGTCGTTTGGCCGAGGTGCGAAAGAAAAATATCCTTCCCTGGGTTCGGCCGGATGGAAAGGCTCAGGTGACGGTTGAGTACAAGAAAGGTAAACCTGTTAGGGTCGACACCATAGTGGTATCCACGCAACATAGCGACAAAATCACATCCAAAAAAATTGAGCAGGAAATTAGGGAAAAAGTTATCAAGCCCATGATGCCGAAATCCATTTTTGATCCAAAGAAAGTAAAGTTCCACATTAATCCCACTGGACGGTTTGTGACCGGGGGGCCTATGGGCGATACGGGTCTTACGGGCCGTAAAATAATTGTAGACACATATGGAGGAGTGGGCAGCCATGGTGGCGGCGCTTTTTCCGGAAAAGATCCTAGTAAGGTGGATCGGTCTGCCTCCTACATGGCTAGGTATATTGCAAAAAATATCATTGCTGCAAAGCTTGCGGACAAATGTGAAGTCCAATTGGCCTATGCTATTGGCGTTCCAGAACCTGTCTCAGTTTTAGTCGATGCAAAAGGAACCGAGAAAGTAGATATAACGGTGCTTGATCGATTAGTTCGCAAGCACTTTCCCATGAATCCCCTTGGCATCATTGATCATTTGAAACTGCGGAGGCCCATTTACAAGCAAACAGCTGCCTATGGACATTTCGGGCGGACTGGGCCAGGATTTACCTGGGAGAAAACAGATAAAGCCGCGATCCTTAAACGGGGAGCTGGCCGATAGTTTTTTTGCGTCAGGGACGTATTTACGCACTCATTAGAAAACGAGGAAAATTTATGAGCACTGCTACCCGCACTGAAACAGACCTTAGCGATTGTAAAGTCGCGGATATTAGTCTTGCCGAATGGGGGCGCAAGGAAATTCAAATAGCTGAAACTGAAATGCCGGCATTGATGGCTCTTCGAGAAAAATATCGGAATGTACGGCCATTGAAAGGTGCAAAAATTCTTGGCTGTATTCATATGACTATACAAACGGCTGTGTTAATTGAAACGCTCCTTGAGTTAGGAGCTGAAGTACGGTGGTCGTCCTGTAATATCTTTTCGACTCAGGATCATGCGGCTGCAGCTATCGCTGCGCGCGGGATTCCGGTATATGCCTGGAAAGGCGAGACTCTGGAAGAATATGATTGGTGCATTGGGCAAACCATTTTAAAAAATGGTCAGCCGTGGGATGCCAATATGGTTTTGGATGATGGCGGTGATTTAACTATGATGTTGCATGACAAATATCCGGCTATGTTGGATAAAATTCATGGCATCACAGAAGAGACGACTACAGGGGTGCATCGTCTCCAGGAGAAACTTGAAAAAGGTACCTTGCGTGTACCGGCTATCAATGTGAACGATTCCGTGACTAAATCCAAAAATGACAACAAGTATGGCTGTCGTCACAGCCTGAATGATGCTATTAAGCGCGGGACCGATCATCTATTGTCTGGAAAGAAAGCATTGGTAATTGGGTATGGGGATGTTGGCAAGGGATCAGCTCAATCCCTTCGGCAAGAGGGCATGATTGTCAAAGTGTCTGAAATCGATCCTATCTGTGCCATGCAAGCTTGCATGGATGGATTTGAAGTGGTGTCTCCCTATAAAGATGGAAACAATACTGGCAAAGTCGGAGATATCAACCTCGCTCTCTTAAGCCACACTGACCTTGTGGTTACGACAACCGGCAACTTTAATGTTTGTGATTCGGCTATGTTGCAAACTCTCAGGAGTGGGGCGGTGGTGTGTAATATTGGACACTTTGATAATGAAATTGATACCGCCTATATGCGTGAGCATTGGGAATGGGAAGAAGTAAAACCGCAAGTGCATAAAGTCTACCGCAATCGTGGGCAAAACGATCATCTGATCCTTTTGTCAGAAGGCAGATTGGTCAACCTTGGAAATGCCACAGGGCACCCTTCCCGAGTTATGGATGGATCCTTTTCTAATCAAGTGCTTGCTCAGATCTACCTCTATGAAAAAAAGCATGCCGACAATTCTGACTCTCCTGTCACAGTTGAGGTATTGCCGAAAAAGCTAGACGAAGAAGTTGCTGCGCACATGGTTCGCGGGTTTGGGGGCGTTATTACGAAACTGACGCAAATTCAGGCTGATTACATCAATGTGCCAGTGGAAGGCCCATTTAAGGGCGACAGCTATAAATATTAAGCTTTCGAGTGCTATTGTAGAGGTTCCCAGTATATTGAAGGATGCCTCCACAAAGCATGTTTTTCTTACCGCTTTTCCTCCAGTTTCTATCCCAGCCAGAAGCCCTGATGCCCCAAATATAGGGTTGGCGTTTGCTTCTTCAGATCTTTCTCTTGTCAATGTCGTCATGAATTGACAGAAACTAGAGGAAATCCCTATAGCCGCTGGTCGTACTTTATTTGACGTATTCTGGGGCAAAAGCCTCATGACCCTCACGGTCCCTTAGCCTAAATATTTGTGTCATTGGGGCTTTTTCGAGCTTGCGAAAAGTCATGGACCGGAATACAGTGGCTAGGCAGCCAGTTGGGCCTGCCTAGGTCCTTTATTTTATTTAAGTGGATTGTGGAGAATTAGCTGATGTCGACGTCGTATGAAGTTTTGCGTGGCCCAGAGCATTTTCTGCCACCAGCCGCAGCAAGTATGGGTATTCGCCTGCCGGACCCTGGACAGGCCCATATTCATGGGAAAATAGTGAGTGAAGATGAAGCGATGGAAGCGGCTGCCCGCCAGTTTTTGTCTGCCAAAGTTCCAACGATTTTCCCCGGCCCACTAGTATTGTGGGCGTGGAATGAGAAGGCAGCGAAAAAAGCCACAGCGATTCGACATCTCTATGAGACACTTAAAGAATCTGTGACCTCTTCCCAGCAGGCCATGCTTATTCCTATGCCTGACTATCGGCCTAAGTATCCGAAAATTAATCCAGAAATTGAAATTAATCCAAACCATCCCAATCTCACAATTTGGCATAATAAAATCGATGCTTGTATGTTTGTGGGCGTGCATTGCCACCAAGCCAATCTTTCTTTGAAGATTATTCGTGGAGGCACTTATTGTTACACCATTGCCATGTGTGCGCAGGCCGGACACGAGGACGCAATGATTTCTTTCCGTGATGCCACAGCTGACAAGATCATGAAATTGGCAGATTGGGTGAAGAAGTTAAAAGGCTCAGTTGAGCCCCCCAGTAAGGACCACCCTTTTCAGTGATGGTTGAGGATTGGTTCAGTTACCGTAGGCGAAATTTACTGTTTATTTAAGGTGTTTGATTGATTAGAATAGCCGGACAAGCCATTTAGCTCTAATTCAAAGGAGGCGCAATCATGGCAACGCAGTCATTAGTAGGAACAAAAAACAGGGCTGGGCAGGTCGTCGCCGACCCCTGGAAACTGATGCATGAAGCTGAGCGAACTCCATGTTTTTACACAGGGAGCGAAGTCATCAAAGAGGCGGTTCGTCGTGCAAATTGCGATGTAATGATTGCTTATCCAATTACTCCTCAAAGTGAAGCTGCGGCGTTGATTGGGGAACTGTTTGCTGAAGGGTTTATTGGGGATTATTTCCGAGGAGAAAGTGAGTTTGCAGTGATGTCACAATGTGCGGGTGCAGCTTTTGGGGGTGCCCGGGTTTTTACCACAACGGCTGGTCCGGGAACTATGCGGGCTATGGAAAATTTTCCGATGTGGGCGGGTGCGCGGCTCCCGATTCAAATGATCGTGACATGTCGAGGAGTGAACTCTCCCTTGTCCATTCAGCCGGATACCTTGGAGATCTCGTATTTGCTAAATACCGGGATGTTGGTATGGCATGCTGAGACGGCCCAAGATTTCTATGATTGGATTTTGAAGGGCTACATGGTTTCTGAAGAGCCAGATGTTCATTTGCCCTTAGCTCTCTGTTGTGACGGGTTTTTTGTGACTCACACGAAAGATGTGGTCAATCTTACTCCCGCAGATATGTGTCTTCCCCCTTACGATCCGTATCGTTCACCCGTACCTTGTATGGATATGGAATGTCCTCCGGTTCGGATGATGCGCGATCCTTTCGTGATGAAAAGTAATTACATTAGCTATGCTACTCACGCGAGCTGGCAGCAGGAGGTATGGGCAGCCATCGAACGGTCAAGAAAGCACACAATTGGTTGGCTTGATGGGCTTATTGAGGTGGACCATCCCAATGCAGATATCTTGATTGTAGCTTCGGGGACTGCGGTTTCTCAGGGGCGCGAGGCGCAGTCTCTCTTAGCGGAAGACGGCATTGAGATCGGAATTGTCAAAGTCAAAACGTTGCGGCCATGGCCGGGAGACGAAATTCGAGAAGCGACAAAAAATGCTAAGCACATCATTGTGCCAGAGTTTAATGTGACCGGATGGTTAGCAAAAGAGATCAAAGCGACTATTCCCAATAGCGAGAGAGTGCATGTTGGTCCGCATGTTTGCGGTGGCATGACCATGCCACCAGAAATTATTACTGCTGAGATCAAGGGAGTTCTTGGTATCAAGACTGCTGCTCTTGCAGGTCGTGGAAGCTGATCTATACAAATCAAGGTTTAGGAAAGAGAGATTAAATAGGAGACCAACATGAGTAAAGAACGCATAAAGATAGCTCCGGAAATGTTTGATATCATGCCCGTTGAGTATCAGGATCTTGTGGAACGGGCCACGTATGGAAAAGAGGATCGAGGATGGAAGGATATTGGGACTTCGAAGGAATTGATAGAAGAGCACTCATTATGTGCTGGGTGTCCAGAGTCCATGGCCTTTCGTTATATTCTTGCAGCGCTCCCTGCCCCGGAAGATACGGTAATGGTAGGATCAACGGGTTGCACAAGCTTGGTCTTTCCCCATGTTGGTGTTCATAATATTCACTCGCTCTTTGGAAACCAAAATGCCGTTGCGTCTGGACTCAAACGGGCCTTATCGGTGAGGTTCCCTGGGCGAACCAAGGATGTGGTGGTGCTAGCCGGTGATGGAGCAACAGTTGATATCGGCTTGGATATGACTCTCCAGGCATGGTTCCGTCAGGAAAAGTTTACCACAATCTGTTTCGACAATGAGCTCTACGCGAATACGGGTGGTCAAGAAAGCGGGTTAATGCAAAAGGGGTTTGTGGCAAAAATGGCACCCATGGGAAAGACCTTTGAAAAGGTTCGCTTGCCAGAAATTGCTCGTGAATCGGGGTGTCACTATGTCGTGAATTGTACGGTCAGTAAGCCTAACCTTGTTGAAAAAGTGATTAAGAATGCAATCCATGTCGCACGAGAAATTGGCCCCACTTATTTACAGCTCTATACTCCCTGCATTTTGGAAATTGGAAAGAACAGTATGGAAGGTCTACAGGAAATGCGGGATTCTGAAAAACCAACTGAACGGTTTGCATACAAGGAATATGTCAGTGATCAAGCCAAAGAGCTGTTGACTGAACTAGCAGCCAAGGCAAAAGAAAGAAAAGAGGCGGCTAAAAAGCAACTAGCAGAAAAAGCCTAACGGCCTTAGGTTGGTTGAGGAGAAACGATATGATTAAACGAAGAATCAATATTCGCATGTCAGGTCTTGGCGGTCAGGGTGCCGTCACTGCGGCTCATGTAATGGCCATGGCGGCTTCGCGCGATGGAAAGTTTGCCATCTCCAATCCATTTTTTGGCGCTGAAAAACGGATGGCTCCAGCGGAGAGTTACTGTCGTATTGGTGTCAACAGAATTTGGGATCGTGGCGAGCTCGTGTTTCCGGATGTGATTGAGGTATTTCATCCTCAAGTCATTACTTTGGGGAAAAGTTACACCATGCCATTTTATTCAGGGATTAAAGAAAATGGGGTGGTGATCATTAACTCAGATGTTCCCCTCCTATCTGACGAAGACGTTAAGAGATTGCAAGACTTAAATGTGGCGGTGTTCTATATTGCTGGCACTCAGGTGGCATTAGAGGTTGCTGGGACTGAGCTTTCGACCAATATGACTATGATTGGATCGGTTGCAGGGATTACCAAATGTGTGACATTGGAATCTCTTGATGGCGCGCTTCAAGAACGATTTGGGAAAAAGTTTGTGGCATCTGGGGGAACTGCGACCTTAGACGAAGCCATTAAAAAGAAATTTGCCAAGAAAGAAATGTTACTGAAGAAGAACTTAGAAACCGTCGTTCGTGCGTACGAGATGGCATCTGAATGGGCAGAAAAGAACAATGTAGAATTGGCCGTTGCGGCGGCATAGGAATAATGAGGAGAAGGTAGTCATTCATGTATAATATTGCGCAAGTGACTGCTGAAAAATGTGTCGCCAAAAAGGGATGCCGGTTGTGCATCATGTATTGTCCTGAGGCGAATTGTTTAGATCTGGATGTTGAAAACCAGGTCGCCATGGTAATAATGGACCGATGTAAGGGATGTGAGCTGTGTAAGGTTGTTTGTGATGCCGCTAAACATGAAGCTATTGATATGGTAGCAGTAAGTGCTGATGGGAGCGTAATGGATAAGGCTGGGGAGGCAGCTGAACTCGGCCAGGCTTATCAAGGATAGGCAAGTTTACTTTGATGAAAATATGGAGCCCTGCGGCACAGTCTTTTTGATTGTCGCGGGGCTTTATTGTGTCATAACTAGACAATAGAAAATAGACCTTTTACATGCGAGATAACCAATGAGCCAAGATCTCCGGGAACTTATGAATGGTGTTAGTAATCAGATGACTGAATTTCATAAACGATTAGAAAGTCGAGCTCAAGAAATGGAAATAGCAGGCGGGGACCCAGATGTGATAAGAAAACTCGAGTTGGGTGCTGGTGCCATGAAAGACAGTGGAAATATCTATTTATCTTGGGCTCGGCATTATGTTGCTTTATCGGAGGGGGGCGCTGCTGAGGCAGAAGAGGGCGAAGAAGACTCGGATGATTTTCAGTTTTAACTTCAGGCAACAGATTGACGAAAAAAAGCAAGTTTGTGTTTTCTCGTTGCTATTGATCCAAGGTAATACTCAGTATATGATGCAAAACCGTTCTTGCAAGACGCAAATAGAAAGCCGATTGTTGTGATCGTGTTCCTCGGTAGCTCAGTTGGTAGAGCGGTCGGCTGTTAACCGATTGGTCGCAAGTTCGAGTCTTGCCCGAGGAGCCAATTTAGAAAGGCCATGGGAATCAAATCCCATGGCCTTTTTTTGTTGCTAAGAAATAAAAGTAGATATTGGCTTTTAGTGGCTTTCTTTGACCAAGTTTTTATTCCATTCTGGGACTTCAATGACTAGATTCTGCGTTCCATCTGGAACACATTGACAAGCCAAGCGGGATTGTAGAGTTATGGCTGGGGCTTCATCTAATTGATCCAATTCGTCATCTGTTGCTTCGTTACAGGAGTCTAACCCTTCTTTCACAATCACATGGCAGGTTGAGCACGCGCAGACTCCCCCGCAAGCGTGTTCAATATCAAGGCCAGCGCCCATTGCAATATCTAAAACACTCCCAGGTTGTCCAGTTTCTCCGTACGGAATTTCACTTGGGGTAATTTGGACCACTTTTTCCTCTTCGGGTGTTTTAAACGTCACCGTGAAGGGCTGTGTGGCAATTTTTGCTTCAACCTGTTCGATATAGGGATTACTTCCACCCATCAGTTTATCTCCTAATTCTCTGTGTCATCCAAATGGTATAAGGTTGCTAAATTTGCAATATTTATCAATGTGTTATAATGTTTTTTTAATTATGGACTTTTTTTATCTCCGATTAAAATACTCTTGACTAGATGAGAAAGTCAATGCTAGCATTTGGCCCGATAAGTTAGATCGGGGATTAGTTCTATCTGAGATTGTAATAAGCGAAAGAGGGTAAGGTGTTCAAGTTTTCAAAAAAGGCGGATTATGCTTTGTTGGCCCTCCAGTACATGGCCTTGGTCCAAAATGGCCAGGATATGCAAGTGCGTGTTGTCAATACAAAGGAAATTGCTGAGGAACATTTTATGCCCGTGGAATTGTTAGCCAAAGTTCTTCAAACTTTAGCGCGGTACCAAATAATTGAAAGTCATCATAATGGTCCAAAAGGTGGGTATGTTCTAGGTCGTGCGCCAAAAGACATTACGATTGCCCAAGTTTTAGAAGCTATCGAAGGCCCTCTCGGGATTACCGATTGTTATCACGAAAAAGAAGATTCTTCCTGTAATCAGATGGACCGTTGCAATATTCGAACTCCCTTACTCAAGATCCAAGAAAGTATTTATCAATTGCTGAACGGGATGTCGATTGAAGACATGTTGGTCGAGGAATCGCCATTAATCATCGTCGAGTCTTTAAAGCCACAAGGAGTTAACATATGAAGTTACCCATTTATATGGACAACCATTCGACTACACAATGTGATCCTCGTGTAGTGGATGCGATGCTCCCATATTTCACTGAAAAGTTTGGTAATTCAGCAAGCCGAAATCATTCGTTTGGTTGGGAGGGAGAAGAAGGTGTTGCCTATGCGCGGAAGCAAATTGCCAAACTGATTAATGCTGATGCCAAGGAAATTGTGTTTACGAGTGGGGCAACCGAGTCCGATAATCTGGCCCTTAAGGGTGTTGTTGAGATGTATAAGGAAAAGGGTGATCACATTATCACTAGTTCCACGGAACATCGTGCCATACTTGACGCGGCAAAGTCGTTGGAAAAACGGGATATGAATGTTACCTATTTGCCGGTGGATAAGTTCGGCATGGTTAACCCCGAAGATGTGCGAGGTGCCATTACGGATAAAACTATTCTCATTTCCGTGATGTTGGCAAATAACGAAATTGGTACCATTAATCCGATCAAAGAAATTGGAAAGATTGCCAAAGAAAAGGGTGTGCTGTTTCACTGTGACGCTACACAAGGTGTCGGGAAAATACCAGTGGATGTTCAAGACATGGGCATCGACTTGATGTCGTTTACGTCGCACAAAATTTATGGACCTAAGGGTGTTGGTGCATTGTACGTACGTCGTAAAGCTCCACGGGTTCGTTTAGTCCCAATGATCGATGGCGGTGGTCACGAACGGGGAATGCGATCGGGCACCCTCCCGGTTCCCTCGATTGTAGGGTTTGGAAAAGCCGTGGAATTATGTGCGCAAGAAATGGCGGAAGAAAGCATTCGCACAAAAGCTCTCCGAGATCGTTTGCACGAGGGGATTACCGGTGCCTTGGAGGAAGTCTATCTCAATGGCCATCCCACCGAGAGGCTTCCTGGAAATTTGAACATTAGCTTTGCGTATGTTGAAGGTGAGGCTCTTCTGATGGGTGTAAAGGAAATTGCCCTTTCTTCTGGATCAGCTTGCACTTCGGCAACCCTTGAACCGTCTTATGTTCTTCGGGCGTTGGGTGTGGGTTCGGATTTAGCTCATTCGTCTATTCGTTTCGGAGTTGGGCGATTTACCACTGCCGAGGAAGTTGAGTACACAATTGATCGGATGATAAAAGCTGTGAATCATTTGCGGGAGATGTCCCCCTTATATGAAATGGCCAAGGAAGGAATTGACCTCAAGACGGTTCAATGGGCGGCTCACTAAATTTGGCTTAACCAAGTAAGTAAGCTTAGGTATGGATGAATTTATAGGTAAATATGTAACTCTTAGGGAGGTTTGAATCATGGCATACAGTGAAAAAGTAATTGATCATTACGACAATCCTCGCAATATGGGGAGCTTCAAAAAAGAAGAAGAAGGGGTGGGAACTGGCATTGTCGGGGCGCCAGAGTGTGGTGATGTGATGAAGCTGCAAATCAAAGTTGAAAATGACACAATCGTCGATGCGAAATTTAAAACGTTTGGTTGTGGATCAGCCATTGCCAGCTCAAGTTTGGCCACTGAATGGCTTAAAGGAAAAACTGTAAATGAAGCAGGTCAAATAAAGAATACTGAGATTGTCCAAGAACTCAATCTTCCCCCTGTGAAGATTCATTGCTCAGTATTAGCTGAAGATGCTATCAAGGCTGCCTTGAATGATTATAAAAAGAAAGCCGAACCTGAGGGGGCAGAAAAAGAGGCAACGGCTTCAACTGGGTCTTAAATTGGCAGAAATTGGATTAAGGGATTAGGAACATGGATACAAAGCAGACGATTGAAGCGCCCATCGTTACCCTGACAGATGCAGCTGTCGAAGAAATAAGGCGGTTAATGGATGTTCAAGATCTTTCGGAAGGTGGTCTTCGCTTGGGTGTGAAGGGTGGTGGTTGTTCAGGTCTTAGTTACACGATTAACTTTGATGATAAGATTGGTGAGTTTGATACGATTTGCGAGAAAGATGGAGTGAAGGTCATTGTGGATGCGAAAAGCGCCATTTATCTCGAAGGCATGCAACTCGATTATGAAAAAGATTTGGTGAGTGGGGGATTCAAATTTATCAATCCCAATGCTACGAAAACCTGTGGATGTGGAGAATCATTCTCTGCATAAAGTCCTCCAACTTTTTTCAGAATAATTTCATGATTTGAATAAGCGGGCATGGTGCCATTGGACCATGCCCGTTGTGTAAGAGCCGCTAATGAGTACTCAGCCGACATCAGCTAACCAAGTACCTCGTGAATTGCCCACGGCAAGAAGTATGTGCTGGCATTGCCAGTCAGAGGTTTGCGGAGAATATTTTTGCGGCCGGTGTGTGAAGGTCCAACCGCTATCGAAAGAGTTAGACTATTTCACCTGCATGAACCTTCCGCGCCGGCTGATCCTTGACGAAAAATCCCTAGAAGAGACTTTTTATTCACTGAGTCGAACGTTTCACCCTGATTTTTATGCCAATAAAGATGAGGGTGAAAAGATGGTGAGTCTTCGAAATACTGCACTCTTGAATACCGCTTATCGTACGCTTAAGGATCCGATTCAACGGGCTGAATATCTCATTCGCTTGGAAGCAGGATCAGTCAAAGATATTCGTTCGGCTCCCCCTGCCGACTTGTTCGATGAAATTTTGGAAATTCAAGAAAACCTAGAAGAGTTTCGCTCATTAACCAGTCAGACTAACTCAGAGCGAGGCAAAGAGCTCAAAGCCAAACTTCAGATTGAACGAGAGACCCTTGGGGCTCGTCAAGAAGAAATGAAAGCCAAGCTGTTTGGAAAATTCAAGGATTGGGATGACCTTCAGGGAGGGGAAGAGGAATCTCCAGAAATCCG
>CAZDCF010000004.1:0-74541 GCA_964503895.1 uncultured Nitrospiraceae bacterium | reverse complement strand
AATTCAAGGATTGGGATGACCTTCAGGGAGGGGAAGAGGAATCTCCAGAAATCCGCGCGAAAAAGAACGCGATACTCAAGGAGATGCAGGAAATTCTCTCCAATCGTACCTATGTTCGAAATATTGTGAATGATCTCATTGCCGCCACGAATTAAAAGGATGGGATGAGCAGAGCTTTTTGAACTGTCTGGATAGGAAACTTATGGCAAGAATAGTCGGTATAGATCTCGGAACTACCAACTCATTGGTGGCATATATGGATGGGGATGTTCCCCAAGTCATAGAAGGGAAACATGGACAATCAAAAGTCCCATCGATTGTTGGGCTAACGGATAATGGGCTTATTGTCGGAGAGCCAGCCAAAGAACATTTGGTCCGTGAGCCTTCGAGAACGATCTATTCTGTCAAGCGTTTCATGGGTAAGTCATTGGCTGATGTGTCAGAAGAGTTGAAATATTTCCCATATGCTCTTCAAGAAAAGGGCGGAGTGATTCGCATTCAAATAGGAGAAAAAACCTATTCTCCTCCACAAGTCTCGGCCATGATTTTAAAGGAATTAAAGCTACGTGCCGAAGCTCATCTTGGGGAAGAGATTACCAAAGCCGTTATCACGGTTCCTGCTTATTTTAACGATAGCCAGCGGCAAGCTACAAAAGATGCCGGTCTGATTGCTGGCCTTGAAGTGCTACGAATAGTTAATGAGCCAACCGCCGCGTCTTTGGCTTATGGCTTACAAAAGAAAACACAAGGTTTGATTGCGGTTTATGATCTCGGTGGTGGAACGTTTGATATTTCTCTCCTCAAACTTAAAGATGGAATCTTTGAAGTACTGGCGACTAATGGCAATACTCATCTTGGCGGAGATGACTTCGATCGGTGTTTGGTCAGATCCATCATTCAAGAAATCAATGAGCAATATGGGGTGAAGGTAGAAGATTACTCTGATCTCATGCAGATAGTTCGCTTAGAGTCAGAGCGTGTAAAAATTCGGTTGTCCAGTGAAAAGAAAACGTCAATTTCTATAAATCTTCCGGAAGGTGCGGTAGCCTATACCCGTGAATGGTCTAGGGATGAATTAGAGTCATTAACCGAAGACTTAGTGAAACAAACACTAATGCCTTGTCGGCTAGCCCTTCAAGATGCTGGTCTCCAAGCCTCAGATGTCGATGAGGTGGTCTTGGTCGGCGGGAGTACACGCATGCCATTGGTTCGTCAAATGGTCCAAGAATTATTTGGAAAAGTCCCACATTGCGAACTCAATCCCGATGAAGTTGTAGCCCTTGGGGCGGCGGTCCAAGCAGGAATTCTCGCTGGTGACAACAAGGATATGCTTCTGCTCGATGTGACTCCTTTGTCTTTGGGGATCGAAACCATGGGTGGGGTGATGAGTACACTTATTCGACGGAATACAACCATTCCCTCTAGTGCCAAGGAAATGTTCACTACCTATGTTGATGGGCAAACCTCGGTGGATATTCATATCCTGCAGGGAGAGCGCGAGCTGGTAAAAGATAATCGGAGCCTTGCTCGATTTCAGCTTAAAGTTCCCCCTCTCCCACCTGCGGTGCCTCGGGTGGAAGTAACGTTTCTTATCGACGCCAATGGTATGCTCAATGTTACGGCGGCAGATATTCGTACGGGAGAATCACAAACCGTTCAAGTGAAACCTTCGCATGGGCTTACTGATGATGAAGTTGAAGGCATGATTCGAGAGTCATTCCAGTTTGCAGCTCAGGATATCAAAGTGCGGCAGGCAATTGAAGCTAGAACGGAAGCAGATGCTATTCTGTTCGCTACGGAAAAGGCTTTGAAACGAGGGACTGCTCTCATCACATTAGATGAAGTGCAAGGTATTGATAAGGCTCTGGACGAACTTCGACAAGCAAAAGGCCAAGATGATCACCGAGTGATTCGGGAGAAGATCGAGGATGTGGAAAAAGTGACGCACCATCTTGCCGAAGTTCTGATGGATGCGACGCTTAAGGAAGCACTCGAAAACAAAAAATTGTCCGAAGTTGCCGATTGACCATTCTGGTAAGCATTGAGGAGAAGGCCATGGCTCAAGAGTTGATGTGGGATGATATTGAAGATGTTGCGATTCGTTTGCATGAAGAGCATCCGGGTGTAGATCCGCTCACGGTTCGATTTACGGATATGCATTCTTGGATTATCGCCTGGCCGGAATTCAAAGATGATCCGAAGGGATCAAATGAGAAAAAACTCGAAGCGATCCAAATGGCTTGGCACGAGGAGTACCAGGACACGTAATAAAGAGTTGGCCTATCATATTCGTAAATGGCCGCAGTCTTTTTCTAAGGGCTCATATTTCTCCAATTTAATTATCCCTCCTCTTTATTTTCAGTTTCATCAAACTGGTCAAATTCGTAGAAATCTAACGGGTTAGCTGTATGGTGAACAGGCGGATGGGGGACGGTTTCTTCCGTAAAAACTTCAGTTGTGGTGCTGCTGGTTGGTTCCTTAACTAAAATGCCGGTGGCTTGATCAATCTCTGCGAATCGAATCCCTTCTGGAATGGCAAAGGCTTGGACAGGTAAAGGCCGAAGCGCTCGACTGACAAATTGCGTCCAAATGGGTAACGCAGCGTGCGCACCTGATTCTACCTTTCCCAACGTTTCAACAGTGTCGAATCCCACCCATACTCCAACCGCCAAATTTGGGGCATATCCCACGAACCATGCATCTCGGTAACGGTTGGTGGTACCGGTTTTACCAGCGAGGGGGCGACCGATCTTTCTTGCACGTTTTCCCGTTCCACTTTGAATGACATCCATCATCATATGGGTAATCAAGTAGGCCGTTTCTTGTGTGACCACCTGGCGAGGTCTAAATAAATGTTGCTCTAGAGTTTTTTCTTTCTGGTCCTTCACAATTGAAATGGTGTAAGGATAGAGAGCCAAACCTTGATTGGCAAAGACGCCGTAGGCCGAGGTGATCTCTGCAAGGGTGACCTCAGATGACCCGAGTGCTAGGGAAAGGTCCTGGCTCAAAGCACTTTGGATGCCAAGCTTACGGGAAAAGTTGGTGACATTTCGAACGCCAATTTGTTCGAGAAGTCGGACCGTTGCCGCGTTTCGGGAGTGACGTAAGGCCTCTCGTAAGGTGATAGGACCAAAGAACCGCTTTTCATAGTTCTCAGGTTTCCAAGTTTTTCCAGGACCTTCCTGTCCATAAACAACTGGTGCATCCAAAACTAATGTTGCCGGACTCATGCCACCATCGATTGCGGTGGCGTAAATAATGGGCTTAAAAGCCGAGCCAGGTTGGCGAAGTGAATCGAGAGCCCGATTAAATTGACTTCGTTCAAAGTCATACCCACCAACCATAGCCCGTATTGCGCCCGTGCGTGGATCAATCGCAATTATCGCGCCTTCGACAATGGGTGTTTGATCTAGGCGGAATCGTACTTGCTCTTTTTTGATTGATTTAAGGGAAACTTCAATAATATCACCAGGTTGTAATAATTCTTCCGCTGAAGCAATCGGCAAGTTTTGGGCTTCTGTGACGGAGCCCCCTTTAATGAGTTGTCGTTTTGCCCAGCTCATATCTTTCAACGATATGGTGCCCATGAGGCCATTCACCAAAACGGTTGCCTTGTCCTTTGAAATCTGAGTCACAACCCCTTCTAGTATTTGGCCGTATTTTGGCATTTCAGCTGGGGGGGATTCAGGAAGTGTGGTGGGCGGATCTTCGTGCCGAAGGGGGCCACGCCAGCCTTGGCGTTTGTCTAAATCCCTTAACCCCTTTTGCAAAGCGTTTTCTGCCCAGTTCTGCATTTGTCTGTTCAGGGTGGTAAAGGCTTGAAGTCCACCCTTGTAAACCATGGATTCTCCATACTCATTGACTAAATGTTGCCTAACGTTTTCCAAAAAGTATGGAGCCACAGGTTCAATCGATCTGGGTTGAAAATTCAGTTTGGTGTCAATGGCTTCTTGAGCAAGATTGGCCGTAATAAAATTTTCTGCTGCCATCCGGCGCAATACGTGCTCTTGTCGTCTTTTGGCTAGGCCGTAATTTTTATAAGGCGAATAAGTACTTGGAGCTTTAGGCAAGCCAGCCAAGAACGCCGATTCAGGCACATTCAATTCGGATAGGCTTTTACCAAAATATGTCAGGACTGCGCTTCCAATTCCATAGGCGCCATGGCCAAAGTAAATTTGGTTCAAATACATTTCCAAGATTTGAGCCTTAGACAACACCAGTTCCATCTTCAGAGCAAGGATCAGTTCCCGAATTTTTCGTTGAAACGTGCGTTCGGGAGATAAAAACAATGTTCGTGCGAGTTGTTGAGTAATGGTACTTGCGCCTTCAAATTTTCCGCCTCGTTTAAGATTCGTCCAGGCGGCACGAAAGATTCCTCGAATATCCAATCCCGGGTGCTTGAAAAATCGTGTATCTTCGACTGCGATTACCGCGTTGATCAAGCGTTGAGGCACTTCATCCAAGGGGGTGAAAACCCTTCGTTCCACATAAAATTGACCCATTACCTGACCATTGTCATCATGCACTTTTGTCATCAGGCTTGGCTGATAGTCGTGAAGCACGACAAGGGAGGGCAAGCCGGTAATTGCGTACCAAGCCAGGGCAATAGCCCCACCCATGCTCAAGCCTCCTGCGACTAAGACAAAAATAATAAGAAAGCGTAGCCACTGGCGGCGTTTAGGTGATGAAGAAAGTCTTGGCGTTGAGGTCATGGGTTAACGGATTGAAGAATAATCGACTGGGTGCCCATTCGAATGGGCTTTTTTAGTCAGTATTGTCTGTAAAAGAACACGATAACCCTGGATTGCCAAAAAGACAAGAAAGGAATTTCATGAAACTTTATTTTTTTTAATATTGGCTACTGGTTTCCCAAAAGTGACTGGATTTTTTCGAATCTAGGTCTTTTGGTACGTTGACAACTATTTAGATCCCATGATACGAAAAACCCCTTGCGCTAGGCGAATTTAGCGAACTTTCATTTTTCTTCAATAATAAGGAGGTCGTTCAATGTCAGATGTTGCACCAGAAATAAAAGTAGGCGATGTCGCCCCAGATTTTACCTTAAAAGATCAAGACCAAAACGATGTGACCTTGAGTTCTTTTAAAGGTCAGAAAAATGTTGTGCTTGCGTTTTATCCTCTGGATTGGAGCCCAGTGTGTGAAGGAGAAAATAAATGCATCACGGATGACTTCCCAAGTTTTTCTGACGCAAGCGCAGAAATATTTGGCATTAGCACCGACAGCTTCTTCTCTCATAAAGCTTGGGCCGATGCCCTAGATCTCAAGCATCGATTGCTGGCCGATATGCATCGCACAGTTTGTAAATCTTATGGCTTGTATTTTGATGCTTTGAATTGTGCCAAACGTGCTACGGTGATTGTTGGAAAAGATGGCAAGGTAGCGTACGCCAAGGTCCAAGAAATCAAAACACCACGAGATGATAAGGAAATTTTAGACGCGTTGAAAAAATTAAACTAAAAATGTGTTTACTTGGGAGGAGGATTCCCGAATCTGGGCAATTCTCTTCCCTCGTCGATGGCTATTAAAGGATTTCTATCAATGGCTGGAACCATCATTAGTGTTTCCGACGAGAACTATGAAGAAGTGAAGCAAGCCCCCGCTGCTATCGTGGCGTATGGGATTGGCTCGTGTCAGCCCTGTGAGGAATATGATCCAATCCTAGAATCAGTGGCCGTCAAGCATACACATATTCAAGTCGGAAAGGCGAAAATGCATGTTCCTGGTCGTTGCCGAGGCATTAAAAAACAACACACCTTTGAAACCTATCCTACCACACATTTTTTCTCTAAGGGTGAATTGTTATTGACAAGAGAAGGCAAAATCGAAGAAGCCGAACTTACAGCCCTTTTCCAGCAGCACTTTCCTGACAGCTGACTTCCATAATATTTTTTAAAATTTTTGACGAACTTACCAAAAGGTTTAGGAAACGTTACAGGGTATCCCCGTGTATTCCACTCGAGTTTCTTGTTGATTTTGAACCGCAATCTTAGCCAAATGTCCTCCTGAAACTGGTTCGAGCAAGGGCCAAAGGTTTTGGGCAAGGGTGAAAAGGGTCGGGGGTTGTAAGCGGAAGATTGGGTCTTGGGCTGGATCTTTCTCATTAATTCGTTTCAAAAGGTTTTGGTTCACCAAATAGTCTAAGGCCACAATGTCAGTGGTTCGGCCTGTTAGGGGTTCGATAGGTCCGTTGACAGTCACATCAATCAACAAACCGGATCCGAGGGTATTGTCCTTCTCTGCCAATGTGGGAGCGGAAAGGGAATATCGACGGGTGATAGACGCCTCCGTGGGTTCTGTGTGGCTGCTTGCATCGAACTGATGTTCAGCGGTTTGTGGGCTGGTGAGTTCTGCCCAAAGGTCATCTTCTTCGAATAGGCGAATGGTGTGAAGATCTCGGGTCTCAGGCCGTTCTCGAAATTTTCTCCACAGGACGAGTGCCAAATTTTCGGTGGTTGGAATCGAATGTTCAAAATAAGGCATGTCTAAGTTCAAATGCTTGTGATCGAATTCCTCCAATACGTCGGTGACAATCTCTTTCAGGTCGTACAAGTTAATAATCATTCCTGTAACAGGGTCAACTCTTCCTTTGAGGGCTACCTCTAGAAAATAGTTGTGACCATGTTCTTGGTAGCATGCACCGAAAACCTTACGATTCTGGGCCTCATCCCAATCAGGATTCCGATAAAAATGTGAGGCTGAAAATTCAATTCGTTTGGTTAGGGTGGATTTTGCCATGAAGGTATAGGTGCTTAGGAAAGAAAAAGGGCCAGGTTTTTTGCCTTTATTTTGGCAAGAATCCTGGCCCCATTGATTTCCATGAAATATGGTTTGTTAGGTACTGAAGGAACTACCGCAACCACAAGTACTTTTGGCTTGAGGATTTTTAATGGCAAACCCTGAGCCTTGGAGGCTATCTACGTAGTCGACTTCAGCGCCATTTAACATGGGAGCACTTTGAGAATCAACGATGACTTTGACGCCATCTTTTTCAATGATGGTGTCGTCGTCTTCCGTTTTAGATTCAAAGGACATACCATATTGATAGCCGCTGCAACCGCCACCTTTGACATAAATACGCAATCCAACGATTTCCTCTTCGGATTCTTCATTTACGAGTTCTTTGATTTTTTCTTCAGCTGTTGGTGTAATTGTGACCATAATTTCCTCCACTCAATATGTGTGAGTAAATCTCCTTTTTTCAGACGAAAAGCGTGAAAAACCTCCGCGAGGGCCAATGATAACCATCCACCATGGTAGAAGTCAATTTTTTGAAAGAAAAAATCGTCAAAAAGTGGAAAATTAAGATTTAAGGTCCTTTAACCATTCTTTCCGCATAGCATCTGGCACATGAGCCTCAGCTACGTAGTTCTCATGGGTTATCTTGATAGTTACATTAGCCCCATGGGATCGGAGCATTGTCTTAATAGTCCCAGGAACTGAAAAGCGTACAAAATGGACTGCACTAATTTTGTCTTCCTTGCTGTGTCCAGCCTCAAATTTGGCAAAGACCGTTTCGTTTTCTACGCAGATGCAAAGAGTGTCGGATCGATCGATACCCTGTAAGGTATCAAGAATGGATTTGATTCGATCATCGTCCGTAATTTCGATCATGAGGGTCGCACTGAGTTCTCCGTGGCAAGGGAGGAGTGCGTTATACACATCTAGTTCTTCCTGGATTTTGGCTGGTTCAAAAATACGCTCAGCTCGAATCATTTCCTGGATTTGGAATCGGAGGGTTTCTCGATTTTCAAAAATCAATGTTACGAGGGGTCCCACTTCAATCCGTCGTCGCTTTTTGAGCCCAATGATTTCCTGCTGAAACGCTGGGCGTTGAGCCTCATAGTCGGCATGAGATAGTAGGTCAGTCTGGGTCAAGGGTGTCATGATGGCAATTTACTGGATTCGCGTAAGAATGATTTCCCATATTTCATTTCGGCGACGATTCATCCCGTCTGGTGGCGTTGCGCGTCTTTTACGTACCAAGGAGTATATACAGTCCTCTTGTCTTGGCAGATGGGTGTGTTTTAACACCAAAAATGCGAAGTTATTCTTCTGCAAGCCCATAAGCGTCTCGAATAATCTGAATGGGATGTTTTGTGGTGTGTTTCGTCCCGGTTGGCGTCGCGCCAGCTTGGTCAAGCTGAAGCGCAGAAAGCGGACAATCAGAAGCCACTACATCTGGTTCGCTGTTGAGAATAGGTTGCACAGCCTTTTTTGCAATTTTCATGGAGAGGTCAAAGAACTCAACTTTTGTTCCCCAAGAGCCATCGTGCCCAGAACATTTTTCGATCAGTTCAACTTGAGCTCCAGTTAGCTCGATAAGTTCCTTGGATTTAAATCCGATGTTCTGATCACGTAAATGACAGGGGACTTGGTAGGCGACTCGTTGTTTGGCTCGTGTAAATTCCATCGACAATATTCCTTCTTTTTTAAGCCGCATCAAATATTCGCAGATATCAAAAGTTCGTTCTGCTAATTGATTCATTTCAGGTGTAGCAACCAAGTACGGATATTCTCGTTTGAACATGAGACTGCAACTTGGTGTCGGGACTACTAAGTCATAACCATTTTCAAGATACGGTTGAAAAATTTTCAGATGGTGATTCGCGGTCTGCACCATCGTATCGGTATCTCCAATATCAAAAGATGGCATGCTGCAGCATCGTTGCCTGTCTGGAACTATGACTTCGATTCTGTTTTTCTCCAACACCTGGACAGTGGCTTTGCCAATATCCGTAGCCTGGTAGTTCACCATACAGCTGGGAAATAGCACGACCTTACGTTGAACTGAGCTTGGTGGTTTGTCTACGATTCGTTTTTCCCACCATTGCAGGAAACTTTCTTTGGAAAAAAACAGAACTTGTCTGTCACGATGAAGCCCGACTACTTTTTCAATCAATACCCGAAGCCATGGCGTTGAAAGGACCCAGTTAGCCAATGAGGCTGTTATGCCTCCAAGTTTTCCAATGAGGTCTGTTTGAGTAAGCAGTTGATCACGCCATGCAACACCTTGTTCACGGACGCGTTGTTTTTTCCAAGCTGCCATGAGTCGTGGAAAGTCAATTTCATATTGATGGGGGGGCGTGTAGGGACAATGGTTGTAGCAGAGCTTGCAGTAATAGCATTCTTTTTCGACTTGCTCGTAGTCAGCGGCGGTGAATTTTGAGACATTGCTTTCGTATCCGTCGATTTTGTCAATGAGAGTATTGAAGGATGGACAAAGATTGAAGCAGCGACGGCATCCATCGCAGACATCAAAAATGCGATTGGTCTCTTGCTCAAGTTGCGAACGAGTCCAATCCGTAGAGATAAGATGAATGCCTTTCAATTTCTAAACCTAAAAGTATAGTTACCGTTTCTTGCGAAGAATGGTTATGAGTTGTTCACTATGGAATACCCCCTTGGGGGTAGGGTGGATAGAGGTCCCAGTTCCAGTTTGGTCATTTGTTTCTTCTACTGATTCTATCCCACCTTAAGCCTCCCCTTTGTAAGGAGATGAAATTAGGATTTGGCAATCTGAAGAAAACAAAAGCGAAGCGGCATCCCTGCTCCGCTTCAACAAACAAAAACCCGTTACGCGTCCTTCAGCGATTCCAAGCCTTTGGTGAATCGATTGGCATGAGAGCGTTCAGCTTTAGCTAAGGTTTCAAACCATTCAGCCAATTCTTCAAAGCCTTCTTCACGGGCTGTTTTGGCCATTCCTGGGTACATCTGGGTGTATTCGTAGGTTTCGCCCTCAATGGAGGCTTTGAGATTGGCTTCGGTGTTGCCAATGGGTTCATCTGTGGCTGGGTCACCGACTTCTTTGAGAAAATCTAAATGGCCAAAGGCGTGACCAGTTTCAGCCTCAGATGTATCACGGAAAAGACCGCCCACATCGGTGTACCCTTCAATGTCGGCACGGCGTGCAAAGTACAAGTAGCGCCGGTTAGCTTGCGATTCGCCAGCAAATGCTGCCTTCAAATTTTCGTGACTCTTCGTTCCTTTAAGACCGCCCATGGGTTCCTCCTTTTGAAAGTTTATGGCTTAAACGAGAGAACTAAATTATTTCCGAATTTTTGTTTTTTGGCATGACTTACAGCAGCCGTAAAACTCAACCTGATGGCTCAGGACTTGAAAATTCTTGGGAAGCTTGGCCTTGTACTGGATTTGGTTTAAGGCTCGATCTTCAATATCAAAAATAGCTCGGCATTCCAAACAAATCAGATGATGGTGCGGGGCAACATTCGCGTCAAACCGAGCTCCATCGTGCCAATAATTCACTTCCTTAAGTAGGCCAGCGTCTTTCAATGTTGAAAGGGTGTAATACACCGTGTTTAGTGAAATCATGGGATACTCTTGGGAGACGTGTTGGAATAGAGTTTCTGCCGTGGGGTGACTGGTGGTTTCCGCCAGCGCCTTATAAATCGCTGTCCGTTGAGGGGTGACTTTTAGGCCACAGGCTTTAAATTTAGAGCGAATTGTGTCTTGGGAAATTGTCATGAGAGTCCTTGTTAGGAATAATTACTAAATAGCAGGCATTCTTAGTTTCGTCAAGTGGATTAGCAATGAAAAAGTGAAGCAAGCGCGATGTGGTGGTGGGAGGAGAGCAGGGAAGGGCTATGAGTCACTGGCCCTTCCCAAGAAGTGCCTAGTTAAATAGGCCTGATGCATGTCCAGAATTAGCCATGAAAAAGAGCATGGGTATTGAAAGCATGGTGTTGGTGCGAGAAGCCAGCAGTGCCGTGCGGGCAGAAACTTTTTTTTCATCTGCAGTCGCTTCTTTGATGCCTAATACCTTTTTTTGGTTGGGCCAAATAATGCCCCAGACATTAAACAGCATGATGGTTCCCAGCCAGGCCCCCATGCCAATAACGGCATCTTGTCCTTCAAGGGCAAATGCCGAACCGAATCGGTGTTGGGTCATTAACAACACTGCGCCAAAGAGCCAGGTGCCCAGGGCTCCCCACCGAAACCACCAGAGGGCATTCGGGACCAAATGTCTGAATGCTTCAGCTTTAGTTTCCGGTGTCACCTTGCCAAGAAATGGCACTTGGATGAAATTGAAATAATACAAAATTCCAATCCATGTAATACCGGTAAGATAATGTCCCCATGCTAAAAAGCTTTCCATAGCCAATCCTCTTTCGTTGGAGTCAGTTCGATAAGATAGTGTATGGCGAAATTACATAAGCATTTTTACCACAAAATACAACACGACGGTCAGTACGAACCCTGCCGCGATAGTCCCAGGGATCGAATCTAATGGATTCATGATTTCCTCCTTTTATTTGTAAACCCCTGCATTAATCTGCTGTCTGGTATTCGGTGTCCCGTTTAACCGGCCCGGGTTCGTCTTGGAGTTGACGAGAAGACGTTCTGTTAAATTGGTTAGGGAAATACCCTACCCTATTACATGGGGTGACTGCAAGAGATTCCTCGAGCTAGCTCGAAAACGTAACATCTTAAGTCACATGACCAGTATAGGGTGGCAATGTTGTGAGTCGATGGTCTTCAACTGGTCCACCAACTGTGAAGTGATACAACGATTGAAATTGTGTGTTGGGATACCACCCAAGTAGCCGATGAACTGGATCATCGGAAAAACATCCAATGCCGGTGGAACGTATGCCAGCTGCCTCGGCTTCGAGATACAGCACTTGTCCAACAAGTCCAGCTTCCCAAAAGAGCCGCTTGTAAAACCACGGACCATGTTTTTCAAGCGAGGCATCAAACTCAGCAATCATTCCCAATGAAAACGCGCTTTGGCCGGCGATCTCTTGCCCACAACTGACCTGTGTGGCCAGGTTTTGGGCGTTTCCACTTTCCAAAAGATATAAGGGAAAGCTTGTTGGGCAATTTTTCGGAGTCGTCCAGATGAATTGCTTATGCATGGATGATTGAAAAGCATCCTTGATGTGCGAGTTTCGAAGAAACATGTACATGCCGGGCAAGAGTCCTTCCACCCGGTGAACAAATAACGCAAGATGAATTGCTGGTTCCCAAGCAATTAAATCCCATGGCATCGGTCGTTGGCTTACGGGAAGTTTAGGCTCTGGAAAGACTCGTTCCAGCATGGTAAAAAATTGATTGGCCGCTATTGAGGTGATTCCGTCAAACGATACAGCACTACGTCGTTGGTGAATGATCTGGTACGCGGAGATTTCTTCACGGTCTTTCGTCCTGGGTTTGTTGTGAGGTTTTGACGAAGGGGGGGGAAGGGCGAGAAGAATTTGATCCTCAGAGTGCTTCCAAGATGCCTTAGTTACCTCATCAATAATTTCCCAAGGGATCGGATTATCGCGACTCAACCGACAGGGCTTGCCTTGCCAGTGTCCTTGTGCACATCTTTCGATAGCCGCTTCATCAAGTGAGAGGGGTATGGTTTCTAATTGAGAGGCCTCATCGGGAAATACCACACAAATCAATTCTGGAAATTCAGGTTCAGTCTGTTCAAACTCATGAAGACGATTCAGTCCAAGGAGAGTCCCGACCGCTCTATCATCCAATCCCGAAAGAATTGTAACGCGCCATCCCAATGTTGTAGCGGCAATCCTCAGTGTGCCAATTGCATGGCCAATATCATGTTGGCAATAGCGAAATGCCCGCTCGCCATATTTCCAAGCCTCACGCCAGTGAATAGAGCTTAATCCTATAAGAAATGATTGCAAAGGAAAGGGCTTAAGCAAATTCTCAATATATTTGTTCTCGCCTTTCATTCGATACTCCAGGCCGTGTTCCTTGGGTGCGTAATGATACAGACCTGGTTCAAGAGGTAAGCCTTCTTTTTTCCTGATAAGCAAATATCCTTCCGTTGGATGTAGATTGCCGCTTGAAGGATTTGAGCGCAGTGCCCAGCGGTTTCCACCATATTCTTTCCAGGCCGTAATCGACAGACTGTATTCAAAGAATCGAGAGAGGCTATTGAGATTTACCGATTGAGAGAGAATAGTTTCTGATGAATAGAGCGAGTCATAAGAAGGAGAGGTTGGTTCATCTTCGGCGGTTAATAGGGGCAATCTAATAAGCGGTGCCTCCTCATATCTGCGAAACGGGTCAGGCTGATTGGCCCAATCCATATACCCAAGAGATCGAGCATATCGATTAAATTCATGTTTGGTTTGTTTATGATATTGCTTGACGATTTCGAGAGGATCCATGCTGCGGAGATTCTACCTCTTCTGGCTCCTCCTTACAAAGTGATGCAGTGAACCTTGGAGAACAATTCAGTCATTCCTAGGTCTCTTTAATTGGGAATCCAGTTTGGTTGTTTGACGGCGGTAGTTTTCTAGAGAGGAGATTTATCGGTGGGCGAATGACGCTAAGAGAAATTGTATAATGAGAAAAATATCTAGCCGATTCGTTTCCCTAAACGCTCAGTGATTTGTTTACACATCCAAATTATTCGCTAGTGTTGCATTTGCCATCAAAAATTCGTAGCGAGCTTCTGTGCGTTTGCCCATGAGGTCATGGAAGGTACGGTCAGTGTGGAGTTCATCTTGCAATTTGACTTTGAGAAGTTGTCGCGTAGCAGGATTGAGAGTGGTTTCTTTTAATTGTTGCGGGAACATTTCGCCAAGGCCTTTGAAACGACTAATGGTAGGTTTGGACTTGGAACGAGTTTCAGACAAAATACGTTCTTTTTCTTCATCCGATCCGGCCCAATGTACGTATTTGCCAATGTCAATGCGGTATAGCGGTGGCTGAGCAATAAACATGTGCCCGTGCTTGATGAGTTCAGGCAAATGCCGGAAGAAAAAAGTGAGAAGCAGGGTGCAGATGTGGTAGCCGTCGATATCGGCATCCATTAACAAAATGATCTTGTGATAGCGAAGTTTTCGTAGATCAAAATCTTTGCCGATCCCGCAACCTAATACTTTCACTAAATCCGCAAGTTCTTTATTTTCCACCACTTTACCTAATGTGAGTTCCTCAGTATTCAACACCTTGCCGCGAATAGGGAAGATGGCTTGGGTTTTAAGGTTGCGTCCCTGTTTGGCTGTGCCTCCTGCTGAATCTCCTTCGACCACAAATAGTTCACTGACACCTGGATCGGTGCTTTGGCAATCCGCAAGTTTGCCAGGTAAGTTTAAGCGATGGCTCACGGCAGATTTTCGCATCACTGCTTTCGACGCTTCACGAGAAGCTTCTCGGGCACGGGCCGCGAGAATCATACGTCCCACCAAAGTCTCGGCTATTGATTTATTCACGTTCAAAAAATTCTCTAGGGCCGGACGTAGTGTATTGTCAACCATTCCCTGGACTTCTTGGTTGTTTAAGCGATCTTTGGTTTGACCTTGGAATTGGGGATTCATAATAAGCATGCTTAAGACGCAAGCAAGCCCTTCTCGAATATCTTCAGCCTGAATGGTAAGACCTTTAGGTGTGAGGTTGTGGGTGTCCATGTAATTACGCACGGCTTTGACAATTCCACCGCGCAATCCCAATTCATGTGTGCCGCCACTGTTTGTTGCTATGCCATTCACATAACTGCGAATGTATTCTGCTGGCTCATTCGTCCATTGCAACGCAACTTCCATGGCGAAGCCTTCGCCATTGCCTCCGTTTTCATCGATTTTTCGATAGACATAAAAAACAAACTCAGCGGTTGGTTTTCTGCCTCGATCTTTAACGAGCTTCGTGAGGTATTCTTGAATGCCTTGCTCATGAAAAAATTGATGTGTTTGTCCCGTGGTCCCATCCTTAAAGGTAATTTTTAAGCCCTTGTGAAGGTAGGACCTGGCTTCCAAAGTCTCTCTTAATAGGCCGGGATCAAACAGAGTGTTTTTGTTGAAGATTAAATGGTCTGGTCGAAAATATACAGATGTGCCCGTGCCGCGAATCGTTCCGCCCTTCTTGACTGGGCTCTCAGGTTTGCCAGCCTGATAGGATTGTATCCATTCCCGGCCATCACGCTTTACCGTCACGGTCATATGTTTGGATAATGCATTAACCACGGAAGCACCTACACCGTGCAATCCACCGGAGTGGATGTAACTGCCGGTTTTAAATTTCCCACCGGCATGCAGTGTAGTCATGATAATTTCTAATGCAGATTTTTTATATTTCTTGTGTTGATCAATAGGAATCCCACGTCCATTGTCTGTGATGCGAATTCCATCACGACTTTTATCAAGCTCGACGAGAATTGTTGTAGCATAGCCGTTGATCACTTCGTCGATCCCGTTGTCAAGAATTTCCCATACGAGATGATGTAGGCCAGTTTTATCGGTTCCACCGATATACATCGCCGGTCGTTTCCTGACCGGCTCAATGCCTTCTAAAACAACAATGTCACTTGCATCGTATTTTTTTGCCATACAAATCTTCCACTTGGGGGTTGGGAAAAAGTAAGTGGGGCGTCCCCGACGAGTGTATCAGCTTAATGCGGCGATGTGAATTCACAAAAACGAAATCCATCGGGTTGCTTCTTCTAGCATTCAAAAACAGATCCTTGAGCCCGTTCATGATGATAAGGGGAAGGTCTGAATTTTCCCTTAGGGCCCAGGAAATGATGGATCTATTTCGTAGGAGGGATTTACTTAGTTGCTGTTTTTGCCGTTCTCTGAATCGAGAGCAGGAAGTTCGACGGGTGGGGCCTCAACGCTTTTGAGGTTGCCCCGTTTGAAAAGGGTATGGCCCTTTCCTCCGCGGCCAACGGGTTGGTACTTTCTGATGGATATCGACAACTTGGCGCCTTCTTGTTTGAGGGCCACGAGTTGATCGTCTTTTTGGTAAAGTAGGCGTGATGCCAAGAGATGATCGGACGAATCGAGTTTGATAACAGTGACACCCCGACCAGGACCTGAGAGTAGCCCGACTTCTTCTGCCTTGCACAGCAAGACCCGTCCCTTTCGTGAAACTACGCCGATAATGGGTGTTTTTGAAACAAGGCTTATGGCCTCTACATTTACGACTTCTTCGCCATCACGAACCTTCATGAATTTTCGTCCGAGGCGAGTGGACGGTTCTTTGAAGGGAGCCAAATCAAAACGTACGCCCATGCCTGCTGAAGATACGGCCATCACCTGTCCCAACGAGACCGGTGCATCTCCGCCGACAGTTGTGCCGTCGAATAGTGGAAGCACTCGAGCCATTTTTTTAGTGGATAGGGGTGGGGCCGAATAAAATCTTGGATCCAAACTTAACGCCGCGATAATCCGTTCCCCATCTTTGAATTTGAACAATTTTTGGGCAGGATCACCGTAGCCACTTCGGGCCGGCGGAATATCTCCGGCGCGAATGGTATAGGCGCTTCCAAAATTGGAAAAACAGACGATGGTGTTCACTGTACTGCCGACGAGAGCAGCCAAAAGCGAGTCACCTTCACGAAGTCGGGCTTTCGATAAATCTTTCACCATGCCCACTCGACGAATCCAGCCGTCCGTGGAAATTGTGATAACGGCATCTTCCTTGACGATATAGGCTTCTGGATCGAATTCGAGTTCTTCGGTTTGGCGTCGACCAACTTTGGTTCGGCGTTTATCTCTATAGGTTTTTGTGACCTCTTGAAATTCTTTCTTTACCGCATTCCAAAGTTTTGTTTTTGATGTGAGTAGGGTTTGCAACTCTTTGGCTTGTTTCTTTTTATCCACTAATTCATCCAACATCTTTTTGATTTCCGTGCGAGAGAGCTTATAGATTGGGGTTTCCAGAATCGCATTGGTTTGCACTTCGTCAAGACGGAAATGGCGTTTGAGTTTTTCCGCTGAGTCCGCCTTGCCATCGCTTTGCCTGATGATTTTGAGGATTTGGTCTAACGCATCAAAGATAGTTTTAAAACCTGATAGAATATGAGTTCGTTGTTCGAGAATTCGCAGATCATAGGAATAGCGGCGTTTGATTGTCTTAAAGCGAAAGTCAATGAATTCTTCGAGAATATTCTTTAGGTTCAAGCATTGCGGCTGGGATGTGGCGGCGCCTGTTTTGGGAATCAAGCACGTGAGATTGACGGAAAAAGTATTTTGGAGTGGTGTGTTTTTAAACAAATAGGCCATGGCTAAGTTGGGATCAGCATCATTTTGCAGTTCCAGGGCAATCCGAACGTCTGTTGTGGATTCGTCTCGGATATCGATTAATTGTGGGATTTTTCTGAGAGCAATTAGTTCGCCGATGCGTTCTACAATGCTGGCCTTATCCACGGCAAAGGGAATCGAAGTGATGATGATTTCCGATTTCCCGCCCTTATGTGGTTCCACCTTGAATTCTCCTCGCAAACGCACAGGCCCCTGGCCGGTTTCATAAATTTCTCTTAATTCGGCTCGGCTATTGAGGATTTCTCCGCCAGTGGGGAAATCGGGGCCCTTGATGTATTTCATCAGATCAGAAATCGAAATCTTGCGATCACTGATTAAGGCAATGGCGCTTTCAATCACTTCACCGAGATTATGGGGCGGTATGTTGGTGGCCATGCCCACGGCAATGCCTGTGGAGCCGTTAACGAGCAGATTCGGAAACCGGGAAGGTAGGACCAGCGGTTCTTCATCCTTGCCATCGTAATTGGCTTGAAAATTAACGGTGTCTTTGTTGAGCTCGTTAAGCAGTTCGAGCGCGATTGGGGTGAGTTTGGCTTCGGTATACCGATATGCGGCAGGTGGGTCGCCGTCTAGACTACCGAAGTTTCCATGTCCATCAACCAATGGAGCACGAAGCGACCACCATTGTGCCATGCGCGCCATAGCGTCATAAACTGCGGAGTCGCCATGCGGGTGCCATTCCCCAATGACCGATCCTACCACCTTTGCGCTTTTAATAGGCGGACGCTCGGGTAGTAATCGATGGTTGTGAAACATGGAAAAAAGAATGCGGCGTTGGACAGGCTTGAGGCCGTCACGAACATCGGGTAATGCTCGAGAAGTAATGACGGAAAGAGCGTAGTTCAGGTACCGTTGTCGTGTTGTTTCATCAAGGGGAACAGTTGTGAAGTGTTCTTTGGCGGTGTTTCGATTTGCGGGTGTTCGGGGTCGCTGTGCCATTAGATTATTGGACCCTTTGCCAAAATGTCGAAAAAGTCTGCCAGCTACGTTCTTAGTCTTTTGTCATTTTTATGCACTGCGCTGTACATTCTGCGTGCCTAAAATTCTGTGGCCTCGCTGGACAGGACCTTTTTAATATTTTTGCCTGTGATTGGTGTTTTGAGATTTTCAACATTCTTTTTAAAATTTTGGTGGTGGTGCATAGGGGAACGGCGATGGTAACAATTCGCCGGGTAATAAGCTTTTGGGATCAACGGGCTCGTTCCTTCGAAGCCGTTCGCTGATGCGAGATTTCACCCATTTTGGGTCCCACCATTCAATCGGATTGATCTGGACACCGTTAAGCAACAGACTAAAATGTAAATGGTCACCTCCGGCCAACCCGGTCATGCCTGATCGCGCGATGATTTGGCCTCTGGCAACCATATCGCCCTTTTTGACTTTCGATGATGACAAATGTGCGTACAATGATTGCAGGCCATACCCGTGGTCGATTACGATTGTATTGCCATAAATTCCAAAGTATTCCGCAAGGATAACTTCTCCTCGATTTGCTGCTTCCACGGGGTAATGTTTGGTGACAGCCAAATCAAAACCTAAATGATATTGGGTGTCGACGATCTTGCCGTGGTAGAAATATTTACGGTGATCTGCAAATGCTGCTTCGACTTGGGATTTCGATAACTGCGTGAACTTGCCTTGCCACATAAATTTCGGCTTGCTCGTGATGGCTAATTCTTTCAGCTGCTTAGCATTGGTGGTTCGCAAACCGTTATTCACGGAAAGAAAATTTTTGAGTGGGTTTCCTTGGTCTTCAATTTCCGGGGTTTGCGAGATAATAGGGAGCACCGTTCGTTGAATAAACCGGTCACTTATATTGATGTCTCGAGTTCTCCATTTTTTTGGAATGATTTTAATGTCAACTGTTTGGACTGCTTTGTTACCCAATCCATCGTCAGCTACAAGCTGTACCGGTGTCTTAACCGGCAGGTTATGAGGGAACGCGATGAGAGAGAAATAATTATATTCTTCGCCAGGTGTTGGATGACCTGGGAAAAATGCTTCGCCAATTTTGACTCCAAAAGTTTTGGCATCATCAGAAGTCCGGAAAAAAACTACCCCTGCTCCTCCTTGGGTCACAGGTAAAGGGATAGATAACGATTCTAATTTAGGTGGCGTGAATTTGACGGTGAAATCTTGATCAAACCGAGCCCAGTTACCCTCAAAGAATCCTCGCCATGAATAATCCCTGGCGGTGATGACCAAGGTCGCTGGCCCCCGTTGTTTAGGTACGGCGTCGCTAAATGGCACAATATTGAGATCGTAGGTATGTTGCGTGCCGCTCCCTAACGAAAGGACCCCGTGGGAAGGAAAGCGTTCTTCAGCGAGCGTGTACTGTTTCAGGTTCTGAATAAGACGAACGGATACTTCTTGCAGACCGGTTCCGTTGTCTTCGATATGAACGGACAGAGGAGTTTGAGGTCCAACTAGGGTGAATGGCTCAGCAAGGGAAATACTGGGAGGTGTGTTGTCACCCCACCGAATAGAGCCGACTAGAGCAATATAAGCCGCGACGATAGCCAGAGCTATAAAATAGAACACGATTTTTTTATTCACGTATATGGGGAATAACAAGATAATTCAATTCCGTCAACAAGAAAGTAGATTTGGCCTAATGGAGTGAGGTGGAATGAAAGAGGGGTGTTCAGGGACTGAGGTGTTTTCGGCTGCAGCTCAATAGGGAAGTGGGCTTACATCCCCATCTGGCGGCGAATTTCTTCCTTGACTTAATTGTAATTTCGGCGAGAATGGGTTTCCTAGTTGTCAAAAGGATGAGAGGGAGCGCACCGCATCTCCTTGATCTCAGGTTTTAAAAATTCATGGTCGTTTCATCAAGGTTAAATACTTCAACGGAATAAGGAGTTGACGTGGGTTTTGTTGGTGGCATATTAGGGCGGTTTTCGAGTGACTTGGCCATTGATCTTGGGACAGCTACCACGCTGGTTTACGTTTGCGGAAAGGGAATTGTCCTGAACGAGCCGTCGGTGGTTGCTATTGAAAAGAAAAGCAATACGGTTTTGGCCGTGGGTGTTGAGGCCAAGCGCATGGTTGGCCGGACTCCAGGCAATATTGTCGTTATCCGCCCGATTAAAGGAGGCGTGATTGCTGATTTTGCCATGACTGAGAGGATGCTCAGGTACTTTATTACGAAGGCGCATAATCGAAATTCGTTTGTCCGTCCCCGTTGTATTATTGGGGTGCCATCTCGAATCACTGAAGTTGAGCAGCGAGCGGTTCGAGAATCTGCCATGCATGCGGGGTCTCGTGAAGTGCATTTAATCGAAGAGCCGGTGGCAGCGGCCATTGGCGCGGGGCTTCCCATTACGGAACCTTCAGGGAGCATGGTCGTGGACATCGGAGGGGGAACGACAGATATTGCTGTGATTTCCCTAGGCGGAATTGTGTGTAGTGAATCTGTTAAGGTGGCTGGTGACCAAATGGATGAAGCGATTATGGGCTACCTTAAGCGCCGGTACAATTTACTCATCGGCGATCATATGGCGGAGAAGGTCAAGGTCGAAGTGGGTTCAGCTTACCCTTTTGATGAATGCAAAATCATTATGGTCAAAGGTCGGGATGTGCTTTCCGGTATTCCTCGAACGGTAGAAGTGAACGATGCAGAAATTCGTGAGGCCCTGGAAGAGCCAATTCATGTGATTGTCAATGCCTTGCGAACATTATTAGAAAATACCCCTCCTGAATTAGCAGGAGATATTATTGATCGAGGGGTTGTGGTTACCGGGGGAGGTGCAATGCTTCCGGGGTTGGCTACGAGGTTTCAGGAAGAAACCAACCTACCAATGAATATAGTGAATGATCCACTTACCTCCGTGGTGCTGGGGGTCGGAAAAATTTTGGATAAAATTGAACTGTTTAAAAAGGTTTCTTTTCTCTCGTCTAAACGCGGTAGAGGGTAGCTTTTTCCTCTTTGTTCCTGGTTGTGCGAGGATTTACTTGTCTATGAGCATTGGTTGTGATGGTAGTTAGTGCGGAATTGCATAGGATTTCTTAGGACTGTTATAAGGGGTCCAGACGGTTTTGCACGGGGAGCATGACATGATTTTAAAATTTGAAAACGATCCTTTAGATTCTGAACATTCAGGCGGACATTACTACCATGTTTGCCAGGGCCGTATTCAGGACAAAGAGTTGTCTATTCCTCAACCTGATCAGCCCTATGAATGTCCAGTTTGCGGCATTGATTTGGAAACCGAGGATTTTTTACTGGCCCAACGGCGAGGGTGGTCATAAGTTTAAAAAACGTGAGAAGTGAAACATGAAGCATATGGGGATAGTGCTTTGATGTATTTATCAGGATTTGCTTTTAATTATCATGGCTTACGCATTACGTAATTTTGAAATTGAGAGGTAATTTGTGGGAGGAAGTCAAGGTCGGAAGACTGTTTCTGTAATGCGAGGCCTCATGATGTTGTGTGAGGCTTGTTATCAAGAAGTATTCGAAGAAAAGTTGGTTGATGAAAAGAATTATGTCGAAGATCATGAGGCTCTTTTCGATACCATTTGTCCGGGATGTGAAGATATCAATAGACCCTTGGTCGATGATATGCTTGGGAGCTCAGAATGAGGGCCTTGTCCTAACTCCCTACGATAAAATAGTCCTTCAGGAGTATCTATAGGTAGTCAAATAAAGCAGTTTTTGGTAGAATCCGCGCGTTTGTGAATTTGGATGTTACTGCTGTACCCAAGGATTGCTTGACTTTTATAGTGCATAGGGAGGAATTCATGGCCACAGACTATCAGCTACCAAATGTGCGTTTGTCGTGGTCGGGTGTTGGGTATCATATCGTGGTGGCGTTTTTCTTGATCTGGGCTGTGTTGCCAGTTTCAATGGTTTTCGCTGAAGCTGATATGATGGCTGATAGCGAGTCTGCTCAGGCTTATGCCCTCCCGATAGTTCCCATATATTCTGACCTTCAATATTTTGGTCCATTTGGTCAAATTTCAATAGAAGCTCCCTATGTTGGAGATGAAGGTATTCGAGTTATGGAGGAAACCGTAGTTGAAGGGGAAGCTCTTGATCCTTTTGATGATAACCCTCAGGTCATGGCCGAAGATCCCTGGGAAGGCTATAATGAAGAAGTTTTCGACTTCAACTATGGCTTCTATCGTCATCTCATGAAGCCTGTAGCCAAGGGGTATAATTCCGTTGTGCCTCCCGATCTACAAGTTTCAATAGATAATGCCTTTCACAATATGGGTTTTGTGAGCCGGCTTGTGAATAGTCTGTTACAGGGGAAGTTGGAGCGTGCTGGTATTGAGACAAAAAGATTTTTGATCAATACGACCATAGGAATCGGTGGGCTGTTTGACGTGGCAAAATATGTTTTTGATACCGAAGCTCCGCCTTCAGAAGATACTGGACAAACCCTGGCGGTATATGGAGTGGGGCCCGGTCCTTTTTTAATGTTGCCCTTTTTACCACCATTAACAGTTCGGGATGTGGTAGGTTTTGCGGGAGATATTTTTTTAAATCCCGTTAACTATATCATTCCTATTCTCCCAAACATAGGTATCAACGCCGAAGATACGATCAATAGCCGCGCACTTACTATTGAGACTTTTGAAGGTATTGAAGAGTCAACAGTGGATTTGTATGGCGCAGTTCGTTCGGGATATTTTCAAAGGCGGGCAAAAGATATCGAAGAGTAGTTTGATTTGAAATATAACGAAAAAAATGGTCAGTTAAAAATGAAAGGCAGTCTGTTTCTCTCTTTGCACATTACTCATCACGACTATTTTTCAATTCATTGAACAGGATCCTGGTCCTCTTGGGTCACCACAGGTTCCACATCCGCCAGGGCTTTCCTCGAATTCGAAACCTCCCTCTCCGCCGCTGACCGCAAAAGCTGACAGCTGTTTCTCGATGTTTTGGGTTTCGCACTCCGGGCAAATGACGACGGTGGAGCCGTGGACAATCAATTCAAAATGGTGCGAACATTCCTTGCAAATGTATTCGTAGAGCGGCATAGATAAAAAGTCTCCTTTCAGACAGTTGAAACAGATCTTTAATTCGTACAATCATAAGGTGTTGGGTGCTTCTCTGACAAGAAAAGCCAATTTCGAAGAAAATTTCAAATCCTCAGTTCGAATATACTTGTTGACCCATATTTAGCTGTTTTAGATTTCTAAGTTCATATTTCATATATATTGTTCATTGTGGGTATGGTATTGGGGAAGAACAAATTCCTCAATATAGGTTTTTCCATTTAGTATTTAGTAAAGGACAATCGTACATGTATAATGAAGAAAAAACGTTCAATCTTCGTTTTCATTTGGAAGCCAAATTTCCAGAAGAATATGATGGAGATGAAGATGCGCATGCTTGGGAGTATGATTGGGAGACTCGTATTAAGCCGGAAATTATCAAAGCTGTGTTTCAAGTGTTGCGTAATATGCCGTCATGGTCGTCCCATATTCGAAATCGAGGTAGGCCGGGCACGGATGAGATCGAAATTGCCATGATGAAAACTTTTAATAATGGCGAAGAACGAAATGAGCACTAATTTTGTTAACCGTAGAATAGGCAATGGATTCGTGACGATAGTTTTATTGTGGGTAGTCATCGTCATGCTGGTCTTGAGCGTTCCCGTAGATGCCCAAAATCTAGTGCTTACTCCTGTGGTACCAGCGGATGTGGGCCGGCATCCGGAAGCACTGACTGTTGGCGATTTTAATAGCGATAGCTTGCAGGATGTCGCGACGGTTAATAGTGATTCCGATGATGTGACCATGTTGTTTGGAAATGGTAATGGTACCTTTCGATCAGGCATATCCTTTGGAGTTGGGCGAAGCCCTATGTTTCTGACTTCGGGCGATATTAATCAAGATGCCAAACTCGATTTAATCGTGGCTGAAACTGGCTCAGATGGGATTCTCGTGTTGTTGGGAAAGGGAGATGGGTTTTTTGGGGAGCCTAAGTTTTATGAATCTGGCAAAGGTCCCACGTTTTTAAAATTAGGCGATCTTGATCTTGATGGCGATCTTGATGTGGTTGTTGCCAATAGTGGTCGATATGGGAATTATCCTCCGTATAGTTTGGCGGTTTTGTTGAATGATGGCCAAGGCGAATTGGGTCAGGCGAAACGTTTTGAAGAACAGGATCAACATGGATTATTTCCAACTGGCGTGTCTATTGCCGATTTAACTGGAGATGACCTTCCTGAACTAACTGTGGCCTGGAGCCAACCTAGTTGGCGGGCTCCAAATGGTCGTGTGTCTGTTTTTAAAAATGAGGGAAGTGGAGAATTTGTTCATACCCAGAATATTGAGGCGGGGTTTACACTGAGTGCGGTGATGCAAGTTGATCTCGACGCGGACGGAAACCTCGATCTCATTGCTGCGAGTTTATTCACCGATAGTCTGAAAATTCTCTTACAAGAATCTCCTGGGCAATACACTAAGCCTGCCCAATTAGATGTTGGCTTTAGTCCGATGGCTGTGGCTCTCGATGATTTTGATGGCGATGGGAATTGGGATTTAGTTTCCTCGAATCGCGCCTCGAACAGTGTATCTATTTTGCTTGGAAGGGGTGATGGGTCTTTTCAACCCGCAGGCCATTTTGCCATGGGTACGATTACGACATCTGTTGCAGTGGAAGATTTTAACGGTGATGGTTGGCCTGATGTTGTGGCTACGAATAGTGACTCTCATGATGTGTCCGTATTGCTGAGTGGAAAAGCTATTATTCCATCCATTAATCTTAGTGCGGAAGCCGTCCAGTTTCCTGGGGTTTATCTTCAAAAGGAGCAATCATCGAAGCGCCTGACGGTCTCCAATGTTGGGCTGGGCCCGCTCACTATTAGCAGTGTGGTTTTAGAAGGCCCAGACTCGGAATCATTTTCGATCAAAGATGGAACATGTTCCGGAACTACGTTATCCATGGGTAAACTTTGCTCACTACAGATTGGTTTTGAAGGTCACGAATTTAGATCTTACCATGCCCAACTCATCATTTGGGACAACGCTCCTGGTGGTCCGCGTGTAGTCACATTAAATGGAAATAGTGAAGGATAAGAAAAACTACCTTTGCCTAAGCTGGGGTGATTTAGAAAACTCATTTGCAAGTTTTAGGAGAGTCATTTGGTATGAAAGAAACTGAGCCGGAACGGTTAGAAATGCTTTACGATCGGTTTTGTGATGTGTGTTTGGTGGAAAAGGAAGTATGGACAGAAATTTATATGCCTCGGCAGGTTGAGAAAGGTTTGATTATGACCAATGTCCAAGAAAAATATGAGGTGGTGATTGATAGTGAAGATGTAGAGGATACATTGGAAGCGAATATTCCATTGGGCAAGGCTGCGCTCAAGGCTGCGGTTCAAGAATATAAGGATCACATTAGTTTTATAAAAAAGTAAGGATTGTCATGCCCTCTCACGAAAATGAAGTAATGTTCTTCCTGATGGTAAATGTTTTTTGAGGCTTTCTAGGGTCTGGAATGATCTAAACTCGCGGGTTAAAGTTGGGTCATCCCGCCATCAACGGTTAGATCAATGCCTGTGATATATGAGGAGTCATCGGAAGCTAAAAAGAGCGTGGCCTGGGCGACTTCTTCTGAAGTGCCCAAGCGCTTCATGGGATTCTCGCCTGCGAAGCCGATTTTTATATCAGATACCACTTCTTGGGGCATCCCGATCTTTTCAAAGATGGGCGTATCAATTGGTCCTGGGGCTACGGCATTGACCCTAATTTTTTGGGGCAGCAATTCTGTGGATAGTGTGCGGGCCAAACTCCGAACCGCGGCTTTTGTGGCTGCATAGACATTTGTATTGGGAAACCCTTTTTGGTCGGCAATGGACGTATTGAAAATAATAGAAGCCTCCTCATTGAGAAGAGGAAGGGCCGCTTGAACATTGAAAAAAAGTCCCTTGAAATTAATGTTCACCATTTCATCAAAGGTGGCTTCGTCTATGGTGGTAAACGGACCAAAAGTTGCTACTCCAGCATTGAGAAATAGGACATCAATTTTGCCAACCCTTTCTTTGACATCTTGGTACAAGGCTTGAATTGCCTTCAGATTGCCAGAATCAGACACTATGCCAATACTATTTCCGCCAATCTCTGTGGCAGCAGCAGCCACGGTTTCTTTCCTGCGTCCGGTAATGATAACCGTGGCGCCTTCGGATTGAAACAATTTTGCAGTTGCCAAACCAATTCCACTGTTTCCACCGGTGATGATGGCCACTTTTCCTTTGAGTTTTTGAGGCATATGTTTCCTCCCTAATAAATGAATGGCATAAAACTGTTTTCTTAAAGTAGATCAGGCTCCTCTATGTGCTGGCACTATTTATTATCATTCCCGTGGCACTGTTGACAAAAAGCTTATTCGCCATCATACATGAGAGGGGAACTTCGATAACTAACTAAAAGAAGAATGTTAGCATTCTGGCTAAGGGATAGAGCGGGTTTAAAGGATCAAGAGGATGAGGGCTCCTAGGGTTATCCGGTAGTAGCCGAACACTTTGAGAGTGTGTCGTTTGACGTAGGTTAAAAAGGACCCGATGACGGCCCAGGCTACGACAAACGATACGAACATACCGATTAGCAAGGCGAACATATCGTTTGCACTAAACAGGTGAAATGATTGAATGAGTTTGTAGCCGGTGGCGGCAAACATCGTGGGTATGGCAAGAAAGAAGGAAAATTCCGTGGCAACCTTTCGATCTAGTCCAATTAGCAATCCTCCGACTATGGTTGAGCCAGATCGGGACATGCCTGGTATCAACGCGACGCATTGTGCCACCCCGATGCCTACAGCTGCCGGGAGTCCAACGTGTTCGAGCTGAGTGATGCTCACGCATTTGGGCCAGGTTTCTACCATCAGGATGATTATCCCACCGATTATTAAGCTTATTGCCACGGTTTTAGCTGAAAAGAGATGTTCTTCAATCCAATTATGAGTAAGAAGGCCAACTATTGCCGCGGGGATAAATGCGGCGCTGAGGCCCAGCAGGAACCACATGTTGCGATGTTGTTGAGCGGATTGTCGAAGATAGGCTTGCCATGATTGAGCGTGTTCTGTTTTCGTGTTGCCTCTCAGGCCCTTGCGAAATTCCTGTTGTTCTTGAAACCCATTGCGCAGGAGCCCAAGGATTTTTTCGCGTTCATAGAAAACCACTGCCAAGACCGCACCTATTTGAATGCAGATATCTACACTGATGGCTATATTCCCGGTGAACCCAAGCCAATGACCCATAAGAATGAGATGGCCCGTTGAGGAGACAGGCAAATATTCGGTGAGGCCTTCTAAAAATCCGAGAAGCGCAGCTGATCCTAGTCCAAATTTTTCCATTGAACGAGTTTATCCTGGGGAATTTTGTGAAATTTTTGCGAGGTGGGGAAGCCTGAAAAGATTCTTTCGATTATTTTGTTTGTGAAATAGAGGGGAGAGTGTTGCCCTGGCCTATTCCAGTCGTTGCCCTTAGCTATTGACAAAAGACCATTCCCATTTCATGCTAGGATCTTCTACCTGGCAAGGGGTCCTTTGAGTTAGCGTTGTCTCTTTAAGTTTCCTGCTACGACTCTTAGGTGACTAAACTGCATAAGTCTAAGGCCGTGATTCAATGAATACAACCTTTTTGATGCAATGAGGGAAAGATGAACAGGATTCATACTGAAGGTAAACGAGTCATTCAACTTCGAATGGTAGTCAGCTTAGCGCTCATGGTGAGCATGATGCTAAGCGGCTGTGTGGTTTCCAAAAAGAAATACGAAGCTGCGATGGCTGATATGGAGTCTGCAAAGATCGAGTTTGAAAAAAGCAGAATGATGCAGGAGGCCGTGGAGCAAGAAAATGACAGGTTGAAAGATGAAAATGAAAAAGTGGCTATGGATTTAGAAATGATGGCCTCGGAAATTCAACGCATTAAGGACGGCCGGGAAAGTGAGCGTGAATTGTTGTCTGTTCGGAATGCCGAGATGGTAAAGGAAAGTCAGATGTTGGTGGCCAGGGATAGAAAGCTTCAGCAGGAATACCAAAAAATCAAAAGTCAAAATAGAGCACTCAAGAATACGGTTCAGCGCTACCAGAAAGAACTAAAGAAGGCACGTCAGGTGAAGGTCGGAAAGACAGCTGAGGAGCCTAAGACTATGTCTACTCAAAGCCCTCTGTCTCCAACAAAACCTGCGAGGGTTTCGAAGCCTGTCAAGCGCTCCCTTGCTCCCGTGAATATTAATACAGCCACGGCGAATGATTTGGTCTTGTTTTTGGGGCTCACGAAAAACATGGCTGAAAAGGTTATTGCTAATCGTCCGTATCGTCTTCGGGGAGAATTAGTCGCCAAAAAGGTTGTGCCAAGAGCTACATTTGATGCGATTAAGGACAGGATTACCGCAGTGCCAAAATAAAGCGTGAAGAGCTAGAAGAAGGCAAAACTCTATTCATGTTTTAGGCCCCTTCTGTATTCTCGATTCTCCCATCCACCATATGAACCAAGCGGTCCGTTTGTTCGTACAGGCGTTCGTTGTGTGTCACAATGATGAAGGCCGTGTTTCGTTTTTGATTCAATTCGTGCAAGAGTTCAAAAACGGTTTCTCCCGTGCGAGCATCTAAGTTTCCGGTTGGTTCGTCAGCCAAGACTAGGTCAGGGTTTTGAATTAATGCCCGAGCCAGAGCTACGCGCTGTTGTTCCCCCCCAGATAATTCCCCGGGTTTGTGATGCAGGCGGTGACCTAGTCCTACCTCGTCCAGCAGAGAGGTAGCTTCTTGCATCATTTCTTGTTTGGGCCGCTTCTGTATCAGTGCAGGTAGGTAGGTATTTTCAAGAGCCGTGAATTCTGGCAGTAGATGATGAAATTGAAATACGAACCCGATTCGGCGATTTCTGAAGTTGGCCAAATCGTTTTCAGATAAGCGAAAAACATCTTGGCCTTCGTACAATACGGTGCCTTGTGTAGGTTGGTTGAGTGTGCCCAGTATATGCAGAATGGTACTTTTCCCTGCCCCGGATGCTCCGATCATCGCAAGCATTTCTCCCCGTTGAAGGGTCAGGTTAATCCCGTTCAACACGTTTACGGTTTGACTGCCAAGTTGGAACGATTTGTAGACATCGTTTACCTCGAGGAATGGGCTATTTGTGTTAGAAGGCGGCATTACCATTATTCATACCGTAGGGCACTCACGGGTTCGAGTTTCGCAGCTTGCCAGGATGGGTAAATCGTGGCAGCAAAACTGATAAGAATGGCGGAGCAAGCTACCAGAATCACATCCAAGGCTTTGACGTGAACTGGGATGTGGGAGATGTAGTACACGGTTTGGTCAAACGTAAAGTAGTTTTCGATCAGCCACAGAAAAGCATACCCCAGAGGAATGCCAATAATGGTTCCGGTTAGACCAATGACCAACCCGTTTAGCATGAAAATTCGCATGATAGCTTTGGGGGTCGCGCCTACTGCTTTAAGGATGGCGATCTCCCGTTGTTTTTCGTTCACGATCATCGTGAGGGTGCCCACGATATTGAAGGATGCCACCAAGGTGATGAGAACGAGTAAAAGAAACATCATAGTTTTTTCAAGCTTGAGTGCGGAGAAAAGATTACGGTTCAGATCCATCCAATCCCTTGCTGAATAATCAATGCCCAGTGACTCTTCGATGTGGGAAGCGGTTTCATTGGCGGTGAACACGTCTTGAACTTTGACTTGAATGCCGGTCACGCTGTTACCCAAACTGAAAAACTTTTGGGCTTCTTGCAGGGAAATATAGGCCATGGAGGAATCGTATTCATACATTCCTGATTCAAAGATGCCTACAACTTGAAAGGGTCGAATTTTTGGCGTCATTCCTAATGCGCTAATGGGACCAACCGGAGACACCACATTGACATTATTTCCCACAAATAATCCAAGGCGTAGCGCTAATTCCTTTCCTAAAATAATACCTGGTTTTGTCTTTGCGACTGTACGGTTTTTTCTCTCAAACATAGGCGGACTCGCCAAATCATCAATCTGCCCGTGTTTGATATTGGCTGCGACTTTCGTGACCTTTGGTTCTTTGACTGGGTCAATGCCGCGAAGGATAATACCCTGGACTCCGGTTTTCGAAGACAGCAACACTTGCTTGAAAATATAGGGTGTTGCAGCAATGACCCCAGGCACTTCCTCGACTTTAGTCACGAGGGCTGTGTGCCCCACCATGGATTGTTGCTCGCGTTCTTGAACTACGACGTGGGATGTTGTGCCAAGAATTTTGGCCTGCATGTCTTCTTTAAAACCTGTCATGATGCCCAGTGTACCAATGAGTGCGGCTACCCCAAGAGTAATCCCTGTGATGGAAATGAAGGTGTTAAAGGAAATGGTTCGAGTGCGACGCTTCGCTCGAAGGTAACGAAGGCCCACAAAAATTTCGTAGGGTAGGGTCACGTATGTTTCTCCGGCCTGAGCAGTGGGAAGAGAATGACATCGCGGATGGACGCTTGGTTGGTAAAAAGCATGACCATGCGGTCGATGCCAATACCTTCACCGGCTGTGGGCGGCATGCCGTATTCCAATGCACGGACAAAATCTTCGTCTAGATAATGGGCTTCGTCGTTACCCGCCTCGCGTTGGGCTACTTGTTCTTCAAATCTTTGGCGTTGATCAATCGGATCATTAAGCTCGGAAAATCCATTGGCGAGTTCCCGTGTGGCAATAAACAATTCGAATCTGTCAGTTAGTGTCGGGTTCGAATCTTTACGTCGAGAGAGTGGTGAGATTTCCGTTGGATAATCGGTAATGAATGTGGGTTGAATCAATTTCGTTTCTACAGTTTCTTCAAAGATTGAGTTCAAGATGCCCATATGTGTAGCACCTTTAGGAATATCCAAATTAAGTTGTTTGGCTATGGCCTCGGCTGCTTCGCGATTTTCTAGGACCTTTCGATCAAGCTGATTGTATTCTAATATGGCTTCAAAATAAGGAAGTCGACGCCATGGGGGTGTGAGATCAATGGTTTGGCCTTGGTATTCTAAAGTTGTTTTTCCACAGATGTCCTCTGCGAGTTTGCTAAACAGGTCTTCAGTTAACGCCATAAGATCATGGTAATCTGCGTACGCTTGATAAAACTCTAGCATAGTGAATTCGGGATTATGAATCGTGGAAATTCCTTCATTTCGGAAATTTCGATTGATTTCAAAAATTTGTTTAAACCCGCCGACAATTAAACGCTTTAGATAGAGTTCTGGCGCAATCCGCAAATACAAGTCCGTGCTCAGGGCATTATGATGCGTGACAAATGGTTTGGCTGTGGCCCCTCCAGGAATTGGATGCATCATGGGGGTCTCGACTTCGAGAAATCCTTGATCGGTGAAATAATTGCGAATGCTGGTGATCAATCGGCTTCTGGTCTCAAAAATCTTATGGACATCGGGATTGGCAATCAAATCCACATATCGTTGCCGGTACCGGGTTTCAATGTCAGTCAATCCATGCCATTTCTCTGGGAGGGGACGAAGGCCTTTCGCTAGAAAGGTGAGTTTCTGTACTTCTATGGTTAGCTCATCCGTTTTTGTGCGGAACAAATGACCTTCTACACCAATCCAATCACCCAAATCTAATTCTTTGGAAAGCCGGAATCCCTCATCGCCGAGTATGTCTTTTTTTAGATACACTTGCAGACGATGAGCTGTATCTTGGAGCGAGGCAAACGCAGCTTTGCCAAATCGACGAAGGGCTACAATGCGGCCAGCAACACGACATTCGATTTTGCGTTCATCCAGTTCCTCATTAGTTTTGCTACTATGAGCAGCCAACAATGGTTCGATGTTGTGTGTTACATCGAAGCGAGTACCATAGGGCTGAACGCCCATGTCTTTCAATGTGCCGAGTTTTTGAATTCGTTGTGCGCGTTGTTCGTTTAATTCTTCCATGCGGTAGATCCAGTATCTATAAAATCATGCCCTGTTGGGCTTTGATTAAAAGATTGTTACTTGTGTGAAGCATTCGCCATTTTTTGTTTTAGATACGCCTCGATGAATGGGTCGAGATCTCCATCCATGACAGTGTTGACATTGCCTGACTCTTGATTCGTTCGATGGTCTTTAACCATCTGATAGGGCTGAAATACATAGGATCGAATCTGGCTGCCCCATGCAATATCTTTTTTTTCACCAACTATATTTTGAAACTCTGCTTCTTTTTTTCGTTGCTCTAATTCAAAGAGTCTAGCCTTAAGCACACGCATGGCGCCCATTCGATTTTGAAGCTGAGAACGTTCGTTTTGACATTGGACAACGATACCCGTGGGAATATGCGTCATGCGAATTGCGGTTTCGACTTTGTTGACGTTTTGACCACCTGCACCTCCCGACCGAAATACATCAATTCTCAAGTCTTTGTCGTCAATTACTACTTCCACGTTGTCGTCTAGTTCAGGATACACCGACACGGCAGCAAAGGATGTATGACGGCGTTTGTTTGCGTCAAAGGGCGAAATGCGAACCAATCGATGTACGCCTGCCTCTGACTTCAAATATCCGTAAGCGTATTCCCCCTCGATGCTCAGTGTGACACTCTTTATGCCGGCCTCGTCACCAGGTTGCAAATCTATGGTATTTACCTTAAATGCCCGTTGCTCAGCCCACCGGACAAACATTCGCATGAGCATTTGCGCCCAGTCTTGTGATTCTGTCCCTCCAGCGCCGGGATTGACCCCGAGAATTGCTGAGTTGTAATCGTGCTCATCAGACAACAATTGCTCTGTACTGAGTTTGTCTAGAGCAGTTTCGAGTTTTTGAATGCCTTGGGTCAGTTCGGCTTGAAGGTCAGGATCGTCTTCTTCACCAACCAATTCCAGCGTAGCTTCTAAATCTACTTGCTGGTGTTCAAATTCGGTGATGCGGGAGATATTGCGTTCAATACTGGCTTTGCGGCGGCCGATCTTAGTCGCCAGTTCTGTGTTTTGCCAAAAGTCAGGCTGTGCGCTTTCCTGTTCGAGTTCTTCTAACTCATTGAGAAGTCGAGGTAGGTCAAAGACGCCTCCGTAAGTCCTGGATTTGTTCTCCTGTAGTTTGCAAACGGCCGCGAATATCGTCAAGCATGATTCACTCCTTTTGTGGTTAACGTTTTGTTGGGTACTGAAAGACGGTATCTGCCACGGTTGGGTGGCGGAAGAATTTGGTAAACCATAACAAAAGCAGGCTGATTATAACACAGGTCCAGGCAAACACATCACCAAATTGCGTATAAAAAGTGGTTGGTTTGCCAAGAGAAATGCTCCCGAAGAAGGACTCTTCCGTAAATATTGGTACGGGTGCGTAAATGTGCCCTGTTGGGTCGACAAACCCGGAGACACCAGTATTGGCCGCGCGGGCAAAGGCCATGCGATTTTCCACAGCGCGGAATACCACCATGGCAAAATGTTGATAGGGAGCTATGGTGTTACCAAACCAAGCATCATTGGTAATCGTCACTAAAAAATTTGCACCTTCATTAACCAGCTGGCGGACGAGATTGGGAAAAATGACCTCATAGCAAATGGCCATGCCAAACTTTGCTTCCTTTTGGCCAGAATGATAAGGAATGGACAACAAAGTCGGACCTGAGCCTGGCTGAAAATCCCCAATACCTACGACTAATTTTTCCAGAAAAAAGAGAATTTTTTTGAGTGGTATATATTCGCCAAATGGCACGAGGTGTTGCTTGTCATATCGTCCAGTAATTTCCCCGGAAGGAGAGAGTACGTAGGCGCTATTCAACAAATAAGGCTTGCCATCGTCATGACGACGAAGTGTTGGGCTTCCAAATACTAGAGGTATCTGTGCTTGCTGAATCATTTTCACGACAAACGATTGGTAGCCGATTTCGTTTTCAAACAAAAAAGGTGTCGCGGCCTCAGGCCAGAGGATAAAGTCGGAATCTGGAATGACGGTTCTAGTCAAACGAGCATATCGTTCGATCGTGTCTAATCGGTAATCTGTGTCCCACTTATGAGTTTGCTCAATATTGGCTTGGACGATACCCACATTTAGGCTTTCCGAAGAGGGAGCAGTAAGTTGGTTAAAACCGTACAACCAGACCACAAGAACAATTATCGCCGCTGTGGCAAGGGGAATCCACGGTTGTAAAAGTGAGTCGCGGCTCGGTTTTTTCGTTAAGATCCAACGAAGTAAAAAAAAGAGTGAAACATTGACTAGCACAATCAAAAACGAAACACCATACACGCTGGTAATATTGGCAACCTGAATGATGGGAAGCCATTTAAACTGAGAATACCCCAACAATCCCCATGGCAATCCGCTAAACGCAAAAGTTCGTAAAAATTCCAACGAAACCCATAAGCATGGTGCTAGGATCCAAGCTACGGTTGCCCAGCGTTGTTCAATCCAGACAAAGCCCCAGGCGTATATCCCTACAAAGATACCCAAGTAGGTGGTCAACAGGAACATAATTGCAATACTTATTGGAAGCGGAACTTTCCCATACAAATGCATTGCGACCACGACCCAATACATGGTTCCCACAAACGCAAAAAATCCTGCCAGCCAGCCGCGGGCAAAAGCCTGTCGAACTGTGACATTGAGCAGTACGCGATGTAGAGGTAATAGCGCGATCCACGCAAGACTTCCCCATTGGAACCCTTCAAGAAGGTTAGAAACGGAGATAGAATACGTTGCACCGGTAAGCAGACAATAAAACCACACACATTTTTTTGGCATGACGCGGTACGGTATGGGAAACTACAAGTAGTTGCAAGCTTCTAGGGAGGGTGATGGAAAGTTTGGAAAAAGTCTTTGGATTTTCCGGCGGTTGATTGCCATTTTTAAGATCTGTAAGATGCCGGTCCGACGTGTTGTCAAGAAATAAATGTTTGAAAGAAGTGGCGATAGTGGATGAAAAGCTTAATGAATCAGGTCTGGAAAAGAGGGCTTGTGGCTTTCGTGTTGATGGGCTTGTTAGCCGGTTTGCCAACCCGAACATTTGCTGAGCCTGAAGCCCAAAATATCGTTAAGTTCGGCACAGCCGAGATTGGGATTCAGGCAGGATATTGGCAGGCATTCACGGGCTTGGGTAATTCTAACAATCCCAATCGAAGCGCACTTTTTATCTTACCTCAGATTGGTGTCGTGGTTACGGATAAAATTGGCTTAGGCTTATTCAGTGGGGCAGTTGAAGTCCTTGGAGAACCGGTTGTCGCAAGTTTTCATGAACCATTTAGTGCCACTCTCTTAGGCTTTTCTATTGTTGGAAGGTATAACTTCTTGGAATTTGGAAGCTGGATGCCATACTGGGATTTTGGCATGGGCGTTTCCTGGACTGACCTGGCTCCACGAATTTCTGAACAAAGTACTCCCCTTGAATTTTTGCTGGAAACCGGACCAGGTTTGGAATATTTTATAACACAAGAGTTTGCTGTGACCGGCTCGTTGAAATTACATCATATTTCCAATGCGGGCATTGGCAGGCGGAATACTGGTATCAATGCTGTCCTTGGATCGATCGGGATTACGTATTACATCGATGAGTACCTATAGTGGTATAGACAGCGTTCCGCTGTAGGTTGAAAAAACTAAAAGATTCCAATGGCGTGGAGGAGAATGATCGAGACGGCGATTGGAGCAGCAAACCGAATGAGTACTTGCCAGATGGAGTAGCCCGCCTTGCTCTTCATGTCTAACTCTGCTTGGCTGGTTTCCTTTGTCATGAGCCAGCCAGCGAAAATTGCAATGCAAATTCCGCCAAGAGGTAGCATGAGGTTAGAAGTCAAAAAATCAAGGTGATCGAAGAAGGTCATCCCAAATAATTTAACGTCTGCCCAAATGTTGAATGAAAACGCTGTTCCGAATCCTAACAGCCATGTGGCTAGGCCTGTCCAAATGGAGGCTTGTTTGCGTGTCATATTAAAGTTTTCGATCATCATAGTAACGGCTGGTTCAATAAGCGAAATCGACGATGTCCAAGCTGCGATCAGTAGCAAGATAAAAAAGAGTGTTCCAAAAAGGGTGCCGCCTGTCATGTTGCCAAATGCTACAGGTATAGTTTCAAAAATCAAACTTGGTCCCGCACCAATTTCGAGGGCATTGGCAAAAACAATGGGGAAAATTGCCATGCCTGCGATAAGGGCAACCATTGTGTCTGAGATTGCAATGGCCACCGAAGTGGTAGCGATTGACATACCCTTGGGAACATAGGAGCCGTAAATCATGATTGTGCCCATGCCCAGGCTCAGGCTGAAGAAGGCTTGTCCCATGGCTGTTAGCATGCTGGTTCCGGAGAAGTGGCTAAAATCTGGGGTAAATAAAAAGGCAATTCCTTCCATAAAGTAGCCCGTGCTTATCGCGTAACCCACGAGTACCAATAAGAGCGTGAATAAGGCAGGCATGAGGTAGGTCACCGCTTTTTCCAGACCGCTTTGTACTCCTCGGGCGACAATGTACATGGTGATGACCATGAAAGCCGTATGCCAACCCACTTGGACCAACGGGCTCCCCACAAATTCTTCAAATAAGGTGGAGGCCCCATCCCCACTTAGTCCTGAGAAATTTCCGGTTGCGGAATGGATGATATATCCAAGCGTCCACCCACCTATAACGCTATAATAGGAAAGGATGAGCATTCCGGCTAAGGTGCCAGACCATCCAATGAGTTGCCATCCCTGGCCAGCGTTGTTTTCTTCCGCTAAGGTCCGCATGGTGTTTACAGGGGTTTGTCTTCCCCGTCGACCTAACATGACTTCGGCCATCATCATGGGAATGCCTAGGGCAGCTACGCATAGGATATAGACCAACACGAAAGCGCTACCCCCATGAACACCCGTGAGGTATGGGAATTTCCAAATGTTTCCCAACCCCACGGCGGCCCCGGTGGCAGCCATGATAAAGGTCCATCGTGAGGACCATTGGCCGTGTATGGATTTCCCCTCAGTTTTGATCATATGCAGGTTTCCTCGCTTTTCTGAGGTGTCTGTGACGGTTCCTGTAGATTACCTAAAGGATCTGCCGTTGTTGGCGGCGGAGTGTATCTGTTGGAATTTTGTGTTTCAAGGTTTTTTTCTTAAGTTATGCGGAGTTGTTGGAGTCTGACTTGAGATCACGTTGTCGGCTGACTATAGTGGGGCGGCTTATCAGTCGTTTTAAAATGCTCCCAACTGCGTTCGCGGTTTTCGAGCTAACAAACTTGACGTTCTTTTTGTTGTTCGCTCCCGGAGACTGATTCGTCTGTACGCCTAGATCTTTTCACTGCCTTTGGTATTGCTGGGCGAATCTTTTTTAACCGACTGTTTCAGCAAATTTCAACATACCCAAGTTTCTTAGCCTAAAACAGGAGAAGAAAGTTGGCCCAGTCTCAACCTCAAGAAGAGGTCGAAAATATGTCTTCTGAAGAGAAGAGTTCTCGTCGTATCGTAGTCCTAGCTCCAATGCCCCCTGAGAAGTCCGCTTATGCTCTGGCACGGTATAGCCGATCCCCGGATTCTATTGAAGAAAGTTTGAAGTGGGTACATGGGCATTCATCTGAAAAATTTTGGGAACAATTTTACTTTGCTTATGGCCATGGGTCGATAGCAGATCTTGGGCATGTTACGATTTCCCTAGAGAATATATCTGAACTTGCCGCGATTCGGATAGAGGATGAGCCCTTGTGGGATGGACAAGCCAAATCAAGCCGGTACCAAAACTTTGCGGTTTCTGGTTGCTACGTGCCTTCATCCATTGAGGGAAGCGAAACCGAAGCGTTGTACCGTGGAGTGCTGGGTAGTCTCTTTAACTTGTATCGGACCTTGCACGATCCTCTACAACAGTTTCTCCGCCAGCAAACTCCCAAGCCCGATGACATGAAGGAAAAGGATTATGATCGGACGATAGCTGCTCGTACCTTCGATGTGACACGCTATCTGCTCCCCCTGGCGGCCAAAACGAATGTTGGGCAGGTCGTAAGTATTCGGACCTTAGAAAAACAAATCACGCGGTTACTTTCAGCGCAATTATCGGAGCTGAAGGCTATTGGGGAGGAATTGAAAGAGGCCTGCGCCAAGCCTCCCTCGGATGTCTGGGCCACTCTGTGTGGCAGTGACAAAAGTGGGATTGAACCCTTAGCCCCAACATTAGCGCGCCATGCTAATTCGAACGAGTATCAATCCGAGGTGTATCGTGATCTACAAAGATATGCCAAAAAAGTATTGAAAAAAGCTGGTTTGGATGATCCCGAAACCTGGACTCAGCAGAATGGGGCAGTCGATTTAATAGAACCACATCCCTTACAGGATGAAGTGGTGGCAACATTACTGTATCGAGTTAGTCATGCGCCGTACCGGAGCATTTTAAAATTTATCCGAGGGTGGTCTGATCAGCAAAAAGAGGAAACCATCCAAATCGCTCATCGAACTCGAGGACCGTATGATGATTTGATCAAGGAATTTCGCTGCGGTTATCCCCTGATTTTTGACGTGCTTATGGATATTGGAGGCTGGCGGGATATGCACCGACACCGGCGATGCCAGCAGGTACAGCAAAATTTTACAATATTGCATGGTTATGACGTCCCCAAAACATTAGTGGAAGCGGGTTTAGGACGGGATTATAAATTAGCCATGGAGGCTGTGAAGAAGGACATCGAGAGATTACGTGGGATGGATCAGGAATCTTCCCTTTATGCCATTCCCTTTGGGTTCAAGGTACGGTGCCTTTTTAAAATGGACTATGCAGAAGCTGAATATATTTCACAACTTCGGTCCGGTGTCAAAGGCCATTGGTCGTATCGAACCATTGCTTGGACGATGAAGCAAAAAATTACGGAGCAATATCCCTATTTAGGTGAACTGATTCATGCGACTCCACCGGATGTAGAAGATACGCTCAAACGATGAATTATTTTGAAATGTCTATGCGATTCCAGAAAGAAAAAAGAGAATTTTATGTCTGATATCCAAACAGTTGAACAAGCTCTGATTCAAGGTGACTGGAATCAGGTGTTTGACGCCGCCACTCAATGGTCTCAGTCCCAATCAGCTGGTCCTCCGGCATTTTTCGCGTTGAACGTGATACATTTGCTGAGAGGAGAATTTGCTCTTGCCTGGCAGATGCATGCGAAGTCGCTGCATGAGGAAGAAGATATTAAACAAGTTCGAGAGTGGGTAGACAGTATTTTAGAAACATACCCCAATGAGGGCTATGTACATCTCATACATGGGCTGTTCCTGGCGCAGTCTGGGCAATCGGAACAGTCTTTAGCTAGCTATCAAGAGGCTGCGCATCTAGAACCTGAATCACCTTTCCCGCATTTTTTTATGGCGCAAATTTATCAGTGGATGAGGAAGACAGATCAGGTTATCAAAGCCTATAGACAAGCGGTGCAACTTGACCCCAACTATATCGCGGCCCGTTTGAATTTAGGGGTGGCGTATCAGGAACATGGTCAATTAGAAATGGCGATCCCACAATACCGGGAAATTATCAAATCAAGACCTGATGATACACTGGGGCATAGCAATTTAGCTTGCGCTTTGGCTGAACAGGGAAAAATCGAAGCTGCTATCAAAGAGTACAAGTTTGCTTTGTCCCTGAATGCCAATGATGCAGAACTTCATTTTGCTCTTGGCGGAGTATATGAGCAAAAAGGTTTGGTGGACATGGCCTTTCGTGAATATCAGGAGGCCGTGAAGATCAATCTGGATTTTGCCCCGGCGGCCACCAGGGTCGGATGGATGTTAATCGATAAAGGCCGAGTGGATGAAGCGCTCGATTATTTCAGCAAGGCCCTCAAAGCCGATCCCAATGATGCCCAAGCCAACTTTGGAGTGGGACGTGTATATGACCTGAAGGGAAAACCCGATATTGCTGGTGAAAACTTTCAACGTGCCCTGCAATTAGAAAAAGACCCGCAGAAGAAAACCGCGATCTTGAATTTTATCGATAAGATTGTCCAAGGGTACCACGACGGTGGCGGGTTTCATTAGAGTGTGAGGAATGAGGCGTCGCATGTAAGTGTAACTGAGAGAAAGATCAGGAGTGGCTATTGACAAGGCCAGAAAATTTGAGGATTATTTTAGTGCATTACGAAATACACTTCATGTTTTTTATATTTCCAGAATAGACTGACGAAGCGTAGAAATTTGCTTTGGCGGGTCGCCGAGTTTTCTCAACTCGGTTTTGATTTGTTCTTTCAGGTAAGATGAGTATCCAACGCGATCCAGAAAAAATTCTGGCAACTTATCGCCTAAAATCGCGCTTTGTTTTTTTAACTCGTCAACGTCCTCATCGCTGATTGGCACATAGGTGCTGCCAACGTGCAACAATACTTTATAGTAATCACCTTCTCCTCGTCGTTCAAATCGTAACCGATCCATCTCTTTCCTTTTTGCTGTCTGAACAACAACCTAGCGTTTTGCATTGTATGCAAACTGGTGTCACGAAGACAAGAGAGGCAGACAATCCATTGCTTCGAGGCTCATTTTTTGTATTCCTGAATTATGTATTTCTCTCCGGCGTCCTTGACCCCCAATACCTTGTAGTGGTAGCGTAATTTCCTCTCAAACTCCATCGTAACTGCGGCACTCTGGTTTCCCAGTTTTACAGGCTCTACAAAGGGAAAATTTTTAACATCAAGGGGTATTTTTGCGTAGGAACTTACGTGGGGTTCCCTTAACATCTTTGTTAATGCGCTGAATCTGGGGAAAGCTAAATGGGTTATAGCGAATCTTTGTTTCTCATGACCAAAACAGGAAACATGTTGTAATGTCCAGAAAATATAATTTCAGTGCGGGTCCAGCGATGTTGCCTGAATCCGTGTTAAAACAGGCGCAAGACGAATTGCCGGATTGGCACGGTTCTGGGGCCTCGATCATGGAGATGAGCCACAGAGGCAAGGAATTTGTTTCTGTTCACGCGGAGGCGGAAAGCGATGTCCGTGAATTGTTGGATGTGCCCAACAATTACAGGGTATTGTTTTTACAAGGTGGTGCGACTGCTCAGTTTGCAACAATTCCCATGAATCTGCTTCGTGGGAAAACCAAAGCTGATTATATTTTGACTGGTGCCTGGGGAAAGAAAGCCATCAATGAAGCCAAAAAATATTGCACGGTGAATGTTGCGGCTTCCTCCGAAGGTGATAAATTCACTACCATTCCTCCCTTTGAAAACTGGTCTTTGAATTCAGATGCTGCCTATGTGCACTACACTCCAAATGAAACCATAGGCGGTGTGGAATTTCATTGGATTCCTGATACCGGGGATGTGCCACTGGTTGGGGATTTTTCATCAACGGTTTTCTCCCGTCCGCTCGATGTGAGCCGTTTTGGGCTGATTTATGCGGGTGCGCAAAAAAATATTGGACCAGCGGGCCTCACGTTAGTGATTGTTCGCGATGATCTTATTGGGAATTCCTTGTCCACTACCCCAAGTGTTTTCGATTATGTTCAACAAGCTGAAGCGGATTCAATGTTGAATACTCCTCCGACTTATACGCTATATTTGGCAGGTTTGGTCTTCAAATGGGTGAAAGAACAAGGCGGGCTTTCCGCCATGGCAAAGTTGAATGAAAACAAGGCCAATAAGTTGTATGCCGCGATTGATAATTCCAACTTCTATAGTAATCCTGTGGAAAAAACTTCGCGGTCGTGGATGAATGTGCCATTTGTGTTGGCCAATGCCGACTTGGACAAAGAATTTTTAGCGGGTGCTGAGGATATCGGGTTAACCACCCTAAAAGGGCATCGTTCGGTCGGAGGAATGCGAGCGAGTATCTATAATGCCATGCCTGAAGCTGGTGTTGATGCTCTGATCGATTATATGAAAGATTTTGAAAAACGTAAGGCATAAGGGCTATATTCTGCTAAACGGCCATTTATGTTATCTGTCTGATCCATTATGATGTTGTTAGAAAAAGTCTAGGGAATATCAAATGAGGATTCTTATTAGTGACAGCTTATCTCCTCGAGGCGTGGAGGTACTTCAACAAGCTGGGTATACGGCTGACGTCAAAACCAAATTGCCGAAAGAACAGCTGTTGGAAGAAATCAAAACTTATGACGGCATTATCGTTCGTTCGGCGACAAAGATTACTGCGGAAGTTATAGAAGCCGGTTCTCAGCTCAAAATTATAGGGAGGGCTGGGACTGGTCTTGATAATGTTGACAAGGAGGCGGCCACCCGTCGCGGAATTGTCGTGATGAATACCCCTGGAGGAAATACCATTACTACGGCAGAACACTCGATCGCGTTGCTTGTAGCGATGAGCCGGAAAATTCCTCAAGCTACGGCCTCGACCAAATCTGGAAAATGGGAAAAAAGCAAATTCATGGGAACTGAGTTGTACAACAAAACCCTGGGTCTTGTGGGACTTGGACAGATTGGTTCGGTTGTGACTAAATTGGCACAGGGATTGTCTATGAATGTTATTGGGTATGATCCCTTCCTCGCGCCAGAACGGTCTAAGGAAATGGGTATTGAGGCAGTGGACTTACTAGAACTATTTCGGCGTTCTGACTTCATTTCCGTTCATGCTCCACTTACCAATGAAACTCGTGGGATTATTAATGCTGAGGCGATTAAACAGATGAAGGATGGAGTGATGATCGTCAATTGTGCCCGAGGCGGGATCATTAATGAACAGGATATTTATGAAGCATTGAAAAGTAGCAAAGTGGCCTCTGCGGCATTTGACGTGTTTGAGGAAGAACCGGTTAAACCTGATCATCCATTACTTACACTGGATAATTTTATTTGTTCGCCGCATATTGGGGCTTCAACCGAAGAAGCACAGGAAAACGTGGCTGTGGCCATTGCAGAACAGTTTGTGGATTATTTCAAGAAGGGTGTGGCACGTGGAGCCGTTAACGTCCCCTCGGTTCCACCCGAAATACTTCCCCAGCTTCAACCCTACCTTGTTTTGGCCGAACGCATGGGCCTCTTCCAATCTCAGCTGATTGATGCGGGCATTGAACAAATCACTGTTGAGTATTGCGGGGATGTTGCTAATTTATCTACGGCTCCCCTCACGGTGGCGGTCCTGAAAGGTTTGTTTGCTCCAATTTTGGAAAGTGTGGTGAATGCGGTCAATGCACCTTTTATTGCCAAAAAGCGTGGCATTGAAGCGAAAGAAATTAAAAGTAGTGATGCGGGTGAATATACCAGCCTTATTCGTATCCATGTGCAAGCTGGTAAGCAATCTCATCAATTGGCTGGGACGCTTTATCACAAAAAAGATCCAAGAATTGTAGAGAGCAATGCTTATCCTGTTGAAGTGATTCCTGAAGGCTTTATGCTACTGATTTACAACAAGGATCGTCCTGGTGTGATTGGCGCGGTAGGCCGTGTATTGGGAGAGCAAAACGTGAATATCGCGCGCATGCAGTGTGCTCGGTCGAAAAAAGGTGAAAATGCCTTGCTCATCATTGGTCTGGATGATTCGCCTTCTCCACAAATTATTGAGACTTTAAAACAGGAAAAAGATATTCTCTCCGTGCGCCTTGTCGATCTGACACAGGTGCAGTAACCCCCTGATACGTTTCATGGCACCTCGTCAACCTCAATCTGTGGAACGCCGAAACTTCCTCCTGGAGTCATCGGCCCGTTCATTAATTCCCATGGGTATGGCCACACTCTTGCCCGGTTCTGCCCAACGGGTCCGCCAACTGGAGTCTACAATTTTCGATGGTTTCGCGCGATGGGGATATCACGAAATCATCCCGCCAACATTCGAGTATCTTGATGTACTCTCAACAGGGTTGCCAGCTGACACCCTGGAAAAGTGTTACAAGTTTGCGGATTGGACCACAGGGAGGATTCTCGTGCTTCGCCCGGATGTTACAGCTCAAATCGCACGGATTGTGGCTATGGGTATGGCTGGGCAGGGTCTTCCCCTTCGGCTGTGCTATCGCACGACCGTGTTTCGTTATGAGCCTGAACACGCTGGACGAGAACGCGAAGTGTTTCAATTAGGTGTTGAGCTTATTGGTGTAGATGAAGCAACAATGGATGCTGAAATCCTCACGCTTCTGTTTGAGTCTCTAAAAACACTTGGGTTATCGGATTTTAAAATTTCTCTTGGCCACGTGGGATTTTATCAAGCCCTCCTTGCCAAATCGAGCATGTCCAGTCAAGGCCAAAAACAAGCGGAGATCGCCGCGGCGCGGAAAGACTTGCCGAATTTGGAACGTATTCTCAAGTCGGAGCGGGTCACACCCTCGAAGGCCCGAGCTATTCTAGAAGCACCTGGCCGGTATGGTCGGGAAGAGGTTTTGCAATGGGGGCATAAGGTTGCAGGTCGAGATCAGCGGTTGCTCAAACCCATCAGTCGACTGGCCCAAGTGTATCGGCTACTTGAAGCCACGGGAATTAAAGAGCATCTTTTGTTGGATCTGGGAGAATTTCGTGGGTTTGATTATTATGATGGATTAGTTTTTGATGTCTTTAGCGGAAAAGTTGGCTGTGAATTGGGTGGTGGAGGTCGGTATAATCATCTGATCGGGCGATTTGGTCGAGAACTGCCATCGACTGGGTTTGCCTTAGATATCGATCGGATTTTTCATGCCTTGGATCATGTCAAAAACAGTCAGTTTTCGTCTTCCTCCTCCGTGTTGGTAATGGCGCCGCTTAATAGTTATGAGGTGGCCTATAAAACAGCCCAGTTTCTTCGTAATCAAGGATTGACAGTGCTTCAAGAAACGTTGGCAGGTACAGGTAGAGGAGGCTCCCAAATTCGTCTTGCTCGAAAGCGCGCCCAGGAGTCTTCTGTTGGATGGCTCGTATTGGTGGGGCAACCTCGATTGAAGGCTCAGGAGCTCATTACCATTCGGATGGGGGAAAACCATCGTACGACTTTGAAGGTCCGACTCGAAGATTTACCAAAATTAATAAATAATGCAAGTCATGACTCCATCTGACCTTACCGATCTTCGTCTTCCGCCGCAGAACCTTGATGCCGAGCAATCCGTTCTTGGCGCCATTCTGTTGGACAATACCGCCTTAAGCAAAGCCTTTGAATTAATCACGGAAGAAGACTTCTACCGAGGAGCCCATCGCCTCATTTATCAGGCCATGGTGGAATTAGCGGATTCCAATGAAGTCGTAGATCAGATTACGCTCACGGCGATCTTAAAATCCAAAGGACAACTTGAACAGGTGGGTGGTGGTGCCTATGTCGCTGAATTAGTTCAGGCAGTTCCAAGCGCTTCAAATATTCGATATCACTGTAAAATTATCCGGGAAAAGGCGCTGTTGCGGGGTTTGATTCGGACCGCCACTGAAGTAATCACCCGAGGCTATGATGAGGTGGGGCAATCTGATGATCTCTTGGAATATGCGGAACGGGAAATCTTTAAACTAGCGCAAGGCCGATTGGGCCGATCTTTTATTCCTCTCAACCAAATTATTAAGGAAAGCATTGAGATTATCGATCGGTTATACAATAGGAAGGAAAAAATCACGGGGGTTCCCACGGGCTTCCGGGAATTGGATGATTTAACTGCAGGGCTTCAGGCTTCAGACCTTATTATCATTGCGGGTCGGCCTAGCATGGGAAAGACTAGTTTGGTGCTTAGTATGGCTGAGCATGCAGCGATTCGGGCTGAAATGTCTGTTGGCATTTTTAGCTTGGAAATGTCTAAGTCCCAGTTAGTGCTTCGCATGTTGAGTTCTCAGGCCCATTTAGATTCTCATGCGTTGAGAACCGGCCAATTAACCGAAAAGGACTGGCGGTCTCTTTGCGATGGAGCGGATCGATTGGAACGGGCCAAGATCTTTATTGATGACTCTGGTGCCTTGACGGTTCAGCAAATGCGAGGGAAGGCCAGACGGTTGATGGCAGAACAGGGCCTTGACCTATTGATCATTGATTATTTGCAATTGATGCAGGGCCGGAGTGATTCGGAGTCACGGCAGCAAGAAATTTCTGATATTAGCCGGGCCTTAAAAGCCTTGGCCAAGGAATTGGATATTCCGGTGGTGGCTCTCTCGCAGTTGAGCCGGGCGGTGGAAAATCGGACGGACAAACGGCCGGTGCTCTCCGACCTCCGAGAGTCAGGTGCTATTGAACAGGACGCCGATGTGGTCATGTTCATTTATCGTGATGAAGTATATAATCCGGATACAGAGGAGAAAGGTATTGCCGATATTTTGGTTAGAAAGCATCGAAATGGACCAACGGGTGACCGTCAGTTATACTTCCAAGATCGGTATGCGAAATTCGCGGATCTCGAGCGAAGGGGAGTGACATAACAAATTAGGCAATTTCTGTGGAGACTTTCTGACATGCTCAATTGGGCATTCTCTCCCACCCGGGGAATTCGAACCATCAGAGGATGGCGAGAACGTGTCGTGGTCATCTGTTTGGTGATTCCTCTTGCGGTGGCCTCTTGCGCGGCCGTTCCTGAATCGAAAAGCATCCCATTTTCCGAAGCAGTTCCTCTTGAACAATCCCTTGCTCCGATGGCCTCTTATCATTTTCTCCGAGGATACCTAGCGGAATTAGCCGAGGACTTTCCCAAGGCTCTTGAACAGTACCGAGCAGGCTTGCAATTCGATTCCGATTCCACATTTTTGCGGTTTCGAATGGCCAGCTTGTATTTCATCTCCGGCAACCTTCAAAAAACAGTGGATTTGCTAGAACGGATTGATCCGGCCATGGTCAGGAGTCCTCAAGTCTTGACGCAAATGGCTAAAATGTTTGCTGGTGCTGGAAAGTCTGATAGGTCGTTACATCTATTCGATCAGGCTCTTGCAAGAAATCAGGAAAGGTCTGAAAGCTATCTAGAAAAAGGTATCTTTCTATTTAACGAAAAACAGCTTGATGAGGCGGGACAGATGTTTGCCCGAAGTGTGGAACTAGCCCCTCAAGCGCCAATGGGATACTTCTATTTAGGAAAAGTGAATCAAGCCAAAAATAAAAATGAGGAAGCTCAATCGAACTATCGAAAGACCATAATGCGAGCTCCTCAGTTTGTTCGAGGGCATCAGCGGTTATACAAGTTACTTGAAGCGGATGGTCAGGTTGCCGAAGCTGTGAAGGTTCTAGAGGGATATCTAACCGAGGTCAATCCCCATCATAAAAGATTTCGGCAAGAACTCGTGCGGTTACTACTTCGACACAAAGAATTTGACCGGGCGTTAACCGAGTTAGAATTCATGATGGGCCAGGACCCCGAGGATCTGAATGCCCAGATCCGACATGCTTTGGTTTTTTCGGAAATAAAGGACACTTCACGGGCCATTAAGGAAATGTCCCAGATCATGGATAGGAATCCTTCTAAAGTGCAAGTCCGGGATTATCTGGGGTTGCTTTATGAACAAGCGGATCAATTTGAAGAGGCGATTCAGACTTACCAATTTAATATCGAATTAGATCCCACGTTTTATGATAGTCAGATTCACTTGGGATACCTCTTTTATCGGCTCAAACGATATGAAGAAGCAGTACCCCATCTCCGCCGTTCCTTGGCATTGAAGCCAAGGGGACCAGAATCTCACTTGTTATTGGGTTTGACGTACACTCAATCCCAACAGCACAAGATGGCTGTGGAAACGTTTGAGCAAGGGCTGGATCGCCATCCTAAAAATGTGGATCTTCGGTTTAACCTCGGAACAGTCTATGACAAGTTGGGAAGATTTCCCGATGTAATCCGAGAGATGGAGGCTGTTCTCGAACTCAATCCTGACCATGCGGATGCTCTTAATTATCTCGGCTATAGTTATGCAGATCGAGGGATGAATATCGATGAAGCCGTGACTTTGACTCAGCGTGCGGTCGCGCTTAAGCCTGATAATGGATATTATATCGATAGTCTTGGGTGGGCGTTATTTAAAATGGGTCGCATACAAGAAGCTCTTGTGGAAATAAAGCGGGCAGCTCAGTTAGTCAAAGATGACCCCGTAATTTTCGAGCATATGGGTGAAATCTATTTATTGCAGAATGCCCGTGATAAAGCCAAGCAGGCCTGGTTGCAATCGATTGGGCTTGATCCAAGAAATGGAGAACTTCAAGAACGGTTTCGAGAAGAGGGGTTTGGGGACCCACTGGAATTCATGCCAGGCTCACCACCAAAGCCTCGGGCTATCAAGTATGCAGAGTAAGTGTGTTGCGTTGCAGGCTATAATAAATAGCAGGTGTCATCCTGATCTTGGACAAAGATGGGGGAAAGATGTTAGTTGTCACCACAAACACCGTAGATCTTAGCTGGCAGGTCCTGTCTTAAATTTTTTCTCCAAAACTAACGCCTTGTCTATTAACAAGTAGGATAGTAGATGGGATAATTCGTCAAAAATTTGATGGGTGAGTTAGCTACTCAAGGGCTTATAACAGACCTGCATTTTTCTTGACACGTATTCGACCCCTCTGTTACACGTTTCGCACTATGGATCTGTTTAAGAATCTCCTTGGACGTTTGTCTGATAGCCTGTTTTCTTCAGTCCCTGTGGGATTGAAGCCTCGATCTCGAAAACGTAAGAGTCCATCCCTGAAACTCGTTTCCGATAATCCCCATCCTGATTCTCTTAAAGAATCCTCAACGGGACGATCTACGCATTCAACAGTTGGCCATGTTGAAGCCATTGAAGAGGCGTTGCACCGTGGAGAAGCTTGGTTACTCAGTCAACAGGACCCTGATGAGGGGTTCTGGGTTGAAGAGTTAGAAGCTGATACCACCTTGACCTCGGAATATCTCATGCTTCGTCGTTATCTTGGGCTAGTGGATTCAGCGCGAGAGGCCAAAGCCGTTCGGTATTTACGACATACCCAATTAGAAGACGGAGGGTGGTCTATATATAACGGGGGACCGTTAGATATTAGTGCATCCGTCAAAGCGTATTTTGCATTAAAAATATCCGGTGTTTCCCAAGATGATACTTGTCTAGCACGAGCCAGAACCGCGATCTTGGCCAAGGGCGGGGTTGTGTCGACCAATGTGTTTACTAAGATTACGTTGGCCTTGTTTGGGCAATATGATTGGCAAGGGATTCCGAGCATGCCACCTGAAATTATTCTGGCGCCCAAACGATTTTATTTTAATGTCTATGCAATGTCGTATTGGTCTCGAGTTGTTATCGTTCCTCTGCTCATCATTTTCGCGTTTAGACGTGAGTGCGAACTTTCTCCAGAAGAGGGCATTCAGGAGTTGTTTCTGACTCCTCGCGAAAAAGTCCAGTATCGAAATGAACCCCCTTTTCAGAAAGATCTGGCTCTCATTAGCTGGAGAAATTTTTTCGTTTGGGTGGATGGAATTCTGAAGATCTATGAACGGTATCCCATCGCCTTATTACGGGCTAAGGCGATTAAAAAGGCTGAAGCTTGGATGCTCGAACATATGGAAGGCGATGGTGGAATCGGAGCGATTTATCCAGCCAAGGCGAATTCCGTATTTGCCTTGTGTGCTCTTGGATATCCTACCACGCATCCCCTTATTGCCAAAGCCCTATGTGAAATTGAAGCTCTGGAAATTGAGACCTCTGTGACCGAACATGGGCAGTCTGTGGATCGACTTCATATGCAACCCTGCCATTCGCCTATTTGGGATACAGCATTGACTATCAGCACACTCATTGAAACTGGTTTACCATTGGATCATCCAGCTCTTTTGCGGGGTGCGTCATGGTTGAGATCCTGTCAGACATTATCGGTTGGCGACTGGGTTGTTTCTTCACCTGGAGCCAAACCAGGGGGGTGGTATTTTCAATTTGAAAATGAGTGGTATCCCGATGTCGATGATACGGCTGCCGTTACCACAGCTCTCACCAAACTTATTCCCGTCCAACTGGATGGCCTAGAAGATAATGCTATTAGACGTGGTTGCCAATGGGCTTTGGCTATGCAGAGTTCCAACGGTGGGTGGGGCGCGTATGATAAAGACAACGATCGTTTGATTTTTAATAAAATTCCGTTTGCTGACCATCAAGCATTACTCGATCCCCCGACCGCAGATCTGACTGGGCGTTGTCTGGAAATGCTCGGAACACTTGGTTATGACAAATCTCATCCAGCCGTTGCTCCAGCTCTTCAATTTCTTCGAAATGATCAAGAAGCTGACGGAAGTTGGTATGGCCGTTGGGGAGTCAATTATTTATATGGAACTTGGTGTGTGCTAGCGGGTCTTGAGGCTATTGGAGAAGATATGTCCTCGTCATGGATTCAGCGAGCGGTGGTTTGGCTTGAATCAAAACAGAATGTCGATGGCGGCTGGGGTGAGTCTTGTTTATCCTATGCGGATCATACTTGGTCGGGAGAAGGTGAAAGCACAGCTTCCCAAACCGCTTGGGCGCTTATGGCATTACTATCTGCTGGTGTAGCTGATTCCCTTAGTGTAGTGCGGGGAGTGAATTACCTTCTCCGTCATCAACAAGATGATGGTACTTGGGTCGAACCATTTCACACCGGAACGGGTTTCCCTCGCGTGTTTTATCTTCGTTATCATGGCTACAGCAAATACTTTCCGTTATGGGCGTTGGCCATGTATTGGAATGTCCGAAGTCATGGGTACACCCGAGCCGAACAATTGCGTCGTGAGGTGCGACAAGCTAAGAAGGAAGCATAGGGTCGCAGGTTTTCATAATCGCTTTTTTCTAAATATTTAAATCATATCTGGAGCGTCCCCTGCCACGGATAGCCGTTTTTGCCGCCACTCGTTGGGAATTTCAGGCCATTCAACTAGTCATGCCTGGGGGTCGGAGTTCAAAAATTGGAGGTGCCCCCGGTTATATAGTTCATTGGCCTCATTTGTCCGTGACCTTGGTTCAGACGGGGATTGGGCTTGAAAGAGCAAAGACTGCTTCCCTTGGTGTTTTTTCCGAAAACCAATTTGATTTAGCTATCTCTTCAGGGTTTGCTGGAGCGCTCGTTCCGACGTGTATTGGTGCTCTTGTTCTACCAGAAATCGTAATTCGATTGACTGGGGATCCTGCTCAATCATCGAAATTGTCCTCTTTCTCTTGTAGTGTACAATATCAGGAAATAGTCAGACGTATAGTGGCTGACGCAAAGTTTCAATTTGTTTCAACTCCACTGCTCACTGTTCCTTGGATTGTGTGTGCGGCTATGGAAAAACGTGTGTTAGCACAACAATTTCGAGCTGGTGCGTTGGATATGGAAAGCGCGGGGATTGCTGAAATGGCACAGGAGCGCAACATCCCCTTTTTCGTAGTAAGAACAGTTTCTGATCTTGTGAATGAGAATTTGCCAAATGACTTTAATCTCTTTCTATCCATATCGACTTGGGCCAAAGGGTTTTGGCGATTCATAAGTCGCCCTAAACTCTGGTTTGAATTGTTGAGATTGCGACAACAGACTCAGATAGCTTCCCGGGAGCTAACAAAATTTTTTGATGCTTTTTTCCTTTACTTAAGACAACAGAGATAAATCTTACTTCAACGGTAGCGAAAGGTATGGCATTTGAATATAATTCATGGTGGGCCAACCGGTATTATTCTCGAATAAGTCATTAGTGAATTTATTTGCGGAAATGTGGAGTAGGAAGTTCATGTTTCTGCATGGATTGGTGGTTTTTATATTTTTTACTAGGAGAAGGAAGCAGATTATGAGTCATGTATGGAGTCAGCAGGTATTTTCTCTTTGGAGAAGGAGAGGTTATGGAGTCTTAAGATTATTCCTAATGGCTCTTGTTATGTCGTTTGTGTATTTGGGTCAAGTTGTGGCTGTAGAATCTGGCTCTCCGACCGAAGCGGTCAAAAAAACCATTGACCAAGTGTTGGTGATTTTGGGTGACGAACAATTCAAAAAGCCTGGTCGTTCAGAGGATCGAATCGTGGCCCTCAAAAAAATTATAGGAGAGCGTTTTGATTATGAGGAAATGGGGAAGCGCACACTTGGTCTTGAATGGAAGAAGTTGGATAGGGCTCAACAGAATGAATTTGTTGCACTGTTCCGGAAATTTTTGATGAATACTTATGCTGGAAATGTTGATAGCTACTCTGGAGAGAAAGTGGAATATATTAAGGAACGCCGTAAAGGAGAATTTGCCGAGGTTCAAACGAAGGTTATTTCTAAAAAGCTAGAGATTCCTATTGCTTATCGTTTGCTAAAAAAATCGAATAATTGGTGGATATATGATTTCGTAATTGACGGAATCAGCCTGGTAAAAAATTTTCGTGGTCAGTTTAAGCGGATCATGAAGGCTAAAGGATTTTCCGGCCTCTTGGATAAACTCCGCATCAAAATCGAAAAAAAATCTAAAGCCGTATCGAAATAATTATTTTTTGCTTGGGCTCTGTAATAGCCATGGAGGAATTTAGGGATTCGTCTGTATTTCGAAATCCTAAATTGCCCAAAAAGTCTTCGTAGAAGATGCGATAGTTGGCTTTGAGATGTTGGAACTATTGAAGCGAATTCTCTCAGTTCATTTCCTTGACAGGTAAACGGTACTGTGGGAGAATCCGGGCGCCTTGGGTATTTTACTCATAAAATATAGTGTTTCCCACCTGTCACAAGATCCCAAAAAGAGGTAAGGGGTATGTCCTTTTTGAATAAAATCGAAGGGCCAAGTGATCTTAAGAAACTTGCGCCTGGAGAATTGCCTCAGTTGTGCGAAGAGATTCGTCAGCAGATCGTTTCTGTCATTGCCAATGTTGGTGGGCACCTGGCCTCCAATCTTGGCGTGGTTGAACTGACAGTTGCCCTACATTATCTGCTAAATACGCCGGAAGATCTCATCGTGTGGGATACCAGTAATCAAGCCTATACCCATAAGCTTTTGACCGGGCGCCGAGAACAGTTTCACACGATTCGGCAATTTAGCGGCATGAGCGGATTTTGTAAGCGGGAAGAAAGTCGGTATGACACTTTTAATGCTGGCCACGCGGGGACTGGTGTGTCGGCGGCTGTTGGATTTATGGAAGCTCGTGAGCAGAAGGGACAATCCCATAAAATTGTATGCGTGGTAGGTGATGGGGCCATGACCTCTGGACTCACGCTCGAAGGACTCCAGCAAGCAGGGGATTTACACAAGGACCTTTTAGTGATTTTGAATGATAATCAAATGTCGATCTCTAAGAACGTTGGTGCCATTTCTGCTTATTTGAACCGAACTATTACTGGCGAATTCTATTCAAAACTGAAACAAGAAACTTCAGAAATCTTGGGTTCCATTCCTCAAATTGGGGAGCCTGTCAAGAAGATGGCAAGCAGGGCTGAAGAATTAGCTAAAGGCCTCATTTTGCCGGGGTTGCTATTTGAAGAATTAGGGTTTCGGTATGTCGGGCCCATGGATGGCCATGAATTCGAGCATTTATTGCCTACGCTAGATAATGTTCTCAAGCTGAAAGGCCCAACCTTGTTGCATGTTGTCACCAAGAAGGGGTTGGGTTATGAACCAGCTATGAAAAATCCGGTGTGGTTTCATGCCTGTTCACCTTTTGATATCGAGACAGGGAAGCCTGTTAAGAAGTCCTCGAAACCCTCATATAGTTCTGTCGCGGTTGGGACGTTAGTCAATTTAGCAAAAACCGACAAGCGAATTGTGGCCATTACGGCCGCGATGTGTGAGGGAACAGGATTAAATGCCTTTGAAAAAGTTTTTCCCGATCGGTTGTATGACGTAGGTATAGCCGAACAGCATGCCGTGACGTTTGCGGCTGGTTTAGCAGCCCAAGGAATGCGCCCAGTCATTCCGATTTATTCTACTTTCCTCCAAAGAGCCTACGATCAAGTTGTTCATGATGTGGCTACACAGAACCTTCCGGTTACGTTTTGTATTGATCGTGGCGGGTTAGTGGCTGAAGATGGTACCACACATCATGGTGCGTTTGATTTTGCCTACCTTCGTCATATGCCTAATATGACAATCATGGCTCCGAAGGATGAAAACGAATTGCAGCACATGATTAAAACTGGCCTAACGGCTACTGGTCCAACAACGGTCCGGTATCCAAGAGGATCTGTGTTAGGGGTGCCAATGGATGCTGAGCCCGAAGTTTTGCCAATTGGAAAAGGCGAATTGCTCAAGTCCGGGAATGATATTGTCCTTGTTGCCATTGGAGTTACGGTCTACCAAGCCGTTGAAGCTGCCGAGCGCCTCGAACGGGAAGGTATATCTGCTGCGGTGGTGAATGCTCGGTTTGTTAAGCCGTTGGATGGGGAACTTATCCGTGAGGTTTCTCAGAAATCAAAATGTTTGTTAACCATTGAAGAATCGTCACGGATGGGTGGTTTTGGTTCAGCCGTTCTGGAATATTTGTCGGATGAAGGCATGTATAACTTGCCGACCAAATGTTTGGGTTTGCCTGATTGGTATATTGAACAGGGACCACAGAACTTACTCCGTGAGAAATACGGTCTCACCGCTGATGGTATCTATCAGCAAGCCAAACAACTGTTTGAAAAAGCCTCGGTCCAAACCATCGTGACCTCAACCCTGTAGTACCCTTGTTATGCACATCAAGCGCCGTCAGACGAAGGCCATTCAAGTGGGTTCCGTTAAAATTGGTGGCGGGGCCCCTGTTTCCGTGCAGTCCATGACGATTCCTCATCCCAGTGATGTGAAAGGGACTGTTGAACAAATTTGCCGGCTTGAGCAGGCTGGTTGTGAATTGGTTCGGGTCGCGGTTCCTGATAACGAGGCCGCCGATGCCTTACCAAAAATCAAGTCACAAATCTCCATCCCACTGATTGCCGATATTCATTTTGATCACCGGTTGGCATTAAAAGCTGCAAAGTTTGTGGATTGCGTGAGAATCAATCCTGGGAATATTGGTCCTTGGTGGAAGATGGAAGAAGTGCTCAAAGCTCTAACCGACAACGGTATTTCTCTCAGAGTTGGGGTAAATGGTGGATCGCTCGAACGTCCCCTTCTTGAAAAGTATGGGTATCCAACGGCCGAGGCTTTGGCCGAATCCGCTCTTAATGCCGTTCACGCGATTGAAGATGCTGGGTTTACTAATATGAAGGTGTCACTCAAGGCATCCGATGTGCACATGGCCGTAGATGCGTATTGGTTGTTTTCACATCAATCGGATTATCCTCTCCATATTGGTATTACGGAAGCTGGAACTGCTATGACTGGTGCTGTCAAATCATCAATTGGTTTAGGTTGGCTTCTTTCGCAAGGCATTGGAGACACTATGAGGGTGTCGTTGGCGGCGGACCCGGTTGAAGAAGTGAGGGTGGCGTTTGAAATTCTCAAGTCGCTTGAAATACGCCATCGTGGAGTGAACGTTATTGCGTGTCCAACCTGTGGCCGGGTAGAAATCGATGTTGTGCGAATGGCTAATGAGTTAGAACAGCGACTAGGTCATATCACAAAACCTCTCAATGTTTCAGTTTTAGGGTGTGTGGTGAACGGGATTGGCGAAGGTAAAGAAGCCGATATTGGGATTGCAGGTGGGCAAGGAATGGGGATCTTGTTCAAAAAAGGAAAACTTGTCAAAAAAGTTCCTTCGGAAGAGCTCATAGATCGGTTAGTAGAAGAAGTCGAAATTATGGCGAACGAAACGGATGAGGAGACGGCAGCCTCGCTTGCTTCCCTGCCAGACTTTCATGAGACAGCAGTTCTTCCAGATTCTGATCAAGAACTTCCTGTCTTACCCAATCGATAGTCATCCTTCGAAATGTGTTACGCGTGCCCCTTCTTTGTGGGCTGGTTTGCTTCGTTGGGCAGTCCTTGTCAGAGGGTAGGGGCCTCGCTATAATGCCGGCGGCGGCGCCGTACCCAAGTGGCTAAGGGAGCAGTCTGCAAAACTGCGATTCAGCGGTTCGAACCCGCTCGGCGCCTCCAGAATCCTTACAGTCCGAGCCGGTAGTTTTGTCCATCTCATAGGGGGATAGTGTTTTATTCGCTCCTTCTTTACCCCGATACCAAATTGACCTCTTCTTGAGTGAGTGCTAGGATTCTCTAGCTTTTAACCACATCATGTTGAGGTACTGAACTAAATGAGTATATTTCAGAGGAGATAAAAAATGGCTGTACCAATATCACAGATGGTTACGGTCGCGAGTTATGTCATTGCCCAAAAACTTAAGGGCGTGAAAAGATATCCTTTGGTTCTGATGCTAGAACCAATTTTTAGGTGTAATTTGGCTTGTGCTGGGTGCGGGAAAATTCAATATCCAGATCATGTTCTAGACCGTCGGCTGACGCCGGAACAGTGCTGGGCTGCGGCAGATGAATGTGGAGCTCCAGTTGTGAGTATTCCAGGCGGTGAACCTCTTATTCATCCCGAAATGTCTGAGATTGTGCGAGGATTAGTAGAACGAAAAAAATATGTTTATTTATGCACGAATGCTCTTTTATTAGAACGCAAAATCCAGGAATACAAACCGTCTCAATATCTGACGTTTAGTGTTCATATGGATGGGCTTCGGGATGAGCATGATCTCGCAGTCTGCAGGGATGGGGTATACGATGTGGCGGTGAAGGCCATTAAAATGGCACTGAAAAAAGGATTTCGTGTGACTACGAATACCACGCTTTTTGATGATGCGAATTCCGACCGCGTTCGCGCATTTTTCGACGAAATGATGGACCTGGGAGTGGAAGGGATGATGATTTCTCCAGGGTATAGTTATGACAAGGCCCCGGATCAACATAGTTTTTTAAAGCGCCACCGAACACGCGAATTGTTTACTAAGCTCCTGACCAATCGAAAACGGAGATGGCAGTTTAATCAGTCGCCTCTGTTCTTAGAGTTTTTGATGGGCAAACGAGAGTATGATTGTACACCTTGGGGCAATCCAACCTACAATATTTTTGGGTGGCAAAAGCCCTGCTATTTATTGCAGGACGGATATGTATCTGATTTTGCGACATTACTTAATGAGACCGATTGGGATCAATATGGGACCGGCCGCAATGAAAAGTGTAAGGATTGCATGGTTCATTGTGGGTACGAAGCCTCGGCTGTTGAAGAAACCTTTAGTTCCTGGTCCGGATTTGCGGGGACCGTCAAATCCACACTTTTCCCTAATGCAACATAGCTGCTCCACTTTCCAGGCCTCTTTCTCCGATCTATTCTTTTCCTGAATTATGTCTCAGGATTTGTCTAATCAAAATCAGGGAGAAACCCTAGAAGGGTTGTCTCTTCGTCCTGCTACCAAGGAAGAGTTGGTGACGGCAGTAGAGCAAGCCTTTGACTATCGAGGAGACGTGACTATTGAGTTGAAATCTGGAGAGCATCTAATTGGATATGTTTTTAGTTGTGTAAAAAATGATTCTAAGGCTTATATCGAGATTTTCCCCACTAATGAAACTGGTCAAATTAAGATTCTCCTCGATGATATCACAGCAATTATTTTTTCTGGGAAAGATACAGCGTTTGGTCAGTCTTGGGAGGCATGGATTAAAAAGAAAAAAGAAGAAGGGAAAAAATAGCTTTGCAAATTGTATGTTTTTCTTTTGGATTTGTTTTATTCAAGACCTCGGGATTCCTAGAAAAACTCTTCCTGTGATTTTAGAGGCTTTTTAGAAGGAAATAGTGCCTTAAGATTTTCTATGAAACCCCTCTCGTCATTGACAGGTTGAAGGTCCGTGTGCTAGAAGTCACTGCCCGTTTTTTACGTAGCATTTTCCTGTATTTAGGGGAGTTTGCGTAAGGCTCAAAATCGTTAATCAAAACACCAAAGGTGAGGAACTTATGAAGAGTACGATGAGTCGAAAAATAGTCGCGTTATGCGCATTAGTTGTAATAGGTTTTGCCCTGTCTGCTTGTGGAGAAGCAAAACCGCCACAACCGCCTCCACCGCCTCCACCCGAATATGCTGATAAACATATGCCTGACGGGTATTGGGGAAATCCAGACATTATTGCGGAAGGAAAGGCGATTTTTATCGGTGCTGAAAATATTGATGTGAATTGTGCAAGTTGCCATGGCAAAGACGGAAAGCCAGTCAAGGCCGGAGCGCGAGATTTTCGACAGGGCGAGCATATGGCGAAGTTTTCTGATTCACAATGGTTCTGGCGTGTTAACGAGGGAATCAAGGGCACCAAGATGAAAGCTTGGAAAAGCAAACTTGCTGCAGATGAAATCTGGAAGGTCATTGCCTTTGAATCAACGTTTGGCCTAAAGGGCAAGGAATATTGTGTTGATGGGAAGAAATGGATCCCTCATGGTTCAGAGTGCGTGGCAGCGGCAGAGGTTGCACCTGCTGCAGAGGCAGAGGCTGCACCTGCTGCAGAGGGAGGGGCTGCACCTGAAGGCGGTAACGCAGCCGAAGGCTCGTCTAAGTAGTTAGCCTATGGGGAGTTGTCTGAATACCATTTGTCAATAAAAAAGGAGGGTCACGACCCTTGAAAATCACAACCCGCAGTCTTTTTCTCCTTCTAGGGCTTGTAATTGGGGGTGTTAGTGTTGTCAATGCCCAGGTTCCGCCGCCGCCTGTAGCGGAGTTTCCCTATACCGGGAATCGGACGGGGGTTTGGATTGTGGCCCAACTCCATATTCTTTTCGCTGCCTTCATTCTAGGGGCACCAATTTTTGCTGTTGTTTCTGAATGGTTAGGTTACAAAAATCAGGATCCCAAATATGATCGTCTTGCTAAGGAGGTCACAAAGGTCACCGTCATTCTTTATAGTATGACCGCTTTAACAGGAGGCCTGTTTATATTTGTTCTTCTCGCCACTTATCCTGATTTTACTACCTGGCTTATCAAACACTTCTTCTTAATTTTTGCCCTGATATATCCTCTTCTCTTCATTCTGGAAACCATTGTGCTCTATACCTATTTTTATTCATGGGATTCGATGAAGGGCTCACAAAAAGGTCGACATATTGCTTTAGGCGTTCTTTTAAACATTATTGGAACGGTCACTCTGTTTGTAATTGATGGGCCCACTTCTTTCATGAATACCCCAGCTAAAGCCGCAGAGGGACTCTCGTTGGTAGAATTTATCCAATCTGCTGGCTTATGGGACAAAATAGCCAATTATAGCTGGATGCCATTGAATCTCCATCGTTTGGTCGGCAATGTGACCTTTGGAGGATTTATTGCAGGATTGATAGCTGCTTATATGTTCATGGGGTCCAAAACAGATGAAGAGCGGGCTTACTACGATTGGATGGGATTTGTTGGGAATATGATTGGCGTGGGTGCTCTTTTACTGCTGCCCTTCATGGGTTATCTGCTTGCTTATGAGCTTTGTGATTATGATGCCTCAATTTGTCCCTACATGATGGCAGACCAGCTTTCAATGTTTTTTGAGATGCAGGGAGCAATGGTCGGGCTAATATTTTTAGGGAGTAATTATTATATCTGGTTGAGCATGAAGCGTATTCAAGGGGTAGAGCAGGTTCGTATTTCGGGAATGGTGATGGTCGCTGTTCTTTTAATTCCTGCGGTTATGGGAGTAGCTTGGAAATTGTTCCCACCTCCGGAATGGCAATCATTAATCTTCTTGGCCGCGTTAGTTATTGCTCCTCCTATTCTTAGTAGGCTCCCTGGTCTTCGCTTTACCGTTTCGGCCTTTACGATGATTAAAGTTGGTTTTTTAATGATCGTCATAGCTGATGCGATCTGGATGACGCCACACGGATTTGTGGCTACCCAAGCATTAGCGACTGAGGAATTGGAACTGCCTTCCTGGGCCAGTGAATTGGCCTTAATGCCAGCGAAGAATGCAGCAGCCTTTACTTTGGTGTTCCTTACCGTTGTGAATTACATTCTGTATAACCGGGCTATTCGTCAAGGGACCATTATTTGGGGGAAAATCGACTTTGCTTCTCAGTTTACCCTGATTTTTCTCGCCTTTAGCGCGATTTGGACAATGGGTTTAATGGGAACGGTACGGTCGCTTACCCGGAAATACTACCACGTATACAATCTTGTGCCGGACTTTACACCAGAATCGTTCACGCCGACCTTGGCGTATTCGGCGTGGTGGATTACTGGAGTAACCTTGGTGTTTTACATTGTTGTTAGTTTTGCCATTGTGGTGACTTTACGAGTGGGATCTGGGCAAAAAGCTGATGCGTCTCACGGTGCGGCAATTCCTGCTGGGGCTAAATAGCAAATTTGGAGAAGGGATAAAATGGCTGAGCAAAGTTTAACGAAGAACATTATGAAAAAAGGCATAATGGGTGTTGTGCTTGGAATTATCTTGGTCGTGGCGGCTAGGGCCACGCACTTTCCTGAAGTATTCCAAATCATGTTCTTTATTTATGCGATGCTTGGTGCCTTTGTTTTCATTTTGCTTGATGCTCCTTCTATGAATCGGCTTGAGGGCGGAAAAGCCATCGTTGGGCTCCTATTGTTTTATGTCATTATTTCAGGCGCCTATATCGGTGGAGCGAGTAGTCTTCCCCAATTTGATCCTGAAATTGAAAAAGGAAAAATAGAAAAGATTTTGAAGCGGCGTCGCGCTAAGACCAAAGAAGGCAAAGCCGAAGAATTAATTGCCAGAGCTAAGGAATTGAACGAGCGAGCCGCGTCCATCGATCAGCAACTGAGGGCTCTTGGCGGTGGCGCAACAGTTGTTCTTGAAGAGAAGGCTGTGCCTGTTGCTGGCGATTTAGTGTCCTTAGGTAAAGAGCAATGGGATCTTCAGGAGTGCTACAATTGTCATAAATTGTTTGGTCATGGCGGGAAGAAACGTGGTCCAAAATTGGATAATATCGGGAACCTTATGACGCCTGAGCAACTTCGTCAAAAGATATTGGACCCAAAAAGTTGGAAGGCCGAAGGATTTGATAAGCAGTATAAAAAAGGCAAAATGCCAGACAAGTATAAGGATCTAATGTTCGACGAAGAGGTTGATGCCCTGGTGGCCTTTCTTGCGACGCTCAAAGACACTACAGTCGATACACCAAAACCCATCAAAATGAAATAATCTTATCTGAAGGTACTGTTAGTTCATGCAACCCAAATTAACGGCTAAGGCGAGATGTTCCGACAGGGAAGTCGGTAAGATTTCAAAGGTTATCGTTGATCCGCTTTCTCATGAGATCAGCCATGTTGTCGTTAGAGAACCTGGTGGCCAAGAAATCCATCGGCAAGTACCCATTGAACAGGTCCAAGAAGTTCCCAATGAAGAGGAAGTCGTTCTCCGGTGTTCTTCTTTAGAATTTGGGCAATTTCCAATACTGGATCGCGATGCTTTTGTGACCATTCATGACGTGGAAATTGCGCATCTAGAAGATAATCTACATGTAGAGCCAGGAGAAATCCTTGTTCCTTATCCTCGTCTTGAGCATCCACTTCCTCGTCGCAGCTTTTTTGCCAACATGACTCATGCAATTGGGACACTCATTGCGCTTCCACTGGCTTTTCCGGTTCTGAAATATCTCATGCAGCCTATGTATAAACCGTACGATAATTCTTGGTTTAAGGTTGGGAATGTCAAAAAGGTCAGAAAAGAAAATATTGGCTACCAATTTAAATTTACTCGCGGGTTTAAGGAAGCCTTCATGCCAGAACAGCAAATAGAGAAGAATATTTGGGTTGTCAAAGCTACAGAAGAAGTTCGAAAAGCGGTTTATGGCGGCAAAGACAAAAAATTCCATGACAACAAAGGCAATGTGGTTTGGGTGAATAAAGCCAATGTTCCATATATTGGGTTCTCCGGAAAATGCCCGCATTTAGGGTGTGGGTATAAATGGCGAAGAACGAAAAACTTTCCGAATGGGGTTTTTCTTTGTCCATGCCATTTGAGCCTTTACAATGAAGCCGGAAAAGTGATTGATGGGCCGGCCCCGAGAGCGTTGGACGTACTTCCCATGGAGGTAAATGCTGCGGGTGATGTTAAGATTATTGATGTTGAATATAAGGCTGGTGTAAAAAATCAGATTCGACTTCTGTAGTTCCGTCTAAGTGTTACATGAACAGTGACCCCAATACGGCTAACGAACCCAATGCGTTTGAAAAAGTTGTCGACTTTGTCGATGAACGTGTTGGCCTGAAAACTCTTCAAGCCAAAATGCTCAATGAGCCCATTCCTGGTGGCTCTCGGTGGGCTTATGCGTTTGGCTCGGTCTTGCTGTTTATTTTTATCCTGCAGGTGGTCACGGGCATCCTGTTGATGTTCTACTATGTGCCCAGTACCGACCACGCCTATGCCAGTACCCAATACATTATTCACGAAGTAGATTATGGGTGGTTCCTTCTGAGTTATCACTTCTGGGGATCCTCCGCCATGGTAGTGATGGTGTTTGCGCACATGTCCCAGGTCTTTCTCTGGGGGGCTTATAAGAAACCTAGAGAGTTAATTTGGCTGGTGGGTCTTGCCCTCTTCGGATTAGTCATGGCGTTTGGTTTTACGGGGTATTTGTTACCTTGGGATCAACGTGCTTACTGGGCTACGGTGGTAGGCGTTGAGATTATGGATAAAACCCCGATTATTGGGGACTTTATGGCGCGTTTTCTTAAGGGAGGTCCTACTCCTGGTCAGATGACACTGAGTCGATTTTTTGTGATCCACGTAATGATACTGCCTGCAGGGCTTATGGGCTTAGCGGGACTTCATATCTTTTTGTTTCGAAAGGCTGGTCCAGCTGGGCCATTCAGGGGCACGCTGGAGCAACTCAAAGCCAAAACTGATTATTTCTTTCCTCGACAAATTTGGAAAGACATTGTTGCTATGGCCTCGACCTTCCTCATTATATGCAGTTTGGCTTTTTTTGAACCGGTGGTATTGCTAGAGGAAGCCACGCCTGATCCTGGTGATTACCATCCTGAGCCAGAATGGTATTTTTTATTCTTGTTCCAATTGCTGCGACTAAAAATATTTGGGGGGGAATTTGGTCAATTCCTTGGAGCTATAGCCATTCCTGGTGCCTTTATGGCCTTTCTTGCGGTCTTGCCATTTATCGATAAAAATCCGGAGCGTGATATATTTAAACGGCCTGTGGCACTAGTTGGTTGGATCGTGATCATGACGGGTATTTTGATTTTTACCGTCTCGGCAATTCTTAACAGAGAATTTTTACACTAATCGAACAATGTCAAACGCGAAACTCGGACTTTTAGTTTTTTGGCCAATGTTTTGGACGGGCTTTCCCATTAAAATGGTGATAGCTCTGTTGTTATTGGCTGGGCATGTGCATCCTTGGGAAGGTGTTGGTCTGCAGGCGATGTTGCTGCTTTCTATTCCTATTGACGTTTGGGCTTTAGGTTTATGTACCAGAACGGTCTTTCTTGAAAGACTTAGTGTTGACCCTCCCAAAGGAACTGGCTTACGGTTGTGGGCTCAATGGGCAGCGTTCTCCGCCATCTATCTTCCAATCTTGTATTTTATTGTGGGTGGCGTAAAGGCGATTGCCAAGTCGGCTACTGAAGGCACGATCCACTTTGTGGAAGAAAGTATTATGGCCATCCCAGTTGCAGAACAAATTAGCCTGGAATTGGTCATGTGGGGCACTCCGACAACTATTGTATTGATTGCACTCTTGTATGGGTGGTTGTACGGTTTAGGTGCTTTTGCGCAACGACATGTCCGAGTGTCGACTTCAGTAGATGGTACATTACAGGATATTATTTACAAATTGGACATGCTTCGGATTCCGAAAGATCAACCTCTTTTGTTGACGGCATTTATGGGAACGGGGATTGTTCTCGTATTTTTATTTTGGGGTCTTCTTCCGGTAAGTACTCCGCATCCACATGAGGAGTACGAATTTGTCCATGTTAAAAAAGTTGAGCCAAAGATTATTCCAAAGGATGTCTTCAAAAATGCGGAGCAAGTCTTGGCTAATGCCGAAGCTACCATTAAGGAATTAGAAAAAGAAGATCCTGAAGCCGAAACACCCAAAGAGGATAAAAAAGCTTCAGCCAAGGAAGAATCTAAGCCTTCGAAAAAGTAGGTCTTGTCAAATTGCGACCGGTCTTAATAGATAACACATTGAAGAGGGACTACATATGAAAAGCCATGGCGTTCTAGAAAAATTTCAGTCCTGGTTGCCAAGGATGAAGTCGTCCTCTCTCTTTAGTTGTGGGCTTTTGTGGGCGTTCATTTTGCTGCCTGCCTTAGTCTGGGCTCAAGATGCGGCTACGCAGGCTATGTCGGTTGAGTATCGAGATATCCCAGGTCTTGGAAGTCGCAATGTTGTTTGGGTAGTGGCTCAACAGCATCTTCTTTTAGCTGGCTTTGTGTTGGGCGTGCCAATATTTGCCTGGGTTTGTGAGATCGTTGGATGGAGAACAAAGGAAGCTCGCTACGATAAACTTGCAAAAGAGTTCACGAAACTTCTGACATCAGCTTATGCCACTACAGCCTTGTTTGGGGGGATTTTGCTCTTCTTATTAATCGGCCTCTACCCCAAACTAATGGCATACCTGTCTGATGTCTTTTTCCCCTCATTTATTGTCTATTGCCTCTTGTTCCTTCTGGAGACCGTTACCCTGTACCTGTATTGGTATGGGTGGGATGCTATGCAGGGTAATAAAAAGTGGTTTCATATTTCCCTCGGGTTTTTGCTCAATCTCTTTGCCCTTGGCATCATGATCGTTCCCAATTCCTGGGCTACGTTCCAAGCCAGCCCAGTCGTTGTAGCTGACGGAACGGCGCTTGAGCGGGCTTGGGCTGCAACCTGGAATCCTACATGGTGGCCGGTGAATATTCATCGTCTCATTGCGAATGTGGTGCTTGGAGGGTTTATTTGTGGCGCTTATGCCGGGATTCGCTATCTTCTTGCAGCAAACAAAGGAGAGCGGGAGCATTATGATTGGATGGGGTATGTTGGGAACTTTATTGGCGTGTTTGGTATGTTGCCGCTACCTTTTGCTGGTTATTGGTTGATGCGTGAGGTGTATCAGTACAATCAGCAGATGGGCATCACGCTCATGGGAGGATTTTTAGCCTGGTTGTTTATTCTGCAGGCTATGTTGATAGGTGTTTTGTTCCTTGGAGCCAACTATTATTTCTGGATGGGGATTACCTATCGCATACCGGGGTCAGAGCAGGGATATCGAAAACCGATTCTTGCTATGCTCGTTGTGCTGATGGTGTGTCTGGGTGTGTGGATGACCCCACATTCTCTAGTAGCGAGTCTTGAAGAGGCTAGAAAAATGGGAGGGACTCACCATCCGCTCCTTGGGGTATTTGGAGTCATGTCTGCCAAAATGACGGTTGCCAATCTCATGATATTGGTGACGTTTATGAGTTTTATTATGTATTGGCGGGCCGGCAAACAGGAGACTGCAACTTGGGCTAAGATCGCAAAGTCCGTCATGGGCGCGCTATTGGTTATCGCTGGCATAGCAGTTATTGTACTTGGGGTATGGGGATATTTTGTTCCCGCTATTATTCGAATCAACTACTTCTCGGTTGCCCAAGTGCTGATTGTCTTGTTTATTATGGTCACATTTACTCCGTTGACGGCTCTTCTCATGAAGAGTGCGAAGACTACAACTGCAATGGTGTGGGGCCAAATGCCGATCCGTGCAGGCTATGCGTTGGTCTTAAATGCTGTCATGGTTGTCCTGTTAATGTCCTTAATGGGATATGCCCGGTCATCTTCGCGTGTGCATTGGCATATCTATGGAGTGATGCGTGATACGTCAGAGTATGCCTATTCCCCAGCTTTAGGATATGCAGCGGCATTCATGTCACTGAATACTTTCTTGTTTTGTCTATTAGTTGCGTTCATCTTTTGGGTTGCGTCTATGGGGGATAAAGCAAAAAAAGACCCGGACCAGGGCCTTCCATCAGAAGATTCATCCAAAATTCCAGGAGGCGTTTCTCCAGCAATGGCAGGAGGATCGCTTCGAGGAGACGAATAGATATCATGTGAACCTGTTGTTTGAGGGTTCTCCTAATTTGAGCGAGGACATATGAGCGAAGTTGCGTTACTCCAATTGATTGGTCTTGTTGTGGTGGGATTGGGTATTTTAATCCTGCTCTTCATCAAAGCAAAGTTTCTCCGTGTTGTAGGTTTTGTCATAATTGTCCTTGGTACATTCAGTTTGATTGCCTTAGGCGTGCCGCAAATGGCCTCATTACCACCGGCAATCGAGACCTTTGATATCACCAAAGTCAAAACTCCTGATGACCTAGCAGCGATTGGCCAGAAGATTTTTTTTAGTAAAGGCCAGTGTGCTTTGTGTCATTCCATTGGGCCAAGTGAAGCTGCGCGATGTCCAGATTTAAAGGGCATTGGGGCCAAGCTTGCTCCAGAATTTATGTACGAAAGTCTCACAGAACCACAGTCCTATATTTATTTAGATTTCAGGCATCATGGATTACCAAAGGAATATCCAGCTCGAATGCCCTATATCGGTAAGAATCCCATTGCCTTGTCAAATCAAGAAATTTATTCTGTTATCGCGTTCCTTCAAAAAATGAGTGGAGAGCCAATCAGCATTAAAGTTGAAGATGTGCTTGGTGGAGGAAGTAAAGATGGTGACATGAAAGTCGCCGCAATTGGCGCTCATGGAGCCAGCCAACCAGGAGAGTGAAATATGAGGGGTCCTCTTGCTAAAACAGGAATTTTGTTAGTAAGCATGTATGTGTTTCTGAAATTTATCCTTCCGTTATTTACCGCTCCACTACCGGCAAGTTTAATTTTTCTCTATCTCTCTCTTGCCTTTGCTTCTGCGATGATTTTCTACACTATGAGTGGTGCGGGCCTTGATGAATTCCTTGGACCCGTAGGGAGGTTCCTGACTGGAGATGGGCAAACGGGTATCGCTAGTATCGCGCGAATCGCGGTCTTTGTAGTATTTCCCTTGCTTGTTGGGTGGCAAACTTATGGAAAGTTAGCTCCAGGCGATGTTCCCCCACCTGAAAATCGAACGATTCATCCCGCTCCTCCAGGCGAATTTGTAGGATTAGCGAATCCTTTTCCAAAAACTCAGGAAAATATCATGATGGGGCAGGGGCTCTATGCGGCCTTTTGTTCTCCCTGTCATGGTGCAAATTTTGATGGCAAGGGGGTAGCGGCGGTCGGCTTTAACCCGCCTCCAGCGAATTTTAGTGATCCTGGAACTATTGCCCAGTTACAAGAATCCTATTTGTTTTGGCGCATCAAGAAGGGGGGCGTGGGGCTTCCTGTTGAAGGGATGCCATGGAAGTCGGCTATGCCTCGATGGGAAGTAGAATTACCCGATGATTGGATTTGGAAGATTATCATGGGTGAATATGCTGGTGCCCATCAGTCACCGCGTACCTGGGAAGAAGAAGAATAGAAGTTTTGATTACCCTGGAAAGGCTTGGAGAGCATTCGAGGAGCTTAAAAATGAGACGTGAAATAAATTTCCGTGTTGCGCTTGGGACCCTTCTCATAGTTGCGGGACCTAGCGTTTCCTGGGTATTAGCGGCCGATCCTCCGCCAGCAGGCGAGGAAGCTGCAAGTGTTGCCGTGAGGTTGTATTTAGCGGAAGGATCACTTCCTACGGATGATCCTAATGCTGCGTCATGGAATGCTATTCGGCCCTCTGAGTTTAAGTTAGCCCCACAAGTGCATTGGCCCGATCGTATTCAGGAAGTAACCGTCAAATCTGTCAAGGTTCGTGGAATGCATAATGGCCAGGATATGGCCGTCATGGTGGAATATAAAGATCCTTCCGAGGATGCTGATGACGCCGCAGCGCTTGAGTTTATGGTTGGTGATAAGAAGGCCCACTTTGCGCATGGTCAAGAAATGCTCCAAGTCGAAGGTGGACCAGTCAATATCTGGTATTGGAAAAAAGCGAATGGTAAAGCTACTGATATGAATGCCAAAGGGTTTAAAACGCTTCGTTCGCAAGAGCAACAAGATGTGTCTGCCACAGGTGCCTGGCAAGAGGGTTCTTGGCGAGTCGTCTTCTCGCGACCCTTGCTCACAGGAGATGAAAACGATGTGCAGATCAATCCTGGCGAATGGACGAATGTAGCTTTTGCTTTTTGGGATGGTCAGCTTGTGGATGGAGAGGTGAAAGAGAGGGGCTCACAGAAGGCCGTCTCATCCTGGTGGTATATTCGGGCTGAGCCCTCACCTGATAATTCTATTTACGGATATGTTGTGTTGGGCATTGTAATTGCTGCCGGGTTTGAATTTTTCCTCATCAGAAAAATTAGGAAAGGTAACCAAGTATGAAGGGGGAACAGGGCATGCACCGAGCACTGATCAGAATGTTATTTGTTGTGACAGTGTTATTTGCGGTCACAAATGGCTGTGCCCTCTTTGAGGATGAACTAACGTCTAAAGGTCGTAAACTTTATAATCATTACTGCATGCATTGCCATGGCGAGAATGGATATCAAGCAGAAGGTTTTAATTGGGGGCGGATGCCAGATCCTCGCCCTCGTGATTTGTCAGAATCAGCAGCTATGTCCACATTTTCTGATGAAGAAATTTTCAATGAAATTTCTCGGGAGATGAGGGACACCTCTTTGCAAGAAGTTATTGATGATGACAACTACTTTGCTGTGGCTACCATGCCAACGTTTAAATATACTCTATCTGAAGAAGAGCTTTGGGCGATTGTCAGCTACGTGCGAACTCTCCATGGCGGTTCCCTAGAATATGATGTTGATGGGAGAAGGGCGGAGTTAGAGGCAGCATTTAACGCTGCCAAGGCAGACCAGGATCAAGCCGAAAAGGTTATGGAAGACGCCCTGGCAAAACAGGAAGCTGAAGAGGATGCCAAGGCTGAGGCAGAGGAAGATCTTGATGTGGAAGATGAAGACGAAGATATAGATGACGACGAAGAAGAAATTGTGCTTCCCGAGGAGGAAGCTTATGAAAAAACTTCGGAGAAGTTTGAAGTTGCTAAAACTGCCTGGGAGAATTTTTCAAAACGACCCAAGATGGCCCAAATTCGACGTCCCGATCTAGCCGTATCTGATAAAGAGCGGGTTGCTTTAGGGAAAGAGGGCAAACATCTCTATACCGAAAAATATGGGTGTAATGGGTGTCATAGCATAGGCGATGTCGGAGGTCTTGTTGGTCCAGCTTTGGATCGTGCTGGTTTTAGACTTAATGACACGTGGATTTATCGTTGGATTCGATATCCACAAGGCATCAAAAAACACACTCGGATGCCAAATTTAGGCTTTGACGATCACGACGCTAGGGCAGTGACTGCCTATCTTGAAACCCTTCGTGCGCCAAAGCCAGATAAACCAATTCCTCCACCGGAATAGAATCTGAGTATTCAAGACTACGTCAATAAAAAAGGGCTGCATTTGTGGCCCTTTTTTATTGAGAAATGAAAAAAAATTAATTTTTTTTCATATCGTTCCTAACCAAATTCCTATCAGGATAACAAATCCCACTCCCACATGTTGTTTGAACATAGTAAATGCCTCCGTTGGATTAATTTCCCTACGCAAACGCCAAACTTGTTGGCTCAAAAATCCAGCCAGCCCTGCAAGTCCACCATAAAATGCTAGATTAAGATTTTCTAGCGAGCCAACGAGGGCCAAGATCCCAATCATTAAAATTTCGATGATACCAACTGCTATCCAAACATGCGATCCAAAGAGTATAGCAGATGATTTAACCCCAATGCGGATATCATCATCTCTATCTTGAAGGGCATAAATAGTATCGTAGGCTAGAGCCCAGAGGGTTGTGGAAGTAAACAAAAGCCAAGCGGAAAGTGTTAATTGATTTTGCGTTGCAGCCCAGGCCATTATTGCTCCCCATCCAAAGGCCAGGCCTAGAAAAAACTGAGGTAAATCAAAAAACCTTTTTGTAAAAGGATAAAAAGCGGCTAGGGCGAGTGCAATTGGACTCAACCATATGGTCAGTGGATTTAAGAAAACTAACAGGAAGAGCGCGACACTTAAAAAGCATCCAAGGTATATTAGGGCATGAATGGGATGAATAGCCTTACTGGCCAGTGGTCGAGTTTTGGTTCTTTTGACCTGTCGATCAAAAGATTGATCAGCTAAATCATTCATTATCACACCGGCACTCCGCATGATGAAGGCTCCAAATAAAAAAATAAGTAGTAACCATGGAGAGGGAGCACCATCTGATGCGAGCACTAGAGCCCAAATCGAAGGAAGTGCGAGCAGCAGTGTGCCTGTCTGATTGGTTAGTCGAATGAGTGAGGCGAAATGGGAAGTAATTCCATTTTTCTTGGATGATTGAAAATGGAAATGGCTTTCTTCGTGATTTGGCATTTGTATTGAAGGTAGTCTGACTAAAAAGTTATTGTTAATAAGGAACTAGTTGAAAAGTGTTAGGCCTAATTCTGTGTGACTTTATTTGAACAGCTACACCCAAAGACAAAGAGGAGAAAGCTTGTTTTCATAGCCATATTTTCAGAGAAGACATGGCAGCGCTTTTTTCATTACTTAACGATAAAGCGAACGATGCATAATACATCCTGAAGGTCATTATCTACTGATACAATGATCATCCATTCGCCAATATGTAAACGTGGGCGAATCATTTTTCTACTCCAAGTACGAAAGGAAGATGATTTGTTTACCTTGAGGGAAACATGAGCCATGTGCTTCCATCCATCAGAAGTTTTTTTGTGCCACGTATGGTGGAAAGTGGCTGCTGATTTGGTCATTACACGATTCCAAAATATAATTTGATTATCTGTTGCGGCATTAATAATTGGAAGATCAGCATTATGGTTTCTATTCTTTTCGCATGATACGACAGGAGAATGGGCTCCGATGGGGGTCCGGTTTTTTATATTTCTCGCAAGGGAAATCTCAAGCAATTTGGGTTCACCCCAACAGGGCGATACGATCATCAAGATGGTGAGAAAAACTAGAGATCCTGATAGGGTAAGTGGTTGCGTCATTGTGCTAGATTGGCATGCCGAATTTTAGTGCGCGGGGGAAAGGTATGCCATCTTGGTTGTGATGTCAACGACATTGAATGGCAGAAAATTATATTGTCACAGCAGGAATATTTAAATCAAAGCACAGCAGCAAGTTTGTGAGCGACATCTAATGTGAAAGTTTTGTCTTGAAAAATTTAAAACGTGATTTATTTGGCAATGTGCTGTTCAATTAGTATCTCACTTAAAAATAAAGCTTAAAAAATATTTGAGAAATAATCTCATATAATTCGGGTCGAGCCTAAATAGATATCAAAATATTTGTAAATGGGATTCAGTGATTGTTGTAAATACAGTCTTTATACAAAAAAACAAAGATGTCGTTAGAGAACCAAATACCTTAAATAGATCGAGTTGACAGAGGATAGAGCAGTAAATATGATGGCCCTTGTTTTTGTCCTATAGCCCTTCCAATTTTTTAATGCTTCACTTGGAGAGCCGACGTAGCTCAGTGGTAGAGCAGCTGATTCGTAATCAGCAGGTCGGTGGTTCAATCCCACTCGTCGGCTCCATCAAATCAGTCATTTACAACGATGTTAGTCTTGGGGAGATTGGTAGGCTGTTATCCAAAGAGGCGTACTAACAGAACTTAGCGAAGAACGCGTATGACCATTTTCCTTTCCACCATCCTTTCCTTGCTGTTCCTCGTGAGTTCCTTTGGATGTGACGAGGGTGTGGTGCTGGAGGATCTTAAACTCGAATCCAGAAATGGGGTGATGTATCTTCCCAACCATGAGGAACCGTATACAGGAAAGTATGTTACGTGGCACGAGAACGGACAGAAGCAGGAAGAAGGTGCCTACAAAGATGGGAAGGAAGAAGGTCGGTGGACGCTTTATGACGAGAATGGACAGAAGGAGTTTGATGCGACCTACAAAGATGGGAAGGAAGACGGGCTGGCGACGTTGTGGTACGAGAACGGACAAAAGGCAACGGAAGCTATGCACAAGGCTGGCAAGAAAAATGGACTGGCGACGTTGTGGTACGAGAACGGACAAAAATGGAATGAAATCACGTATAAAGATGGGAATCCAGACGGTCGCTTTACAGGGTGGCACGAGAATGGGCAGAAGTATTTTGAAGGTATCTACAAAGATGGGCTTAAAGACGGTGTATTCACGGAGTGGGACGAACAAGGAAACATCATCAGGAAGACCACCTATAAGAAGGGCGAAAAAGTGCTGTAATGGATGACTAATATTTCTATGGTATGTTGTTGGTAATTGTCAGGATCATTGGTTTGTGGGTGCTGTTCAAAGGAAAGATTCCACACTAAAAAGATCGTATTGTACTAATTGGCTCATTGGCCCGACAGGGGCCGAGTATGGTCATTAGGATAATTCCATTCCTCATTTTTTGCATGCTCTCCAAACCCAATTGTTTCGATAATTTTCTTTGATGCGTTTGTTTTTCTTGGTCAAGTGTAGGGGATGGTCGATGTTTTGTTGCTTCGAGTGGTGCTAGCGTCTCAGGTTTTGATACAGGTTCAGTCTCGAGACTAGGATACTTTTCGATTGGTTCAAACTCAGTATCATCGGTAGTACCTCTTTTAATTTCCTCCTGCAGCCAACGTGCTGCAACCGAAAGTCCCCAAACAGCTAACACCACCAGTAAAAATATTAGGCTCTCTCTACTCATAGTTTTGGCTCATTGATTTGATCCTCTTCCTTGCTTGCAATTGAATCGCGCATCGCCGTATCCGCTTGAACGTTCTTCATTCGATAATAATCCATTATCCCCAAATTCCCCTGTTTAAATGCTTGGGCCATGGCTTTGGGTACATCGGCTTCTGCCTCTATAACCCGTGCTCGCATTTCCTGCTCCAATGCTACAGCCATAGCTCGTCGTTCTTCGGCTTTGGCTTGAGCAATTTGTTTATCCGCATCTGCTTGGTCAATTTGAAGTTTGGCACCGATATTGGTCCCTACGTCTATATCCGCAATATCGATCGATAGGATTTCAAATGCGGTTCCGGCATCTAATCCTTTGCTCAAAATATGTCGAGAAATTTCATCCGGGTTCTCTAACACATCCTTATGTGTCATAGAAGATCCAATAGTGCTAACCATGCCTTCTCCGACTCGAGCAACTATGGTTTCTTCACCCGCTCCACCGACTAACCGATCGATGTTGGCCCGTACAGTAACTCGAGAAACTACAATGAGCTGAATTCCGTCTTTTGCCACCGCGGCTATACGCGGAGTTTCAATCACCTTGGGAAGAACAGACATTTTCACGGCTTCCAACACATCTCTTCCAGCCAAATCAATAGCCGCGGCTCGTTTGAATGACATGGGAATATTGGCCTTGTCTGCCGAGATCATAGCATGGACTACTCGTACTACATCGCCTCCAGCCAGAAAATGGGCCTCAAGGTCATTAATAGGAATAGCTAATCCTGCTTTAACAGCACTAATTCGTGCTGTGACCACTGTACTGGGTGGAACACGACGAAATCGCATTCCAATCAACGTCATCAAGCCTACGTAAGCATTTGAAGCCCAAGCTGCAATCCACAAAGGAATTGGAACTAGGAAGAGCAAAAATCCGATGGCCGTGAAGATGACGAGAAGAACCCCGAGTGTTCCAAAAACATGCGTTTCTGGTCCCATTAGGTTTTACTCCTTTCCGTTCTTACAATGCATGGCCTCATGGTAATTCTATTTTCAGCTACCCACAAGTATATTGAAGAAGTATAAGAACATCAAAAAATTCCAAATGATTGGCTAGGTGGTTCAAATTTACTCATTTGTACCCCAAAGCCAACAGCTCATAATTTTATGGAATTTGACTGTGTGCTCCTAGTTATGGTCCCCAAAGCCATTGTTCCACTATAAATACATCTTCTCAAGTTTCCCATCCCGGCTTCGGCACCAGTTTTATAACACTGTAAAAATTTCAGAGACTTGGCGTGAAGCGCTTTGGCGTTGTGTTATTAGCGTGTTAAGACTGGACATGGCAGCGTCTAAATTTTCTGCCTTGATGGTGCGGTAGCGTAAGAACATTTCAATAGAAGAATGGCCAACAATCTTCATGATTGTTTCAGGAGCTATCCCTGCGTCGGCCATGTTCGTTACAGCACAATGCCGAAGATCATGAAAAGTAAAATTCGGGATGTTTTGAGTTTCGCAAATATCCTGAACGGCCCGGTAGGTGTGGTTCAGTTTTCGACCGTTTTTTTGAAAAACAAGGCCGCTCATCCTAGTTACACCGTCCTTACCACGAAGGAGTTTAAGCGTATGCTGAAGGAACGGTGTGATGGGTACTGCGCGATCCTCACCGGTTTTGGTTAATACGCCCGGTAAATAAATTCGCTTCTTGTCCAAATCGACCCGGTCCCACGTTAGTGTGAGAATTTCTTCTAACCGCATACCAGTATGGTAGCCTATCAACAAGATTGGTTTGAACCATTCTGGTGCGGTGCCATAGAGCCTGTCCCACTCGTGAGGTTCGAGCACCCTATTTCTTGCATTCTTTGGTTTGGGGGCAGGAATTAACGCTGCAACGTTTCTCATGACAAGATCCCGTCTCATAGCGTGCTTGAGCATGTGTTTTAAAATGCTGTGATCTACATTCACCGTAGCAACAGCGCGCCCTTTCCCTCGTTCTTGACGGAATGCTTCCACATCCTTGGCCGTTATATTCTCCAGAAGCATTTTCCCAAAGAATGGTATCAATTCCCTCACAATCCGTTGACAGCGTTCACGGTAAGAACGAAGTTTTTTGACTTCCTCAATTTCCATATACTCCTTTGCCCAGTAGGCAAAGGTCATGGATACTGATTGCGTCTGTTTGCTCAAAATTTTTCCCATCATCAGATCGGTTTTTATTTTTGACTCTTGATTTTGGGCAATTTCTTTGTTGCGGCAGCCGACTCGCCAACGTTTAAGCTTTGCCCCAGGTACGTTACGCGCTAATGTCAAGACTTTCCCGTTAT
>CAZDCF010000003.1:94761-96181 GCA_964503895.1 uncultured Nitrospiraceae bacterium | reverse complement strand
CCTCCTGGTGGGGGGCCTCCTCCACCGATGCCTGGACCGCCTGGCCGGCCTCCTGGCCCGCCGGGTATGAGTGCAGGGTCAGGGGTGATCATCAGCCCTGAAGGATATATAGTGACCAATAATCATGTGGTGGAGGATTCGACTAAAATTACGGTCACCATGTTTTCAGGAAAAGAATACCCGGGAAGAATTATCGGGACTGATCCAAAGACAGACCTTGCTGTGATCAAAATTGAAGGCCAGGACCTGCCCTTTGTGTCATGGAGTAGCAATGAAACTTCAAAGGTCGGAGATTTGGTGTTGGCAGTAGGCAGCCCATTTGGCCTTAAGTCTTCGGTAACCATGGGGATTATTAGTGCCTTGGGTCGTGGGAATGTGGGTATCACAGAGTATGAGGATTTCATCCAAACCGATGCCCCTATCAATCCTGGTAATTCTGGCGGACCACTCATCAATATGAATGGAGAGATTGTTGGAATTAATACCGCAATTTTTTCGCGAACGGGTGGTTCTGAAGGTATCGGGTTTGCGATACCAGTGGATATTGTGAAGGATATTACTGGGAGTCTCATCCAAAGTGGACGCGTGGTCCGTGGATGGATGGGAATTGCCATCCAGGAAATGACTCCGGCCCTGGCCAAATCTTTCCAACTTTCAGAGGGTCATACCGGGGGAGTTCTTATTAGTGAGGTGCATGAAGATGGACCGTCGTCAAAAGGTGGCCTGCAGCGAGGAGATGTTATTCTTAAGTATCGTGGGGAGGAACTCGAGGATGTAAATCATCTCCGACACATTGTCGCTCGCACGAAGGTTGGTGATGATGTGGAAATTGTAGTCTTGAGAGAAGGGAAAAAGACCAAACTGACAGTTCAGGTTGGGGAGCGGCCCTCAGATGATACGTTGGCAAGAAATGGCGGTGCAACCCCACCAGCCAAAATCGATAAATTGGATAATGTGCTCTCTGGGCTGACGGTTGAAGCACTTACTGACGAAATGAAAAACCAGTTGAAACTTCCCAGACAAACAGCGGGTGTCGTTGTCAAGGAGGTAAGGCCTGGAAGCGCGGCGGCTGATGCTGGGTTACAGCAAGGAGATGTGATTCAAGAAGTGAATCGGAGTGTGATAAATAATCTTTCGGATTATCAAAATATTGCTTCGCAGATTGAAAAGAAGTCGTTGGTGGTGCTGTTATTAAGCCGACGAGGGAATAACTTATTCGTGGCGGTAAATCCAAAGTAAGAACAATTGGGTTTTTAATGGGAGGCCATGGTATGGAACTCATGCTGTGGTTTCAAAAGTTTTAAAGTATGGCTGAAGAGTTTCGATTCAAAAAGTGGCTTCAAGACTCGGTATTTAATCCTCTCGAGGATAAAAAAATGCCGGTTATGCAGCATTTGTTTGAATTTCAGGCTCGGCTAAC
>CAZDCF010000003.1:1182-94661 GCA_964503895.1 uncultured Nitrospiraceae bacterium | reverse complement strand
AGGATAAAAAAATGCCGGTTATGCAGCATTTGTTTGAATTTCAGGCTCGGCTAACCAAAATCGTCATTATTGTCGCCCTGCTTTTTGTTGGGACTTTCTTTTACGCGGATACTCTTGTCCAATGGCTGCGAGTTCCTCTGCAAAATATGTTTGTTCCTGGAACTCTGACATGGGTTCCTACTGAGCTACCGAAAATTCCTTTTGTCTTCCTATCTCCAGCCGAAGCCCTTTGGCAGAACCTAAAAGTGGCAGCCTTGTTCGCGCTTGTACTGGCTACCCCTTACATTTTATACGAAACCTGGGCATTTATTGTGCCAGGTCTTCATGTGCAAGAGCGTCGTTTCGTAGCGCCATTTGTAATGACTAGTGCTATTGCCTTCTATTTGGGTCTGGGCTTTTGTTTCTTTTTTGTTCTGCCATTTGCGCTGAATTTTTTAATCTCGTACGGTGTTCAAGCGGGTTTTATTCCGACATTATCTATTGCTAATTATGTAGGCTTTGCTCTTTGGTTTTTAGTAATATTTGGCCTAGTATTTGAGGTGCCCCTTGCCTTAACACTAATGGCTAAATTGGGGTGGGTGGATGCTCCCTTTCTTAAACAATACAGAAAATGGGCCTTCCTTGGCGCCTTTTTGTTTGCCGCGATTTTGACTCCCACTCCTGATCCTTTTAACCAATGTCTCATGGCCCTGCCTATGTATTTCTTCTACGAAGTTGGAATTATCAGTGCCAGTTTCTTTAAGAAACCAAAAACAGAAGAAGAGGCTGCCTCTCAAGAAGTTACTGAAACTTCGCAGGGCTCTGCGGGTGCGCTGCGGCCAAAGCCTGCAACTGCTAATACGGCTGGGGGTGATGACGACTACGTCGGAGTACCCTAGGGATAGTTGAAAGAATGCATATGATTCAAGCGGCGATAATTGTTGTAAGCTCGAAAATTTGCAGGGGAGAATCTTCTGATAAAGGTCGAACTGATCTTGAAAAATTTTTGAATGACAATGATGTTCAGATTGTGGCCTATGAAATTGTGCCAGATGATCGTAAGGATATTTCCGAATCTTTGCTCTCGGTTTGTACAACTGTTGCCCCTCAAGTCATTTTTACCTTAGGGGGGACAGGCGTGAGACCGACAGATTGGACTCCAGAGGCTACACACGATGTCATTGAAAAAGAAATTCCTGGGATTGCTGAGGTGATGCGCGGGGAAAGTTTGAAGAAAGTCAAAACTGCAATGTTGTCCCGTGGGATTGCTGGTATTCGGGGTTCAACCATCATCGTCAATCTTCCAGGTAGTCCAAAAGGTGTGAGGGAAAACCTTGCTACCTTCATACCAATACTTGATCATATGGTTGACAAGGCTTCAAATGCAACAGCGATGTCAGCATAGGGAACGAAATTTTGGATATTAAAGACTATATGTTCATATTCACTTATACTCAGGAATTTGGAGGAAGACATGCCTGGTGATATAAAAATGTTTCAGCAGCCTGCAGCAGAAAGTGGCGATTCCTGCACGTATATGTGGGCGTGTGCAATTTGTGACGAAAACGAAACTTGCCAAAAAGATAAGGAGGGCCATAGCCGGTGGTTGGTGGCCAAACGGATGGAACGGATCGATTACAAGATCTTAGTGATGAGTAATAAAGGTGGTGTTGGAAAGAGTACGTTATCTACCAACCTTGCGGTGAGTCTGGCGCTGAAAGGTTATGAAGTTGGCATTTGTGATATGGATATTCATGGTCCGAACATTCCCAAGATGGTTGGGGCTGAGGGTGAACGTCTGAAGATTAGTACTGGTGGTGGGATTATTCCCTTTCAGGCCTATAATATGAAAATTGCCTCCATGTCATTTTTGCTTCAAAACTCTGATGATCCGATTATTTGGCGAGATGCGTATAAATTTGAATTTATCAATCAATTGCTAGGGGGCGTTGAATGGCAAGATTTGAATTTCTTGATTGTTGATTTGCCTCCTGGAACTGGGAATGAATCTGTTACCACGATTGACTTGATCGGTGAAGTAACGGGCTGTGTGATTGTTTCAACACCCCAAGAAGTGGCTCTATTGGATGCGAGAAAGTCAGTTACCTTTGCCAGGGATAGCGAGTTGCCTATCATTGGCATAGTGGAAAATATGAGTGGGTTAGATTGCCCCCATTGTCACAAGCATATTGAAGTATTCAGAAAAGGTGGTGGAGAGGCTTCGGCCCATGATATGGGAGTGCCATTCTTAGGACGTATACCATTGGATCCTGACGTGGTGAGACAAAGTGACTATGGCGAGCCATATGCCATGTTTAACTCGGATCTGCCTACTGCAGATGCCTTTCATAGCGTTGCGAATCAAGTTGATGATTTTTGTAAGAAAAAGGGTTCTTTGGTGCAGATTGCCACGAAGAGTCCATTCAAAAAAGTTGGCAAATAATTTAATTAAGAGAAATTGTCATTATGTCTGGATTAACTCTACTTCGTGAAGCTCAAAAAATAGTTTTGGGCGCTGCTCCAACTCTTGGCTGCGAAAAGGTCGGGTTGCTCGATGGTCTTGGTCGAGTATTGGGTGAGGATATTATTGCCCCGCGGGACAATCCTCCTTGGAACAATTCAGCCATGGATGGTTTTGCCGTTCGCTGGGAGGATATAAAAAAAGAGCATGAAATTACGAAGCCGGCCGAACTGAAAATTATCGAAGACGTAGCGGCTGGAGATGTTGCGACGAAATCTGTAGGACCGGGAGAGGCCATTCGCATCATGACTGGGGCACCGGTTCCTGGTGGTGCCGATACGGTTGTCCGAGTGGAGTTCACCGAACCTTCTGAGACGACAGTTCGAATTTTTCAGCCGGAACCGCAGGGTGCAAACATTCGTCCCAAGGGAGAGGATGTCAAAGAAGGGGAATGCATTATTGCCAAAGGCACCCAATTAAGACCAGCTGAGATTGGTATGTTAGCGATCTTGGCTAAGTCGTTTGTTTTGGTCCATCAACGGCCACGAGTTGCAATACTTTCCACGGGTGATGAGCTAGCTGATCTGGACGAAAAGTTTGATGAAAATAAAATTGTTAACTCAAACAGCTACGGTATTGCTGCTGCAGTTCAAGAAGCTGGAGGCATTCCACTACTTTTAGGAATTGCGAAAGACACACCAGAATCTCTGAAAGAAAAAATCGCGCAAGGATTAGGCTGTAACATCATCGTGCTTTCTGGTGGTGTGTCGATGGGAGATTATGACTTTACCAAAGCTGTCTTTTCTGAGTTGGGTGCTGACATGCATTTTTGGAAGTTAGCCATTCGACCAGGGCAACCCTTAGCGTTTGGAAAAATTCAAGGAAAGTTGGCGTTTGGACTTCCCGGGAATCCTGTGTCTTCCATGGTCACGTTTGAACAACTTGTGCGATTAGCCATAATGAAAATGGGTGGGCATCGTCATCTGGAGCGACCGACAGTCGAAGCCGTGTTTAAAGAAAAGTTTTCGAAGCATCCAGACCGTCGACATTTCTTACGTGGGATTTTGTCACATGAAGATGGGCAACTGACGGTCAAAACTACAGGTCCCCAGGGGTCAGGGATCTTGACCTCAATGGTCAAAGCCAATGGGTTGATTGATATAGCTGAAGAGATTGAGAAAGTGAATCCTGGCGACACCATCAAGGTTCAAGTATTGAGCCGAATTACATAATACCGCAAATTATTTAATAGAGAATATAAAAACCAACGTTCTCATTTTTTTATTCATGCCTTGGTCTTCCTAAGAGTTTTATCTCATGCCACCATCCATACTGTGTTTTGCTGGTCGATCAAATAGTGGAAAAACAACCCTCATAGAACGAGTCATTCCTGCATTGATACGTGCGGGATATAAGGTTGCTACTGTGAAGCATGCTGGACATGGTTTCGAATTGGATACTGAAGGAAAAGATAGTTGGCGGCATAAACAGGCTGGTGCGAGTGCAGTTGTGGTGTTGTCCAAGGGTAGTATGGCGATGTTTGCTGACCTACCAGAAGAAATAAAGGTGGAAGAAGTTCGTGATAAGTATTTAGATAGTCAAATCGATCTAATTATCGCCGAAGGGTGGAAGAGCGAGGGGTATCCCAAGATTGCGGTAGTTCGAGAGGAACTGAGTGAATTGAATATTTCATTGGATGGTTTGCTTGCTATCGTGTCCATGAAACCCATAGAAGGATCGGTTCCTTGTTTTGACCGAGACGATATTGACGGACTGGCGGATCTGATTATCAAACATTATCCAAAGAGTTCGTCCGCATGATATGAATCGTAGGACTTTAACCTTCCTGGTTGTGGTTGTTGCTGTTTTTGCTTTAGCCGGAACTGCAGCCATTCCTCTGACGAACCATCCTGATTTCTGTGCCTCGTGTCATACCATCAGGCCTTCGGTTGAATCCTGGAAAACTTCATCACACAAAGACGTAACTTGCGTAGATTGCCATGTTCGACCTGGGTTGCATGGATTCATTGAAGACAAGATTTTAGCTGGATTAGGGGATGTCGCCATTACTTGGTTTGGATCGCCGACTGAACCTCACAACCTCAAAGCCCATGTTACCTCTGAAGTATGTATTGCCTGTCATAGAGCCATCTTGCGTGTTTCAGAAAAGTCGCCTCGCGATCTCCCGTCTCCAGTCAAAGCTGTTGGATTAATCATGAGTCATCGCAAGCACATGGATGCGTTTAGGGAACGGGAGCGGGGTGAAGGGTGTACGACTTGCCACAGTCGCGTGGTTCATGGGAAACCGATCAAAGGCTATCCTATTGTGATTCCTCGTGGGCACATAAAAGTTGACTTAAAACCCCATTATCCTGATCATCCAGAAGGTTCTGTATTATGGGAATCAGCTTTAGCTGATTGCGTGCAATGTCACGACGGCAAATCCACACACGCAGGGAAAGTCCTCAGTAAGGAATGCGAAACCTGTCATCTTCCAGATAAGATCGGGGATTTTCTCTTTTAATCAAATACGGCATACGCTTTATGTCCTTTCCTATTGTCGAAATACGACAACTTACAAAACGTTTTGGTGATTTCACTGCTGTGGATCGGGTTTCTTTTGATATTCAGCCTGGGGAGACCGTTGGTCTGCTTGGGCCAAATGGTGCTGGGAAAACTACAATCTTCCAAATGTTACTAGGAGTAGTCACTCCTACGGAAGGTTCGATCCATATGTTCGGATTGGATCTTATAAAGCATCGAGAAGAAATTCTTCGCCAGGTTAATTTTTCTTCGACGTATATCTCTATGCCATATGCTCTTACAGTTGAAGAAAATCTTCGCGTGACAGGGAAATTATATAGTTTGCCTGATATCAATCGACGAATTGACGATGTATTGAAAAAGCTGGAGATGGAAGACATTCGGCATAGGCTTACTCGGAAGCTTTCTTCTGGCCAGATGACTAGACTCACACTTGCTAAGGCTGTCATGACGGAACCAAAAATTTTATTCTTGGATGAACCTACGGCGAGCCTGGATCCCGATATTGCCCATAAGATTAGGGCTTTCCTCAAAGAATATCGAGATGTCTCTGGTTTGAGTATGTTGTACACTTCCCATAACATGCGTGAGATGGAAGAGATGTCAGACCGGATCATTTTTCTCCAACGAGGGAAAATTGTAGCGCAAGGTACTGCTACTAATGTTGTTAAACAATATGGTGAAGATAACCTTGAGCAGGTTTTCCTAAAGATTGCCCGTGATCGATAAATGTCTTCGGAGTCATGTCCGTCACAACTATGGTTTTAAGCGGGTATGCAGCGGTTAATTTTCAAAATCATAAATTCCTGATTTCTAATTAGTAGCCCAACTATTATATTATGAATATTGGTCGCATCGCAGCACTTATCACTAGACACCTCTACCTCTACCGCAGAAGCTTTCCTCGGCTGCTGGAGATCTTTTACTGGCCCTTGTTGGACCTGGTTGTGTGGGGTTTTATTACCTTGTATTTGTCGCAAGAGGGAGGGGGGTTACATGTTGCTGTGACCTTTTTCCTAGGAGCATTGATATTTTGGGATATATTGTTTCGTGCGCAGCAAGGTGTGACGATTTCTTTCCTTGAGGAAATTTGGTCTCGGAATTTGATGAATCTCTTTGCGAGTCCGCTCACAGCCGGAGAATTTCTTGCGGCAACCATGGCCATGAGCATATTTAAGGTAGCAGCAGTTTCCATTATCATGGCATTCACTGCGTTACTCTTTTACTCTTATAACGTATTTATTATGGGGCTGTCGCTAATCCCTCTTGTGTTTAACCTTATTGCTATGGGATGGTTGATCGGTATCTTGACCATGTCCATTATCATGAGATTTGGTCAGCAAGCGGAAGTATTAGCCTGGGGATTAGTGTTTCTCTTTCAACCAATTTCCTGTGTTTTTTATCCTGTATCGGTTCTTCCTAGCTGGCTCCAACCCGTAGCCCTGGGCAATCCTGCCGCCCATGTATTCGAGGGCATGAGAAGCATATTAATCAATCAAACCGTGCCCTGGCAGCATCTTGCCTGGGCTACAGCCCTCAATGGACTTTATCTCTTTATTATCATTGCAATCTATCAATATACTTTTTCTGTTTGTAAAGAACGTGGAATGTTGGTGAGGGTAGGGGAATAGCCATTCGCCAGGCTTAGTATCGGCGAAGAGCAGGCAGGTCTAGTTTTAGGAGATGTTTTCGAGCGATGCACCAAGTCTTCTCGAACAACATTATCATTTCCGGAGCTGAGCGTGCTAATAACTTAATGGCCAGCCCCGGTAGAGGTGTTTCTGTTACTCCTGCTAAGACTTGGTGTGTTTCCTCTTGAAATAGGCTAGTTAATTCTGCATAAAGGTTTTCCCATGTTGTCGTCGACATCTGGTCGTTAAAGAGTAAAAGGGAGCCTGAGTAATTCCACTGTTCAAAGGTCAAGCAAGATGTCCCTATTTCAGGTAAAAGTGAATATCGCTCATGAAGTTGTGATCCATTCGAACCCAGAATGTTTATTTGGTTAGCGAATTGAGAAAAAACCCAACGTTCTCCTCGCGCGACTCGCCCAGCTGCCATGGCATCCCACAAAATGACAGTAGCCCCTGTACTCATTCGAATGTTTATTGATTGACTAAATCGAGATCCGGCAAAAGGGATAGTGAGATCAGGCATCCATTCAAGAATGGCGTTTGGTCCAACCGTGATGTCAATAGACTGAGTGGCTGATTGTTCAAGCATCCGATATATTTTTGTAGCAGAAGGCGTTGTAAGTAGCACATGGGTGTTTTTCCCTAGCGTCGCAGTTAGTGACAAATCATCACCACCAACGAATCCACCAGATGGATTCGTTAGGAAGGTTGTTGCGCAGCCAGTGTTATCGAGATAGAGCGGGGGAAAAGAATACCAGGGATAGGAAAAATACGAATGCGTGAGAGCTGTTTTCCCTTGTTGATTGGCGTATCGTAGGATCAGTTGGCTAGTTTTACCTCGCAAAGAAGGAGTGAATCCTGTCTTATGCTCAGTTGAATTTAAGATTGGTACGGAGATCATGAGTGTGTTGAGCGAGAATAAACTTGTTGTTCCACCCACTCGACAACGTGATTGAGTCCTTTACCTGAAAGCAGGTTAGTGAAGATAAAAGGCCGTTCACCTCTCATTAGTCGACTATCGCGATCCATAATTGAGAGATCGGCACCGACATGGGGGGCGAGGTCAATTTTATTGATGACAAGCAACCCAGATCGTGTGATAGCTGGACCACCTTTTCTTGGAATTTTATCGCCAGCTGCAACATCGATCACATAAATAACTTCATCGACGAGTTCTGGGCTAAAGGTAGCAGCCAAATTATCTCCCCCACTTTCCAGCAACACTAAGTCTAGATTAGGGAAACGATTAATGAGTTGTCCAATTGCCCCTTGATTATGAGAGGCATCTTCCCGAACTGCGGTGTGTGGACAGCCACCAGTTTCAACGCCAAGAATTCGATCTGGTGGAAGTACCCCGCGTCTTGTCAAAAACTCAGCATCTTCCTTCGTGAAAATATCGTTAGTGACAACAGCAAGTTGAATTTTCGTTTGAAGTGTTTTTGCTAACGCTTCAACGAGTGCGGTCTTTCCAGAACCGACTGGCCCACCGACTCCAATTACCACAATGCCCGTATTTTGCGTTCGAGTGGCGGGCTCTGCTCCGTCAGGAAGATGTTCAATAATATGCATAGTTATGAGCGAAACATTCGCGTGGTTAATTGTGAGTGACGCATGGCGCAAATCTCTTGGAGTGGAGCCCAGGTCATCATTGGTGTGTGTGCGTTAATAGTTTGGCTAAGTTCTTCCATCACTGGGGTCCACTGTTCTAACAATCGTTGCCCTTCTCGTTGTCCAATAGGTAGGAGTTTGTACGAAGCGGAAACTAGGCTAACGCCGGTTTGATAAAGAAATCCCGCAATTGCCTCCTCTTGATTCCACCCCATATGTTCAAACATAACTCCAAGAACTACAGCGAGATGACCGGGTGTTGCCCCAGAATCAACGTCGACTTTATATGAGTTCAAGATTCCTTGTCTGGCATCCAATTGAACCGAATTGTTCAAGATGCTTTGTCCCATTTGGCGGCTAGCTAAACGAGTGTCTTTGCACAGTTTCATCGATTCTAAGGTCGTATCTGTGGTTTCGATAGCCAGGAGGTCTTTTTTTGCGGATGCATAATGCGCTTGAGCAACGGCTACCGCTTCGCACTTGCCTATTCCACACCGTAAATAATCACAGACATAATGATTGAGGTCGTCAGCTGTTTGAACGTGTCTTCCTTGTACTGCGGCTTCCAATCCAGAGGAAAAGGCAAATCCCCCAGATGGAAAGAATGAATCAATGAGACGAAAGCCTTGTAGCAAGGAAGCAATATGCATGACTCTCTTAGGGCACCTAAAATAGAAAATATCGCTGCGCCATTGGTAGAACGTCCATGGGTTCACAAGTCAAATGCGTGCCGTCAGCCTTGACCACATAGGTTTCAGGGTCGACTTCCATGCGCGGAAGCGCATCATTAAGTTTTAGATCTCGCTTGCCAATGCTTCGACAGTTTTTTACGGGGACAATGCGCTTTTCTAGGCCGAGTTTCGTAGGGATCTTCCCATCTATGCCGGCTTGTGAAAGAAACGTTACACTTGTTGAAAAGGGTGCTCGGCCAAAGGCACCAAACATAGGTCGACTTAGTACAGGCTGTGGTGTAGGGATGGATGCATTTGGGTCACCCATTGCTGCTTCGACAAGAAATCCACCTTTCATAATCAGATCGGGTTTTACCGCAAAAAATGCAGGATTCCAAAGAACCAGGTCTGCTAATTTTCCCACCTCTACGGAGCCCACTTCTTGTGAAATGCCATGTGTGATTGCCGGGTTAATAGTATATTTTGCCACATATCGTTTGGCTCGAAAATTGTCATGATGTTCAGCCATCTCTTCTAATCCAGGGGAACTGAGCTGCCCACGTTGAACTTTCATCTTATGCGCAGTTTGCCAAGTTCGGGTAATGACTTCTCCGATTCGCCCCATGGCCTGCGAATCAGACGACATGATACTAATCGCGCCCATGTCATGAAGAATGTCTTCAGCAGCAATTGTTTCTCCGCGAATGCGAGATTCAGCAAAGGCAATGTCTTCAGGAACCCGCGGACTTAAATGATGGCAGACCATCAACATATCTAGGTGCTCGTCAATAGTATTTACTGTATAGGGCATACTGGGGTTGGTTGATGACGGCAGCACATTGGACTCTCCGCATACCTTAATAATGTCCGGGGCATGGCCGCCCCCAGCTCCTTCGGTATGAAAGGTATGAATGGTTCTTCCTTTAAACGCTTGAATTGTGTCTTCGACAAACCCAGCTTCATTTAAGGTGTCGGTATGAATGGCCACTTGGATGTCGTATTGATCTGCCACATCCAGACAGGTGGAGATAGCAGCTGGCGTGGTACCCCAATCTTCATGCAACTTTAGGCCAATGGCTCCGGCATGGATTTGTTCAGTCAATGATTCTGGAAGAGAGGCGTTGCCTTTTCCAAAAAATCCAAGGTTAATTGGAAATCCATCAGCAGCTTCTAGCATTCGACTAATGTTCCATGCACCTGGCGTACAGGTGGTCGCGTTCGTTCCTGTTGCGGGTCCGGTCCCGCCTCCGAGCAAAGTTGTCATACCTGAGGCCAATGCTTCCGGAATCAGTTGTGGGCAAATAAAATGTACATGGCTTTCAACCCCTCCTGCTGTGACGATCTTTCCTTCACCTGCGACGACTTCGGTTCCTGGGCCAATTTCCATTCGAGGAGTAACACCATCCATCAGGTCTGGATTTCCTGATTTGCCGATTCCCACAATCCGTCCATCACGAATACCAATATCTGCTTTCACAATGCCCCAATAATCTAGAATCACGGCATTGGTGATGATGACGTCCAATGACCCCCGAGCTCGTGTCGCAGTTGGTGACTGACCCATACCATCTCGTATCACTTTTCCCCCACCAAACTTGGCTTCTTCCCCTGGAGTGGTGAGGTCTTGTTCTACCTCTATGATTAGTTCGGTATCCGCTAGGCGGATCCGATCACCGGCGGTTGGACCATATAGATCGGCATATTGACGGCGAGATAATTTCATGCGCCTGCTCCTTTAGTAATAAAACCCTGCTCCAATGCTCGGGTAAGCGCTTGAGCCTTACTCTGATTATCATCGAGTGATCCATTGGTTAGTCCATTAATCCCGTACGCAATACGATTTCCTCCAAAGGCCACAAGTGAGACACGTTTTTCTTCACCTGGCTCAAATCTTACAGCAGTGCCCGAAGGAATTTTGAGGCGAAAGCCAAAGGTTTGTTCACGATCAAATCGTAGTGCCCGGTTAGCTTCAAAAAAATGACAATGGGAGCCAACCTGAATGGGCCGATCTCCATGGTTTGCCACGGTCAACTCAATAGTCGCACGACCTTCAAATGCCTGGATGTCACCCTTCCCTAAAATGAATTCTCCTGGAATAATCGGAGTGCGCTTCGCGTTATCTTGTTTAGGTTTTTTGGGCATTTTAAAGTCTCCTCATAACAAGCACCTGTTAATCGTGTAGGATATTAAAAAAGGGGTCCAGCAAGGTCGCAGGTAGTGAAAAGGCCGAGGCGCACGTTAGAGTATGTTTGAGGTCTTTTTGCAACCTGCGCAAAGCTCGCAGCATTTGTCAGTATCCGTTTATTTGATTGGTTCGTGAACGGTCACGAGTTTTGTGCCATCAGGAAATGTCCCCTCCACTTGGATATCTGGTAACATTTCTGAGACTCCAGGCATGACATCGTCCTTGGTTAAAAGTGTGGCGCCATAACTCATCAAATCAGAAACCGAACGGCCGTCCCGAATGCCCTCCAAAATGGAAGCGGTGATATACGCCAAGGCTTCTGGGTGATTGAGCTTCAATCCGCGGTTTTTTCGATCTCTGGCAAGTTGTGATGCAACATAGATCAGAAGTTTTTCTTGTTCTCGCGGGCTTAAATGCATGTGTCACACAACCAGGTGTTGTTTAACCTGTTCCTCTGTTAATTCAGTTGTGGGTCCCGAAGCTACCACTGCTCCTTTAGACATAAGGACGAAGGTGTCAGCCAGCCTGGACGCAAATTCAAAATATTGTTCAACCAGCAAAATCGAGAAACGTCGTTGATTTTTAAATCCTTCAATTACTTTTTCGATTTCCATGACAATCGATGGCTGAATGCCTTCTGTGGGTTCATCCAATAATAGAAGTTTGGGTTGAGTAAGCAGTGCCCGTCCAATGGACACCTGTTGTTGTTCCCCACCACTTAATACGCCACCAGGTCTGGAAAGCAACCCAGGTAAACCAGGAAACAATGTGTAAATTTCATCATAGGCCAATTTAGCGGTCTTTTCATCCTTCGCTCCCCGACGTGCTTCAAACCCTAATCGCAGATTTTCTTCGACGGTAAGATGAGGAAAAATTTCTCGTCCTTGGGGAACATAGGCAATGCCCTGTGTTACTCGTTTATCAGGTGATTGTTTTGTTGCTTCTTTATCGTTGAGGTAAATGTGTCCGGTGTTGGGCTTAAGTAATCCCATAATGGTTTTTAATAAAGTGGTCTTACCTACGCCGTTACGTCCCATTAGACAGACTACTTGGCCTTCCTGCACTTCCATCGAAATATCCCAAAGGATATGACTTTCCCCATAAAAGACATTGAGATTTTCACACCGAAGCATTGGTTTCCTTTTGTCGGCCAAGATAAATTTCAATTACGCGTGGGTCATCTTTTATTGTTTCCATGGGCCCCTCGCACAAGACGGTGCCTTCGTGTAGCACGGTGACGGTCTTAGCGATCTGCCTGACGAATTCCATGTCATGTTCAATGACAATGACGGAATGGTTTTTGGTTAGCGACTCAAGCAGTTCCCCGGTTTTTTCTGTTTCTTGGTCGGTCATGCCCGCCACGGGTTCGTCAATAAGTAAAAGCTCAGGGTCCTGAAGAATGACCATGGCGATTTCTAGCCATTGTTTTTCTCCATGCGACAATTGGTCAGCCAAGACTTGTGCCTTGTTGGTTAACCCAATGGTTTTCAACGTTTGAGCAATTTTATCTAATTCTTCTTGGCGAGACTTGGACCACAGTGTGGCAAATACGCCTTTACTGCTTCGTCGAAGCGAAAGATCTAGATTGTCCCATACGGGAAGCGTGGTATACACCGATGGGGTTTGAAATTTTCGTCCAATGCCTAATGCGGTGATCTCATTTTCGCGCAAGCCAATCAAGTCTGTGCCTTGTCCAAACACGATTCGTCCAGACACGGGTTGTACTTTTCCCGAGATGGCGTCAAGCAGCGTGCTCTTGCCAGCTCCATTTGGGCCGATTATCACGCGCAGCTCATGATAATCTACGACTAAATTGAGATTGCTCAGTGCTTTAAATCCATCAAAATCGACGGTGACCCCTTCAAGGTAAATGATCGAACGCTGATGGCGAGACCCAATAACCGGCTCTAATATTTTACTGCCCGTCTTGGGTAGGTCATGTTTTAAGGTGTCCATGGGTTTATTTCGTAGCCTCTGCAATCTTTGAATTCATAGATTTTGACTTTCTTCGTGGCACCAGGGATTGGACTTGGCTGAATATTCCAACGACTCCCTTTGGGAAAAACATTACGACTGCCACAAAGAGGCCTCCAAGAAAAAATGGCCAAAGTTCTGGAAAATGATTTGTCAAGATACTTCTTATCCAGTTGACTCCTACGGCACCAACAATGGCACCAATCAAAGTGCCGCGGCCACCCACTGCAACCCAGATAGCCATTTCAATGGAAGGGAGTACGCCAATTTGGTTTGGAGTGATAATTCCGACTTGCGGAACGTATAAAGCGCCTGCAATTCCCGCTAAGCCAGCGGAGATGACAAATACAAAAAGTTTGTAGTTTGCAGGAGAGTATCCTGTAAAGCGCACGCGTTGTTCACAGTCACGAATCGCGATTAGGACTCTTCCAGCTCGGGATTGCGTGATCCAGCGACAAAGAAGAAATGCTACTCCCAAAAAGAAGACCGTTAGCATATACATTGCGCGTTGCGTGCTGGGATCATTTAGTGAATATCCCAGGATAATTTTAAAGTCAGTCAGCCCATTTGTACCCCCCAGGTTGGTTTCATTACGATTGAAGACCAACCATGCGACTAGTGCGAGCGCTTGTGTAATGATTGCAAAGTAGACGCCCCGGATGCGGCTCCGAAACACGAAAAACCCGAAGAGCGCAGCAAAGATCATTGGGACTAAGGCGACAGCGATCAATGAAAATCCAAAACTGGAAAAAGGTTTCCAAAACCAGGGCAGCTCTTTAACTTGATTCCATACCATGAAGTCGGGGAGGGAGGATCCATACACTCCTTCTGCGCCGATTTCCAACATCAAGTGCATGCCAATAGCATAGGCACCCAATCCAAAAAATACACCGTGGCCAAGACTCAAAACTCCAGTGTAACCCCAAATCAAATCAATGCCCAGAGCAAGGATGGCAAACGCAAAATATTTACCAAAGAGATTTAAGGTAAAATCAGAGATATAGAACAAAGAGTCTTGAGGAAGAAGATTGAGCAGGGGCACAAAAATTAGCAACAGAAAACCTATAAACCAAAAGGCAAGCCCTAATCGTAACGGAGTTCCTTTTTCATCCATGCTCTCATGTTTTACAGTGTCATTAAGAGTCAAGATGGCGTCCTTTCAAAGTAAATAACCCCGCAGGTTTGTATTGGAGGAAAAGGATGATAAGAACAAGTATCATCACTTTTCCATAAACCGCTCCAAAGCTGGGTTCCAACAATTTATTCAGTGTTCCGATACCAAACGCAGCAGTGATAGTTCCAGCAAGTTTTCCTACGCCCCCGGTTACAACGACCATGAATGAGTCTACGATATAATTTCGTCCAAGTTCAGGATCAACATTGCCTATCAATGTGAGAGCACTGCCAGCTAATCCAGCCAATCCTGAACCGAAGGCAAAGGTGTAAGCATCTAATTTTCTGGTTGGAATGCCCAGGCAAGCACTCATGTCACGATTTTGTAATACGGCACGGATTCGCAAGCCGATGCCTGTTCGAAACAGTAATAAATAGATGCCTAAGACACAAAATATGGCCAGAAAAATAATGAAGAGTCGATTGTGTGGTAGTTGAACCCCCACCATTATTTGTGCTCCGCCTCTGAGCCAGCTTGGAGCTTGAACTGCCGTGAGGTCACCGAAAATAACCCGAGCTCCTTGTATCAAAATTAGTCCCACTCCCCATGTGGCAAGGAGTGTTTCGAGCGGTCTCCCATACAGGAATCGAATCAGTGTGCCCTCTAAAATTAATCCGAACACAGCGGCGATCAGGAACGCACAGGGGAGAGCGAAGACAAAATAATAATCAAAGAATTGTTCTCCAAGGTAGGCTTTGAAGACTTCTTGAACCACAAATGTGGCATAAGCCCCGATCATCATCATTTCCCCATGGGCCATGTTGATGACACCCATCATGCCGAAGACAATGGCTAAGCCCAGTGCCATAAGGAGTAAGATAGAACTGAGGCTCAATCCTTGGAGGAGAATTTCTATGCCACCCGCAATATCCTGCCATTTTTGAATTTGACGACTAGCTGCGCTTGCTGCTGTGTTTAACGCTTTTTGTTCTGCATCATTGGCTGGCTGGTTTACCAATTCTTGCAAAATGGGTAGGGCCGCGGCGCTACCCATGTCGCCTAAGCTGGCAATGGCTGCTAATCTGTCCTGGCGGTTTGTAGAGTCCAATGCAATCAAGTTGATGGCTTCTTCCAAGTCGTATTTAACCCATCTGTCTTCTTCCGTTGAAAGGGCGTTATTAAGAAGCGGTAAGGCTTCTGCCATTCCACTTGCTCCAAGGTCTCGTGCGGCTACACGTCTGTCTTCTGAGTCCTTGCTAACTAAGTTTGCCTTATTTCGAAGCAGCTTTATGACGGGTTTCATTAGCCGTCGTACCCGTCGATTGACATTCGAGCGCAGCTCTTCAAGTTGAGGGAGTAAGGAAGGGTCGCCATGTTGGATTAAGTAATCTACTGCCAGTTTCTTTTCGGAGAAAACACCCTTGGCGAGTGTATTCATGGCATCATCGATTGTGGCAATTTCGATTGTGGGCGAATCAACCTGCTGGGCCGAGGCAGGGGCTGTCAGGCCGAGTAAGTAAAGAGAAAAAATTAAAGATTGAAAAAGTAAAATAGGCATTAAAGATTGCACCATTAATTTCTATCAGCTAATTCTTCTTTGCCATGCCTATTTCTTCCCCTTTGCAAGAGGAAGTCACGATGGGTAGGGATTTGCAAATGGTAAAAGTCGGTAATGAGGAGATTTTGCCTCACTCCGAAACACAGTTCCCCTAACCCCTACAGCAAAAACGAGGGGGTTAGGGGAACCATTATTTAAAAAAGACGCTCCTTTGTCTTGCTCACGCCTTCTTATATGTGCCTTTATGATTTATCCAATCGCAACCTTTATCAGGACTGGTGTACACACTCCATGGTTCTGCCCGAACGAGGTCTGTTTTGGAAACGATCGTAAATTGCCCGTCTTTACGAATTTCCCCAATAAGCACCGGCTTATAAGTGTGATGATTGCCTTCATCCATTTTCTTTTTACCACCCGGAGCATCGAACTCTAAGCCATAAACTGCTTTTCGTACGGCATCTACTTTGGTGGAGCCAGCTTTTTCAACGGCTTTTCTCCATACATCAACGCCAAAATAGGCTGCTTCAATTGGGTCATCAGTAACGCGCTTGTCTCCACCAGGCAACCCTTTTTTCTTGCAATAGGCCTTGAAATTGGACACAAACTTTTTGTTTCCAGGCGAATCAACGCTTTGATAATAGTTCCAAGCTGCCAGGTGGCCGGCTAATGCACTTGTATCCATTCCACGAAGTTCATCTTCCGCGACACTGAAAGCCATGATTGGACAATCTTCAGATCGAAGGCCTTGATTGGCAAACTCCTTATAGAATGGCACGTTACTATCACCGTTAATTGTGCTGATAACAGCTGCATCACCTCGACGAGCAAACTGGCGAAGTTTACCGACAATCGTTTGATAATCTTGATGGTGGAATGGTGTGTACTCCTCGCCAATATTTGCAGCAGGAACGCCTTTGGCTAGCAGCATAGCCCGAAGGATTTTGTTTGTGGTCCGAGGATATACATAGTCGGTTCCCAACAAATAGAATTTTTTGTAGGCGCCGCCTTCTTCGCTCATAAGGTATTCTACAGCAGGGATAGCTTGTTGATTAACTGCAGCCCCAGTATAGAACACGTTTCGTGAACATTCTTCTCCTTCATATTGAACAGGATAGAAGAGGAGCCCATTGTTACCTTCAAACACGGGGAGCACAGATTTTCGGCTAACGGACGTCCAGCATCCAAAAACCACTGATACCTTATTTACCAACAATAATTGTTTGGCTTTTTCGGCAAATAAGTCCCAATTAGACGCTGGGTCCACGATGACAGGTTGAATTTGGCGGCCAAGTACTCCTCCTGCAGCGTTAATCTCTCCAACAGCCATCAGGACCACGTCACGCAATGATACTTCGCTAATGGCCATAGTGCCACTTAAGCTGTGGAGAATGCCGATTTTGATTGGGGCCTTATCAGCAGCATAGGACAAAGCCCACCCACCTAAATTACCCAAGAGGGCAGCCACGCCGACTCCTGCAGCAGTTTTTCCCGCATCACCTATAAACTGTCGGCGGCTCTTTTCGTTTTCTATCTTGACGCTATCGTTGTCAATTTCTTGGTTTTTGTCTGTTGAAAAATCATCTATATGTTTCATGTCAACCTCCGGTTGTTTTCAAAATAGTCAACAGGCTTTTGCAATAAAGAGATAGGCATAATTACAATTGCAATTGAACCGCAAGCGCAATGCGGGACACCTCATCTCCAGTTGTTGTGGGTAGATAGGTTCGTCCTTTTGTGGAGATATCGCCATATTGGTAGAACAAGGAAACCCGAGCATTATGACCATCAATCACATAATTGAGCCCGATTTCGTATTCGTCCCGGGCTGGACTATTATCGGGGACGTTTTCCGTGAAACGGGCATAAGGTTGGAGTTTCCCCTTTAATGGTCCCATGCCGACATCTTGGGGAAGGAGGTATAACCCTGTGGCGGTCCAGGCGTGACCCTCAAAAATACAAAAGCAATCATTGCCTTCGGTTAAAGCTGTCGCGCCGAGATCTGCATCAAACACTTTAATTTCGCCTTCCAAGGTCATCACACTTTTATCAGAAAGGACTCGTTCATAGAGGGCATCTGTGCTCCATCCGGTGAAGTTCCCAGGATTAGCTGCGCTGCCCGCTCCACCTGATTGGTGCTGGATGACAAAGGCCACTGTAAAAATGTCGCCGCCGTTGCCGTAGTACGTGCTACTAGTGTAGTAGCCGGGATTTTTCTCGATCTCTAAAAAGTTGTATGTAAAGCGTCCTGCCCAAAGTGGGCTACCATCCCTATTGGCGAGTCCATCCAGACCATCAAAAACTCCAACGACATATGTCAGGCGCTTATCTTCTGACAGTGCTCCCCAGATGTTGATTCCGTCGTCGCGGCCAAATCGTCCAGCGGCAGCGCCATTTCCTGCACTAGGACTACCAAGGCCGGCACCAGGATTTCCGAAGTCTTGGGGATAAAATGGAGTCTTATTGAAATCAAAAGTATTTTGGTAATAGGGTCCGTCGAGCTCTGCACGATCGATTGGCACGAGGAGGCGACCAGCCCATACATTGAAATACGGGCTGAATTCAAATTTTGCGATAGCATCAAGAACAATCATCGTTCCACTCGAATTTGAGCCCATGCAATTCGTACAGTCTGTATTAAACTCCATTTTCATATATTCGCTGAGCTGGCCATTCATATATAACCGCATATTTTCTGTAACAAAATCGGAGCTCCAATTGGTGCCATTGGGTGCGGCATCTTCAGTTGCGGCATAACTGGCACGCATTCCCGCACCGATATTCCATGATTTGGTATCGTCAATTTGGAGCTTTCCGCCAGCCAAAACCTGCGGGGCAAAGAGAAAAATTGTTATAAAGGTCACATAGGTCATAGAGTGAAAGATTTTTTTCATAAGAGGCATCCTCCTGGTCAGAATTTAGACTCTGGTGTTACTCTAAAACTTAAAACGTTTATCATAGCTGGGCTATTGTGTTTGTTCTTTTGGCTTACAAGCCGAGCGGGAGTAGGTGCTCCTTTGGGCTGACCAATTCTAGTAAGGTAAAAAAAATCCTTTTGACCCGATTTCCTGATCAAAAGGACACCATTGTCCAAACTATATTTTTGGAATTGTGGAAAACGTCTTCGTCTTCCTCTAAAAGACTACGCATTGTTGTTCCCCGCGAATCAAACAAAAAGCAAACTCGCAAGGCTTTAAACAAAAAAAAAGTCCTTTCGGTCGTATGTTCCAAACCAAAAGGACGTCAGTGTCCTGCCCGCTTTTTCGAAACAAAGAGAACACCCTCGTTCTCCCTACCACTGGGGCTTATAGCGGATTATATTTGTTGTGTCAAGGGTTTACTGGTTTCGGGGGGCAACTTTATATGCCTCCTTTTGTTGGATATTCAAAGATTAACCAATTTGTCATGCTCGCCCCATCTTCTGTATCTTTGGAAGGCCATGAATCAGAATAAGGGCTGACAAAGGGGTATTTTACCATAAAGAGATTATAGCATGAGTATTCAAGTACGTTCTATTTTAGCTGGTGTGTTTTTGGGACTGATATTCTGCCACATTTTGACAGGCTGTCTTGGGTCAGGAATCCAGACGATGATTCACAAAGACTCTCAAAGCCAAATATACCTCGAATGGGTGAAGGAAGAGTCATTTCGGGCATCCCATCCCAAGGAATTCTCGCCTGATCTGGTTCGAAAAATTTTGTCCGGGTTAAGGTTTCAATTCTCTCAAGGCATTATCGAAAGGCTGTTGCGCGAGGAAGCGAATGCTGTTCCTGTGTTTTCCGATGAAGATGTGGAAGCTCTAGTCCCGCATGTGGTGTCTGCCATGTCCCAAGTCACACCAGAAGAACTGGTGGTCTTTCAGAGATCATATTATGCGGATTCTCAGAAAAAGAGGACAGCTGGGACGATTTATATCAAAGATGAATGGTTGTATTTGACCATCAAAGAGTTAGGTCACAAACGTAAAGGACCTGCAATCATATTTCAAAAAGGTAACCGAGGGGGGGGAGTTCCTGACCCAACTGGTCTGAGAGACGTCCAGTTTTCTTTTTCGCCAGATGCAGCAGCTATCGAAGATGCAAGTTCACCAATGTTATACTCTTCTGGAAAGACCGTGGTTCTCGATTATAAGAGTCTTTCCTCTTCTTAAAGTGGGCCGGCATCGGCTGTTTTATTGTGAAAGCCTCATAAGCAGATGGTTTTGAAGTCTCGAAATGATTAAGAGGCAACAGAATTTTTGAGGCGATCCAATCGGATTTGGTCAACGTAAACCCAGATGGTTTTTTCTTGAATTACTGTAACTGAACCGGGTTTTGCGCCTTTGGGTTTTCGGACATTTTTTCGCAATGTGTAAATGACTTCACCTTTTCCGCTTTTCCGCAAATCGCTGTAGAACAAAGCCAGATTCGCCGCGTCCTTTAAGGCTTCCGATGGAATCGGTTTTTTCTTTTCCAATTCGATAATTACGTGGGAGCCTGGTGTTCCGCGGGCGTGAAGCCACATGTCATCTTGCTTTGACACTTTAAAGGTTAATACGTCATTGCCCTTCGAGCTTTTGCCAACCAAAATGACAAACCCTCCTTCTGAAATATAGCGACGATAAGGTAAGGCCGTTTTTGTTTTGGTGGGGAGCCCGGAAGCCCGAGTTGGTTTGATATTTTCTTTTGGACTCTCTAGTAGTTTCATCTCTCCACTTTCAGTATCTTGAAATTCATGAGTCAGTTTTTCAAGATCGTTTTTTGCCTGTTGAAGTCGTGGACGAATTTCTCTTTCCGCACCAGTGAATTTTCGATGTTTACGAAAATAATCTTTTAAATTCCACGTGGCGTCTCTTGCAGGGTTTAATGGTAAGGTCAATTCCGGAAGGCCATCATCATAATAATCCACGATCGTGATTTGGGCCTGCCCTTTGTAGATCTTCCCCAGGTGTCCTTTGAGGAGTTCTCCGTAGCGGCCATATTCGCAATATCGTTGAGTTTTCTCAAGATTTTGTGTGAGGGATTGTATGCGTCGCCCTACTTTCTTTATGGCTTTCCGCAAAGTGGCTAGCTGCTGCTGCTGCTGTTGGCGCTGTGCCTCTTGTTGCTGGAGTTCAAGGTACGTTTTTTCCAGCATGGTTGAGATGGGCAATGTCTGGGTAGGTGATTCTATGTGGAGTCTTTTCTCGGGTTCACTGTATCGTTGCTTCTCGAGAAAATCAGAATATTGTTGAATTCGTTGTGATGCTTGAGTCTCTGGCTTTAACGTTCGGAGAACGTTGTGATGTTGGTCCAAAAGAATAATGTTAGCAGAACGCCCTGTGAGTGCTACAACAAGATCATATTCTTCTTGTTTTACCAAAAGATTACAAACAATGACGCGGTCATTCGGCACCTGACGGACATTGATAATTTGAGCGTTTAGGATATGACTCCGCAAATACTGGCAGAACGAGGGAGGTGTTTTTAGGTTGGGTAGCCGTTGGGTTAAAGCGTGGAGCCGTGCGGTTTGCGGGTGAGTGGAAATAAACAGCGTAGTGGTCTGACCTGGCCGTCGAATTTCCAGCGAGAGCGAGTCAGGGCACGGTTGAAAGATTTTTCGAATTTTCCCGCCGGTAATTGCTGGTTTGAGTTCTGTAAGAACTTGGGAAAGATGTTTAATTGAGATGGCCATTGTATCGAACCGGCGCTACGACTATTTCGAGATATTGTTCTCACGCCCTCATTACTGTTCTGGTGTCCATGGCTTGGACAAAAAAAGGAAAGAGGGGAAAAGGGCTATGGTCTTGTGGAGTAGCCATTTGATCGAATGGCAAATTTGAGTTGTTGGATAAAGGTGGAGACATGCTGAATTAAAGAGGGGTCTTGTTGATATTCTGCGATCTTTTTGACCAAGGCGCTACCTACAATGACTCCATCCGCAAAAGACGCCATGTGCTTGGCATCCTCTGGTGTGGCAATGCCAAATCCCACGGCAATGGGTTTCTTAGATTTCTTTTGCAATGCCCGAACATTCTTTTCAACGTCTGTTAATCCCTGAAGTTTAGCACCGGTGATACCGGTAATCGAGACATAATAAATAAAACCTTGAGTTCGTCGGATGACTTCAGTTATTCGAAGGGTCGTACCCGTTGGGGCTAAAAGATAAATGAGGCAAGGGCCGTGAACTTGCGCGGCTTGATGCAAGGTATCAGCTTCTTCTGGTGGCATGTCTGGAACAATAATTCCATCAACTCCTGCCGCTACGGCCTCTTGACAAAAGGTTTCTTCGCCCATGGCCATGATTGTGTTGTAATATGTCATCAGAATGAGCGGAATTTGAGTCTTAGTCCGTAAAGTTTTTACGGTGTCAAGAATGCGACGAAGCGAAGTGCCTGATAATAATGCGCGCTCAGCAGCTTTTTGAATTACTGGTCCATCGGCAATGGGATCAGAAAAAGGAACCCCGAGTTCAATAAGGTCTGCCCCAGCTTGTTCCAAGGCCAGGACGAGAGATTCTGTTTCAGCCAGAGAAGGATCTCCGGCCATAATGTATGGAATCAAAGCCGTCTCAGCCTTTTGGCGAAGTTTCTCAAATGTTTGAGTTATGCGATTACTAGTAGAGAGCATATTTAGAGAGAAATGCCGCGCATTCGAGCAATTTGATTAACGTCCTTATCACCGCGTCCCGAAAGGTTCATGATGAGGATTTGGTTCTTCTTCATCTTCGGAGCCAGCTTCAAAACTTCTGCTACTGCATGAGCGCTTTCCAACGCGGGGATAATTCCTTCCTCACGGGAAAGCAGGTCAAAGGCTTCAAGAGCTTCTTGATCATTTGCTGACGTGTAGCGAATGCGTCCAGAATCATGATGCATGGCATGTTCAGGTCCAACTGCGGCGTAATCAAGCCCAGCGGAAATGGAATGCGTGAGATTTACTTGACCATCTTTATCTTGCAGCAGGTAGGTCATGGTGCCATGAAGGACTCCTGGGCTTCCACCAGAAAAACGCGATGCGTGTTTGCCACTTTCCAATCCTAGGCCGCCGGCTTCGACTCCCACCATTTGCACATTCTTATCTTTAATAAATGGGTAGAATAGGCCGATACTATTGCTGCCTCCGCCTACGCATGCAACTAGGCAGTGGGGAAGTTGTCCTTCCGCCAGAAGAATTTGTTTGCGGGCCTCCCGTCCAATTACCGATTGAAAATCACGAATCATCATAGGGTAAGGGTGGGCGCCTAATACCGACCCAAGTAAATAGTGGGTCGTACGAACATTTGTTGTCCAATCCCGCATGGCTTCGCTAATAGCATCTTTCAATGTGCGGCTTCCCGCATCGACTCCTGTGACCGTGGCGCCAAGCAATCGCATGCGGAAGACATTCAAAGCTTGGCGTTCCATGTCCTCCGTACCCATATAGATTTCAGCTTCAAGTCCAAACATTGAGCAGACCGTTGCAACGGCTACACCGTGTTGGCCAGCACCAGTTTCTGCAATGATACGGCGCTTTTTCATGCGGTGAGTCATTAAAGCTTGTCCTACGGCGTTGTTAATTTTGTGCGCTCCGGTATGACAGAGGTCCTCGCGCTTTAAGTAGATTTTCGCCCCGCCCAGAATTTTGGTGAGTTGTTGAGCGAAATAAAGTGGGGTAGGTCGACCGACATATTGTTTTAAATACTCTTGAAATTCTTTTTGAAACGATCGATCTCGGTGTACTTGGGCATAGATTTTCTCAAGCTCCAATATTGCAGGCATGAGGGTCTCAGGAATGTATTGTCCCCCATATCTGCCGAAGCGTCCTCTTTTACCTGGAATGGATGGCATAACTATCTATAGTTCACTTAATAAAGATTTTTGCTGGGGAAAGTATAGCTATTGCATCTAGGGAGAGACAAGTTTGACGGCTTGAATAAATGCTTGAACTTTGGCCGGATCCTTCTTGCCTGGACTGGATTCTACGCCGCTGTTAACATCGACTCCATAGGGGTAAACTTTTCGAATAGCCTCTTGTGCGTTATCTGGTGTTAGCCCGCCGGCGAGGAAAAAGGAAAATGACCGTGCGGCTTCTTTTGCCAATTCCCAATCGGCCGTTTTTCCAGTTCCTCCGTACGAATCCTGAGAGAAGGCATCCAAGACAAAACCACGAATTCTTGCTCTACCTTTGTATTCAGCCATAGCCAAAAACGTATTGCGGTCTCGGAGGCGGATGCCACGTATCACTGGTCGTCTGAGGGTTTCACAAAAGTCTGCAGTTTCGTCACCATGAATTTGAGCCAAGACTAGGCCGCATTCATCGACAATGTCACGCACTACTTTTGCTTCTTCATTCACGAAGACTCCAATAGGTAAGACAAATGGTGGTAAATCAGCCACAATGGATTTCACCACATTGGGGCTTACATAGCGCGGGCTTTTATTGTAGAAGATAAAACCCAAGGCATCAGCCCCAGCATTAACTGCATGAAGGGCATCTATTTGGTTGGTGATGCCGCAGATTTTAATTTTGCATTGGCTCATAAATAGTGATCAAACAAGTATAGTCTTAGAATTTAGTGCTCTATCTATCATTCATTCCTCGTCATCCCCGTGGGTTTTAGGAGGATCCAGTTTTGAGGTTTTACTCAGAGAACGCTGAACCCCAGACTTGTACGCTGGTTTTTATTGGTTTTGTCTCCGACCATTTGCCGTAGAATGACCGCACAAATTACCGAAAAAATATATAAAGTTTAAATCCAGCGAGTGCTCTGGGTTGCCTTTTCCCCTTCGTCATCGGGCTGGGGTGTAGCTAACAAGCTTTGAATTTGTTCGCCGGTATTGTCCGCGCGTATGAGTGATTCTCCAACTAGGATGACCTTGGCTCCGGCCTCTAGGATTTTTTCTACATCTTCCCGTTTGCAAATGCCGCTTTCACTGACAATGAGTTTATCCTCTGGAACACGCTTTGCCAATCTGTTGGTAATAGCTAAGTCTGTGGAAAAGGTTTTGAGGTCGCGGTTATTAATGCCAATAAGTTTGGCTTGGGGAATTCGTTCTAATACACGATCAATTTCCCGCTCATGGTGCGTTTCAATAAGCACGTCCAATTCCAGGCCCTTGGCAATTGCATAGAAGTCCTCAAGTTGAACCTGGTCAAGTGCTGCAACAATGAGTAGTACGGCATCGGCTCCATATGCGCGGGCTTCGTAAAATTGAATATCATCAACCATGAATTCCTTGTTCAAGGTGGGTAATCCAACCTGGTCTTTGATTTGCGCTAGGTAGTCTAAGCAGCCTTGAAAAAAGTCTTGATCTGTCAGAACCGAGATGGAAGCGGCTCCATGTTTTTTATACATTTGAGCAATCTCAACAGGATTAAATCTGTCTTTGAAATCTGGGCGCATCAAACCTTGGCTAGGAGATGCTTTTTTGACTTCGGCGATGAGGGCAGGGGAGTCTGGAGTATAGGCTGCTTCTAGCGCCTTGATAAATCCCAGTGGGCTTGGCTGGTCAGCAATCTGGCGTTTGAGACTCGTCAGATAATCTCGACTTTCCTTCCGTCGCAATTCGGCTTTTTTATGTTCAAGGATCCGATCGAGGATCATTTTGAACTCTCGTTGGTAAATGCAGCTAACTTTTCTAGTTTTTCATGAGCTGCTCCGCTACCAAGAACTTTTTCTGCCTGTTCATACCCTTCTTTAAGGGTTTTGGCTTTGCCTGTGGCAACAAAAGCCGGAGCTGCGTTAGCTAACACAATTTCACGTTTGGCATTACGCCGTCCCTTTAGAAGGTCTTCGATAATATCAGCATTCTGTTGCGGTGTGCCGCCAGTTAATTCCTTGGGACTAATTTTTTCTAACCCAAAATCTTGAGGAGAGATATGATAGCTAGAAACTCGACCAGCTTTACCTTCGGAGACATAAGTAAAGTCTGTTAAAGTTATTTCGTCGAGTCCATCTTTTCCATGCAGCACAAAGCAATGTTGGGTGCCTAGACGAATTAATACTTGGGCTAGTTTTTCTGTGAGTGCTTGGTCATAGACCCCGAGTACCTGAATTGTTGCTCCAGCTGGATTTGACAGTGGGCCAAGAATGTTCATCATCGTGCGAATGCCCATATCTCCTCGAGGTTTCGCACAATGCTTCATGGCCCCGTGGTATAAAGGGGCAAATAGGAACCCAATTCCGACTTCATTTACGCAAGCTTCTACGCGAGCTGGTGATAGATCAATGTTTATGCCTAAGGCTGATAGTACGTCTGCGCTACCCGACTTTGACGATACGGAGCGATTACCATGTTTGGCTACGGTCATGCCCCCGCCCGCAACGACAAAGGCTGCAGCAGTTGAAATGTTGAAGGTGTTTGCGCCATCTCCACCGGTTCCACAGGTGTCTACAACCAACGGGTCTCCTACATGAATGTGAAGTGCCATTTCTCTCATGGCTTTGACCGAGCCAGTGATTTCCTCCACAGTTTCGCCTTTCATTCGAAGGCCCATAAGATAGGCCGCGATCTGAGATTCGGAAGTCGATCCTTGCATGATTTGCAGCATGACCCCTTGGGCTTCTTTTTCCGAGAGGTTAATCCCCTCGGCGAGTTTTTTAAGAGCTTCTTTAATCACGTGCTTTTATCGCTGTTTTAATTTTTACATCTTTTTCAGGGGTCGAAATTTCTAAAAAGAATTGCGAAGGTGGGTAGAGAATTTCTAGGGGCTTGGCTTCTATAATTATTCCAGATATTGCCATTTTGAAGACTCTACCTTCCTATATCCCACCTTGCAAATGAGGGCATTAGTGTCTAAGCCGCCATGGGTTCGCCGTTAAAGTGATTCATTTCAAGAAAGTTTCTAAGTAGTTCCATGCCAGCTTCTGTGAGTATTGATTCGGGATGAAATTGAACGCCTTCCGCACCAGTGGGTAGATGGCGAATCCCCATAATTTCCCCTTCCTCGGTCATCGCGGAAATTTCAAAATGGTTGGGTAAGGTCTCTTTGTTTACAATCAATGAATGGTATCGTGTAGCTTCAAACGGATTCGGTAAGCCATGAAAAATGTTTTGCCCATCATGATTAACCATCGAAGTTTTGCCGTGCATCAAACGGTCCGCGCGATTAATTTCTCCTCCAAATGCATACGCCAATGATTGATGGCCTAGGCAAACACCAAGTAGTGGCAATCTTCCAGCAAAATGTTGGATGACTTTAACCGAGATTCCGGCCTCCTTGGGGGTGCAGGGTCCTGGAGAAATCACAATGCGGTCTGGATTGAGCTTCTTAATCTCTTCAATCGTGATTTTATCGTTTCGGTATACCTCAATATCGGCACCTAATTCTCCAAAATATTGTACGAGGTTGTAAGTAAAGGAATCGTAGTTGTCGATCATCAATAACACGGTTTTATGTCAATCCCTTCTCAGCCATTTCTATTCCCCGCATCATGGCGCGGGCTTTATTGCAGGTTTCTTCATATTCCTTGGCTGGGTCGGAGTCTGCCACGATTCCAGCTCCTGCTTGCACGAAAGCTTGTTCTCCTTTAATCACAATTGTGCGGATGTTAATACATGTGTCCATGTTTCCTGAAAAGCTAAAATACCCAACCGCGCCAGCGTAGGGTCCGCGTTGAGTAGGTTCCAGCTCTTCGATAATTTGCATGGCCCGAATTTTAGGCGCACCTGAGACTGTACCAGCTGGGAAGCAGGCCTTCATAACATCGTAGGTATTTTTCCCAGATAGTAAGGTGCCGGTTACTTGAGACACAATATGCATGACATGCGAATAGCGCTCGATTGTCATGAAGGGGTCTAGTGTGACGGTTTGGAATTGAGCCACACGTCCCACATCGTTGCGCCCAAGATCAACAAGCATGACATGCTCTGCACGTTCTTTCTCATCTTCGAGCAATTCCTCGGCTAGTGCTTGGTCTTGTGCCACGGTTTCTCCACGCTTTCGAGTGCCGGCAATGGGTCTGACTATAATTTGATCGTCTTCACACCGAACTAAAATTTCTGGAGAAGATCCAACCAATTCAACTCCTGCGACGCGAAGATAGAACATGTAGGGAGAAGGATTGATCACTCGAAGTGCACGATAGATTTCGAATGGCGTTGTGTGTATTTTTGTTTGCCACCGTTGTGATACTACGGCTTGTACAATATCCCCGGCTTGGATATATTTCTTTGTGCGCCTGACCATTTTTTCAAACTGTGACTGTGTCATATTAGAAGTGAAGCGAGGCGGTCGAGAGCGTTGAACAATGGCTCTGCGCGGGAGTGGCTTTTTGAGTTTGCCGATAATTTTTTCTATACGGGCGGTGGCTTCGGAATAGGTCTTCTTCAGGTTTGATTTTGCCAGTGAAGTAATGTGTCCATTGGCTACCACCTTAACAGTATGCGCAACGTTATCGAAAATCAGTAAGGTCTCTGCCAAGAAAAAGGCCAGCAACGGCAAATTCGCTGAATCCTTGGGATAGGGGGGAATAGGTTCGAAGTGCCGAACAATGTCATAGCCCAGATACCCAACAGCTCCTCCGACAAAACGAGGCAATCCAGGGACATGAACAGGTTTGAATGGCGCTAGCATTTCCTGAATATGCTTTAAAGGATTAGCGCCTAAAGGTAAGGTTTCGGTTTTTCGACCCTTTCTTATTCTTACCTTACCCTTCTCTTCCCAGATCACTTGGTTGGCTCCGCTGCCTAAAAAGGAATACCGCGCCCAGTTTTCCCCACCCTCGATACTCTCAAAGAGAAAGGCCGTATCGCCGGAGTTAATCTTTGAAAAGGCACTGACAGGAGTTTCCAAATCTGCCAAAATTTCCCGATAAACTGGGACCAAATTTCCTTGCTCGGCAAATTGGCAGAATTTGTCAAAACTCACTGAATAAAAAGGCTTTTTCATGCTTGGAACGGTAGCATGCAGATTAAAAGCAAGTCAATTGAACTGCAGGGATGCCTGGTAAATAGTTTTAGGGACAACAGATGAGTAAGCTAGATCGTATGGGAGTGAGCTTGGGATGGCTTTATTAAAAATCGCAAGATTGGGACATCCAAAAATTCGTCACGGGTCAAAATTGGTTTCTCCTTATGAACTAAAGTCTCCAGATTTCCAGAAGTTTATTCAAGATTTGGTTGAAACCATGCGTGCTGCGTATGGTGTGGGCATTGCCGCACCCCAGGTGCAGGTTTCTAGGCAAGTCATTGCGATTGAAGTATCACCAGATAATCCTCGATATCCGGACCAGTCGGCTGTTCCGCTGACTGTATTGGTTAATCCCAAGATTGTAGAACATGTTGAGGAGACTGAGAGTGGCTGGGAGGGTTGTCTCAGTGTGCCTGATTTGCGGGGCCGAGTGCCTCGATGGACAAGAGTGAAAGTTCAGGCTTTGGATCGGCACGGGCAAGAATTGGAGTTTGATGTACAGGGTTTTTATGCGCGGGTGATTCAACATGAAGTTGATCATCTTCAGGGTCAGGTTTTTTTGGATCGACTCTCTGACCTTAGTACGTTGACCTATTTACGGGAATACGAACAATACTGGAAATCCTCCTAACGAAAGGTTATTCATGAAACTTATTCGTTTTCAAGATGCCAGTGGTCATATTTACTACGGAGAGCAAGTAAATGATTATTTGGTAGGGGTCATCTCGGGAAATATCTTTGGCGATTATATGGTTACTGATGAAATGGTTCCCGTTCACAGATTGCTGGCACCCGTAGAACCCAAAACAATTCTTTGTATTGGCCTCAATTATCGGCAACATGCAGAAGAAACAGGGGCGAAGATTCCTGAGTATCCCGTGTTGTTTATCAAGGCTGTCAATGCTCTCAACAATCCGGGTGATCCGATTGTGATTCCAAAGGTGGCACCTGGGCAGGTAGACTATGAATGCGAGTTAGCGGTTGTAATTGGAAGGGCTGCGAAAAATGTGTCACGGGACGCAGCATTAGATTATGTATTAGGTTATACCTGTGCCAATGATGTGAGTGCTCGACGATGGCAAAAAGAGGGTGGTGGTAGGCAGTGGTGTCGAGGAAAATCATTCGATACGTTTTGTCCGCTTGGGCCATATTTAGTAACTCCAGACGATATTCCTAATCCGAATAATCTTAAAATCCAAACTGTCATCAATGGCCAAACCATGCAGGATGGGACAACCTCGGACATGATTTTTGATGTGCCAGCTTTGATCAGCTTTTTAAGCGAAGGTATGACCCTCCTTCCAGGAACCGTTATTCTTACTGGCACCCCGCAAGGAGTTGGTTTTACGCGAAACCCGCCTATTTTTCTCAAGGCGGGGGATACTGTGACTATTCGCATTGAGGGTATTGGCGAACTTTCCAATCCTGTTCAAGAAGAAACATAAGGAGATACAGGTTGCTAAGACAAGCATAAGAAAGGGATAGCTGGTTCTCCGATTTTAACAATTTTTCAAAAGACCTCTTTATCCGTTATTACCATCAAGATTGGGAGTTAAATCTCAACTGCAAGGGGTTCGAATAAGTCCAGCGCCATCGTGTGGACAAGTCCTTTGCCTGGGGGATACTTTTTAGGCTTTATTGTGAGGTAGTCTGAATAGAGCATAGCCACGTTCGTCTCATAAGCCCTGATAAGGCTTATTTATCTTCTTTCAAGAAAATTTCCAGCCTTCCATACGAGTAAGAGTACAGGAATACCAAGCAGGGCCGTCATAATGAAGAAGTTCGAATAACCAATGTTGTCGACGATGCTGCCGGAGTAGCCGCCCAGGAGTTTTGGAAGCAGTGTCATGAGTGAGCTAAAAATAGCGTATTGCGTGGCGGTGAATTGGATGTTCGTGAGGCTTGAGAGAAAGGCGACAAAGGCAGCACTGGCGAGGCCCGCTGAAAGGTTATCAATTGAGATGACCAAATAAAGCATGGTGAGGTCCCGGCCCATGGAAGCTAGTGCCATGAATAAAAGGTTTGTAGCGGCAGAGAGTAGGGCGCCAATAAATAGAATGCGAATTACACCATAACGTACTGAAAGCATCCCTCCTAAAAATCCACCTCCAATGGTCATGAACAGGCCAAATGTTTGTACCACAGCGGCAATCTCGTTCTTCGTAAAGCCTAAATCTTGGTAAAAGACATTCGAGATTGCTCCCAGTACGATATCGGAAATTCTATACACTCCAACCAGAGCCAATAATAATAGGGCCGAATTAAATCCGTAGCGTCCAAAGAAGTCCTTCACAGGACCAATATAGGTTTCCTCCATAATTTGTTGCCCCATGGTGCTATTGCGAATGATGAGTGTAGCAATCATCCATGCTACTACCACTCCTGCGCATAATCGTGCTGCTTCTACAAGAAATCCTGAAATCTGTTTGACGCCAAGTGTATCGGTAAGTGTTCCTTTAATATCCGTCGCGAGTTCAGCTGAAAAGTAAAATGTCAGAATAAAACCGATAACGGCGAAGATGAACATGAATAAAAATTTTGAGTAGTCTTTGGTAGAATGGGATATTATGCTGATTCTATTATTGGCTGGTTCTGAAATATTTAATGTGGTGAACACTCCAATCATCATGGCCATGGCCATGATCAAGTAGGCCCATTGCCAGGCCTGCTGGTTATAGGCTCCTTTTGTGGCACCAAAACTGCTAGCGAGAAACAGGGTTCCAGCTCCTGCGAGCAGCATGCCAATGCGATAGCCTGCGATATAGCCTGAGGACATCATGGCTTGCATTGAAGGCCCTGCGGATTCGATTCTGTACGCATCAATGACGATATCTTGTGTGGCGGAAGAAAATCCTAATGCAACGGCAGCGAGTGCCATTAAGGTAAGGCTATTCGGTCCACTGGTAGGATCAACGAGAGCCATACCCGTAATGGCAGCCATGATTAAAAATTGAGCTAGTAAAATCCATCCACGTCGTCGCCCCAATCTTTGGGTTAGGATTGGAAGCCGAAGCTTGTCGATGAGTGGGGCCCACACAAATTTAAAGGAATAGCCTAATGCCGCCCAACTAAAAAATGTGACTGCTGCACGTTCCACTCCCGCCTCCCGTAATCGCAGAGATAATGATGAAAATATTAATAGAAGTGGAATGCCGGCAGAGAAGCCGAGAAATAGCATGCTAATAACGCGTGGGTGGAGAAAAGCCTGAAAAGCCTGGTGCCAAGTTTGTGTAGGAATTTTATTCATAGTATGAGTTTCCCATATTGTATAGCATAGCTGAGAGTGTTTACTGTGGCCAGGCGAAAATATTTAGAATAAAAGATTGACTTGTGAATCGTTATGAAGCAGTTGTCCCAGATAATTCAAAGCCCTTGACATTTTTGCCCAAGGGATTAGGGTAAAATATGTGTCAAGCAAGGCCGCGCTCACCTTCCGCAAATGTCAAGTTAGCCGATGCTACATCAATTAGATCTATACGGTTGGATGATTGGATAAGCAAAGCTGGTTCTAATTTATATATTTAGGCATCTGATGGCTTCTTCAATTCTCTTATTTGGGGCAACATCGCTATTAGGTTTTCGCCTGGCGACTATATTTCCTAAAACAGTGTTGCCGTTTGGCTCCCCAGGTAATACGGCCAAATCGGTTCGCCACTGGCCCGCGCTTCAACTGTGCGATGCTACTTGGATTACGAAGGTATTTCAGCAAACACAGTCGAAAACTCTGTTATATTGCCATGCAATTTGTGATGTTCCCAAGTGTGAGGCTGATCCGAATTGGGCCTATGAGATGAATGTCCACCAACTCGATCGTGTAATTAAGTCTCTACCTGAGTCTACACGCCTGGTCTATGTGTCCTCGGATCACGTTTTTGGTGGCGATGGGGTCTACACCGAAGAATCTTGTCCTTGTCCCATTAGTATCTATGGAAAAACTAGAGTTGATGCTGAATACTTGGTGTTGAAGCGACCAGGATCCTTGGTTGTTCGTGCTGGTCTTGGAATTGGGAGGTCGCCCGATGGTCGTACTGGACATTTGGACTGGTTGCGGTATCGTTCGCAACAAAAGCTGCCTATCACCATTATCCAGGATGAACATCGTTCGGTCGTCTGGCAACACGACTTAGCTATTCGGATTATGCAACTTGCTCAAAGCGGAGAGATGGGGATTAGTCATGTTCCTGCAACCCGTGCTGTATCACGTGTTGATTTAGCCAACTATTTAATTCACAAATTTCAAATTCCTGCTACTTTTAAAATCGAAACCTGTCGTCAACAGTTATATCCACACCTTGGTAGAGTCGAGCTAAGGTCTGTTTATAAAGGTGCCTTGTTCAAGCCTTTAGATAGTGTCCTGGATAGTTAGTTGTATAGGTACTTTAGCGTAGTACATAAGGTTTTTTAGGAAGTCATGAGTTTATAATGTTTGGGTAGGGGTTCGAGGCATTGATTTTTCCTCTTCCAGTTTTTCTGTTCTGTTTGTACAAAGGCACCTTGCCTTTGCGTTAAACTAGAATGTAGTCTTATCCTCCTGCGCGAGTCCAAAAACGTTTCAGGTGTAAGGTTAGAGGCTCATGACAAAATATACTGATTTCATTAATTATCATCTGTCTATGTTGGTCGATGATGTGCGGACTGGGGTCTATAGTCAGGCGATTTCTCGGGTTGTTAAGGCTGGGGATGTGGTTGCAGACGTTGGTTGTGGTGCGGGGATTCTTTCTTTTTTGGCTCGGCGTGCAGGAGCCAAACATGTGTATGCTATTGAAAGCGAGGCCGCGATTGAAATGGCGAAACTTATTGCTTTGAAGAATGGGTATGAAAATAAAATTACTTTTTTTAATAATATGTCTTTTGGTATCGACCTCCCAGAAAAAGTCGATGTCATTGTCACAGAGACCATGGGCACGTTTGGGTTTGAAGAAGGCATTTTAGGGTCATTGACTGATGCGCGCGATCGGTTTCTTAAGCCTGGTGGAAAAATTATTCCCAATAGTTTGGCGTTATTCTTGGTGCCGGTTGAGATGCCAAAGTTTTATGAGCACGTGGTTGATTTTTGGGTTCAGGGGTGCCAGGGATTTGATTTTTCTCCGATTCGAGAATTGACAGTGAACAATTTTCATCCCTTGAAACTGCATGAAGGAACTTTTTTAGCGGATCCATCACGTGTTGCGGAGGTTGTTTTTGCGGATACAAAACTTACGGAAATTGATACGAAGGTTTCATTCTATACTTCACGGCGTGGGCGTTGTCATGGTCTGGCTGGTTGGTTTAATGCGGAACTGATGCCTGATGTGCGGATATCCAATGGGCCAGGCGATCGTGGGTCTCATTGGGGACTGGCTTTCTTTCCCATCGACAAACCTGTGACAGTTGATCGTGGAAATCGTATTGTGGCTGAGATTTCCTCGTCTGGAAATGGTGAATATTGGAATTGGAAAGTAGACATCAATGGGCAGAAGTTTGACCAGTCGAGTAGGCGGGGTTTGCCCGAATCCGCACATAGCACATCCACAAGCCTTCACCCTCGGCCTTTGTCTTAGACTCTTCCAAAATTCTTCTTCACTTTTCTCTAATCTATTAGCGAAAGGGACATTTAAATGCACATTAAATCTCCAGCAGTTATAAGCCCGAGTGGCAATAAACCAAAATTGATCGAAGAATATTTTGGCCGTGTGAATTCCAAAACCGAGGATGTAAGTATTGCGAAAATGACCAGTCCAGGTGGGTGGGTAGAGCCTGGTCAAACGCCAGAATTTGATGAATATACCGTGGTATTAAAAGGCAGTCTTCGAGTTGAAAGAAAATCCTGTACAACTGATGTTAAGGCTGGTGAAGCGGTAATTGCGTCAAAGGGAGAATGGGTGCGCTATAGCACTCCAAGTGAGGAAGGTGCGGAATATGTCGCAGTGTGTATTCCGGCTTTTTCGCCGGATAATGTGCATCGGGATAGATAAATGTTTTAGGGGTGGCTGACCGCGAGCCGTTGTCCTATAGAAATGGTGCTGCTTAGGAGGTTGTTCCAATCCTTTAGTTGGGCAACGGTTACTCCGTATTCTCGTGAAATCCTATAAAGAGTGTCCCCTTTTTCAACCGTATAGTAGATTGGTTCTTCGCCACTATCCCCACCAACTTCACCAAAATCGTTGAAGTCTGATTCGTCGAAGGATAAGTCATTCAGTCCAAAATCCGAAAGGGAGGGTTCGGATAACGATAAGTCTGATGATCCCGAAAGACTGGATCCACCAGAATCCGAAGAGGTAGAGCGCTCTTGCCGGCTCTGCTGTTCCCTGAGTGCATCGATTTCAATCGTCAAATCTGTATTCTGTGATTCTAGGGAAGCTAACTGGCGTTTGGTTTCTTGAATTTGTGAACTCAGTTCAGCCGTTCGTTTTTCCTCTTGGGCTAATAATCTTTGGAAGTTTAAGGATCGGGCTTTTTCCCCTTCGTATTTTCCTTTAGTCACACAGCCTCCTAAAATAACGCTGCTGAGCAGGCAGATGATCAATGGACCGATAGCTCGCTTATATAGCCATCCCTGATCACGTTTTTTCCTGCCTGCGTGCTGAAGTTCGGCCATGGTTAGATTCCTTCCGCTGTTTGTCATAAAAGAACTAACATGTTTGCTCTATCCAGATATTGTTCGAAACTGCGTTGATCGGAAGAATAGATCGAGAATCCTAGATTGTCAACTTGAGTTTCCACTTGAGTTTTCTAAGGCTTTCCCAATCAATTGACCGCCTGTAAGGGCTATGGTACTTTGACCTTTCCGTTAGAACACGTGAAAAACTTTCAAAAAATGCGTGCTACATTGCCAAAGGTTTCCTTTCGTGTCAATAAATTACGAGAGGAAATCCGTTATCATGATTTTCTTTATTACGTGCGGGACCAACCAGAAATTTCTGATTCCGAGTATGACCGACTCTTCAACGAACTCCAAAAATTAGAAGAGGAACATCCTTCCCTCGTTACCCCTGATTCTCCAACCCAACGTGTAGGCGGAACACCGCTCGACCAATTTAAAAAGGTGATGCATGATCGAGTTTTACTGAGTTTGGACTCTGTTCTTGATGCTGTAGATGTCCAAGCCTTTGATCAACGAATACGTCGTGAACTTGAAGTCGAGCGGGTGGAGTATTCGGTCGAACCCAAGTTTGACGGGTTGTCTGTGGAGTTGGTGTATGAAGATGGAAGGTTTGTTCGAGGTTCAACCCGAGGTGATGGCGTGATGGGTGAAGATATTACGATGAATCTTCGAACGATTCGTTCGCTTCCTTTGCACCTTCAAGCACACGAAACTTTACCAGAGCGGATTGTGGTTCGTGCGGAGGTGTATTTACCATTACCTGTTTTTCAAGAACTTAATCGTCGCCTGGTAGAACGTGGGGAAGAGACCTTCGCTAATCCGCGTAATATGGCATCAGGTTCCTTGCGGCAACTTGATCCACGATTTACGGCGGAAAGACCACTCGTCGTTACTTGTTACGATCTTATGGTTTCCTCTGGTGACCCTATTCACTCCCATTGGAACGCGGTGTCCTCACTAGCTACGTGGGGGCTGCCTATTCCATCCTTGCGACAACTGTGTTCTTCAATTGATAAAGTGCTGGCGTTTCATCAAGACATGGCCGATAAGCGAGAGACCTTGCCGTATGAAATTGATGGGATCGTAGTCAAAGTAGATGAACGCCCCTATCAAAATCGTTTAGGAGAAAAATCCCGGAGCCCGCGATGGGCCTTTGCTTATAAATTTCCTCCAAGAAAAGAACTCACTAAAGTTCAGGATATCTTGGTGTCAGTAGGCCGAACTGGGGCACTAACGCCAATCGCCTTGTTAGATCCCGTGGAAGTTGGTGGAGTAACTATTAGCCGGGCTACCCTTCACAATTTCCAAGAATTAGTTCGTAAAGATGTGCGTGTTGGCGATACTGTCAAGGTTGAGCGGGCGGGAGATGTGATTCCTTATATTGTTGAGCGAGTCCCTGTTCCCAGTGAAATTCGGTCTGACCCCTTTACGGTACCTGAGCATTGTCCAGTTTGTGAATCCTCTGTGGCTCAGGAAGGCCCAATTTTTTACTGCACCGGCCAAACGGTCTGCTCGGCTCAATTAAAAGGCGGGATTGAGCATTTTTCCTCCAAGGGTGCGCTTAATATTGAGGGGATGGGAAAGAAAACCGTGGGCCAACTCGTGAAACAAAATCTTGTTAAAGACCTTGCTGATATCTATCGATTAAACAAAGAACAATTACTGGGGCTTGAAGGGTTTGGGGAAAAGTCCGCCATGCAATTGCTTGCTGCGATTGAACAAAGTAAAACTACGACATTGGAACGTTTTATTTTTGGCCTTGGAATTCACCATGTCGGAAGCCATATGGCCAAAGTGCTTGCGAGCGAACTCGGATCGTTGTCAGAGGTCATAGCGGCCACCGAGGAGAATTTATTAAGTGTTCATGAGATTGGCCCAGAGACTGCTCAGAGTGTGACTGCTTTTTTTGCTGAAACTCGGAATAGGGCTGTTCTTAAACGCATGATGGAGTCGGGCATTTGCATTGATGAATACCTAGTTGCCGATAAGGCTTCTGCTAAACCATGGAAGGGAAAATATTTTGTCTTAACGGGTGGTCTAGAGGGCTTCAGTCGGCGAGAAGCAAAGCAGCGAATTGAACAATTAGGTGGCCGGGTAACCTCTAGCGTAAGTAGAAAAACTAATTTTGTAGTAGTAGGTACTGATCCCGGTTCAAAGCTGGATGATGCTAAAAAATTTGGGATTCAAATTTTGAATGAGGAAGAATTCTCGAAGCTTTTGAGATAAACAATAGAGCATTCAGGCCGGGCCGGAATCCCATCTATAAAACTTACTCTAGTGGCAAAGCAGGAGAGGGTTCTTCGTCTTCTTTGTGGGTTTCCTGGGCAACTTCTTCAACTTTTTGAATTTGCACGCTTTTAATTGATTTTTCATCCGCATCTCGAACAATCAGCAGGCATCCATCAACTCGGAGTTCTTCCCCGATTGACGGGATATGACCTAACTCTTGTTGAATTAAACCGCTAATCGTGTTTTGTTCTTCTTCATCGAGTTCGACTTTGAGAAATTCGTTAATTTTTCGAACCTCGGTTCGTCCGATAACGAGAATTTTATTTTTTCCAATTCGCTTGATCAATTCTTCAGTAATATCCGTCTCGTCTAGAATTTCTCCCACGACTTCCTCAAGGAGGTCCTCGGTGGTTACAAGTCCAATGACGCCACCAAACTCGTTCACTACTATGGCGATATGCCGTTTTTCTTGCTGGAATTGTTTGAGAAGATCATCTGCGGGTTTGGCCTCAGGGATAAAGAGTGGAGGGCGAGCTAGTTCCTTTAGCAGGCTAGATTGGTTGCCTTGGGCGAGTTCTTTCAAGGCTTGATGACGGTAGAGGATGCCAGTCACATTATCCATATTATCGTTATATACTGGAATGCGTGAATAGGTCGCTTTAAACAATTGTTCCTTTGCGTCGCTAAGGGTTAATTCCCCATTTAATCCAAACATATAATTCCTAGGTGTCATTACGTCTTCCGCTGTCAGGTCAGTAAATTCAAAGACATTTTTTATCATTTTGACTTCTTCGGTTTGCAGCACGCCCGCTTTGCCCCCAGCTTCAAGCATAATCAATAGTTCTTCTTCCGTGACAAAGGGAACTGTAAGTCCTCGGCCTCCGGTCATTCTCAGAATAAGGGGTTCAAGGATATACAAAATGGGAGAGAATAATTTCTCAACCCAATAAATGGGGTGGGAGAGAACTTGGACAGCCATTGGTGCATATTTGGCACAAAGGGTTTTTGGGATAATTTCGCAAAATAGTAATACGACGATGGTGAGTATCCCAGTCGCGATCGCGACTCCCTCAGATCCAAAATGCTGGAAGGTTACCACTGATACTAAAGAGGCTGCCACAAGATTGGCGACATTATTCCCGATTAAAATCGTGGACAGTAGCCGTTGGGGACTTTGGCGAAGGAAAAGGGCCATTTTGGCGGCTCGCTTTTCCTCCTCAATCATTGTCTGGAGCCGGCTTTCAGTAATTGAGAAAAACGCAATCTCAGCTCCTGAAAATAGCCCAGAAAGAATCAAACAAATCAGAATGGCAATAAATTCCATATATTCAAATTAGTGGCGGGCTCGATTAGAGGCGAGAGGGCTCGAACGTGTGGGAAAACCAAGCCCCCTGGTTAATAGCGGCAATTTTGTGTGAAAAGCGTAGAGGAATAGCAGGGGAGGTGGCTGTAGATTAATAAATTGGTGACGAAAACTTCGTCTGGGACCGTCGTCATCCATCAATGGAAAAAGCCTAGCATAGGATATGTGTCCGTGCAACTCAAAAAAAGGCATTCGGTGCCCCAGAGCCAGTGCGTCCTGGTCAGATACATGAAAATTTAGAGGTAATTGGGGCAATTATGCTTCATAATTTGGGCAATTTCCCTCGGGAATGGGACGATTCTATAGCTAGAGGACATAAGAACGCCAAATTTGCTGGTCTATTCTATTACCCGCTGGTTTTCGATTTTGTAGCATTGCCGGCTTAAAACAGGATAAATGGAAAAAATCGGGGTACTATGAGGAATCAATGCAGAATTGGTCCCTGGGCTAAGGGACAAATGCAGGTTAACAAAGTTAAAGCTCATTCCTTCTTGCCAAGGCTGAGATTGGGCTTTGGCATAGGTTTGGACCTTATCAGAAGCATAGGACCGAGTCATCAAGCCTGACCCGCCTTGAAATCCATACTCGTGTAAATCGGGCGAGCCCTGAATAAGTATCGAAACCACATTGGCATCAAACCATATTTTAAAGTTACAACTAACCTGGATAAATGGCCCTAAGCTACCGGTATGCTCTAGGAGGGCAGATGGGTAGGCATACTCGGGCGGCATATCAGCGGAAGACGTATTATTGGGAATAGGAAATTCTGAGTCCTTTACCGCGGACATGGATACGAAAAGGAGATTAGGATCATCTAGGGCAATATCGTGGACTTGGCCGTCATGGTAACTGCAAAGCTTTCCCATTTCATAACGAAGTGGAAAGGAGTAGCCCATTTTTGCATAAAAAATGCGAACGCCTGCTTCCAATGGATCTTCCGGTGTTCGACTGACTTTCAGGTCAAAGGGCAGCATGAGATGAAAAACATTGGTTCGTGCTGACATAAAAGGAGCGCAAGCGCCGGGGAATTCTTTATGCACGGTTTCATTTTCTGGTTCAAACCGACGAGGTGTGCCACCAAAATGCTGAGCGGTTTTGGCATCTTTGCTTAAACGATATTTGGTCTGGTAGTAAGCGGCGGCCCGTTTTTGCGCGAGGTCTAAGAAATATTCAGGGATATCGGTTTCAACGATCAAGCGTTGTTTGTCAAGGGGTTGGGAACGAGGTCCCTTCATGGCATCATTATAAATTCCTAATTCTGCACTAGTTTTTTGAATGTCATATTCAATTTGTTGAGCCAATTCCGAGTCAAAATAGCGAGTATTTGGAAGAAGTTGGCGAGCTTTTTGAAGTAATTCTAGCTTATGGGAGTACCTTTTCGGCTCAGAAGCAAAGGCCTGAATAGTTGCAAAGAGTAAACTGAATTGTTCTTCAGGGAGAATCCCGAGCTGATCAAAGTCTTGCTCGCGAAGGAAAGTTAAGGCCAAAGGGCCAAAGGCATCTTCCCGACGAAGGCTTAAGGTTAAAAGGTAATTGAGGTAGGCTCGAGCTTCAGGTTCTGTCATAGCACTCCCTTCAGACCATTCTAAGAAAACTGGGGAAGAGAGGACAAGTTTTCTCTTCCCTGCTTTGCTTTCGTTTCCCGACAGACTTCTTTATCCTTAAGGTCAGACCAGAACTTTAGAAATTTTTCTTGTGCTGTCTCACAAGGACAGAGGCCGTTGGTGTATGTCGCGCGAAATCCTCTTTCAGGAAACCCTACAAGCCTTAGAATGGCCGAAGCTTCTGGAGATTTTAGCAGCTCAGGCTCATTCGGCTTTGGGAGCTGACTTTTGTCGAGCTCTCCCTTTGGCTGACACTTTTTCCTTGGCGCAAAAGCAGATTCAAGAGACTGCTGAAATGATTGCAATCTCTGAAAGCCTCTTACCATTTCCAGTTTTAAACTTTGACGATAGCCAGGGGGCTTTGACTCGTGCGGGAAAAGGCGCGGCCCTAGATGCTAAGGAACTACGGAATATCGCCAATGCGATCGATCTCATTATGCAGGTTCGGCGGTGTCTGATGACACACCAAGACCTAGCTCCGAATTTATTTTCTTGCATTGATCATATCGACAATCTTTCCTTTCTTAAAACGGAAGTTGATCAATGCATTAGTCGGGAAGGGGAAATTTTGGATCATGCTTCTTCGACTTTGTACGATGCAATTCAAATGGTTCAGGGATTAAAAACAAGAATAAGGCAACGCCTGGAATCTATGATAACGTCATCAACCTACCGTGAAGTCTTACAGGAGCCATACTTTGCCCAACGAGGAAATCGCTATGTATTGCCGATTAAAGTGGATATGCAACATCAGGTTCATGGGATTGTGCATGATGTATCTTCGAGTGGACTAACGGTGTTTCTTGAGCCTCGTGAGCTGATTGAGCTCAATAATCGCATTAAAGTAGAAGAGTTAGAGGTTGATCGTGAAGTCCAGCGAATTCTTAAAGAACTTACAACCATCGTGGTGGGGTCCGCCAAGGCGGTTCAACTATATTTTCATTTACTGGTGATTTTTGACAGCATTGGAGCGAAAGCGCGCTTGAGTCAGCGCATGCAAGGATTGCCGGTCGAGTTATCTGAAAATGGGCATATTCATTTAATGAAAGCCCGTCATCCTTTGCTAATGTTGACTCGGGAACAGGTGATACCTAACGACATTGTCTTTCAAAAAGGCCAGCGGATTTTGGTAATTTCTGGTCCTAATACTGGCGGGAAAACTGTGAATTTGAAATTACTCGGATTATACAGCCTCATGGTTCGAGCAGGCTTGCATCTTCCTTGTGCCGAAGGGTCGGAAATGGGGTTTTTCCCCCAAACCTATGCCGATATTGGCGATATGCAAGATTTAGCGAAAGACCTTTCGAGCTTTTCGGCTCACCTGACTAAGATTATTGAGTTGTTGGATATTGGAGTTAGTCAAGAAAAACAATCTTCCGATCAAGTTTTTGTGTTACTTGATGAGGTAATTGGTTCTACCGATCCTTCAGAAGGCGCAGCATTAGCAGAAGCCGTATTGTTGTATTTTGCTAAACTTGGATTCAAAGTTGTGGTGACGACACACTACAATTCTTTGAAGACCTTGGCCCTTTCAATGCCTGAGTTTCTCAATGCCAGCCTTGAATTTGATGTCGCTACTCTTACGCCAACTTATCGCCTTATTCAGGGTATACCTGGAGGGTCATCGGCTTTGGCTATTGCTGGTTGTCTAGGAATGGATCCAAGCATTCTGAATCATGCTACCGACTTGGTTCATCAACAAGATCGACAACTCGATCATATTTTTTCCGAATTACAGGATATGCACCATCGTGTTAGCCGGGATTTGGAGTCAGCAGAAATAAATAATCGCGTTGCGGATGAGGTTGCAAAAGAAGCTCAAGGGCGAGTTGATCATCTTCGTGCAACGGAACATGAAGAACTGCGAAAGATAAAAAGGAAATTCAAGGAGGAGATGTCTCGGGCTCGAACAGAAATTCGCCAAACACTTAATGCACTTAAAGAGGACAAAACTCTTATAAAAGTGAGAGAGGCTAAAGAGCGTGTCCATGCTATTGAAGCTGAATTAAATCAACAGACCCAGGATCCTTCAGAAATTATTCCTTTTGAATCTTTACGAGCTGGAGCGTTAGTCGAGATTTCAAACTTAGGGACTAGTGGCATATTGCTTGAAAATCCCCAAGGGAAAAAGCGGGTTCGTCTTCAGGTTGGCGACTCGGAATTATCAGTTGGTGTTGAGTTGCTTATTGGAAAAAAACAAAGAGCAGAGGAATTTATTTTTGGAACTTTGGCCTCTTCGATCTCCTCGAAAAAGAAAAGCCCAAAAGAGTTAGATGGGCTGCATCATCCCTCAACGACACTTTCAGGTTTGTTGACGATAGACTTACGAGGCCAGATTGTTGATGATGCTTTGGACCATTTAACCTCACGACTTGATGAAGCTGTACTTACCGGTGCCAAGTCCGTTCATATTATCCATGGTCATGGAACGGGCAAATTAAAAATGGCGATACGGCAATATTTATCGAATTCACCCTATTCCGAGTCATTTAGTGCGGGGAGGGAAGGCGAGGGTGGGGATGGTGTTACGGTAGTTGAGTTGAAATAGTCTTTGACAAGTCGGTTTGTTCGTTGTTTCGGGCTATTTGAATATTTCTCTGGAACCCGGAGAATTTTGTCCGTCGGATGGGGCTGCCCTCAAAGGTGCGTAAGAAGTGCTCCTTTGTCATTTCGGAAAGTTGAAGAAGATTCGGGTGTTGCGTTTGTGTGGTTGGTGAGAAAGCTGGTTCCTTGGTTGGAGTTGCATGAACATTGTATGGGCAGATATCTAGGCAATCGTCGCATCCAAAAATTCGATTCCCCATTTGTGATCGAAGTTCGGGGCGGATGTTGGTTAATTCCCCGCGATATTCAATCGTAAGATAAGAAATGCATTTGGTTGCATCCACCACGTACGGTTCGGTGATTGCGTAAGTCGGGCAGGTTTGAATACAGAGTGTGCAGGTTCCGCAGAGATCTGTGCCGGCTTCGTCCGGTTGCAAGTCCAATGTGGTTAATACTTCGCCTATAAGGAGCCAAGAGCCAAACTCCGATGAAACGAGATTGGAGTGTTTGCCAATCCATCCTAGTCCAGCACGTTGTGCCCAAACTTTTTCCATAACCGGGCCCGTATCCACATAACTGCGTGTGGTTGATTCTGGGGCCAATTCCTTGATTGATCGTTCAAGATTTTTAAGCCGTTTTTTCAAAAGACGGTGATAATCTTTTCCCCATGCATATCGTGCAATTCTTCCGAGCCCTGGTGCTTCGTTAGGATCATGGTCAGTCCAATAATTAATGCCAACGCAAATAATGGATCGGCATTCTGGCAAGACTTTTTGTGGATCAGCCCTACGTTCAGGACTTTTTTCCATCCATTCCATGGTTCCGTGATATCCGTTTGAGAGCCAGTTTTGTAGGTCTCGAAGTAACGATTTGGAAAGAGAGGTGCTGGGAGATTGCGAAGGAGATATTGGCTCGGGTTGTTGAGGATTCACCCGTGCGATGCCCACAACATCAAATCCTTGGGTAAGAGCGGCCTGTTTAATGGATTTAGATAAAGATGACACTGCCGGTTAACTATGCGTTTTGTGTGTTTGGACTTTTTGTAATGAAAAAGTGCTTAGTGTTTTTTTCGTTTTTGTGGGGCGAAATCCATTCCAGCGGAGCAATTGAATTTTGCTCTAAATTGTGCAGAGCAATTGTCTGTAGTACACGGTCCGCAGGAACCCGTGATTTTCGTGGTCCAGTCAGTTTTTTGTTCATCAAACTGACATTGTGTGCCTCCACCCTTGGAAATATCGGCCCAGGGCTCGTCATATCCTGGGATCTTGGCGATGGTACAGCCATCTGGAATCGGTACTTCGCATGTTTTTCCTTTTTCACCTTTGACCATGCCAATAGTACACATGGATTCAGACTGAGGGCCTGCTAACGACCATGATGTTGGTCCTAACACCAATCCACAAATTCCTATCAATATGAGGTATCCAGTTAAAAGTTGTTTCATAAGGTTTCCTTTCAATCAGAATTCGTGGGGTTTTAGCACCGATTGAACGATTGATCCTATATAACACAGAATCCTTCAGGCAGGCTAGTAAAGGGAATGGTGAAAGCAGGGTAGTTATTTCCAAAAAAAAGGCCCAAGAAGTAATCCTCCTCGGGCCTTTTTTACTATCTTCTTTGGGATTGGCTAGAGTTACATCATGCCGCCCATGCCGCCCATGCCGCCCATGCCACCCATGCCGCCGTGGTCATGGCCATGGCCCATTCCAGCAGCGTCTTTCTTGTCTTCTGGAAGATCCGTAACGGTGACCTCAGTAGTTAGCAAGAGGCCCGACACACTAGCTGCGTTTTGCAAGGCACAACGAGTTACTTTTGTGGGATCGATGACGCCGGATTCGACCATATCCACGTATTCGTTGGTTCCTGCATTGTAGCCTCGGTTTGGTTTATCACCGCGGACTTTGTCCACCACGATTGAGCCTTCCACCCCAGCATTTTCGGAAATTAACCGAATGGGCTCTTCAAGAGCTCGGCGAACAATATTCACTCCGAATTGTTGATCGCCTGCTAATTTCAATTTTTCGAGAGCTGGAACGGTACGGAGTAAAGCTACCCCACCGCCAGGAACAATGCCTTCTTCCACCGCGGCTTTCGTTGCGTGCAAGGCATCTTCTACGCGGGCTTTCTTTTCCTTCATTTCGGTTTCAGTCGCGGCGCCGACGTTAATCACGGCTACACCGCCAACGATCTTCGCCAGGCGTTCTTGGAGTTTTTCGCGATCGTATTCAGAAGTGGTTTCTTCGATTTGGGCCTTGATTTGCTTCACGCGGCCTTCAATTTTCTTTTGATCACCGGCGCCTTCTACGATAGTGGTGTTGTCTTTATCAATGGTCACGCGTTTGGCACGACCAAGGTCCGTGAGTTTCACGTTCTCTAATTTGAGACCAACTTCTTCTGAAATGACTTGACCACCAGTGAGAATGGCGATGTCTTCAAGCATGGCCTTCCGACGATCACCAAAGCCTGGGGCCTTGACTGCAGAGACGTTCAAAGTGCCACGAAGTTTGTTAACCACGAGAGTTGCCAAGGCTTCGCCTTCAACGTCTTCGGCAAGGATGATGAGTGGTTTGCCCATTTTAGCTACTTGCTCCAAGATTGGGAGTAAGTCTTTCATGGCGCTGATTTTCTTCTCGTTGATTAACAGGAAGGCATCTTCAAGGGCAGCTTCCATGCGTTCAGCATTGGTGACAAAATAGGGGGAGATGTAGCCTCGGTCAAATTGCATTCCTTCAACTACGTCTAGGGAGGTACTCATAGATTTGGCTTCTTCGACAGTGATGACGCCGTCTTTTCCAACCTTATCCATGGCTTCGGCAATGAGATCGCCAATTGTAGAGTCGTTATTGGCTGAAATCGATCCAATTTGTCCAATTTCTTTCTTGGACTGACAGGGTTTGCTAAACTTTTTTAACTCATCGATTGCTACTTCCACGGCTCGATCAATGCCACGTTTTAATTCCATTGGATTGGCCCCGGCACTGAGGTGCCTGACTCCTTCGCGATAAATGGCTTGTGCCAACACAGTGGCCGTGGTCGTACCATCTCCAGCGACGTCACTGGTTTTACTCGCGACTTCCTTGACGAGTTGTGCCCCCATATTTTGATAGGGATCTAATAATTCAATTTCCTTGGCGACAGTCACACCGTCCTTGGTAATGGTAGGCGCGCCGAATTTCTTGTCCAAAATTGCGTTCCGGCCTTTGGGCCCTAACGTCGCCTTTACGGCATTGGCTAATTGGTTAACGCCTGCAAGAATGGCGCTCCGTGCTTGATCACTATACAATAGCTGCTTGGCCATATTTTCCTCCGTCAAAATTTAAGTGAATCTTTAATTTTCAATATATTGATCAATGATATTCGGTGATTTAGGAGTCAACAAAGACACCCAAAATATCTTCCTCGCGAAGAATGAGGCAGTCATCGTTTTCAATCTTAATTTTGGTTCCTGAGTATTTATCAAATAACACTTGATCGCCGACTTTTAAGGTCTTGACATCTTTTCCGGCGCCCTCAATTGTGCCACGTTGGGGTTTTTCCCGTGCTGAATCGGGTACGTATATGCCGCCAGCTGTACGTTCTAATTCTTCGGTATAGGTCACAAAAACGCGGTCGCCTAGTGGGAGAAACCCTTTCGCTGCGGTTCCCTTGTCTTCTTCTTTAGCCATGTCGAAACTGCCTCCTTTTGGTGAATAATGACCTGACTGAGTGAGGTCATGCTATCATGGTTCTATGGTGGTTTTTACAAAAATTCCTTTCGATACCGCATATCTATAGGAAGACAGATATGTCGGGGATATGGGAAGTCAAGGCCTCCCGCAAGAAAAATTCATTTTTCCCCAATCCCTAAAGGTTCAGGGGCCTTAGAGTTCGAGGGGCTCCGTCGCTGGAGGGCCGTTTTTAGGGGCGTATTTCATCGAAATCCTTTAACTCGGACTTCATAAATTCTCGCAATTTTTTGATTATTTTTGCTTCCAACTGCCGAGAACGTTCCTTGGTGATTGAGTATTTTTTCCCTAACTCTTCAAGGGTTAACGGATTTTCTGAGAGCAATCGGTTCCGCAAAATATCTTCTTCCCGCTCATTCAAGATCTTGGAAAATTCTCCTAATTTTTGCCTAAACAAGATTCGAAGCTGGTCTTCAGCCAGACTTTCGTCAATCGCAGGAGTTTGTGCTGGTAACAGGTCGAGAAAGGTGCTTTCTCCATCTTCTGGGTTTATTGGCTGGTCCAGGGATAATTCCCAGCCTCCCAACCGTTGATCCATTTCAACGACATCTCGTTCACGAACTTGAAGGCGATCTGCTATGAGCTTGGCATCAGGGACAAAGCCCAACCGTTCCAGTTTAGCCTTTTCCTTTCTCAAGTTGTAAAAGAGCTTCCTCTGCTCCTGTGTGGTTCCAATTTTGACCAGGCGGTGCGAATTCAAGAGATATCGTAATATAAAGGCTCTGACCCACCAGGCGGCATATGCATAGAAGCGTACGTTCCGAGTCACATCAAATTTTTTAATGGCTTGCATGAGACCTACATTGCCTTCTTGGATCAAATCCATCTGGTCCGCGCCAGTGTGGGCATATTCCGAGGCAATGGCGATTGACACTCGGAGGTTAGCCAGAATTAATTTGACTGCGGCCTCTCGGTTGCCTTGTACTCGATATTCGTGGAAAAGTTGAATTTCTTCTTCTTTGGAAAGAAAAGGATAGCGGCGAACTTCGGCTAAATAGCGATTTAATGCGGTGCTCGGGATTAGAGATGACGTGTCAGTGGGGGATTTCTTTTTCTTGCTCTTGGCCGATTGCGAGGGTTCAGAAAATTCTAGGTCACCACCTTCAAGCATGAATTCAACGTCCAGGACATCGTCCTCAGCTTGCAGATCTTTCTTGTCTGGTGTGATTTTGGAGTCTTCCATCTAAGCGATTCTTTTTAAGAGATTTGAGGGAGAATGTACGAGATTCTCGAAAAATTATAAACTCCGAAGGACAGATTGACAAAGAGCCAGTTCATAAGGTCTGTTTTGTCAGGGCCTTTTAATTGCTACACCAAAATTAGAGCTTCTATAGTACAAACGGATAGTTAGAATTTATTTCAGGTTAAAATGTGAGTTTTGGTCATCTATGAGATTTCAGGCTTTAAAAGACGGGCATTGGCCTTCCTTACTCGGAGCCTGGCTGCACTTTGAAGTTAGTTTTATGGTGTGGCTGTTGATCGGAGCGTTGGGGGTAGCCATTGCACAAGATTTTAGCCTCAGTGCCACCCAAAAAGGGTTTTTGGTGGGCGTACCCTTACTGGGTGGAGCTCTGTTGAGAGTTATCGTAGGTCCCTTTGTTGATCAATTTGGAGCCAGACGGGTAGGTCTGGGCATTTTAGGGCTGGAAGTAGTGGCCCTTCTTTTGGGGTGGCTATTTGGTAAAAGTTATTTTCATATGTTGGGAGTGGGGCTCCTTTTGGGGTTTGCTGGGGCAAGTTTTGCGATTGCCTTGCCCGTCGCAAGCCGAGCCTATCCTCCGGAACGTCAGGGACTGGCTATGGGCGTGGCGGCTATTGGTAACAGCGGAGTCTTGTTGGCCACTTTTCTAGGGCCTCGTATTGCCGAAGTCATTGGATGGCATGGCACTTTTGGGATCATGATTATTCCGGTGGTCGTTACCGCGATAGCATTCTTTTTTCTGGTTCCTGATTATTCAGGCCGATCCTCTGATGAAGAGACCGTGAGAGTCTCACAGTCTCTTCGTTCTATTCTACAACAACCTATCATGTACTGGTTATGTTTTTTGTATGCGGTTACGTTCGGTGGTTTTGTAGGCTATTCAAGTTTTCTCCCAATTTTTTTTCATGATCAATATCATTTGGACATGGTTACGGCAGGTACGATTACTTCTCTGTGCGGTTTAGCAGGAAGTCTGTCTCGTCCAGTTGGCGGACATTTAGCCGACCGAGTAGGCGGAGTGAGTCTTCTTCTGCTGGTGTTTCCGCTCACAGCCGTCCTTAGTTTTATTTTATGCGGGTTGCTACCATTATTAATTTCCCTTCCGTTGACTATTGTCGTTATGTTGTTTCTTGGTTTTGGGAATGGTGTGGTTTTTCAGGTTGTTTCTCTTCGATTTCAGGGAATGATGGGAACTGCATCTGGTTTTATCGGTGCGGCTGGTGGCATTGGTGGTTTTTTGCTTCCTTCCTGGTTTGGTTTGCTTAAAGACTTCACCGGCAGTTTTGCCGGAGGTTTTTTCATTTTCGGACTAATTTCTTGTGCAGCTACGGTAAGTGTTCTGATCATGCAGCGGCGGTGGCGGGTGTTGGTGGAAACCCCATCAGGATCAGAATAACGGGATCATGCACGAATATGTCTTTCAAAGTTCAGATTGACAGGGATACCTAAACCTCATATAAGCTGGGCAGGAGTCAGGAAAGTTTGGAGCATTATGGATTCATTCAACACCATAGAAGAGGCCCTTCAGGATATTCGGGACGGCAAGTGCGTCATTTTGGTTGATGACGAAGACCGTGAAAATGAAGGGGATTTGGTAATGGCAGCCGAATGCGTGACCCCGGAAGCCATCAATTTTATGGCCAAGCATGCAAGGGGATTAATCTGTTTGGCGTTGAATTCTTCCCGTGCTGATGAACTTCAGTTGCATCCCCAATCCGTGGAAAACACTGCACCTTTTGGAACAGCCTTTACTGTATCCATCGATGCAGCCCGTGATGTAACCACGGGTATTTCCGTCTCCGATCGAGCCACGACCATCAGGATGGCAGTTGATCCAAATTGCAAGGCTTCGGATTTCACAAAACCTGGTCATATTTTCCCCCTTCGGGCTCATGACGGGGGAGTGTTAAAACGTGCGGGTCAAACTGAGGGGTCAGTCGATTTGGCTCGTCTAGCTGGCATGAATCCTTCCGGCGTGATCTGCGAGGTCATGAATGATGATGGGACTATGGCCCGGGTTCCGGATTTACTCAAATTCGCCAAGGCTCATCAGCTCAAACTCATAACAATTAAAGATTTGATTCAATACCGGCTTTCCCGCGAGACTTTCGTCAAGCCTTCAGTCAACGCGCAGTTGCCCACGATTTTTGGAAATTTTGAAGCCATAGTGTTTGAAAATGAACTGGACAGCGGAACCCATATTGCCTTGGTCAAAGGGGTTATAGGCGATTCGCCAACTCTAGTCAGAGTTCACTCAGGGTGTCTCACTTCGGATATCTTCGGTTCCCTCCGGTGCGATTGTCGAGAGCAACTTCATCGTGCCATGGAAATGATTGAGAAGGAGGGTAAGGGCGTTTTTCTTTATTTAAATCAGGAAGGTCGCGGTATTGGATTGCTCAATAAGATACGTGCCTATCATTTGCAAGACCAGGGAAGTGACACGGTAGAGGCAAACTTAAAACTTGGCTTTAAGCCAGACCTTCGGAACTATGGAATCGGTGCACAGATCCTGGTTAGTTTGGGGTTAAAACAGATTCGTTTAATCACGAATAATCCTCGAAAAATTGTTGGGATTGAAGGGTATGGGTTGGATGTGGTTGAACGAGTTCCCATTGAGATTGACCCCAAGGAAACAAATGTCCAGTATCTCCGGACGAAAAAGGCAAAACTCGGCCATTTACTTAACAATGTTTGAGGTGGTTTAAAGTTGCTAGTTAAAGTTATGGTTGAGATATTCTGAAAATATTATGACTGTCAAGGAAGGAAATTTAGAAGGGAAAGATTGTCGCATTGGTCTTGTTGTGAGCAAGTTTAATGAGTTTGTTACCAGCCGATTGACCAGTGCAGCCGTGGATACCTTAAAAACCCAGGGTGTAGAAGAAGATCATATAGAAACTATCCGCGTGCCTGGAGCTTTTGAAATTCCTTTGGTTGCCAGATATCTTGCAAGAAGCAAACAATATGATGCTGTGATTTGCCTTGGAGCCGTTATCCGTGGGCAGACTCCTCATTTTGACTACATCAGTGCGGAAATGAGTCGTGGCATTGCCCAAGCTTCCTGGGAAACTGGTATTCCAATAGTTTTTGGTGTTTTGACAACGAATACAGTAGAACAGGCTCTGGAACGATCAGGAGAGTCTGAAAAAAATCATGGGGCGGATGCTGCACGGACAGCTATTGAAATGGCCACATTAATGAAAAGTCTTCAAAATAGTGGGCAAAAATCCACCGGCTTTCTGCAACCGTAGCTGCCCCTGATTCGTTCATGAACGTCTTGGATTCATTGTGGAACCTATCAACGATCAGCCTGAATTTCGGATTGCTCCGGCACTGACTCGGCATAGTGCTCGGGAGTTAGCCTTGCAAATTCTATTTCAAGTAGATTTTCATGGGTCAATTTCCGGCTGGTTGGAGGGATTTTGGGCCGAGCAGCGGCCCTCCCAGGCTGTTCGAGATTTTGCGGATCAGTTGGTGGATGGTGTGCAAGCTCAAAAAGCTGAGTTAGATCAAATTATCAAACAATCTGCAGAAAATTGGACGCTTGATCGTATGCCTATAATAGATCGCAATATTCTCCGTCAGGCAATTTATGAATTGCTCTGGGTACCGGACATTCCTGCAAAAGTGACGGTAAATGAGGCACTTCAATTGGCTAAGAGTTTTGCAGATGATGACACGAAGCGATTTGTGAATGGTATTTTAGATAAAATTTTGAAACATGATCCGCGTTTGGAAACCAAACGTGTCGTGCTCTCATGATCTATAGCAGCGTTTGTATAGGCGTACCCCACCTCAAAACATCAAATGGAACATCTTTATGATTGAACGTTATACCTTACCTCGAATGGGCGCGCTCTGGACTCAGCAGCGAAAATATAAAGCATGGCTTGAAGTTGAGTTGGCGGTATGTGAAGCGCTGGAAGAAGTCAATAAAGTACCCAAAGGTACTGCCGCTCACGTTCGTCGAAAAGTTACGATCGATCCTAATCGGATTGATGCCATTGAAAAGGTGACCAAGCACGATGTCATTGCCTTTTTGGAATCCGTGGCTGAACAGGCTGGACCCAAGGCACGGTATATTCATGCAGGATTAACCTCATCGGATGTGTTAGACACTGGGCTCGCCCTCCAACTAGTGGAATCCGGCATTATCATTCTCCAAGACCTTGATCAATTGTTGGAAGTATTAAAGCGGCGGGCTTTTGAGCACCAAGAGACTGTCATGGTTGGGCGATCCCATGGTATTCATGGTGAACCTATGTCGTTAGGGGCGAAGTTTGCACTGTGGTTTGAAGAATTTAAACGTCATCGGAAACGGTTGATTGCTGCAGATGAGGATATTGCCGTTGGAAAACTTTCGGGCGCCATGGGCACGTTTGCGCACCTCCCTCCGAGAGTCGAGTCCATAGTTTGCAAAAAGCTGGGATTAAAACCAGCTCCGATTTCTAACCAGGTGGTCCAGCGAGACCGCCATGCTGCGTATCTCACGGCTTTGGCCTTACTAGCAGCTAGCATTGAAAAAGTGGCGACGGAGATTCGCCATCTTCAGCGGACGGAGGTGTTAGAAGCGGAGGAATATTTTAGCGTTGGACAAAAGGGTTCCTCGGCCATGCCTCACAAACGAAACCCTGTTGGGTCCGAGAACCTATGTGGTTTGGCCAGGATCATTCGCAGCAACAGTCTCGCTGCTCTTGAAAATGTCGCGCTTTGGCATGAGCGGGATATTAGTCATTCTTCGGTTGAGCGCATCATTTTTCCTGATAGCATTATTTTAATTGACTACATGCTTGTTCGTCTCGCCAATTTGCTAAAGAATTTGGTCGTGTATCCAGATCGTATGTTGAAAAATCTAAACCTGACCGGCGGTTTAGTCTATTCCCAGCGGCTTCTATTGGTTTTAGTGGAGCGGGGCGCCGAACGGAAAGCCGCATATGAAGCGGTGCAACGAAATGCTATGAAGGCGTGGGAAGGACATGGAAATTTTGAGGAATTAGTGACAAGGGATCCGTTTATAAGTCGAAAGTTAAAGATTTCGGAAATTCAGGCTTGTTTTGATCCAGGAATATATATAAAGCATTTGCCGCAAGTGTATCGACGAGTGTTCGGTGCAATATCAATTGCTAAAAAGCCTAAATCAATACACAAAAAAAACGCGGGTAAATCATGAAAGCAAAAATTCATGTGACCCTGAAATCCGGGATTCTAGATCCACAAGGTCGTGCGATTCAACAATCCTTGGCAACTCTTGGATTTTCATCGGTTAATGATGTACGGGTAGGAAAATTTCTCGAAGTCGAACTAGAAGATACTGATCAAAATCAAGCTGAATTACAATTGAAGGCCATGTGCGAAAAATTGTTAGCTAACACGGTTATTGAAGATTATCGGTTCGAATTGGTGAAGTAATTCTTATGAATTTCGGTGTTCTCGTATTTCCCGGATCTAACTGTGATTATGACTGTGTCTATGCCGTGGCGGAAGGCATTCAGCAGGACGTTCGATTAATCTGGCACCAAGATACTTCTCTCGATAGCGTGGATGCTGTGATTGTTCCGGGTGGTTTTTCTTATGGGGATTACTTGCGAACCGGGGCTATTGCCAAGTTTTCTCACATCATGGAAGCTCTAAAAGTATTTGCTGGCAAAGGAGGGCTTGTGCTGGGCATCTGTAATGGCTTTCAAATTTTGCTTGAAGTTGGGTTATTACCCGGTGCCATGATGCGCAATCGTGACTTGTCGTTTATTTGTGACGATGTTTACGTGAAAGTTGAAAACGCCGCTACTCCCTTTACTAATGCCTGCAAGTCTGGACAAATTCTTAAACTCCCTATAGCCCATGCCGAAGGGAATTATTATACTGACCCTGTTACCCTTTCTTCACTACAGGCCAATGCTCAGATTGTGTTTCGTTACTGTACTCCTGATGGCCGAGTCACGTCGAAGGCCAATCCGAATGGATCCTTGGACAACATCGCTGGCATACGAAATGCCGATGGTAACGTCCTAGGTTTGATGCCTCACCCTGAACGATGTGCAGAATCTGTGTTGGGTAACGAAGATGGCCTTAAGTTGTTTCGATCAATGCTAAATTCGTTGTTGGCCACTGATTCTGTGGCTTCTTAGTTTTTCAAAAGGCAATTCCTCAAAGCCTTATCTTCTTTTAAGACCTGGTTCATTTGTGATTTCTTCATTCTGCCTTATTTGTTTCCACATTTTCTGTTGGATTTACAAGTTAGGCTGTGTAGGAACCTTTCATTCAATAACCCTGTCACTATTCAATAATTGTTTGTTTCTTTAAAAAAGGGAGGAAAGGCCATGGTACTACTATTGGCTGCGGAAACTGGATCTACTGGACTGTATGCGGTTGAGGTATGATCAGAGACCGATGTCTGTTTTCGGGTCTTTGATAATTTATATACCGGGAGCGTAAAAGTCTTGGCTAAGCGTGACCAATTTTAGTGTCGAGGTCATCGACAGAGGATGTGAAGGAGTCCGCACTATTGCCGGGCAATCCAAATTCCTGATCAAGAATAGAACCTATCACTTGATGAAGTCGAGTGCTGACTTCTTGTTCGGAGACATGCTCAGGCACTTGGATATTAAACACGATTTGAACATTTTTCATATGGAATACTCACTCCTCTTTTTTAATCCCCGCTGAATTGTTTTTAACATTCTGTGTACAACGTTACTCTGAATCAGGAGGTAATCGCAAGGTTGGGGCTTCTCTCCTGTGTGCGGATTATTAAGCCATGGCTCTGCATAGAGCGGCACACCGGGTAATGTTCCGAAAAATTTGGAACTGTTTTTTGGCAAGAAGAAAATTGTTTTCAGGTTCAAAGCTGTGTGCAAGCCTGTTATAATCAGGCCCGATGATATCCAAATGCCCAATTTGTCGCCATGGCATTCAGTGGAACGATAGTCCCTTTCGGCCATTTTACTCCGAGCGATGTCAGATGATTGATTTGGGAACTTGGGCATCTGAACAATACCTAGTTCCTGAAGATCGAGAAAATCCCTTTTCCGTATCTCCGGATCAACGGGAATTTTAACCTTATTTTCTCCTATACTAAAGTTGGGTTTTTATGGGAAAAGTAATTACCGCGAAACGAAAAGAAAGCGTTGTTGAACAGGCCGAGACCTATATCAAAACTTATGTTCTCTTTCCGTCTGGTTTGATGGGACTCTTGGCCATGATCATTGGAATTTTGGCCCTAGTCTATCAATTGATTATCGAGACCTATGATGAATGGACTTTTGCAAAAAGCTCATTGCTCATTCTTGTGGGTATTATATTCGGGTGGATACAAACACGGTATCACCGTTATATCCTTCGTGAAAGCCCAGAGTTTTTTTCTTCTCGAATGAAGTCATCAGCGGTTAGGAGTGTAGCGCGTGGGAAAAAGTCGCCCCCAGAAGTGAAGCTTACGCACTACGGTCGAAAGCTTATTCCGCTCGCGTATGTCTTGGGTATCGGGACCTTGATTGGTTTATCAATTTGGAGTTATAGCACTGGTTCTTTGGATTATATGGCAGCGTTTTTTCTTCCATGGGCAGGATTTTTTTGGGGAAAATTATTTACCTGGCACAAGGTGATTCCCCCAACTGGGCCTGGTGGAAAAAAGTAAAAGAGGGTTATTGTTTTTTCGTATTTGATTTCCTTGTGGTGTTCTTTTTTGACTCCAACGCTGTTAGTCGTTTTTCAAGAGCCGCTACTTTCTGGTGAAGTTCAGGAAGCCGTTGGACCAGGACATGTGTGCGTAACGATGTTTCGTGTTGTTTGGCCGGCCGGCCGGACATAATCGCTCCGGGCTCCACATTTTTTTCAATCCCAGAACCTGCTGCAATCATTGCTTTATCTCCAATTGTCAGGTGGTCGATTAAACCTGCTTGCCCTCCGATGATTACGTGTTTTCCTACACGGGTACTTCCGGCGATTCCGACCTGAGCCACGACAATACAATGTTCGCCCATGGTTACGTTGTGAGCGATTTGAACCTGGTTGTCTATTTTGCAACCTTGGTTAATGAGGGTGGTCCCAAACGTTGCTCGATCAATCGTAACATTTGCTCCAATTTCAACATGGTCCTCAATGACGACTTTTCCTCGCTGGGGAATCTTGTGATGCTGCCCTTCATATTGAACGTAGCCGAATCCATCACTACCGATTACACTTCCAGCATGAATGATAACGTTGTTACGCACTTCGCACTGATCTTGGATACTAACTCGAGGGTAAAGAACAGAATCATCACCAATTTTCACATTTTCTCCGAGAAATACTCCTGGGTAGATCGTGACCCGATTACCAATTTGAACCCGATTACTTAAAGTCACAAATGGTCCAATAGACACATCCTGGCCAATATGAACATCTTGTCCTTTCCAAATATTCTGGGCAATTCCGCGTGCTGGTTGGGATTGGGGAAAGAATTGGTTGATCACCTCTACAAAGGCATACTGAGGATTTGGGACGATGAGTTGGGGCGTATGAAGTTCGGAATAGTGCTTTGGTACGATGAAGGCGGAGGCGTGTGACGCTTGGGCTGAATTTAGGTGGCGGTGATTCGCTAGATAAGCCAACTGACCAGGCAGAGCTCCTTCTGGGCTATTGACTCCAGAAATAAACAAGTCCCCGTTGCCATGAAGTGTGGCTGAAATGGCTTCTGCCAATTGCCTCAGAGGCACACTCGTGGATTTTTTTTTGCTCATTTCTTTTTCGTTTTTTGTTTAGAGGCAACCTGAATTGTTTTGGATGAAGCTGTTCTAGCCGCACGCTTTGTTGTAGACCCGGCAGCACGTGATTTGGCCGAAGTCGCGGTTTTCCTCGACTTTGTCGAAGTTGGGGTTGTTTTGGTTTTTGTGGGCTTTGTGGATTTGGGTTTGGCCACAGAAAGTTTTGAAGAGGCCTTAGGGGGGTTTTTAGTTGGAGTTTTATTTGGGTATTCAGACTTTACTTCACTTGAATTTACGCGTGCTTCCACGTACTTCACCACGTCTTCTAGGGTTTGAAGCCCAGGAAGATCGTCATTTGGAATTTCAAGGTCAAAGGCTTTTTCCAGATCATAGAGCAATTCAAAAGTCATCAGGGAATCCAAGCCTAGATCCTCTCTCAGCGAATGTTCCGGTTTGATTGAGGATGGAGTGCGTCGAAGCGAGGTGGCTAGGACTTCTCGTATTTGTTTCCCAACTGCTGATTCTAACGACATTCCATTTATCCTTTCCGGAGTGGTATCAAATCATGATTGCGACTTTATCGTGCCGCAAAACGTTTTAAAATTAATACCCCATTATTACTACCAAATCCAAATGCATTCGTCATAGCAACTTTCAGTTGAGTTTCTCGGGTTTTCCCAGAAATTCCGTCTAATTGGCATTCGGGGTCTGGATCTTCGAAATTTAGGGTGGGGTGAACGACCCCCGTATTTAAAGCCATAATTGACGTGATTGTACCCAAGGCACCTGCCGCGCCCAAAGTGTGGCCTATCAAAGATTTTGTGGCATTGATAAACAGCTTGTTGGCGCGACTTTTAAATACTTGACGGAGTCCGCGAATTTCGACCTCGTCTCCCACCATGGTCGAGGTGGCATGGGCATTGACATAATCAACTTGCCCCGGACGAAGTTGAGCGTCGTCCAGAGCCAATCTCATGGTTTTGGCAATTTCAGCACCATCTTCTTTGGGGACGACCATATGATAGGCTTCGCTTGTAGAGGCATAACCAGCCACTTCCGCGTAAATACGGGCACGACGACGTTTAGCGTGCTGCAGAGTTTCCAAAATTAATGCCCCGGCGCCTTCACCCATGACAAACCCATCACGGCCGCGGTCAAATGGGCGTGAGGCATGGGTAGGATGATCGTTATAGCGACTCGATAGTGCCCGCAAAGAACAAAAACCCGCGAAAACAAGTGGGGTTATGCTTGCATCTGCTCCAGCTGCAATTATCATATCGGCTTTCCCTGCCCGAATCGTGTTTAGTGCTTGGCCAATAGCATGGATGCTGGAGGAGCAAGCCGTGGAAATTGTAATATTGGGACCTCGTGCTCCAGAGGCCATGGCAATAATGCCGGAGGCCGAATTTAAGGTAATTGTCGGAATAAAGTTTGGATGAACTCGGTTGGGTTTTTTTGTATCATACAGCTGGGAGATTTCCCGTTCTCCCATCATCATCCCGCCCATTCCGGCACCAACCATAACGCCTACACGATCTGGATTTTCCCGTTCCATTTGGACGCCAGCGTCTTCTAAGGCTTCTTTGGCGGCTACTAGACCAAGTTGCGCATATCGATCAACACGGGAGGCGTACTTTTCTTCAATGTAACCTAGTGGATCGAAGTCATGGATCTGTCCGGCGATCCGAGATCGATACGCATCAATCGGAAGATTTTCAAATGAGGGAATTTTAGAAATCCCAGAATGCCCTTCAATAGCTGCATTCCAAAATTGGTTTAACCCAGTGCCAATAGGTGTAATAATGCCTAGACCGGTAACAACAACTTTTGGTGCCATATAAGAATGCTGCCTTTCAAGAATCGTTGATCGATGGTGAAGGTTCTTTCACGGAATCTATGATTAATATCGTACTTTGAGAAATAAATTTAGGCTGACCGAGAGAAACATGAGGCAGGCTATCCATCCGCCAATGATGGGAGGAAGCACGCCACTATGACCTAACGCAATGCCCACTGAATGACTCATCCAAAAAAGAAAACTAATGCCCAGAGCTTGCCCAATGCTTTTGGTAACGTTGGGCCTTCTTGAGCCTAGGCCAAGAAGGCCAAGAGATACTCCAAGGATTGACATGATCAGCGTTACAAAAGAAAAGGAGATTCTTCCCCAATAATCAGTCAAAAATTCAGCGACATTATGCCCCTCGTTTTTAAGGTGTTTTATATGGTCCCACAGTTGAACAAGCGTCATATGTTCAGGTTCTAACAAGATCCAGGATTTAAGGTCTCCAGGAGTTAAGGACAGTTCTAGTGGTAAGCGGTCATGTTGAGATATCTTGACAGGTCCATTGTGAGTCATGGTGCGCTGCACAACTGTTCTCATTGCCCAACCTTCGGACGTATAATTTGCGGCATCTGCGGAGAATACTTGATCAAGTTGAAAATCGGAATTTAGGCGATACAAAAGGATCGAGTGCAAGATTGTCCCATCAGGTGAAATTTTTTTGATATTCATGATGGAATTGTTCTGAATGCGAAGCCAAAGATTTTTTGCCTTAAACGCGAGAGGCTGTGGTTTTTTTTGAATATCAACGGTTTTAATTTGTTCAGCCTTGGCATTGCCTAATGGGATTAAAATCGCGGTACATCCCAAGAGCAAAACTGTTACAAGAACGGCCACTGACAGAAATGGGGCAACAATACGCAGTAGGCTAAAACCGCAGCTGCGCATGGCGGTAATTTCATGATTTTTATTTAAAAGCCCAATGGCTAAAAGCGTGGCCATTAATGCTGCAAATGGAGCGAGCTTAAAGGAAATGTCTGGGATTTTAAAGAAGAAATACATGAGCATAGAGGAGAATTCAGCATCATGTCGCAAAAATCTTCTGAGATTTTCAAAAAAGTCAATAATAAGATAGATAGAGGTCAGGCCAGTAATGCACATGACCAAGATTTTAGCGTAATGCCTAAGAATGTACCAAAAAAGAATACCCATTTAGCGCTGGCTGGCTCGATAAAAAAGAATTATGGTGATGAATAACAAAATTATGTTAGGAAACCAAGCACCAGCGAATGGGTGAAGTATAAGTTTTGTGACTAGAAACTCCCCCACGATATTTAATATGAAAAATCCGACCATGATCAAAACTCCTATGGCAAACCCTCCCATGCGCTCTGATCGCTTGGAGACGATTCCGATCGGTACCCCCAATACTCCTAGGATCAGCGTGGCTACAGGAAATCCCCAATCTTTATAGTACTCCATTAAGCGACGGAGGGTATTCGAGTCACGCCATCCTTCTTTGTTGAGTTTGTTTATGAGATAGTCGTAGCTGCGGCGTTCGGGTTTGATGACCTTGAGACTGTCAGGAAGATCCATCTTGAGGTCATATGAGGAAAACGTTACTTGGTGATGTTGCCTGGTATCATTGGGGATGGCATGAATTGTGCCCTTGAAAAGTCGAAACCCTAATTCTTTATGCTTAGGGTCTTGGAGCATACTAAACGTGTTTGCTGTCATGATGAGTGGCTTCGACGGATCCCGCTGATCGGCAATAAAAATGCCCTTCGCCTTCTGACTTTTTTCAGGCTTAGGAACATAAACTATCATGCCCTTTGTGGGCTCATTGAAAACCCCTTTATTCAAAGCTAGGCTAATTTGGTCTTTGATCAAGCTAATGGCTACTTGTTTTAACGATACATTTGACCAAGGTTGTCCCCATTGCGAGAAGTAAATGGTAAGGAGAAAAACGAGAAACGAAAATATAAAAACAGGGAAAGCTATACGAGGTAAACTCATCCCAGCTGCTCGCATTGCAACGAGTTCTTTGTCATAAGAAAGACGACTAAAAGCTGTTATGGTGGATATCAAGCACGCAATGGGCAATGTTAGAACAAGGAAGGAAGGCATGAGATGGATAACAATGTTGAGCACAGCCATAATGCCAATTCCTTTTGAAACCAATAATTCCACAAGCCTTAACATTTCTTTGGTAAAAACAATGAAACACAAAGCCCCCAAGCTAATGGTAAAAGGGATAATGAGTTCTTTAAATATATAACGGTCGATGAGGCTCATAGTCGTTTGGGGCTAGATGTTTGGGAAATCGAGAGTTTAAAATTGCACATTGTGTTGAGTTCCAGGTTCCAGTTGGCCATCATAACGCAGAGGGGTGGTGCTGTAAATGGAATGGGGCCCAATTCTTTGGCTATCTTATGTAATTGCTTACAATCGACTGCTGGATTCTGTATTGTTCCATCCAAAAGCATACTTTGTTTAAAGTAGGGAGTTTGTTTTAATCATCACATTATAATTTGGAGTATAGATGCCAGATAAAACGTCAAGAACTCAATCGTTGAAGTATCGAATGCCTTCAGTCACGGTATTACGTCGAATCCGTTTATTGGCTACGGATGTTGATGGTGTCCTGACCGATGGGGGAATGTATTATTCTGATTCTGGTCAACAAATGAAAAAATTCAATGTTTGGGATGGTATGGGCTTGGCTCTTATGATAGAGGCAGGTTTTATTATTGGAATTATCACCACTGAAAAAACTAAATTAGTGGCGCAACGGGCAAAAAAACTAAAAATCGAGGAAGTGCATCAAGGTATATGGGATAAACTCGAGGTCCTCAAAGATATGGGAAAGCGCCATGGAATCGCGCTTAAAGAAATGGCATATATTGGAGATGATTTTAACGACTATAAAGCGCTACGGGCTGTGGGGCTATCCGCTACGCCAGCTAACGGGCGGCTGGAAATACAAAATGCCGTTCATTATGTATGCAGGGCCAAAGGGGGAGAGGGCGTGATTCGGGAATTGGCAGATATGATTTTGACAGCTCAAGGGAAACAGTGGGATTTGGGAGGAGAGCCCTATTCTCGAAAAACATCTTCGAAATGATTTTGAAAAACTTAAGGAAGTTTAAGGGGTGGCAATATGAACTGGTGGTCTACGGTCGGTTCAGCTTTCTCGCCAATTATCAGAAGGAGCTAGCAAGTGGTTAAATGGTACAGCTATTGAGGAAAAGCAAATCTAACATCACTTGATATTTGGGAATTGAGGTCGTATGAAGTTTGTACATCTTTATGCAGTCATTCTTGCTGGGGGAAGCGGAACTCGGTTTTGGCCTATGAGCCGTGAGCGGTTTCCAAAACAACTTCTCCAAATTATTGGCGGAGAAACTTTGATTCAACAGACGGTGCGTCGTGTTCGGAAATCGATACCCGCAAAGCAGATCTGTGTGGTTACGAACTATTTCCAAGCTGAGTTCCTCAAATTGCAGTTATCGGAGTGGAAGGACGAACTAACAGACAATTTTATCCTAGAGCCTGAAGGTCGCAATACTGCTCCGGCAATCGGATTAGCTGCGCTTCAATTACTTCGGCGCGATCCAGAGGCAACCATGCTTGTGTTGCCGGCTGACCATGTGATTCATGGCGATGCCAAATTCAAAAAAGCGATTACCTTAGGGTATGAATTGGCTCAAAAAGGAAATCTGGTAGCATTTGGTGTCCAACCTACAAAACCTGAGATTGGCTATGGGTATATCCAGCCAAACCGGCGGGTTTGCCTTGGTAGAAAAGGAACTTTGTCGGGATATAAGGTCGCGTCTTTTGTAGAAAAGCCCGATTTAAAAAAAGCGAAACAGTATTTTCGATCTGGAAATTATTACTGGAATAGTGGAATTTTTCTTTGGCGAGTATCTACGGTGTTGGAAGCATTTGCCAGGTATCAGCCGGCTCTTTTCCGTAGTCTGAAGACTATAGATAAGATGATCGAAACTGGCCAAATCGGGAATCAGTTTGCAGCCCGATACAAAAAACTTCTGTCTATTTCCATCGACTACGCGCTTATGGAGCAGTCATCCCATTCGGCGGTTGTCCCGGTTGATTTTGGTTGGTCCGATGTAGGGAGTTGGGGCAGCCTTGAAGAGTTGTCTCCATTGGATGAACGAGGTAATGTCAAAACTGGAAATGTGGTTGATCTTGATAGCAAGAATACAGTTTTTTTTACTGATAAACGGCTTGTTGGGGCTATTGGCTTATCAGACATGGTAGTAGTTGATACTCCAGATGCTGTGTTAGTTTGTCCAAAGTCACGATCGCAAGATGTCAAAAAGCTTGTAGATGAACTCAAACGCAGAGGGGCTCCAGAATATTTAGAACATTTGACGGTTCATCGTCCTTGGGGGTCGTATACGATTTTAGAAGAAGGGCCAGGGTATAAAGTGAAACGCGTCACTGTGTTGCCTGGTGGACGGCTTTCGCTCCAAATGCATTATAAGCGAAGCGAGCACTGGGTTGTGATTACTGGGATGGCGCGCGTCACTTGTGGAGAGAAAGTAACTAATCTAGGTCCTGGGAAAAGCACAACAATTCCAGTAAAAACAAAACATCGATTAGAAAATCTAGGAAAAGTCCCTTTGGAAATTATTGAAGTACAAAACGGTCCGTATTTGGGTGAAGATGATATTGTGCGGTATCAAGACGACTATGGGCGTAGTCGAAAATGTTAAAGGGATGTTGAAAAGGGTGCTGACTGCGTTTTCAGTCTTTTGTCGTTCTTGTGTGCCAGCCAGTAGTTTTCATTCGCCAATGGGGCCGCGGGCTTGCCAGCCGAATCTTTTTGAATATTTTTCGTAAAAAAGGATATGAGAAAAGACGTTAATGAGTATTTTTCGTGAGTATGATATTCGTGGGATTGTGGGCAAGGACCTGACAGTTGAAATCGCCGAATCGATAGGCCGCGCCTATGCCACCTTGGCTCTTCAACGTGGGTGCAAAAACGTAGTTGTTGGGCGAGACGGGCGTTTAACTTCCAAGGAATTACGGGATAAATTTATTGCAGGTGTCTCTTCAACGGGGCTGAATGTCACGGATATTGGTGTGTGCGCTACACCGCTTCTCTATTTTGCCTTGTTCAATCTTCCCGTTGATGGCGGAGTAATGATCACTGGAAGCCATAATGCTTCAGAATATAACGGTTTCAAACTGTGTGTAGGGGAAGTAGCCTTGTATGGTGAGGATATTCAGCAATTGAAGGACATTCTAGATAAACAGCGATATGTTACAGGGTCTGGAATCGTGACGGAAACGCCTATTATTTCTCAATACCTTTCGTACCTCAAAAAGAATTTTTCCCAAGTAGATGGCCGTCCCCTCCATGTGGTGATTGATGCTGGCAATGGTGCTGCTAGTCTGATCGCAAAAGATGCACTAGAACAAATAGGTTGTAAAGTTACTGCCATGTACTGCGAGTTGGATGGTCGTTTCCCGAATCATCATCCCGATCCGACGTTGGTTGAGAATTTGCAGGACCTGATTCATACCGTCAAAAAATCTGGGGCCGATGTAGGCATTGGCTATGACGGAGATGCTGATCGTATCGGAGTCATTGACGAAAAAGGAAACATTCTCTGGGGTGATCGGTTAATGCTGATCTTTGCGCGTGACGTGTTGGAATCGCAGCCAGGCAGTACTTTTATATCTGAAGTAAAAGCTTCACAACTTCTTTACGACGATATTGAAAAACGTGGGGGTCGGGCGGTTATGTGGAAAACTGGACATTCTCTAATCAAGGCCAAAATGAAAGAAGAAAAAGCATTGATGGCCGGTGAAATGTCAGGCCACATGTTCTTTGCCGACCGATACTTTGGCTATGATGACGCAATTTACGCCTCATGCCGCTTGGTTGAAATTCTAGCAAGGAAACGGAAACCGCTTTCATCATTACTCGCGGATTTGACGGTTACCGTCGTTACACCGGAAATCCGTCTTGATTGTTCCGATGACATGAAGTTTAGATTGGTGGAAAAAGTCCGTGAACGCTTCCTAGACCTCCACAAAAACCCGGACCCAACAAAACCACACTTAGTAGTTCGTGATGTTGTGATAATCGATGGCATTCGCGTTAGATTTGATGATGGATGGGGTCTGGTCCGAGCCTCAAATACACAGCCTGCCTTAGTTCTCAGGTTCGAAGCCAATTCACAGGACCGCCTTGATTCTCTTCGTATGTACCTCGAAGGAGAGTTATATGCCTGCCAGCGCGCACTAGAACTGTAAAAATCTTTTTAAACGTCGGCGATAACGTTCTAAGGTTATTCGTTTTGCTTAACGAATACTCGAGGTCGCGTTTTCACTAAAATGGAAACGAGGGTGATTGTGGACTCTGTTTAGGCAATATTGGAGAAGGGCCTATCGTAACTAAAATCGGCTCGACTTTTTTGGTAAAAGGCCTATAATGTTCAAATCTTTAGGTGTTAAAAGGGTAATTTTTTCAGATGGCTAGCCCTGTTTCCCTGAGTCAACATATTTTGGGCCAACAGAAACTCCAACCTGAAGTCAGGAATGAGGTTTCTACGATTATGACCCAAATTGCTTTGGGTGGGAAAATGATTGCCCAGGATTTACGGCAAGTGGGCTTTCTGGACATTCTTGGTGCCACTGGGGAGGTAAACGTACAAGGTGAGGACGTCCAGAAACTTGACGAGCGTGCAAATGACACGTTTGTTCAGGTATTTAAATCGAGCAGGATTGTTCGGACCGTTATTTCTGAAGAAATGGAAGTACCATATACGGTTCTTTCTGCTGAGAGGACCGGAAAGTACGCAGTATTTTTTGATCCTCTAGACGGTTCATCCAATATTGATGTAAATGCTCCCTTAGGGTCTGTCTTTTCAATCCATTGTCTTTCTGAGTCATCTTCTGGTGATTGTAATGGTGACTATTTAAAACCTGGTATTGAGCAAGTTGCGGGCGGATATATTCTCTATGGGGCAAGCACGGTTTTGGTTTATACCTGTGGTGACGGGGTGCATTCCTTTACCTTGAACCCAATAATTGAGGAGTTTTTGTTGACGACTGCGCATGTTACGATTCCAACGCGCGGGGAAATCTATAGTGTTAATGAAGGAAATCGTCAGAAGTGGTCAATTGGAATGAAAAAATATATTGATTATCTGCAAAAAGTTGATTCTTCGACAGGGCGTCCGTATTCACTGCGCTATACCGGTTGTTTGGTGGCCGATATTCACCGAATACTCTTAAAGGGCGGACTATATTTATATCCTGGTGAAGTAAAAAAACCAGAGGGTAAACTTCGCCTCATGTATGAAGCGGCTCCTTTGAGCTTTGTGATTGAAGAAGCGGGGGGGGCAGGCAGTACGGGTTTTGAGCGAATTCAAACGATTCAGCCAAAAACTCCACATCAGCGCGTTCCATTAGTTATTGGTAGTCGAGAAGATGTCAAGTTAGCCGAACAATTTTTTAAGCCAGAAATTGAATAATTTGTTAGTCAAAAATGTAGGGTACGCCTGAGGATTTGTTTATTGTAGTGAGTTGTATGATTAGGCGTATAAGAAATAGGAGGCCATTTAATGGCTCTTCGGGCCATTTTCTTCTGCGTCAGTGTGTTGCTAGGTCTCGGGGTAGGGTTTACGTCTGGCTCGGGCCAAGATAAATATCTCCTCATCGGGGCTGGCCTAGGGGCTTTGCTCAGCGGAATACTGATCGGAATCGAGCAATCTTTTCAATATATGGCTTCCGTAACGATTATTGGCGGAGGCGTGGGGTTGAGTATTGGTTTTGTTTTAGCGGGTGTTCTTATCTTTTCAGTAGGTCAAATTTTTTCGCAACCAACAATGGTAACCCAGTTTGGGAGTATGGCTGTATTGATTGTATTCCCCTATCTTGGACTGATTGTGGGAATGCAGGTTGGAAGATCGAATGATGCTGTATCTAGTGCCAACGGAGAAGCTAAACCTCAAAGCTATACTCCAGTTCCGAAACTTCTTGACACCAGTGTAATAATTGACGGCCGAATTGCTGATCTTTGTGAAACCGGCTTTATTGAGGGCGGATTTGTTATCCCTCAATTCATCCTCCAGGAGCTACAGCATATCTCTGATTCCTCCGATAGTTTGAAGCGTGCGCGTGGTCGCCGTGGGCTTGACATCCTCAAGCACATTCAAAAGGACATCGATATTGATGTGGCCATCGTTGAAGAAGATTTTCCCCACATTAAGGAAGTAGATGCGAAACTCGTTGAGTTAGGAAAGAAACTTGGGGCCAAGATTTTTACGAATGATTTAAACCTCAATAAGGTAGCTGAGTTGCAGGGTGTTCGGGTTTTGAATATCAATGATTTATCAAATGCCCTCAAACCCGTGGTGTTGCCTGGTGAAACGATTCGAGTATTCGTGTTGAAAGAAGGGAAAGAAGCTGGTCAAGGTGTGGCGTATTTGGATGATGGGACTATGGTTGTTGTAGACAATGCCAAACGATGTATTGGGAAAAATGTAGATGTCATCGTGACGAGCGTGCTGCAGACGAACGCTGGACGGATGATCTTTACCCGTGTGAAAGAAGAATTAGATAAAGACGAGTTGAACGTTGCACGTGGCTGATTGGATTTCGGCGGTTGTCCCCGCGGGTGGCCGTGGGGTGCGAATGGGCTCCGATGTTCCTAAGCAGTTTCTCACGCTTGGGGATATTCCCTTGCTCGTTCATGCTCTCAAAATATTTGAGTCTTCTTCCATCATCTCAGAAGTTGTTCTCGTCGTCCCAGAAGATGATTGTGCCTATTGTCGTGATCATATTGTACCCATGTATGGTCTCAAGAAAATATCCCAGGTTGTAGGAGGAGGCAGGAGAAGACAAGATTCGGTGCTAAATGGGATTCAAGCCACAAATCCAACTTCGGACATTGTGGTGGTTCATGATGCGGTACGGCCATTTGTGACAGAGAGAATGATTGCCGACGTAGTTGAGACTGCTCAAAAACATGGTGCAGCAATTGTGGCGATTCCTGTACGTGATACGGTGAAACGTGTCAATGTTGATGGTTTCATTAAGGAGACTTTGAGTCGGGAAGAATTATGGGTGGCCCAAACTCCTCAGGCTTTTCGGCGTGACATTCTGCTTCGTGCCCATGAACAGGGTGCAACTGATGGTGTTGATGCCACGGATGATGCCTTTCTTGTAGAGCGAATGGGATTGTCTGTCAGTATTATTCAAGGGAGCCCTGACAATATTAAGGTTACCAATCCGGAAGACCTTCAAATGGGGTATGCTATTCTTACTGCCAGCCACAACGAATCCCGTCCTTAATCCATATCTCTTGTCTTTTCAGAGACCATAAGTTTCCTGTATTCTTTTAGTTCAAACAATTTCTTGGCCCAATAAATTTGGAGATACTCTATGCGCATTGGAATAGGATATGATATTCATCGACTTAAAGAGGGTCGGTCTTTGATTCTTGGTGGCATTGTAATCCCACATACTCAAGGCTTAGAAGGACATTCCGATGCGGATGCCCTAACCCATGCGGTATGTGATTCTCTTCTCGGGGCTATGAATGAGGGTGATCTTGGGAGGTATTATCCGACTAGTGATCCCAAATTTAAGAATGTGGATAGCTTAGAAATGTTAAAGGGGGTCGGGGAGAAGCTTGCTCAACGGGGGTTCCATCTTGTTAATCTAGATACCGTTATCATTGCTCAAGCTCCTCGACTAGGCTCCTATTTGTCGGATATGGCCAAGCGGTTGGCCGAGGTTCTAGATGTTAGCCCCGATCTTGTGAGTGTCAAAGTGAAGAGTAGTGACCATATTGGCGCGATTGGGAGGACCGAGGGTATTGCCTCTCAAGCTGTTTGCCTTATTGAATCTGTCTAAAGTTATAAGGAATTTGTTGCGCGATGTTTAAAGCGTTGGGTCAAGACTTAAATGCCGTATTTGAGCGCGATCCGGCTGCGCGAAGTCGATTGGAAGTGTTATTGACCTATGCCGGATTTCAAGCACTTCTCTTTCATCGAATTGCCCATCGATTATGGTTGATAAAATTACGTTTGTTTGCGCGTGTAATTGCGCAAATGTCACGCTGGATAACTGGAGTGGAAATCCATCCAAGTGCAAAAATAGGGCATGGATTTTTTATTGACCATGGTATGGGAGTAGTAATTGGCGAGACTGCCGAAATTGGGAATTTTGTAACCTTATTTCAAGGCGTGACACTTGGCGGGACTGGGAAAGAAAAAGGAAAACGACACCCCACCTTGGGCAATCATGTGGTGGTAGGGTCAGGGGCCAAAGTTCTGGGGAACATCCGTGTGGGAGATTTCGTGAAAATTGGTGCTAATTCTGTGGTTTTGCGGTCTGTGCCATCCAATTCTACCGTCATTGGCATTCCAGGACGAATTGTTAAATCCGTAGAGGATGGGATGCCTGAAGAATCCATGGATCATACCAACATACCGGATCCCGTAACTGAAAGGTTTGATGCCATGCAACAGGAAATTGTCGAATTACGAAAAAAAATAGAAAATCCTGACCCTTAATCCTTTCTGACGTTTCCTATTCTGACACTAAAAAGTATTGAATCAAGCTCTATTCAATCATATACTGCTACTTTAATAGATCTTTCGGCGACGCATTTTCCAGGAAGATTTTCTGTTGTTCCGAAGGACCGACATTCCATTAGGAGGGATTGCGCGTGAGTGAAGGTTTTAGAATGACCAAGAGGGTTCAAGAAATTCTGAGTTACTACAGTGGAGACGTGCCAGGCATCCGCGCGAATTTAGCTAGATTGCTCATGAGTGGTCGATTGGGGGGAACTGGGAGGCTCGTCATTCTTCCAGTGGATCAGGGGTTTGAGCATGGTCCCACGAGAAGTTTTGCACCAAATCCACCGAGCTATAATCCTCACTACCATTTTGAATTAAGCATTGAAGCTGGATGTAATGCATATGCCGCACCCTTAGGTTTTTTAGAAGCTGGGGCCGCGGAATTTGCCGGGCAAATTCCGCTAATTCTTAAGCTCAACAATAGTGATTCGCTGTTTAGCGGCGATGATCCCTGTCAGGCGGTGACCGGAAATATTGACGATGCGTTAAGACTTGGCTGTTGTGCTGTGGGCTATACGATTTACCCTGGATCAGCTTATAGTCAGGATATGTATGAGAATTTGCGAGAAATTGCAGTGGAAGCCAAATCCCTTGGTCTTGCTGTGGTAGTGTGGTCTTATCCTCGTGGTGGAGATTTAAGCAAAGCTGGAGAAACCGCTATTGATGTCGTCTCTTATGCAGCTCAGATTGCCGCACAATTAGGGGCCCATATTGTTAAAGTTAAGGTGCCAACCGACCATATCGAACAGGCCGAGGCGAAAAAAGTCTATGAGAAAGAAAATATTCCCATTAGCACTCTAACTGAACGAATTCGCCATGTGGTTCAAAGTACGTTTGACGGACGGAGAATTGTTATTTTCTCCGGTGGGGCAAAAGGAGACGACAGAAAGATCTTTGATGAGGCCAGGTCTATTCGTGATGGTGGTGGATTCGGATCGATTATTGGGCGGAATTCCTTCCAACGCACAAAACCAGAAGCTTTAGAGTTTTTGAGTGACGTAATGAAAATCTACGCAGGCGAAATGGATTAAGCCTGAAAATATTTAGTCTTTGAAAAAGCCGTGGTGAAGGCCAATTCTTGCCCTTTGCGTCGGCTTTTTTCGTCGTGAAATCTATCCTTGTTGTTTTTCCCAATCCTATGGATGCAGCCCGCATGAGTTGTCTGCCCGTGTAACTTGATGAATTCCGTTGTAAGATAATATGAGGGGGCAAGTTGCTGTGAAAAACTGTATCCTGAAAAAATCGATAGAGGGGTTGTGTCTTATAGTGTGCCTAGGATTTATCTTGACACCTTCCGGGTTTGCTGTCCCAGGGCATCGACAAATCGTGCTGTTAGATCGTGAACCGTTCTATTCGCCTCCCTCCATTAGTTTTCAAGCTGGACAAACTGTTCGGTGGCAGAATCAATCAATGCAACCGCATACGATTACCCATGACGGGTGTAGTCGTGGAGGAAAATGTGCCTTTCATTCAGGGCATCTTCATCCGGGTGAACAATTTTCCGTACGTGACCTTATGTCTGGGACCTACCCCTATCACTGTAATATCCATCCTTTTATGCGGGAGTAATTGTGGTTGACCAGAAACCGTTACAAAATTTCAATACGACCGAATTGTAGTTCTATTTTTTTCCGATTTTGCCTTCCTCTGTGTATTCTACATTCATCAAGTACAATCCATGGGGCGGAGCAGTTTTCCCGGCTGCGCTTCGGTTACGTGTCTCCAGAATATTTTTTATGTCAGATGGAGATCGCTTTCCCTGTCCTACTTCTACCAGGGTGCCCACCATTGCTCTGACCATTTGTTTGAGAAATCGATCAGCCGTAAATGTTATACGAATTACAGATAACTCTTTGAGAATTCCTAAATTTAGGATATCGCAAATTGGGTTGGTATTGTCAGTTGGTGCCCCCTCGAAGGAAGAGAAATTATGCTGGCCTTTGAGTTTGCTAGCAGCTTCTTTTATGGAGACGAGGTTCAGAGGTTGAGGAATATGCCAAATGCGAAAACGGTCAAGAACTGGACGAATTGGATGATTGAGAATTCGATATTCATAGGTTTTGCATTTTGCATTATACCGGGCATGGAAGGAATCAGATACTTGTTCGGTTTGACGGACACAAATATCTTTTGGGAGGACCCCATTGAGTGCTCGCGTCCAATCTTCAGGTGAAAGTGGCTTGCCTGATCGAAAACTGACAACTTGAGCAAACGCATGCACGCCCGCATCTGTTCGACCCGAGGCGATGGTTGTAGTGGATTCTTGTGAAATCTGAAATAAAGCGTCTTCGAGTTGGCTTTGTATGGAAGTATGGTTGGGTTGTCTTTGCCATCCAGCATAGTTGGTGCCGTCATATTCTATGATCAGTTTGTATGTGGGCATGGTATCAACTATTTTCTGATAGGACAGGGAATAAGGACAAGGTTTTTATCGTAGGCTTGGAATCAGGATAGGGTAGGAAAAGCAGTTTTGATATATGAATAAATGGATTTATAGATGCCTTCAGCCAGTTTTTGTTGAAAAGCTTTGCTTCGTAAGCGATTTTCCTCATCTGGATTAGATACAAAAGCCACTTCCGCAAGAATGCTCGGCATGGTCGTAAATCGAAGAACATAAAATGGGGCGGTTTTGACTCCATGGTCTTTGACCTTGTACGAAGCTTTTAAGGTTTTGACAAGGGTTTTGTTGGTAGTCCAGGCAAAAGTTTGTGACTGCTCGATTTTCTGATCATTTAATTTGTCAGCGATGATAAATTGCCAGGGAGGAGTACCACTTTCTAATGTCATGCCATTTTCCCTTGCAGCCACCTCTAGTGCTCGGGGATCACTGGCTTTGCCGAAATGGTAAACTTCCAATCCTTTAATTGACTTTTGTGGGTGCGAGTTGACGTGAATAGAAATGAACAAATCAGCTTTGTTTTTATTAGCAAATTCTACTCGTTTTTCCAAATCAAGAAACATGTCTTTTTCTCGTGTTAGGAGTACTCTCAAACTAAGTCGTTTTCGAATTAAATTCTTCACGTAGGTTGCAATTTTCAATGTTATGTGTTTTTCCTTTGTCCCTTTCTTGCCCATGGCTCCAGGATCTCTCCCGCCATGCCCTGGGTCGATTACTACTACCAACTCCTTAATACGTTTGTTTGCTGATACTACAGCGGCTGCAAGTCGAGGTGTTTTTTTTGATGATTTAGTTGCTCTGGTGACAATAGGAGGTTTTGGTGCATACTTTTTCTTTTGAGATTTATTCAGTGTCTTTCCGGTTGCTTTTTTTCTTTTAGATGCAACCATTAATTTATTCCCTGAGTAAAATAAATCAACAACTAATCGATTAGGGTTACGCAGGGTCTGCAATTCATATTTATTTAGAGCGTTAAGGTTGAGTGTAATGACGACTGTCCCTTTTGCACCTTCGTTTATGGCAATTGATTTTGGAAATGTTTGGCTATGAATTTGTCGAAAAGCGCGTTTACTGAGTCGGGATTTGGCTAGCTCAATTTTGGCGAGATTGCCTTTTTTGGATTCCTTGAGTATTGCACGAGTCGGAAGGTCCAGCACGACTCGCGTATATTTCTTATGGTCATGGTAGCGAACATTGTATACTAAGATAGGTGAGGAAGGATGTTTGGTTTTTGTGCTCTTTTTTGCAAGGATTATTTTGGGGCGAAGATTCTTAGCCGACTGAATTTCAGCCGGTTTCGCATGAAGCTCAACGTATTCAAAAGGGAATAACGTTGCTAGGACAATGAAAAATGTGAAGGAAGTGAGTCGTTGAAGGATCATCGTCAAAGCAAAAGCCTTTTTTTTGTTTTCTCAGATGATCGGACTAATGTCAAGATTGGAGCCTCCTCCGCGTGGTTTGACAGTAAAGAGACTGTGCGATAGCGTGAGACCTGATATGGCCACGAACGTCATCATTGATGGGTACAATGTGCTTGGTGTTCGAGGATGGACGGTTTTGTCATCATCGAAGGATATTGAGCAATTTCGAGAACAACTTATTCAAGATTTGTCTCACTACTGGCATCTTAAAGGACATCCTATTACATTAGTGTTTGATGCGTGGCGTGCGCCACACAACGAGCATCGAGAACATCGATCTGGGGTGGAAGTGATTTATACACGGAGGGGAGAGCGAGCCGATCAAGTAGTCCAGCAAATGGCTCGGCAGTTTGGGCAGGATTGTGTTGTTGTGTCTTCAGATTTAGAAATTGTTACTACGGCCAAGGCCCATAGTGCCTTGACCATAAGTGCGAAGGAATTTCAATATAGGTTGGAAATCGCGTTACATAATAAGCAAGCAGGCAAGAATGTGCGGCTGCATTCGGATTCGGCAGCATATGGAAAGGTCGATGATATCCCTATCGTTAGGCGTCCGGACAAGAAAGGCAATCCGAGAAAACTTCCTAAGTCTCAGCGTAATCGGAATCGTCAACTCAGGGGATTTTAAAGAGGCGTTTGGTATTTTGGACCGTGGCATAGGCAATCTTTTCGAAAGATGAAGGAGAGCTGTTGCCTAAGAGGTCGGCAATGGTTTCGGCCACATAACGAACGAATGCCGGTTCATTGCGTTTCCCACGGTGAGGGACAGGAGTCAGATAAGGACAATCTGTCTCAACCATGATGCGGTCCAAGGGGACCGTTTTAATAATTTCACGAAGCATTGAAGCATTTTTAAAGGTAATAACCCCAGAGAAACTAAGATAAAACCCAAGGTCCAAAGCGTCCTTTGCTAGGCACGCATCCCCAGAAAAACAATGAAAGACACCTCCGACAGCAGCTGCGCTTTCTTCCTTCAAGATGGCAATGGTGTCTTCCTGTGCTTCTCGGGTGTGGATGACAATTGGAAGATGAAGCTCCTTAGCTAATTGGACTTGCTCGCGAAACCGTTGCCGTTGGACTTCTCGGGGAGAGTGGTCATAATGATAATCCAAACCAATTTCTCCATATGCGACGACTTTTGGATGTTGGGCTAACCGTCGAAATTCATCGTACCAGTCATTAAGGATTTCTTTGCTTTCATGAGGATGAACGCCAATAGTAGAAAAGACATTGTCATGATATTCTGCGAGCCGGACAGCGGCTTGACTGGTAGCGAGATCACATCCAATGGTCACAAAGGCTTCAATTCCAGAATCAGAGGCACGCTGGAAGACTTGATCGCGGTCATTGTTGTAGCGCGGGTCATCTAGGTGCACATGGCTATCGATAAGCATAAAGAAGTGTTCCTTTCAAATATTTTATCGGCAATCTGATCCTAACATATCATTGTGGATCAATGAAGTCATGAGGGAGAAGTCACATCTTGGATTGGGATAGTTTCTTATTTTATGAGATTAATGGATGGGCCGGTCAATCAGAAGTGCTTGATTGGCTACTATTGGAGTGCTCTCATGCGAGTATTTTTGTGTTTTTTGCCTTGGCTTATTTGGGATATCGAACATGGGTAAACTGGAAGCAAGGATTGTTAACCCTGCCGATTTTGGGATTGGCCATTGGTATAAGCGATTTCATTGGTATGCAAATGAAATTATTTTTTGCACGACCACGACCCTGTCAGGTGTTTTTGAATGTGCAGCAGCTTGTGGATTGCGGTGAATCTTTTAGCATGCCGTCCAATCATGCATTCAATTCCGCCACTGCGGCCTTATTTTTGTGGATTGTGTTTCCATCGAGCAGATGGGCGGTTGGTATCTTGATGATTTTTGTAGGATTGTCCAGAATTTTTTTGGGAGCTCACTATCCTACGGATGTACTTGCTGGATGGGGCTTAGGGGGTATGTTGGGTATGACTTTGGGCTACTTTCTTATTCGATCAAAACTGTTTCGAGAAGCAAAAATTACCATCTAATAAGTTAGAAATAGAATTGGGTTTATTGCTTCTGGGGAATCGGCTGCCCCGCCCAGCCAAGTTTTGAGGCAAAGCCCTGCCCATATTGGTCATAGAGTTGGAAGAATTGAAAGGCTTTACAATCCGTGAGTACTTCCTTTACTTCGTGCAAATAGCGCTTGTAGGAATAATGGAATTCAACGCCTTGCCCACCGACCATTACTACTTTTTTATTTTCTGTATCGATATAACTTTCTTGATGAAATACGTATCGATAATAGGGGCTTTCTGGTCCACCAATGTGTTTTAGGAACATAGCCCAGGTAGGAGATTTTTTGTTAGATAATCGTTGTGCAATGCCTACCCCCTTGCTTTTGCCAAATTTATCAAAAAAATCACTGAACATTGTATCAACCCAGTTATGTTCCTCAGCGATATGATGAATTGCATGTTTGAAAGGGACCACGGTGTGCATTTCCCATCGCGACCCCGGCGCCCAATGAAAGATTACACCATTTGATGGTCCATCCCACTCAGTGCCTCCTACTTCTTCGACCTGATGTTCAGTGATCTTATTAGCCCACACCCAATAGAGAAAATCTACAAACTTTGGATCTTCTGGCGTAAGGGTAAGCTGTGTGTGACTGAGTGAAGTATTCGGGTTATATGAGGTTCGAATGTTGGCACACCGTTGCTGCCATTGAGTGTCAGACCAGGCATAAGAACTGGTTGGAAATGCGTAGCTGTTATGATTGGATAGACAAAGAAAGCAGAGGAAAAGGACAATGTGCAATTTTCTTGACATGGATATGACGCTTTCCTTTTCCTAGGTTTGGAATTAACTATAAGCTTTTTAAGGCTTCTACTCTCGCTTCTATTGGTGGATGCGTTGAGGCGAGTTGCATAAAACTTCGTGTTTGGCCTGAGATTTTCATAGTGGCCAGGGCATCTTCTTTGTGATACTGGTACCGAGTCTGTTTGACCCATCGATCAATAGATTGAAGAGCCGAGATCATATGTTCTTTCCCAACTGTGTTGGCAGCGAATCTATCCGCGGAAAATTCACGACGTCGAGACCACCAACCGATGGGAATCGAAGCCAAGATTGATAGAGCAAAGTAAATGATAAAATATGCGGCAAAGGCGAGCCCTTCACTTCGTTCAGCCAAGAATCGATAGATTACGTTGGCAATCAAATAGACAAAGGTGTTCATTAACCCGGCCAAAACAGTAGTTGTGAACATATCTCCGTTGTAGACATGTCCCATTTCGTGAGCTAATACAGCGCGAATTTCGCCCTCATGTAAATTATTCAATAATCCTGTTGAAACAGCTACCATGGACTTATTTTTTGATGGTCCGGTAGCAAATGCATTGGGATCAGGAGAGTCATAAATATATACTTCAGGCATCGTGATGTTGAGACGCTCTGAGATTTTCTGAACAGTTTCAAACACCAATGTTTCTGCCGGAGAGCGGGGGGATGTGATTTGAGCTGCCCCGACCATCATCTTGGCAAGGGTTTTAGACATGGCCAAACTGAGAAATGCACCACCAAAGCCAAAAAAAGCAGCGAATAACAAATTGGATCCAGAAACGACCCCGCGGATATCTATCCCAAAGCTTGGCAGGATAACCTGGGACAATATAGTGAAGGTGATAGAAAGCGTGACTACTATTAAAATATTTGATAGCAATAGTAAGCCAATGCCTTTAAACTTTTTCATTCAGTTTCTCCTCTGAAAACGCTGCCGATTGGCCATATTTTTTTGATAATGGTGTGTTGCGAGTTTTAAAAGTAATGCTCAGACACTATTATACCGTATCTCGTTTTATCCGCAATAAGCTAGTTTATGAAAAAAGTTCGATCAATTTCATTAACTATTTGATATATAATACCGCTTTCCCGAGAGTCAAGGTGGTATGCGATTTCTTGAAAGGCGTATGTGGTTAGGAACTGATGTCATTTTTGAACTGATTTCGGGTGGTCCGGAGTTAAAATAAGGTTATTTATTGCTGGAGGACATCAGTGCATTATTGGCTTAGTAGTTCGGTTTTGATCCTAGTATTTTTTTCGGTGTCTCCATTGGCTGGGTTTGCCTCTCCTGTAACCCTAATCCCAGATCAAAATGGAGTGCAGCGTGTTAAGATTGTCTTGGACAGTTATTTTTATTCCCCAAATGAAATTATCATTCAAGCTAACAAGCCTGTTTTAATTGAACTAGAGAACCAGTCCTTTTTGACGCCACATAATTTCGTGCTAGATAATGCCGAAGTGGGTCTCCATCATGCGATCAATGTGAGTGCAGGAGATACCGTGAACTTGCAACTTTTGTTAAACTCGCCGGGGCGGTACACTTTTTACTGCAATAAACAATTGCTATTTTTCCCGAGCCATAATGAAGAGGGTATGGAAGGCGTACTTGAAGTGCGGTAATGTATTCTTATGAATCAAGAGCTCGACGAATCCTATCTCCTGCATGATGTATTAAGGCAGGTTTCACGGTCTTTTTATCTTACGTTGGCGGTGTTGCCTTCATCGGTGGCAAGGCAAGTGGGTCTTGCCTATCTCTTGGCGCGTGCCGCGGACACAATTGCAGATACGGTTCAGGTGGATCGCAGCGAACGAGTCATGTTCCTCAAGCAGTTTAAATTACAATTTATTCAAGAGAGTTTGAATTGGGGCGAGATCCGGGCTATTCAAACAGCAATGGCTCCTCAACAAAGTCACCATGGTGAACGGAAATTGTTGGAACAATTAGAAGCGTGTTTTCAAATCTATGAGAAGTTAGGTAGGAAAGACCAAGAAGAAATTCGACAGGTTCTGTCGATCCTGATTAGTGGAATGGAAATGGATCTGGATTTTTTTCGAGGAGAATCCGAGGCGCAGCTTACTGCCCTCGGCACCATGGATGATTTAGATACCTATGCATACCGAGTGGCTGGCTGTGTCGGGGAATTTTGGACTAACCTTACTTGGACTCATCTTCCAGGAATTCGTCGAGAATGGGATCGGGAACAAAAAAATCGTATTGGGATTCGTTTTGGAAAAGGGTTGCAATTAACCAATATTTTAAAGGACCTTCCCAAGGATCTCCAAAGAGGACGTTGCTATATTCCCTTAGAGATGTTGGAACCTGCAGGGTTGGAGCCTAACGATCTCTTAGACAAAAAAAATATGTCGAGGTTTAGTCCAATCTTGCAAAAATTAGTGGGAATTACATTAGCCCATTTAGATCAAGGATGGTTTTACACTATGTCAATTCCCCGTTGGGAAATTCGACTTCGGCTAGCCTGTATGTGGCCCATATTGATTGCACTTCGCACTCTTCATTTGCTCACTACATGCGACAATATGCTCGATCCAACTCAATCATTGAAAATTTCTCGGTTTGAAGTGTATCGAATTGTATTGACGACAACTCTAACGGGTGGTGGAGATCGTGCCTGTAGCACCTATTGGGGACACTTTAGAAAAGCCGTGGGGTAGGACGTCACTCTTTTTGCGGCTCGATGACTTTTTCACCCTTTTTAAAGACCGTGTAGATAGCCTGAGTCGGACAGGCATCAAGGCACATCCGACAGGTTTCCATGCAACGGGACTCATCAAATTTATAGGGTGGCGTGGATAACCAGGCACCAGTTGGACAAACAGGAATACAGACTGCATTGTGTGTGCAGCGGTCCGGATGCCGGACCAAGTGATCGCGTGTGACCATCATAGGCTTAACTCCTTCAAATAACCCGCCAGAAAACATATCAAGCATATTCACTGGGCGTCGCATTTTAAGAATTCCATTTCTTGACGAGTGAACGAATTCGATCTTTTAGTTCTGGGATTTGATCGAGGTTATTCTGAATTGCCCCCAAAATGTTTTCAAGGCGAGCATTTCGTGAGACTTCTTTGTCCTGTTCCGCTAAGCGATCGTACTGAATATAGGCTTCTGGGTATCTTAGTTCCAAGGTCGACCGAGCGGTTTCGATACCTTCCCGTAGCAATTTAGGTTCTGTTTCGAGGGGAGGAGTAATAGCAAAACTGCCATCTGAAAATTCAAGGACTACACGATGCGAATCAGAACCCAACGGGATAATGGATTGAACTGGTTGACCTAAAGTTTCCTCCCAGGATTGTATCAAGCCGGGAAATTGTCTGAGGAAGGCAACCTTGGCTTGGTTCGCTTGCCATTTTTCTTCGTTCGTAGTCATGGGTACCTCGACATCGTCTGGAGTGAGAACATCAGCTTTCGCCAGCAGTGGTATCCAGAAATAGAAGGGATTGCCTGGTAATCAGGGTATTGGCGTTGCCCGAGAATCCAATTGCACAGGTGGGACATTATGGCCAGGCATGAGTAATCGTTCGACCAATTCTCCTTTTACGATGTGCCGCTCCATGATTTCTGTCACATCTTCTTTGCTGCCAGCCCAATACCAAACTCCCTCGGGGTAAATCACAATGCTCGGACCATATTCACAATGGTCAAGGCACCCAGACTTGTTGGCCCTGATAACACCTTTTAGCCCAAGACGTTCCACTTCTTTTTTGAAAAAACCATGTAAGTCAACGGAGCCTAGATCAGCACAACATCCTCGGGGGTCACCCTTTGGTCGCTGATTAATACAAACAAAGATGTGATGCTTAAAGCCACCCATGCTCCCTTTTGTACTCTAGATGTCCCATTTCAGGCAAGTCGGGAGCCTTAAAAAGTTGTCAGCGGCGCTTTAGCCATTTTGTAGAGTTTACGTCCTTCATGTATGTTCTATACTTCAAAATAGCTACGGCCTTGCTGGGCCTACCTTTGCCGAAGCAGTTTCGTGGAGTTAGGCGGACTTTTTTCGATATTTCCGCATTGTTCCCGTTGACGTGACCCATGTCTTGACCAATGTAATGCTACGTTTTATAGTCCGACTGCCGGTACGGGGGTCGATCAGACGTTATCCTTGGCCCGTAGCTGGCCAGGGCATGAATGTTAAACAAGGTCATATGATTTATCAGGCTGTGGCTGATGCTCATGGGTTGTCGTATGTGCTCTTGACCTAAGCTGTTTAGCCTCTGTTAAAATTCGGGGCGTAGCGCAGACCGGTAGCGCACCGCGTTCGGGACGCGGGGGTCGGAGGTTCAAATCCTCTCGCCCCGACCATTTCCTCCTTTTCTTGCGTTCATACCCTCACAAATGCTGGGTTAATGTTTCTTAGTTCAAGAATTTTTATGGAGTTATCATGGGTGGAGAGTATACGGTTTTAAATGTTATGGGTCCTTATCGGGAGCCGAAAGAAGCCGCGTTATCATATGATTATTCGGTCCAACGTCCCAATTGGGCTACGCCACAAGGCATTCGTGTGAAAATTGCGTTGGAGGGTGAACTCGATCTTTTAAAAAATCAGATATTGGAAATTTCTGGTGGGTCGGCAGGTCAGCAGCTACGGGTAAATCAAATTCTCTCTCGGGCCATCGGGGATCAGAAGTTAGCACTTGCCAATGAAGAAAACCTGTTTGATGAACGTCGTGATGTCATGATTGATCCGTTCACTGGATCGCTGGCCTATCTATTTCCGAAACTTAAAAGTTGGATGAAAGAAGAACGAGAAAGTCTTCGGCAAGAAATTACAAAAAGCGTGGGTTTGTAACTACCTTCCAGACTTTAAACGAATGATGTTGTTGTAATCTGTTTAGTTTCCCTCATTTTCCCAGGCACCCCTCTAAAATAGTGGTAGATACCGACGGGAATATAGTCCCGTGGCTTCCTCTCCATATCCCAGGGTCCCTTGCTCCGGCTTATTCTTGTTATTGAGATTCACAATATAATGGCCGCGCACCTGCTTCATAGCGGCCTCATACGGGATTTCTTCTCCATAAATATCACCTGGGGTATGAGCGCCGATGGATAGAATCTCAATGGCTTGCTCTACGGCGTATTGGCGATCGGAAAAAATATAAATGCTAGCAACGGAAAATTTATCAAGGTCACTTTTCGGAGTGGTAGGCGGGATAATTGAGGAAAGGGTTCCGTCTTGTCGAGCCTCACGAAGGTAAGTCAGTAAGGCGACCATTTGTGTATCTGTGGTTTGTTCCGGAACAAGCAAACTGATGGCGTTCATGGCGGGGACCATTGCTGTCAATTTAAAGGTTGGGATTGGGGTGTTTTTGGCTTCTTTCAAAATATTAGTGCTGCGGGTGGATTGTTTTTCATGTGCTTGTGGGGGCTGAATGTTCTTGGATTTAGGAATAATAGCTTGAGTAAAGATCCATAGACCAAAAATCACCCCGAAGATTACAATCAAAGGGTGCAGGCCTATTCGTTTGCCATCTTGATTTTCAGGGTCACTCATGACTGATTGCTCCGTCCTTAAAGTGATGATCGAAGTTTGGCAGTTGGTTGCTCCTGTGTTTTGGCAATTTCCCAAAAGGCATCCCATTCTTTTGGCGTGAGCTGTTGTAAGTCCTTGCCGGCTGCTCTTGCTTGTTGTTCCATGTTCACAAACCGACGGACGAATCGATTGCAGGATTTCCGGAGAGCCTCTTCGGGATTAATGTTTAAAAATCTTGCTAAGTTTGCAATGGTAAAAAGAACATCTCCAAATTCATGTTCCATGGCATGTAAAGAATCGTTCCGCTGTTTTTCGGAGGAAAGGGATTTTTTGGTTTCATGGTGGTTCGTAGCTTCCCGAAGTTCTTGGAGTTCTTCATCGAGTTTGTCGATAACCTGTTTAGGTTTATTCCAGTCAAATCCAACGCGGGCTGCGCGTTTCTGTACTTGATAAGCACGTAACAAGGCGGGAAGGGAGGTTGGAACACCATCCAACATTGAATTGGTCTTTCCCTCCTCTGAACGTTCAGTCTGTTTAATTATTTCCCATTGATTAAGAACCTGTTCGGCATTCAAAGTTTTTTCTGTTTCACGATCGGAGCCAAACACATGAGGGTGTCTTCTCGTGAGTTTTTGACTTAATGTTGTGATCACTTGTTCAATAGAAAAATTTCGAAGTTCATCTTCAATTTCTGCGTGTAGTAAAATTTGCAGAAAGAGGTCACCTAATTCCTGACGAAGTTGGTTGGGATCGTCCCGATCCAAGGCCTCTATCACTTCGTAGGCCTCTTCAATGAGATAGGGTTTCAGTGATTCATGGGTCTGCCTTTGATCCCATGGGCAACCATCTGGGGCTCGTAATCGTGCGACTATAGAGACTAAATCGTCGAAAGCCTGTGACATTGTGAACTCCCGTAAATAGGGGTATTCCGTACCTGTGTTTTAATTTCTTAGCTATTGTATCAATTGCAATTAAGTCCTCTATTATACTGGTTTCTCAGTGGTCTTCAATGCCTACTGTCTTGCGAGGACAGGATGTTTGTGATAATTTTAGCTTCTCTAGTTCTGGGAATGGAGGTTCGGAATGGATCGGGAAGAAGAAGAGGGATTTGTCATTCGGGATAAGCGTGGGCAGTCTCGAGAGGAATCGCCATCCTCACAGCCCTTGGCGGATACAGCTTCTACATCAGAGGGCGTTTCAGCGTCAGTCTCGGGGGCCGGTACTCAACAAAATCCAGGTGGATCCCCAGGACAAGCGCCCCCGCTTTCATTTTCCTCGTTTCTTTTTTCTCTTGGGACCTCTGCCTTAATGCTCATGGGGGAACAATTAGGTCCTGACCAGCCCAGTACGCAGGTTAATCTCCCGCAAGCTAAGGAAATCGTAGATATTCTTTCGATTTTGGAAACAAAAACTCAGGGTAACGTAACTGCTGAGGAGGCCGCAATCATGAAGGATATGTTGTATACACTGCGCATGAAATATGTGGAAGCTTCCTCCGGGGCACCTCCAGCAGCGTAAATCCTTCATAACTTGCGCCAGATTGGCGAATGGCGATTCGCCCACAGACGGTAAAAAACATTTCAATCCTTTTCCATCCCGCTTACAATATGGCAGACTGTGCCTGTCCCGTCCTTTCCAATAGGGTGGAGACAGAGTTGTGGTAGATTGTAATGGATGTTCCCCCAAAAACGTGTCCGGGGTTGGGCATCATACTACAGTGGGAATCATGTCATGCCCTCTCCTTTTAAATTAGCTCCCCGGCTTATTCCTTCAGTGAAATTGCGGGAGCGATTCATTCGGGATGATGAGCAAGGCCCTAAAGCTCAACGTCTTCATTTAAAACCCGTCTGGATTGTCCTCCTACTCCTCATCCCCTGTTTGCTCCTCACGATGTACTATGCCAGATATGGCATGACCGGAGGGCTCCAAACCGATTCCGTATTGCCAAGTGCCAGCTATGCCATGGTCTTATTCTTGGTTTACCTGGATGTCGTCGGCCTGGTAGTCCTCACCCTGCTTTTATCTCGCAATTTAATTAAGGCCTATTTTGAACGCAGACACCGGCTTTTTGGGTCTGGGTTTCGAACGAAATTGATCGCTTCCTTTATTGGTTTTTCTTTGATCCCCACAGTATTGCTGGCCTTTGTTGCAAGTGGGGTCATTAGTGAGGTCATGAAGGTGTGGTTTAACGATCAAATCGAACAGGTGCTAAGTGACTCTGAAGAAATGGCGAGAATGTATCATGAGAGTCACACTGCTTTAGCCATAAAAAGTGCGCATGCTATTAGTAAGGAGATTTTCCGAGAAGACATGCTCAAACCGGAACATCGTGAAATTTTGATGGCGGCGATGGCGCGAAAACGAGCGGAGTTTAATTTAACCGGGATAGAAATTTTCTCTTCTAAACTTGAAACCTTAGCTCGTATGGTTGATCAGGAAGCGCCGCCCTCGATGTTGAGTTTACCAGCGGGCCAATTTGTCTTACAGGTTTTGGATACAGGAAAAGAGCTAACCTCTATTCAGGAAGCCCAAGTTGGTCGCTTAGTTAGAGCTGCGGTCCCAATTTCATACAGCCAAAATCCTAATGACATAGAAGGGGTAGTGGTGGTAGGCACCTATGTTCCGGAATCTCTTTTAGCCAAAATGGAAGGTATCGCAAGACAGTATACGGATTTTCGCCAGATTAAGGCCATGGAAAATCCAATCAAGGCTGGAGCCTATTTATTTGTCGCGGTTGTGACGGTTCTGTTGTTGTTTAGCGCCACATGGTTTGGTTTTTATGTTGCCCGAGGGATTACTGTGCCGATTCAAAAATTAGCCGAAGGGACGGAGGCGGTCGCGCGTGGAGATTTAAGTGTACGTATTGCGGTAAAGGCTACCGACGAGATTGGGACGTTGGTCGATTCGTTTAATCGTATGACTACGGATTTATCTACTGGTAAAGCGGAACTGGAAGCCGCAAACCAATCGCTGGTCCAGTCCAATATAGAAGTCGATCGCCGCCGAGTCTATACCGAAGCGGTTGTGGAAACCATTGCTTCTGGGGTCATGTCCATTGATGTGCATGCGATTATCACCACCTTCAATCGTTCAGCGGAGCGTATCCTTGGTGTTGGAGCTGATGATGTTCGAGGTCGACCGGTATTCGACGTATTTAAGGAGAAGCAGTTTAGTTTATTTCAGGAAGCGTATGATCGGATCCTGGTCGATGGCCGAGATACCTTAACCCTTGAAGGGCAAATGGATGTTCAGGGAAAGTTGTTAACCGTAGGGTTGAATCTTTCTCGAATGACAAATGAGTCGGGCAAGGACTTAGGTTTTGTGTTGGTATTTGAGGATCGGACTGAATTGATCAAGGCCCAAAAAACTGCGGCTTGGCAAGAAGTGGCCCAACGTATCGCACATGAAATTAAGAATCCATTGACTCCGATTCAGCTGGCTGCGCAACGTTTGAGAAAAAAGTTTTCTGATCAAGCTCCAGATTTTAAAGATATTTTTGATCAATCTACGAGTGTCATCGTCAATGAAGTTGGAAGCTTGAAGCGAATGCTTGATGAGTTTTCTAAATTCGCTAGAATGCCAGCGCCCCAGATGGTCGGAGAATCACTGCATGAGGTCATTGAAAAAGTTGTGGCGCTTTATAGCGGCGGGCATCGAGATATTGAATTTCAGTTAACATTAGATCCAACCTTGCCACTAGTAAATATGGATCGAGAGCAAATGCGGCGGGCGTTTGTGAATTTATTTGACAATGCTATTCATGCCATGGAACAAAAGGGAAAGATTATGATTTCTAGCGAGGTAGATTGGAAGCTACAGCGTGTGATCATTAAAGTGGCAGATGAAGGGCCGGGAATCCGCCATGAGGATCAAAAAAAATTATTCATGCCTTATTTTTCTAAGCGAAGCGCAGGAACTGGTTTAGGTCTTGCAATTGTCCATCGTATTATAACTGATCATAATGGCACGATTCAGGTCGTGAATAATCAACCGCGTGGCGCGTTATTTACTCTCGAACTGCCAGTTGCCTAAGCTATTGGACTTTTTGATTTCGGCAAGGTAAACAGAGGGCTGGCATATCGAAAGATGTGCCTGTTGGAATCACACTCCTAAATGGGTAATCAAGGTTAAGCTCGGCTATGCCAGGAAATATCTGTATTGTTGATGATGAACCTTCCATCTTGAATACGCTGAGCAGTATTTTGGAAGATGAGGGGTATCAGGTTTCTCTCGCCAAGAGTGGGGCTGAAGCCTTAAAGCTCATCCGTGCTGAACCACCGGAGCTTGTGCTTCTTGACATTTGGATGCCGGAGATCGATGGACTAGAAACGTTAAAACGGATTCGCCAGCAATTTCCAAACCTTATGGTCATTATGATGTCAGGCCATGGGTCGGTTGAAACCGCAGTCAAGGCCACGAAACTCGGGGCGTATGATTACCTGGAAAAACCCCTTGATCTTGAAAAAGTCACAATCTTAGTTCGCAATGCGCTTCATCAAAGAAAACTTGAAGAGGAGAATCTTAATCTTCGAATCCAGGTTGAACGGCATTCTGAACTGGTCGGAGATTCCCCTGTCATGGAGACTCTTCGCCAGGAGATTGCCGCTGCAGCTCCGACCCACAGTCGGGTCTTGATCTCAGGGGAAAATGGAACTGGTAAAGAGTTAGTCGCTCGTGCGATTCACTTGCAGAGCCCGAGACAAAGTCGTTCTTTTGTAGAGGTTAATTGTGCGGCTATCCCAGAGACGTTGATTGAGACTGAGCTTTTTGGGCACGAGCGCGGGGCTTTTACTGGCGCAGTATCCCAACGTCGCGGAAAGTTTGATTTAGCTGATGGTGGGACGCTCTTCCTGGATGAAATTGCGGACATGAGTGTGGCCACACAAGCCAAAGTGCTTCGGGTATTGCAAGAGCAGCAGTTTATTCGTGTGGGCGGAAGCAAACTTATTAAAGTTAATATCCGAGTTATTGCCGCGTCGAACAAAGATCTTCGACAAGAAATTGAAAAAGGAACATTTCGCGAAGATTTATTTTATCGTCTCAATGTTTTGCCGATTGAGGTTCCACCGCTTCGTAATCGTCGAGAAGATATTCCAGCTTTGGTCCGTTATTTTTTTCGTGTGTATACTGAGGAGCAAGGAATGAAACTCAAGGAAATTACGGACGATGCACTTAAAACATTGGCGCGTCACGATTGGCCTGGAAATATACGTGAACTTCGTAATCAGGTTGAGCGATTGATGATTATGGTGCCAAAATCTACTATTGAGACAGCGGATGTTATTCCATTTATGCCGGGCCTTGCCGATGGAGTTGGTCAGAAGGTAAGCGCGCTAGATAATTATGATTCATTGCGTGATGCCCGTCATGCCTTTGAGCGAGAATATATTACGCATCGTCTACGGACTAATGAATGGAATGTCTCCAAAACCGCCGATGATTTAAAGATCGAGCGTAGCCATTTACATCGAAAGATCAAATCGCTAAGTGTTGATCTTCGCCCTGAAAGTTAATTCATCCCTCTTTGAATCGTTTGAGTATGGAATTGTCTTCACCTCTAAAAATTAAACGCATTGTTGCGGGTGGATGGGGTCTTACACATATGGGGGCTAAGGTAACTTTTGTTCGCGGTGTGTTACCAGATGAAATGGTGACCGTGACCCCAGTGGAATCTCATCGAGCGTATCAGTTTGCCACGGTTGACCATCTGCATGAAGTGTCTCCTGATCGGATCGCCCCCCCATGCCCATTGTATGGCCAATGTGGTGGATGCCAATTTCAGCATGTTCGGTATGAAACCCAACTTCGCTATAAACAAGTCATGTTAGAAGAAGCCTTTTCCAGAATTGCACATATAGGTGTAGAATGTTTTTTGCCTCCTGTTCCTTCGCCATTTCCTTATCAATATCGACGGTGGGTTCGGTTCTCGGTTTTTCAGGATCATAAAACTTTTCATTTAGGGTTTCGACAGGAACGATCCCATAAAGCCGTTAAATGCACCGATTGTCTTCTGGTCCCTGATTCGATTCGAGCCGTGAGTGAGGAATTGAATGTTCGTTTGGCAGCTATAACTCGCATGCCGGCGTATGTTTCGAGTATTGAAGTTCGTGTTTCTGGGGAGTTTGGGAGTTGTATGCTGCTTGTTAAGTCTCCTCAGTTGAACCAAGGTCAAGCCAGATCTTTGCTTGAGATCTTTCGGGGTATTCAATCGGTGACCGGGTGTATAGTGGCTGCTGCTTTGCCGCCATCTCGGAGAAAGCATGCGCCAGTTCGTTTGGTTGAGGGTGAAGACCATTTATTTGAACAATTTCATGCCGCGACCTTTCGAGTTAGCGACCGCTCCTTCATGCAAGCGAACTGGGCAATCTATTCCATGATTTATCAAACTTTAGAGGAATGGTTTGGCGAATGTGACGGTACGAAAACGTTGGAGTTGTATGGTGGCATTGGGTGCTTGGGATTATCTTTGGCGCAGAAGGGAGCATTAGTCACTGTGGTTGAAGAAAACCCCTATGCCATCGCGGATGCTCGAAAATCCGCTTCTCAAAATCGTATTCGTCGTTGTCGGTTCCGTTCGACGACCGCAGAAAAGTTTTTAGAAAATGTTCAATCTAATGAATACGAGGTCGTTCTCCTTGATCCCCCTAGAACAGGGTTAAGTAAATTCTGTATTGATTCTTTGATGCGAATTAGAGTTGGTCGTATTTTTTATCTTTCTTGTGACGCCGCTTCTTTAGCAAGGGATGTAAGTCGTCTTGGTGCGGCTGGATATCGGGTACACCGTGCTCAACTTTTTGACATGTTTCCTCAGACCTCGCATATAGAAACGTTGTCGGAATTAATCCTTAACTAAGTTTTGTCTTAACAAAAATATGACGGACTATCATCAAGCTGGGGTTAATATTCAGGCTGGAGAAGAAGTCGTAAGACGTATTCGTCCTCTGGCTAAATCAACGTTTCGCCCAGAAGTGTTGGGTGATATCGGTTCATTTGGTAGCCTGTTTCGACTGGCTCACGAAAAATATGTCGATCCTGTGCTGGTATCTGGAACCGATGGTGTTGGGACAAAATTGAAACTGGCGTTTCTCATGGATCGACATGAAACAGTTGGAATTGATCTTGTGGCGATGTGCGCGAACGACATTATTGTTAGCGGGGCCGAGCCATTATTTTTTCTAGATTATTTAGCTGTGGGAGAGTTAGTGGTCGATAAAGCCGAAGCTATTGTGAAAGGCATAGCAGACGGGTGTCGGCAAGCGGGCTGTGCATTGATTGGGGGGGAAACTGCGGAACTGCCTTCTTTTTATCAAAAAGGAGAGTATGATCTTGCGGGTTTTGCTGTCGGTGTGGTGGAGCGGTCCAATATACTCACTGGTGAAAATATTAAGCCGGGTGATGCGATCATTGGGTTTGCCTCTTCTGGGCTTCATAGTAACGGGTTTTCCTTGGCCAGGCGCGTGTTGCTTGAACAAGCTGGGTTGCCTCTCGATATATCCTTGGAAGGAATGAGAGAAACTCTAGGTGAGACCTTACTGACTCCAACAAGAGTTTATGTAAAATCTATTTTGCGGTTGATTGAGGAATTTCCAATCCATGGGCTTGCGCATATTACAGGTGGGGGGGTGCCAGGAAACGTACCTCGTGTTTTGCCAAAAGGATGCAATGCACATCTTGATAAGGGAACTTGGCCTACTCCTAAGATTTTTTCTCACATTCAACAGTTTGGGCAAGTTGAAGAAGAAGAAATGTACCGAGTTTTCAATATGGGTATAGGCTTCATTTTAATCGTTCCGTCTGAAAAATCCCATGCGGTTATTGAGCGGGCAAACCAACTAGGGGAGCAGGCATTTTGTATCGGAGAAATTGTGGAAAAACTTCAGGGTTCTCCTTGCGTCACCTTCTCAGGTGAGAGTAAGGCATGATGCCACTCCGCCTAGGAGTCCTAGCATCTGGTCGTGGTTCGAATCTCCAAGCCATCATTGATGCTATTGAAGCCAAGGCTCTTGATGCCTCAATTGTTTTGGTTGTGAGTAACAAAAGGGATGCTATAGCCTTGGAAAGAGCCAATCGGCATGGGATAAGAGGTCTTTTTCTTGATCCAAAATCTGTGGCAGGGGAGCCAGATTTCCGAAGAGCGTACGATGAAAAAATTTTGGAAGTGTTAAAAAAACATGAAGTTCAACTTGTGCTCTTAGCCGGATACATGAAAATTGTGACCGCCGTTTTGATCGATGCATATCAATGGCGGATGATGAATATTCATCCGTCGCTTCTCCCATCTTTCCCTGGACTGCATGCACAACAGCAGGCGCTAGACGCAGGGGTGAAGGTTTCTGGCTGTACGGTGCATTTTGTTACAGAAGGAGTGGATCAAGGACCAATCATTGTGCAGGCTGCCGTACCAGTAAACGAAAATGATAGCGTCGACGCTTTGTCTGCTCGTATTTTGGAACAGGAGCATCGACTGTACCCTCGAGCCATTCAGTTATTTGCTGAGGGAGGGCTTGCGATTGAGGGGCGAAAGGTTAGAATTCTTCAAACTGCTCAATAGATTGCGGAGATATAATCCATTTGATAAAGTGGCATCGTCTACTTTGATTTATTGTGAAGAAACTTGTAGCCTGAGCATCAAAAATTTATTGGCGTATCAATACAGTGGGGATGTAGCTCAGCTGGGAGAGCACCACGTTCGCAACGTGGGGGTCGTGGGTTCAAATCCCATCATCTCCACCACTTCTTTCCTCTGCTTTACCCTTTAATCCAGAGTTCGGTTCCTCATTAATATCATTCACAGAGGACTTCAACTCTCGTGATTGACTACATAGTCCGTCACGTCCGCAATTTCAGCGAAGACAGCAAGTATTAGGTCGATGCTGGCGGTCAGTTTTTCCATACCAAAAGATTCACATAAAATTGGGGGTTTTTGAAATTTCCCTCAGTTTTAACTTAGTTTTTTGATTTTTATGGAAAATCTTAGGTTGTTCTCTAGGAAATAGAGGCTAGGTGACAACAGGCTCCAGTTTCTTTTATAATTGTTCATTAATCTAGTTAACAATGTTGAGAATATTTAATGCGCTTTTCCAAGAAAAGTGAATACGCTTTGAGGGCGTTATTGGAATTGACTCAGGCTTATGGTCAGCGACCTGTTCGTCGTTCGGATATTGCGGAACGACAGCAGATTCCTTTGGGGTTCTTGGAATCCATTCTTCTTCAGCTAAAACATGCTGGTGTTTTAGCGAGTCGGTCTGGTGTTGGTGGTGGGTTTCGCTTGCTTAAAAAACCTGAGCAGATTTCCCTGGGCTCGATTATCCGTTCATTAGATGGGCCTCTTGCACCAATTCCCTGTGTTTCCCAAACCGCGTTTCGGACGTGTGAGGATTGTCCTTATGCGAATGAGCCAGAGTGTCCCATAAAGGCTCCTATGTTAGATGTTCGAAACGCAATCTCTGGTGTCTTGGATCATTACACGTTGCGGGATTTTGTGGGTCGAACGACACGTAGAGCGAAGTTGACTAAACAACCCAAGAAAAAAGTAATAGTTCACACTTAGTTGTTATACGGATTAGAAATTTAGGAGTTTCCCATGGAAACGCATTTACGGAGCGTAGTAAAGGGTGTTAGCTGGAGATTTATTGCGACGATGGTGACAGCTCTTGTAGTCTATGTCTACTCGGGTGAATTGGCGGCAGCTGCCATTGTTGGGTCTATTGATGCGGTAGCCAAAATAATTTTATTTTGGGGGCATGAACGGATTTGGCAGCAGATTTATTGGGGCCGTATTACTCCCACGGTGACTTCTCCTTAAGCGCCCAATTGCTGCTATGCTTACGGGAAGACATATTGTCGCGTTAGGTGCTGTATTAGCAGGAGTAGCCGTTGCCACAGGTGCTTTTGGCGCTCACATGCTCAAGCCTCGGCTATCCGAACACATGCTGGAGGTTTTTGAGACTGGTGTTCGATATCATATGTTCCATGCCTTGGCGGTACTATTTTCTGGGTTGGCTTTTATTCAATGGGAGACAAAAATTTTTCAAAAAGCGGCTTTGGTATTTGTGGCGGGGATTCAGTTTTTCTCAGGAAGCCTCTACTTATTAGCACTGTCTGAAACTCATTGGTTAGGTGCCGTCACGCCTCTTGGTGGATTATGTTTTATGACAGGTTGGGCCTGTTTGGCGTTGGGTTTTTTTCGGCGTCCGTAACCTTCCTGAAATAATTTTTGCTGTTACTTCCTAAACCTCTTATCTGCCTATTTCATTTAGAGGTTCGCCTGTAATGATTAGTGAGCCTCTGGGATTGTTTGTTAATGTGTTGGCTTGAAGTAATTGTTCTTGCTCAGGCGAGGATTTACTGTCTGGCGTCATAACGATTCCCCAATGAAAATTTTGTTCACAGAGATTTTCCAGAAGCAATGCTTTGGCGCCGTGAAATAATAAAATTCCGCTAAGCATATTATGCCGGCAAATGTTTTTGATTAGATCAGGGTGGCTTCCATCATCTCGAACGGCAAGCCCAAAGTGATGGTTCTCAAAACATACATTTTTAGTGAGATAAGGTCGGGCTCCAGCAAAGGTAAAGATTCCGGACTCCCGATTGCCGCAAACTTCATTGTCACTAAGGGTAGGCTTGCATTCTGGGCCATAGATTACGATGCCAGATAAAATACCCTCTGTTGCCCGGCATTGAGAGATGCTGCATGTGGAATCGAGAATATTTAAAGCGGAATGTTGGTCGCTGCCAACATAGCGAAAGGTAATGCCGGAAATTTGACCGGAAGGAACTTTTTGTAAATACAGGGGGCTGCTTCGTCGGCTAAATATTTGAACCTGGTCTCGGCCCGCTCCAATCATGTATATAGGGCGTCCTGAAACAAATAGCCGGTCTTCATAATGACCGGGACGAATATAGATCAGATCTTGGGGGCCTGCGTCTTTTAATGCCGCACTCGGTCGAGGGTAGCAGGATGAATCCGACTGGTCGACAATAAGAGTTCCTCCACCTAAGGGGTTTGGAGGAATGTCCTGACCATCATCAATATTTCCTAAATTGCCACGCTTGGAAAAAGTATGCATGGTGTAACTAATCATGCTCAGGCGAATTTTTCAACGTACTTTTTGTAAAGTTTATTCTTGACAAAGATGCAAATTGTCTGTACGAATGCCAAAGAAGGCGACAGAGTTGTTGCCCGATGCAGAAAGGTTTTCTGGACAATGAGCGTCCTTCCCCGTTAGGTTTCGGGAAAGGGCGTTTTTTTATGGCTATTCTGGGATTATGTTTTATATGAACTGTTCGCGAGCGTTGGTGTGACGCGGGCTTTTTTCCAACAATCCTTCATAGGTGCTTATTCGATGTGCTGGGACAGGAGGCAGTGAGTGTTCTCCTCTGTTGGAAAATTTATGGTTTTAAAAGTGTTGGCTATGACCATTGCTCTTCTTGTAGCTAAAGAGGGGAAGAGGTGATAGGTCTCGGTTTAAGCGGAAATAGCGAATACTCCTATGTGTAGCGACTAAACTATTCTACTTCCAAATGTGTGGAGTGAAGAGATCTAAGCGTCGGAGGAATCTTGTAGATCCCTTGGCTGTCTCACCTAATGAGAGAGGGTCTAGATATGAAATTAATTGAAGCTATAATTAAACCCTTTAAGCTTGAGGAAGTGAAGGACGCACTAATTGAACTGGGCGTACAAGGTATGACGGTAACCGAAGTTAAAGGGTTTGGCCGTCAGAAAGGCCACAAGGAAACCTATCGAGGGACGGAGTATCGAATTGATCTTGTGCCAAAAATCAAATTAGAACTGGCTATCCCTGATAATCTTGAGCAGAAGGCCATTGAAACCATTGCGCGTGCAGCTAAAACTGGGAGCATCGGCGATGGAAAGATTTTTGTTTCAGATATTAACACTGTTATTCGGATTCGAACGGGTGAATCCGGAGAAGGTGCTATGTAACTTGTCGTTCTTAAGGAGTGTCTTATTGGTGTGTAGGCTTTCGCATTGATGTTATTCGCCAATCCTAACCTGAGGTGATCTTGTGAAACGAACCAAACAGAGCACAATCTGGCTGCTGTGGTTGATTGTTCTTGAACATTTTTGTGTTTCAATTGTGTGGGCCGGGGAGAGGGCAGCTAATGTAATTGATAGCGGCGATACTGCCTGGATTTTAGTGTCTTCAGCCCTTGTACTTTGTATGACCCTTCCTGGGTTGGCTTTGTTTTATGGGGGATTGGTCCGAAGCAAGAATGTGCTGGGTACAATTATGCATGCCGCGATTATCCTATGCGTTATTAGTATCGTTTGGGTGTTGTGGGGATACACGTTAGCCTTTGGTCCGGATGTTGGGGGCATTATTGGTGGGTTTGAATATTTAGGCCTGATGGGAGTAGGTCCTGAGGCTTTTCCAGGGACTGGAATTCCCCATTTAGCCTTTATGGTTTTCCAACTGATGTTTGCTG
>CAZDCF010000003.1:0-1082 GCA_964503895.1 uncultured Nitrospiraceae bacterium | reverse complement strand
CCAGGGACTGGAATTCCCCATTTAGCCTTTATGGTTTTCCAACTGATGTTTGCTGCGATCACTGTGGCTCTAGTCACTGGAAGTTTTGCCGAGCGAATGAAATTTAGGGCATTGCTGCTGTTTGCCGTTCTCTGGTCTACCTTTGTTTATTCTCCTTTGACCCATTGGGTGTGGGGTGGGGGATGGATGGAACAGATGGGTTTTCTTGATTTTGCTGGCGGAGCTGTTGTGCATATCAGTTCGGGATTTGGAGCGTTAGTCTGTGCGATTCTCGTTGGTAAACGCAAAGGCCTGGGAGTGGAAGCTATGCCTCCGCATAATTTGCCGATGACTGTGTTGGGTACCGGCTTATTATGGTTTGGCTGGTTTGGACTTAATGCCGGGAGTGCCTTAGGAGCAAATGATGTGGCTGCTTCTGCCTTTGTGGCGACTCATATTGCTGCTTGTGCAGGCGGGTTTAGTTGGATGGTTGTGGAGTGGTTTAATCAAGGGAAACCAACGGTTCTGGGCGTGGCTAGCGGAATCATTTCAGGTTTGGCAACTATCACCCCAGGGGCTGGTTTTCTTGGGCCGCTTTCTGCACTGTTTGTGGGCTTGCTCGCGGGGGTTGTGTGTTATGTCGCGGTGATTTGGAAGGCACGTCTGGGGTATGACGACGCCCTCGATGTGGTCGGAATCCATGGTGTTGGAGGTTTTACTGGCATTCTGGCTACTGGGCTATTTGCTTCGATTGGAGCACAAGGATTATTCTTTGGCAACACAAGCCAGTTTCTCGTGCAAGCGGGCTTAGCCGTTACGACCGTCGTTTTTGTTCTGGTTGGGACGTTTGTTATTTTAAAGATCGTGGATATGACCGTTGGGCTTCGCGTATCCGTGGAAGACGAGACCATGGGACTTGATCTTAGTCAACATAACGAACGAGCGTATTCCTAGTCATCCAAGAACTTTTGCTGTTCATATGCTTACTGTTACTGAGCGCTCTTAAATTTTTATAGCGATTTTTAACATCTTTTTTTAAGGAGGTAGCGAATGACTCCCCGTGAGGTTTTGGCTTTTGCGAAAAAGAACAAAGTCGAAATGGT
>CAZDCF010000002.1:0-128050 GCA_964503895.1 uncultured Nitrospiraceae bacterium | reverse complement strand
GAATGTGGATGGAAAGGGCGAGGATTGGCGTCGGTGGAACAAAGTCGGTTGGTTTACACTCAGTGATGGCGTGCTGATAGCAAAGGGATTAGACAGTCCTTTCTCCAATATTTTGCTTCGTTTAAAATTTAATCGACATATGGCTGAGGTAAAACGATTAGAATTTCATATGAAGCAAAGCGAGGCAAGAATTACAGGAACCGTTCGAAATTGGGAAACGAAACCCAAAGTAAAATTTGAAATGATTGCTCCTCAGTTTGATATTGATTTGTTGATTCCGAAAGGTGATCGATCTCCGATACGAGATATTTTAGAGTCAGTTGCCGACACTCAGGCCATCGTGGGAGAGATAAGTTTTGGCCGTGCATGGTATAAAGATCTTAACTTTCAAAAATTAAAAGCGCGATTGCAGATAAAAGATGGTCTCATCGTTGCAAAGCGGATTGCGGGAAAAATTGAGTCTGGGAAAATAAAAGGACGACTTCTTGTTCATCTACCAGTCAGACAACCAGCCACGGTCAAAACATGGATCATTATGGAGGATGTTCCCTTCCAGCCGTTAGAGACAACATTTCTGAGTGAAGAAAACATCAAGGAGCGCCTGATTACAGGGAATGTCTCAGTCCGAGGTATCGTCGAAGGGCATGGAAAAGATATTCGTGGGGTATTTCCAACACTTAATGGGAATTTAAAAGTTAAGATAAATGATGGCCGAATTAAAGGTGGCACCGTCATCCCAAAAATATTAGCATTGATGAATCTTCCTGCTGTCCTGCAAGGAAAAGTTGATCTTCAAAAAGAGGGATATCCGTTTGACACACAATCCGGTACCCTTTCAATAGAAAATGGAGTCATCACTTCAGAAGATATTATTATGGATGGCCCTATTCTCAAACTTAGCGGAGTTGGATCTTATAGTCTCGTTCAAGACCAGTTGGACCTTGCTGTGGCAGCAAGTCCATTAGGGCCTTATTTCAACCTTTTGAGAGAAATTCCTTTGTTTGGGTTGTTGTTGGACGGGGAGCAAAAGGGTATTGATATGGCTCTTTTTGATGTGAAAGGTTCAATAAGTGATCCGATTATCACGCCACTTCCTTTGGAATCTTTTGCAGCAGGATTGACAGGGTTTGCTGAACTGGCTCTCAATGTACTCAAAAATGCAGTGACTCTTCCTGCGGACATTTTACTTCCTGATGAACTTCAGGATTTCAGTTTCCCTCCTGATGATCAAATGGACGAAGACGATGAGTTTTAGCGAATAGTAGAGGGTAAGCGTTGGGATGCCTCAAGAAGATCCAGTATGGCTCAGGTTCTCCATCGCATCTCTTATTGGGTATTTTGCTGGACTTTCAAAAAAATTTATTGCAACTGCTTAGGGAATGCCACCCATTGTCAAAGGATTGAGAAGTGATACCAACAGTTGAATGGAAAGATGGAGTGGTCTGGTTGATTGACCAGAGCCAATTACCTGGACGAGTGGAAATCCTCGGCTGTCGAGATTACCACACTGTAGCGGATGCAATTCGGGAATTACGAGTGAGGGGGGCTCCAGCCATTGGCGTAACGGCAGCTATGGGAGTGGCTCTTGGAGCACAGGCCATTCAAAACGCAGATTATCAGGAGCTTGTGCTCAAGGTTTCAGAAATTTGCAATCATCTTGCTGCAACGCGCCCGACTGCTGCGAACTTGTTTTGGGCCATCGAACGAATGAAACGTGTTTTAGAGGAGGATACAAAATCTTCCATTGATGACCTTAAAGTCCGATTGGTCAATGAAGCGATTGCCATCCAACAAGAGGACATCGCGATGTGCCGAACTATCGGGCAGTATGGAGCCCAACTCATTCAAGATGGGCAGACCATTCTTACCCACTGCAATGCCGGTGCTTTGGCTACAGCAGGATATGGTACTGCTCTAGGAGTTATACGTGCTGCCTGGGAATCTGGGAAAAAGCTTAGGGTGCTTGCTGATGAGACCAGGCCGGTGCTACAGGGCGCTCGATTGACAGTCTGGGAACTGATGCAAGATGGAATTCCTGTTACTTTAATTACCGACAACATGGCTGGTTCTATCATGCGACAGGGAAAAATCCAAGTTTGTATAGTTGGTGCTGATCGGATTGCGGCCAATGGAGATGTGGCAAATAAAATTGGAACGTATTCAGTAGCTGTTTTGGCAAAAGCGCATGGCATCCCATTCTATGTTGCAGCACCATATTCAACAATAGATGTAAAGACGCAAACAGGTGACGATATTCCAATTGAAGAACGGGCGCGTGAGGAAGTCATGTCTGTACATGGAAGTGAGTATATAGCTCCGAATGACGTGAACATCTTGAATCCAGCTTTTGACGTGACCCCAGCAGAATATATTTCTGGAATCATTACAGAACGGGGAGTTTTTGCTCCAGGGGATATAGCGAGAGAGTTTTCTCCTTGAAGATGAAGCTGATTAGATTGTTGCCTCTAAATACTCGGCTTTAGATTTTTTGCCGAAGGGTTTTTCCCTTCACCTCTGTTCTCTCAAGAAATCTTTCAAAGCTTATTTGAAGAATTTCGTTCACAAATCTTTCCATATCTTCAGGGTTGAAGAATACGACGTCATTCGTACCGCCGGCGCGAATAATCATGTGGACTGTACTGTTGTCAGCTTTATTCTCAATGGTGAATTCCATGATCATATCAATCTGTGCGTTTGTAGAAAAGAAGCCTCGCGTGGCTTTGGCAGTAAATCTAGTGATTTTACCAGTGATGTCAATGTCTACGGCTTCATCACTTGGTGGGGCGACCTGAAAGGCAGATTTTTTCAGAAAATCCACAAAGGCATCTGACATTCCTTGTCCGAGATTTTGATCTTTCAGGTGAAAATAGGCATCCCCTGCAAGTTGGCATTTATGAGATCCTAGGTGTTTCGATGGTGGTCGGTTATCCTCAAATGCGGCTACAGATACCGAGAGGTTTTTACCGGCATCTTCCATATTTGAATACATCACATCGTTTAACCTAATTTGAACGATCTCTCCTGATTCAGCGCATAACCGAAATTGCTCACCAGCGCATCCGGCGATCACTAGGATACACATCGTGTATCCAAATAAAATGAATTGTCTCATAAGTACTGACTCCCTCTTTTTACGATGAATCTGGAACATTTGGTTAGCCAGCCCCTTCAACTTGATGCGTGTAAAACTACGTCATCACAATAGGTAGGATGAACTCAGGGAGACCTTAACAGAATTTTCCCTCAAGAGTAAATCCTGGACAGGATAAAGATTGTTGATGGTTTCTTGGCGGATACTGCATTAAATTAATATGGGTTCCGGATATTGGAGAGTTGACTTTTATTTGGTGTCCTTGACAGTATGGCTTGGTGCGATTGAATAGATATTCAACATTTTAAAGGATTAATGGTTCCTTATGTGGAATCATAATTTTCTTTTTAAGGCTCAAGAGGCAACCCCGCTCCAGCAGACGGAGAACGATTTGTTCCACGAAACAGATCCGGCCCTGGACAGTTCTGGCCTAAATATGGACAAATATATCTCTGTATGGCTTCAGGGCGATGGAGAGGATGATGAGCCCACCGCCTATACCAACGTCTATGTCCGAACCGCCACGCTTGATCCGGTTAAAAATGTAGGATTTTTGCAACCGCTTCAAGGACGAACCCACCAAATCAAACAAATGTTAGCTAGAAACCAGAAAGCATTTCTCAAACACTGGTTGCAAAGTACTCATCCTTCAGCTTGGGAGGAGGCAGGGGATCATTTTCAAGATATCTTTGAAAATGATTAGTTACGCAACTGGCTGGTGGCCTAATCCAGGTCCTTTTTTTGATCAGAGCTATTTTGCCTAGATTATAGGGTCTCATCCTATGGGGATCAAAACTGATGTTGTGATAGTTGGAGCTGGGGGTGGTGGGGCCATCCTTGGATTGTTGCTGGCACAAAAAGGCATCAGAACTTTGGTCATTGAACAAGGCTCTGGTCCACCCACCGGTTTGCGTGGTGAGATCCTGCAACCCAATGGGCAACAAATTCTTGATCAACTTGGGCTTCTTTCCAAACTTCCGAAAGAGGCTATCCATCGGGTCAGACATTTTCATTTTCGTCAGATTGGCGGAGGTCGGTTGTGTACAATTGATTATCATCTTCTTCCTCCCCCCTATAATAGAGCCTTAGTGACTCTTCCCAATACTGTTCATCACATGGTATTAGAGGAGTTAGAAAAACGAAATTCTGGAGGATTGCTTTACAACTCTGTGTTTAAGTCCGTTCTTAAAGAAGGCCAGAAAGTGGTCGGGGTGGAAGCTGAAACCCAGGGACAGAATATGCGAATCTCCGCCAAAGTAGTGGTTGGAGCCGATGGACCCTTTTCCCGCGTTCGAGAACAATTAGGAATTTCAACTCAATTACATCATTACAAAGATAGTTATTTAATTTCGATATTGCCTTGTCCTGAAAAAATAGAAGAATCTCAATATTTTCTAGGTAAAAAAGAAATTTTTGGGGTCTTTCCAGCTGCGGGTCACCATGTATACCTGTTTTACATGATAGCCTCGAATTCGCTTCAGCTGGTAAAGGATCAAGGAATAAAATCGTTAAGAGAAAAATGGTGCGTCATCTATCCGGAGTTGGCTCAGACCTTTGAAGGTCTACAGTCTTGGGAGCAAACTGCTTACATGGGAACTGGGAGAGCACGAGCCAAAACCTGGGTGACTGATGGAGCGGTTTTAATTGGGGATGCGGCGCATGGCATGAACCCTCATGCTTCCCAAGGTAGAATGCAAGCTATGGTCGATGCGGTGTCATTGGCTGATATATTGACAACCTGTTTTGAGCAGGAAAATTTTTCGGCTGAGGCGCTCAAGGTATTTGAGAAACAGCGAAGGCCTCAGGTAGAGATGCTTCAACGGTTGGCTGATGAGGAAGTCCTATTTTGGAATACGGCCAATCCGTTGTTAACGTGGGTGCGAAACCGCGTGTTTTCAACCATTGATCAGAATCGTCGCCTTCAGTATCAAATGTTAAGTGCCAAAGCTGGATTAAGAAAAACGCCCCCATTTGGCATAATAGATCGTTTGCAAGCTGTTGGTTTTATTCCTGACCCTCGGGCCAATCAACTTCCGTCTCATGTACTATCACGTTAAGGTTTAAATACGACCCCAAATATCAGTTAACGCTTATGCCAAAATTTCCATCAACGTGGGCAGGAATACCTGAAGAGACGCGTAACATCCTTAGTGCTTACCTTGTGGACGCAAAGAAAATTATTGGAGAGGATGTAGACTCCATCATTTTATATGGAAGTTTAGCCAGAGGAGATTTCCTACAAGGGCGATCTAATATTAATATTTTAATGATTTTTCTAAATATTACCTTAGATATATTAAACCGATGCAGCAAACTGAATCGGAGGTGGGCTGAGGAACGTATTTTGGCCCCACTTATGTTTACGCGTCATGAACTCAGTCAATTCGTTAATGCATTTCCCTTAGAATTTTTGGATATTCGAGAAAAAAATATTGTGCTGTTCGGTCATGATCCGTTCCCTGAACTTTTTAGGGAAAACCAAAATCTTCTTCATGAATGTAAACGTGAAATTCGAGGGAATATATTGAGGGTTCGGCAACAGTTTGTCGAGGCTGATGGGCAACCTGAAGGTATTTACGCCTTGTTACCTATCTCCTTAACTGCATTGATTCCCTGCATTCGTGGCCTCTATAGGTTATTGCGTGAACCAACGGATGGCACTCCTGATTCCATTTTAGATCGACTCACTTCGATCTTGCAGATCGACGACCATGTTTTTCGAGAAGTATGGTTGATGAAGCGGGGGCAAAGTTCGCCAGGTAAACACGAGGCGCCTAAGCTTTTGGAACGATACCTTCATGCCTTAGTCAAATTAGCTGAAAAAATTGATACACTGGAGCAAGAGGGACGTTTCAAGTGAAGCGCATGATGAAGATTGCCTCCTCAGTATTGCTGACTTCATTCTTAACTTTTAGCTCTTTTTCTTGGGCGAGTCCACCCTACGGAATAAAACAAATACCGGTATTTCCTACGCCGTTAGGTTATATAAGTGATTATGCGGAATTGATTAATCGTGAGTGGCATTCGAGGATTCGTGATGTGTGTAAAGAACTTGAGGATCGAACTGGTGTTGAAATGATTGTTGTCACTATTGAATCAGTGAAGCCTTACTCCCATGCCCGAGAGTATGCTGAAAAATTGTATGAAGAGTGGCGAATTGGCACAGTTCAAAAAGAAAAAGGAATATTGTTGCTAGCTTCACAAAAAGAACGACAAGCTGTGGTGGTGTTGGGTAGGAATTTGCTCCCCATAATTAGCAAGCCGGAACTTGATATTTTGTCTGAGCGACATCTTATTCCAATGTTTCGAAATCATAAGTTTGGGGAATCGTTATATCAAGCAACAGTAGAGCTAGCTTCTGCATCCGGTAAAGTAACTAAAGAGCCCAACAAAAAGAAGCATTCATCTAGCGCTGGGTTTTGGATGAATGTGGGCGTGGTGTTTGCCATGTTTTATGCCCTATGGCGCTTTACGCGTCCCGAACGAAAACATCCATTTCAACGATGGCGAAGAAGAGTCTATTGGGGAACAGGACAGGGCGGATTTGGAGGGGGCTTGGGTGGATTTGGAGGGAACACGAATGGACAGGGGCTGTCTTAAAGAATTTTAAGCCCCAAGCACTATACGGAAATACGCGGTAACCTTTAATTTAATAATCCGAAGCACTTCTCTCAGAGGATTGAAGTCGCTTCCATATTCTTGGCTAGGCATTTACCAACGATTTCGAGCCAAGTGCAAATACTCGCCTAGCTTTTATGGAACGTTTTTCGGATATTCTTTTGAATATCCATATTTTATAAAGGCTTATGATTTGTAAAGTTGATCGTTCTAGTTATCATTTCTCCCTTTTCATAAGAAATAATACGTCGTGTGGCGGGGAGGTCAGCATTGCCGACCCGGACGTGTGTATCAGAAAAGCTTTCCACATTTGATAGCGAGCTGTCTTTAGGAGAAAAATAATAGACTGTGTATCGCGTGGTGAGATATTTGTCATCTTGAGTTAGGGTACTATCTTCGACATTGATGGTAAATGCCACGTACGGCATCTTGCGGTTGATTTGAGTAATACGATTATCTTTGATGCGATAGGTGGAACCCATGGAGTCGCCTATCCTAACGCGTGGTCCTTGTGGATGGTTCTCTTCTCCAGCAAATGCAAGACTATATTTGCCATCGGATTCATCAAAGTTTCGTGGGCCTCGGTGCGTAGCAATCATGGAAATTTGGCCTTGTGCCCATTTTTTTAGATCTTCGTTAGGGAACGATACTTCAACTTCTTTGGATGATTTCACTGTGACCTTGCCCTTGGTAACCTCGCCATTTACGTTAATGGATAAATCCGCCTCAAATCCGCCAAATCCATCTGGCCAACGCGAGGTTTTGCCAAATGCCTGCCTCAAGAGTTCTCGGGCTTTCGGATCCTCCTGGACATCGTTTTTTGCTTCTTCGCGTGCATATTCCATACAACCACTCCTTCTTTAAGTTTTTTCAGGAATATTTCCATTCCTGAGATAAGAGTCTGAGGGTTCGTTTTTTCCCTTCGTTCCTGTTGAATAGAGAAGGGGCAAGAGGTTTTTGTTTTCCTCTTCTGATTATAAGTCACAGAATCGAATTGGACAACTTTGGGAAAATTATAAAAAACTTCAAGCTTTTTTCCTTTTCCTCTGGAAACATCCATAGCTCTTTCCGTATGATGCCAATCCATTATCAAGGATAGAACTCTTCAACCATTACATCAACATACAAATACAAAGAGGATACCTTGGGGAAATCTAAAAAAAAGAAAAAAGGCCTAAAAATAGCTGAAATTGCGGATCGGCATATGTTGTACCAAAAAAGCGTGCAAGGCCCCGAAGATGACATTCCTTTTTTTGAGTATCACTATGAACTATACACCGGGAGAAAACTTCGAAATTTCAGGGAAGATTTTTGCGGCACTGCCTATCTATCTACATATTTCGTTACTCACCACCGGAATAACCGGGCCGTAGGAGTGGATTTGCATTGGCCAACTCTCGAATGGGGCATCAAGCATAATGTATCGCGTCTAACTCCTAAACAGAAAGAAAACCTAACTCTAGTTCATGGCAATGTCTTGGACCGGCATCGCTCTCAAGCTCAAATGACTGTAGCCATGAATTTTAGTTATATGGTATTTAAGGAACGTTCACTGCTTTTGAAATATTTCAAGAGAGCGAGACAAGCACTCCAACCCGGGGGCATGTTTATGGTGGATATTTTGGGAGGGAGTGAAACTTTCGTTCTGCAGGAAGAACCGCGTAAAGTGAAAAATGCCGACGATGATGGCATCGGTGATTTTACGTTTATTTGGGATCAAGATATCTTTGATCCCGCATCCCATTTTTACACTTGCCGCATTCATTATGCTTTTCAAGATGGGAGTGAATTGCGTAACGCCTTTGTCTATGATTGGCGGTTATGGACCATGCCTGAGGTGATGGAAGTCATGCGGAAGGCTGGGTTTGAGGATGTACACTTTCTTTGGGAAGGTACGGATAAAAAAACAGGTAAAGGTACGGAAATCTACCACCGCGCAAAAAAAGGAGAAGCGGATACAGCCTGGATTTCCTATATTATTGGAATTAATCCAAAGTAAACTGTTGTCTTTTTTTTTAAATTCCAAATTCGTCATTTCTGATGTTTCTTTATTGTGAATCCAACCTTTTATTTTTTTATCATAAACATGTATTATCTGCCGTATGAGTTAGAAGCTTTCTTCCTTCCCTAGCCTCTCCTTACAAAGGAGGGGGATAGCGTTAAGAAAATCGGCAATTACAATCTGAGATCGATTTAAGGCTATTCTTTAGTTTTCTAGGTATGCAGTCCTCTTCGACTAACATTACAGCTGAAGTGATTAAGCGGCATGGGTTGACTGATGAGGAATATCAGAAAATCCTTGAATGCCTTGGGCGTGAGCCGAATCTTACCGAGTTGGGCGTGTTTTCTGTGATGTGGAGTGAGCACTGCTCGTATAAAAGTTCACGGATTCATTTGAAGCGGTTTCCCACAGAAGGGGAGCGTGTAATTCAGGGGCCTGGGGAAAATGCCGGTGCTGTGGATATTGGCGATGGGCTTTCTGCTGTGTTTAAGATGGAGTCCCATAACCACCCTTCATTTATCGAACCTTTTCAGGGTGCGGCAACCGGGGTAGGCGGCATTCTTCGGGATATCTTCACAATGGGCGCGCGCCCCATTGCTCTCCTTGACTCCCTCCGATTTGGTGAGCTTGATCAAGCTAAAAATCGGCATTTACTTAGGGGCGTAGTATCGGGAATTTCGTGGTATGGCAACTGCATTGGAGTGCCTACGGTCGGTGGGGAAATTGTCTTTAATGATATCTATAGCAAAAACCCATTGGTAAATGTGTTTTGTATCGGCATTGTGAAGACCGATCAACTGTTGCGTGGTGAGGCCAAGGGTATTGGGAATCCAGTGCTATACATTGGAGCTAAGACCGGGCGCGATGGCATCCATGGGGCTACGATGGCCTCAGATAGTTTTGATGATACCTCAGATCAAAAGCGGCCGAATGTCCAAGTTGGTGATCCATTTTTAGAAAAATTGCTATTGGAAGCCTGTTTGGAATTTTTAGATCAAGATATTCTTACGGGTATTCAGGATATGGGGGCAGCAGGTCTCACGAGTTCTTCATGTGAGATGGCTTCACGGGCTGGGACGGGTATAGAACTAGAATTAGCGGATGTTCCTCGTCGTGAATCCAATATGACGCCGTATGAGCTAATGCTCTCAGAATCTCAAGAGCGCATGTTGCTTGTGGCCAAGTCTGGGAAAGAGGGCCAAGTATTGGCCATTTGTAAAAAGTGGGGAATTGATGCAGCCGTAGTAGGCAAGGTTACGAGCGATGGCCTTGTCTGTATTAAAGAAAGTGGAACTGTGGTTGTAGAAATTCCCGCCAAGGCCCTGGCTGATGAAGCCCCGCAATATGACCGCCCGGTTAAGCCGCCTGAATATCAGGACATGTTGCAGAACTTTACGTTTGACAATGTGCCTGATGTGAAGGATGCCGGAAACGTGCTACTTCAATTATTAGAATCCCCAACAATTGCCAGCAAATCCTGGGTGTATCGTCAATATGACCATATGGTGGGTATTAATACCATTGTTCGGCCAGGCTCGGATGCGGCAGTGGTTCGGATTAAAGGCACAAACAAGGCACTGGCCATGACGACGGATGGTAACAGTCGCTATTGCTTGTTGAATCCCTATATGGGCGGGACTTTGGCTGTAGCTGAAGCTGCCCGTAATTTGGTGTGTTCGGGAGCCCAGCCCATTGGATTAACGGATTGTCTGAATTTCGGGAATCCTGAACGACCGGATATTATGTGGCAATTTGTGCTGGCAGTTGAAGGTATTGCAGATATGTGCCGGGAACTTGATGTGCCGATAGTCAGCGGCAATGTAAGCCTCTACAACGAAACGAATGGTATTTCCATTTATCCTACGCCGATTTTGGGAATGGTGGGCCTAATTGAACCTCTCGACCTGGTGACAACCCAGTGGTTTAAAAATCCTGGCGATCGTATAATTCTTCTCGGTGCAACCAAGGAAGATTTAGGTGGAACTGAATACCTAAAAATCGTACATTATCGGGAGCAGGGGAGTCCCCCCCTACTAAATTTTGAAGTTGAAAAGGCTCTTCAGGGCTGTCTGCTGAAGATGATTCAGCGTGGGTGGATTCAATCTGCGCACGATTGTTCAGACGGTGGGTTAGCGGTGGCCCTTGCTGAATGCTGTTTTTCTCCGTTTTTCGGGGAAGGGAGCCTATCGGGGGCTGATGTTCAATTGGTGGATGGGGGTAGGATTCGAACCGATGCTTTGCTCTTTGGAGAAACTCCTTCTCGGGTTGTGATTTCTGTTTCTCCTAATGCCGCGCTAAATGTGTTATCCTTTGCCAAAGAATGTGGCGTTTTGGCCGCGGATATTGGACAGGTTGGAGGCCAGAACCTTAGTATTCGAGTTGGTAGGACATCTAAAATTGAGGTTGATTTGCCAATATCTGAATTATTTGAAATATGGAATACATCAATAAAACAATATGTTATAGATTAAAATTGAAGTTAACTTAAAGTCAAACTTGAATTTTATTAATTTATGAAACTCCCATCATTTCCTCCTACTCAAACCTCTTTTCATGAGGAGCATCCTGAGTTGATTATGCCAGATAAGTTCCATGATGAATGTGCAGTCTTTGGGATTTACGGGCACAAGGAGGCTGCAAATTTGACGTACCTTGGTTTATATGCTCTCCAACATCGTGGTCAGGAAAGTTCAGGAATTGTGTCTTCCGATGGACAGAACTTTTTCGTTGAGAAAGGGATGGGACTCGTCGCGGATATCTTTTCAAAAAAAGAAATTCGTTGCTTAAAAGGGAGTATGGCCATTGGGCACAATCGGTATTCGACTGCTGGTGCTAGTCATTTGCGTAACGTGCAGCCTCTGACTGTGAATTATGCATTTGGGAATTTGGCACTGGCTCATAATGGAAATTTGACCAATGCGAGCATGCTTCGTAGTGAACTGGAAGCCTATGGCGCGATTTTTCAGTCAGAGTCTGATAGCGAAGTTATAGTGCATCTGATAGCCCACTCCAAAGAAGAAACCTGTCTTAATCGGGTAATTGAAGCCTTAAGCCTGGTGCGGGGGGCATATTCTTTGGTTTTCTTAACGGAACGCGAGCTTATTGCAGCTCGCGATCCTTATGGTTTTCGACCACTCTGTTTGGGACGATACAAGGATGGGTGGATTGTGGCTTCAGAAACCTGCGCTTTTGACCTTATTGGCGCGGAGTTCGTTCGGGAAGTGGAGCCGGGTGAACTTCTTGTGATTGATGATAATGGTCTAGCCTCACATCATCCGTTTATTCCACCAGAGAATCCAGCAAAATGTGTGTTTGAATATGTGTATTTTGCGCGTCCTGATTCTAAAATTTTCGGCAATTATTCTGTGTATCCTGTGCGTAAAGCATTGGGGCGACAGCTTTCTAAAGAAGCGTTTGCTCAAGCCGACATAGTGATTCCTGTCCCTGACTCAGGCGTTCCAGCGGCGTTGGGTTTTGCAGAGGGTTCAGGGATTCCGTTTGAACTTGGCTTAACCCGGAACCATTATGTAGGCCGTACGTTTATTGAGCCAGAGCAATCTATCAGGCACTTTGGGGTAAAGTTAAAACTCAACGCTGTGTCAGATGTTTTGGACGGAAAACGGGTTGTGGTGGTGGATGATTCAATCGTTCGTGGAACCACGAGCCGAAAAATTGTGAAAATGCTGCGGAATGCTGGGGCAAAAGAAGTACATATGCGAATTAGTTCACCTCCCACTATCGCACCTTGTTTTTATGGCATTGATACCCCAACTCGAAAAGAACTAATTGGTTCCAGCCATACCATTGAGGAGATGCGCAAGTATATTACAGCTGATAGTCTGGCTTTTTTAAGCCTGGAAGGTATGCTGAATGCGGTCCCAGGCCGGAATGATCATTACTGCCATGCCTGCTTCACCGATCAATATCCCATTCCCTTTACGAAAGCTGAGGAACTTCAGCTCGGCTTATTCGACCATCAAACGCCAAACCGTTAATCCGGTCTTGTTTCTTTAGCCGCAAAACGGTTTTCCCTGCTAAATATAGCCGATTTTGATGCTAGAGAGACATCAGCTTTATTGCTCACTTCAAAAATCGTGTGTTAAGATCTCTTTAGAAAAGAGAGCTTTTCTTCAACTGATTGAAAACAGCTGGAGGACACTATGAAACGTTTACAAGTCATTTTGGGGTTCGTTGTATGCCTTACTGTTTTGGCTAGTACTGGCTGGACTAAAGGTTTTTTTAAGGTTGGTGAGGTAGCTCCATTGTTTTCCCTTACCTCAGTGACTGGTCAGCAAGTTTCCTTGGACGACTTAAAGGGGAAAGTTGTGATTCTCGGGCTCTTTCACATTTGCGAACCTTGTTTAATTCAAAGTACGAATCTACAAAAAGTGTATGAAGCCACCCGGGGGAGAAATGTCGCAGTTGTGGGCGTGAATTCTTCCGGTGACTCAAAAGCTGATGTCTTAGATTTTCTTGGGATGTTTCCGGTCAAGGTAACGTATCCTTACCTTACCGATCCTGACCAAGTAACCGACCGCCTGTATGGGGGAGGTCGATTTATTCCGAATGTCTATATTCTTGATCAACGGGGAGTTATTCATTGGCAACGTGTCGGCAATATGGATTTAGCTGACCACACGGCTATCCTCGAGGTGGTCAATGGTTTGCTGGCGGCCGGCACAAACTCTGGGTCATCAAGTTTGTAGCTCATGCTTAACACGAAAGGATTATTCCTAACGAATGGATGAATTAGAGACTGGTAAACAGAAATTTCTTGAGGTCGTAAAAGACATAGATTCTGCAGTAGAAGTTGTGATTCCAACAGTTTCTTCTAATAGCCAATTTCTTATTTCTTTGACCAAAGGTCCCAACCGTAAATTTATTATGGTGCACGAGGACGATATTCTGGATATTCCCACTGAGGACGATATACTAGCTAAGGTAACGATCATGCTCAAAAGCGAGATCTCTGCTTTATGAAACCTTTGTTGCCGGGTATTTCTGAATGGTCGTGGTTCTCTGAAGAAAAACAACTTAACTTTAATGGGCATTTTCTTCATGTAGGTGAACATCGAATTTTGGTTGATCCACCACCCATGAGTTCTTCGGAAATTGCTCAAGTCAAACATAGTGGACAAGTGGATTATATTCTTTTAACCAACCGGGACCATGAGCGAGAAGCGGCTGCTTACCAGAAAGAATTTCATTGTCGAATCTACGTTCCTGAGAATGATGCTCCAGAAATGAGTGTAGCATCGGATGAGGTGTACCGAGATCAGGATCTTTTGCCTGGGGGAATTTGGTCAATTCAGTTGTCTGACCAAAAGTCTAAAGGGGAATCCGCCTTATTCATTCAGCAGGGGAAGGGCATTCTTATTGTGGGAGATGCCCTGCTGGGAAAGCCTCTGGGGGCAGTGTGCATGCTGCCTTCTGAGAAATACGCGAACGTGGAGAAAGCCCGTGACGGCTTGCGTCGTCTATTGAAATATAACTTCGATGCCTTGCTTGTTGGGGATGGCGCATCGATTCTTACTGGCGCTAAGCCTATTGTTGAGCAAGCCTTGCAGTAATTAGCTGCAGAGCATTTTTCTGTTCCATTCATTTCCACCTCTTCTCAAACTCATGCATCAATCCCATTCGGCTGCATTAAATCGTCAAGGCAATGCCCATTTTTCTCGTGGGTTTTATACCGAGGCATATGAATGTTACGTCAAGGCATTAGAAGCTGACCGAAAAAGCGGAGACCAGCGGGCCTTGGTTGCGACATTGGGAAATCTCGGTAATATCTGTGCAGTAAGTGGACAGCGTGAGCAAGCAAATGCCTATTACCAAGAAGTTCTTGAGTTACAAAAACTTCTTGGCGATGATCGAGGGCTCAGTTTGACACTAGTAAATCTTGGGAATTTACATGTTGATGCTGCTGAGTGGGAACGAGGCCGCGCCTATTATTTGGAGGCTTTGGATATGATGGACCTTTTTAAGGATGATGCTGCTAAAGCAGTATTGCTCTCCGATTTGGGTTTAGTTGCCAAAGAAACACAGCAATATGATAAAGCCATGGATTATTATTCTCAGTCTATTACCCTAATGAAACGAGGCGGCAACGAGTCTGGCCAGGCAGACGTATTCAAAATGATGGCACGCCTGTATTTAGCCTGGAATCGAATTCATGATGCTATCGCTTGTTCACAGACTAGTCTAGCTATTGCGGAAAGATTGCGCGATGAATTACGTATGGGTGGGGCGTGGTATGTGTTAGCAAGTTGTCACGAAATTTTAGGACATGATGAGGAAGCTGCGAGATTTCTCCATCGAGTAGTTCGGATAGATCGAAAATATGGACTTCCAAAATTAGAAGAAAATGCTCGAAGGTTAGAAGTTTTGAGGCAACGCTTGAGAAACAAATTTTTATAAAGTGCGGAGGTAAAGAACTAAACCTATGAGCAAAGAAGCATGTCAAGAATGGCAGAGCGTGGAAAGTCATTTAAAAAAAACAGTCCCGGGTTTTGTGCAATATGAAACAGGTGGTGCATTGACTTTGGAATTAGATGATGAAGATTGGCAACTCGAAGTTACTCCTCAAGGCCAACTTATTTGTCAGGCTGGGTACGCACTTGAAGATATGCAGAGCCTGCTATCTGATGGAACAGCAGAAGATCTTGGCAGCGATGAGCTCGCTAAGCAAACTAAATTTTATATTCAACAGTTAGTGGCTAAGCATCGAGATCGCTTGAAGCAAGATGGCTTTACTGAACGCATGGAAATGAATGATGATTACGTGGCCGTGTTTTTTGAACGGCGTGTTGATCTCAAAAATCTATCAAAGCTCGACCATTTAATCGCCCAATATCAGCAGCAATTTAGGACCATCTAATTAGTTCTCGCCATTTTTATCAAAGGAATGCATTAATGAAGATTCAGAGTCCCATTCGCACGATGGAAGATTTTCGTGACGCAGCGTATGGATTTCGGGTGTCGAGAATAATTGCTACGGCATTAGATCTCGATATTTTTACAAAAATGGACTCCCGATGGTTGACAACAAAACATTTGGCTAAATCTCTGAAAGCCAACGAGCGAGGCGTAGAGATTTTAGTTCGAAATCTTGAGGCTGCTGGGTTACTGAAAAAACGTGGAGTAACCTTCAGGGTGAGTAAAGTAGCGAAAATGTTTTTGGATCGAAACAGTTTACAGTATCAAGGAGCATATCTTGATTTATTACATCATCAATGGGAAAACTGGGCAGGATTGACTAACGCTGTTCGAACCGGAAGGCCTATAGAAAATGATGGTCCTGACGATCCTGATTATCGTCGATCGTTTACTTGGGCAATGCATCAGCGATCTCAACAAACAGCCAAGCAAGTGGCTGCCCAATTAAATCTCAGAAATGCGAAGTCCTTGTTAGATGTAGGCGGTGGGCCTGGAACCTATGCGCTTGAATTCTTAAAAAGAAATCCAAAACTGGAAGTTGGAGTGTGGGATCGGGAACCAGCACTTGAAGTGGCGCGAACCATTGCCGAGTCTCTTCGACTGCGGGATAAAATCAAGATCATAAATGGGAAGCGGCTATCGTACTATCCAGGTGATTTGTTCAAAAGCCGGGTACCAGGTAAATTTGATGTAATGTGGTTTTCGAATGTGCTTCACATATTTTCACCGAACGAAAATAAAACCATTTTTCGAAAACTAAATCATGCGCTCAATCCTGGTGGACGTATCCTTATTCAGGATACCTTTCTCATGGATAAGCCAGGATTCGATGCTGTTGAGACTAATCTCTTTGCTGTCACCATGTTGCTTTATACGTCAACTGGTAATACCTACAGCGCAAAAGAAGTGCAACGATGGCTCAAATGCTGCGGTTTCCAAAAGACCAGATTTCTCAAAATGAAAAAAGGAACTGGTGATTGGGATGGGGTAATTGTCGAAGGAAGAAAATCGTAAACGCGAAGAAAAGTCTTGGAGTCTATTGTTGGTTAGTACGGCAAAGTGTTTTTTAATGAGATTGGCGTCAGCAGATATTTTCCACCAAAGGCAATCAAAGAAAAATTTAAAAGGCTTGTAGTAAGCATAACAACGATAAATCCGGTTGAATCCGAACCGGTTGTTATGCTTTGCACTAGTGTGGCAAGATCCAATGAAAGTCCGATTGTGGCATAAATCACAGCTGCCATAACCCCCCAACGCTTACCTGTTAGACAAACTGCCCCCATCAATAGGGGTAACCCATATTGAAATGCATTCCAGAGAACATTATTTTGTGGATTCGCTTGAGTCTTACCTGCTGAAATTGAATCAAAAGCCATGGCGCCGGCGAAAATGCCTACACAGAGGATTGCAAGAATATGATGGGGTCGAGGTTGGTTTGAAGGGGTATTACTCATTAGTTTGTATGTTCCCAAGACAATATTAGAGATTTTCTGATAGTTCGGCAATTTATTGACACTCGAATTCAAGCAAGCCTAGAATGAAGTCAATCAGAAAGGAGGGGGTATGACACAACACGCGACTAACTCTACTCGAAATGTTGCATTGGCATCGTATGCGGGTGCGGGAAAGACCTCTTTAGCTGAGGCCCTGGCTTATACGGCAGGAGTCATTCCTTCTATGGGGTCAAACGCAACTGGAAATACTATTGGGGACTTTGAGCCAGAAGAGGTGCAACATCGTCACTCGATGAGTACGGCCCTTCTCCATTTTGATATCAAAGAAACTTCATTCAATATTTTAGATACTCCAGGATCCCTAGATTTTTTTGCGGATACAAAATGTACCATTCATGTTTCTGATGGCACAGTTTTGGTGATAGGAGCATCTGGCCTACGTTCTGAAGTCGAGCGGGTCTGGGATGTGATTCAAGAATGGGAAATCCCAAGCCTAATTTTCATTAATGAACTTGACAAAGAACATACAAATTTTAATGTAACACTTGAAGAAATATCGAAGGCGCTAGCAATTAACTGTATCCCTATAGCACTTCCACTCGGGCAGGAAGCGGGTTTTGATGGAGTCATTGATCTCCTGAATCAAAAAGCAATCGTTCCAGTTCCTAATAGCCATAAATTTCAAGAATTAGATATACCGGGGGATATGGCTGAAAAGGTGGAAGAAGCACGGAAAAAATTGATTGAAAGTGCAGCAGAAGGTAGCGATGAGTTATTGGAAAAATATCTCGGGGAGGGTGAATTGACGAACAAGGAAATCCTTGAAGGACTCGCCTTGGCGACTCGGAATCGTTCATGCGTTCCTGTACTCTGTGGAGCAGCAACGAAAAATATTGGTACTACGGTCCTTGTGGATGCTATGCAGGACCTACTTCCTTCTCCTCAAGAACGAGCAGAATTTACCCCTGTGACTGCCTCTAATCCGAAAAATGACGAAAAGTCAGTTATCCATATGTCTGTAGATGATCCATTTTCTGCATATGTATTTAAAACGTCTATTGATCCATTTGTAGGACGTCTGACCTATATAAAAGTACAATCTGGCATCCTTGATGCCGATTCACAGTTTTATAATCCCCTTCGTAATACTAAAGAGAAAGGCGGACATCTGTACCATATGCTGGGCAAGAAGACAATGCAGGTCGGCAAAGTTGTTGCAGGGGATATTGTAGCAATTGGCAAACTTAAAGATACGCAAACTGGAGATACAATTTGTACTGATAAACATCCTTTGATTCTTCCTGGCGTCAAACTTAATCGACCGGTTATGTCTTTCGCGCTTGAGCCCAAGGCCAAGGGAGATATTGATAAAGTGAGTTTAGGCCTTCACAAACTTGTTGAAGAAGATCCTTCCTTGGAGTTTATTCGAAATGAAGAAACTAAAGAAATGTTACTGAGTGGAGTTGGGCAAACCCATATCGAAGTCACTCTGGAAAAACTACATAGAAAGTACGGAGTTGAAGTGAATTTGCAAACTCCCAAAGTTGCGTATCGAGAGACTATTCAAAAGATGGCGCAGGCCCAAGGAAAGTTCAAAAAACAGTCTGGTGGTCACGGCCAATATGGTGATTGCTGGCTACAGCTTGAGCCGTTGCAAAGAGGTGGGGGATTTAATTTTCAGAATAAAATCGTTGGCGGGGTTATTCCGAGAAATTTTATTCCAGCCGTAGAAAAAGGCGTTGTCGAAGCGATGCACTCTGGAATTTTAGCAGGATTTCCAGTGGTTGATGTTCAGGTTACTGTCTATGATGGATCTCACCATTCAGTGGATTCTTCTGAAATGGCGTTTAAAGTTGCCGCATCAATGGGTTTTAGGAAGGCTATGGAATCGGCACAACCGGGATTACTAGAACCAATTATGTTGCTTGAAGTAACGGCTCCTGAGGACATGGTTGGTGCGGTCATTGGAGATTTAAACAGTCGACGTGGTCGGATTTTGGGGATGGATGTGAAGGGCCATAATCAACTAGTAAGAGCCATGGTTCCATTGGCTGAGATTTTAAAATATGCACCAGCATTAACTTCGATTACTGCTGGCAAGGGCTCCTATGTGATGGAATTTTCAGGATATGAACAGGCCCCAAGAGAAGTGATAAATAAAGTCGTTGAAAAACATAAAGCTGCAAAAGCCCAAGTGTCTGGATAAATGAGCGATGCTCTTTCTAACTTTCGGGCTTAAGGACAACGAAAAAAGCTCGTGATTCTCGGAGAATCCGAAGGAGGATGGTTTCTCCTGGTCGAATTTCTTCGAGAGCAGTTCTGAACTCAGAAAGGGTAGGGACTTTTACGCGGTTGACCTCCTTGATTACATCACCTTCTCGCAATCCTTCAGAGTAGGCGATGCTTTGTCGTCCGACTTTACTAACCAGAATGCCCTCCTGATCTTTAAGCTTATACCGGGTTGCCAAATCATCGGTGATTGGAGAAACATCGATGCCCAAGTCTAGTCCGTTTTGAATTGGGGGTAGTGAGGTAACGATAGGCTTCTCTTTCTTAATGCCAAGCAAAACCGATAATGTGAGGTTTTGTCCATTCCGAATAACTACTACCTCGACTTCTTCGCCAGGATCATATCCTGCCACTACGCGGGATAATTGATTTAGAGATTCCAATCGTTCATTGCCGATATTGGTAATGATGTCTCCAGGTTTAATTCCTGCAATCTCAGCTGGATTACCTTCAAATACTTCATTTACGAGAACGCCCTTACCATCTTTAACCCCAAATTTTTTACCAAGTTCAGGGGTCAATGGTTGAATCCCTACGCCAAGCCACCCCCGCATTACCTTGCCCCCAGTCTTTAACTGCATCATTACTTGGTTAGCCATGTTTGAGGGGATCGCAAATCCTATACGCTGGGCAAAATTTATGATGGCGGTATTGATGCCAATGACCTCGCCTCGAAGATTAAATAGGGGACCACCTGAATTTCCTGGGTGAATAGGGGCATCAATTTGAATGAAATTTTCATATCGAGAGAGGTTTAAGTTTTCACGTCCAATTCCACTAACTAAGCCAAGGGTAACGGTCCTATCTAAACCAAATGGATTACCTATGGCTAAAACCCATTGCCCAACTTTTACTAAATTGGAGTCTCCAAATTTAGCGGCAGGTAGCTTGCGATCCACTTCGACTCGGAGTAAAGCAAGATCGGTATCTGGGTCTCGCCCGACAACCTGAGCAATTAAGGTTGAATGATCTGAAAAACGAATCTCTGCTTCAATTTCAGTGCCGATCACATGATTATTGGTCACGATATAACCATCTTCATGAATGATGACGCCAGAGCCTGAGTTGGGAGTTTTAGATCGTGGTTCTTGTCGGAGATTTTTATGCTGTCCGAATGTCCGAATGGGTGAAACATTAACCACTGTTGGAGTTACATTCTCAGCCAAAGTTGAGATGATGGCTTGAATATCTTCAAGAGCCTGCATGCCACGAATTTGGGAAGGCATGGAGGGAGTATTGGCAAGTACCAGGGAAAATCCGGTGCTTGCCATAAGGAAAACAACAAAGAGGGATATTGTTGATATTGGAAATAATGAGTACTTGGAAATTAAACGAAAAAACTTCATATATTTGAACATACAGGGGATAATTGACTTATACAAGGCATGAAAGTCTCTTTATTTATTTAAAAAAAACAATGTCACATAACTCCCGTAGTTGTATGAAAAGAATTTGGCCTGTTTAGCAGTGATGGTGTTATGGCAGTACCTGAGTTAATAATGCAACCAACGGATTCCGCATTGGTTTCCTCATAGTGGAGATAATATCCCGTCGTTTGTAAACATCTTCTATGAGGTCAATGTAGTTGTTGACAGTACCCCCAATTTTATGTGGATACTCAGGCATTCGATCAAACCAACGAGGGTACTCGTCAATCATCTGCTGCAGGGCCGTTTCGAAGTCACTTACACCATCAAAAGAAATACCAAAGCCGTCGCAATATTCTGGCAAACATCCAGAATTACGATAAAGCAAAGGCAGTAGACACAACGCGCCCTCATTTTGGTGATTGCTCCCTGGTTCGTTCATCGAACCAGTAACATATGCATCATATTTGGAGAGTTCTGCTGCTACTTCGAAGTTGTTGAGTGGTTGTAGGTGCTTGGCTTTTTTAAAGGCAAAACCCTTTGGAAGGTTGCCTATATAGGTAAATTTAATCTTGTCTCGCCATTCTGGCGTGCAGAGCAACTCATCTAAATGCGTGTAGATATCAAATCCCTTCATCCAGTTTCCACCCCAATGGTGGGTGACCAGTTTCAAGGGGCCTTCTCCACTCCATGGCCTACGGTTAGGGTTGTTGAAAATTGTTGGATCCGCTCCATTTAAAATAACACTATTTTCATGCTTGTCCGAAGGGCACCACACTTTTAAATCACGAAGCCAGGATCCAACAAATATTGTGTGGTCAGCAACATAGTTCGCGATACGTAGCCTAAAATTCATTGTGCGCGTATTTTTCCGCTCATCACATTCGTTGATACGATGAAGTACAATCGCCCGTGGATTTTTGTACAGGATATAGCGCAATAACTGGCCGATACTGTAGGGGATATTGGCCACTCGGCTGCGCGGATCGATAATCATAATGATATCTATATCATTGGTCTTAAGGTCAAAAACTACCTCATGCCCTCTAGCGACCAGTGCCTTTGACAAGCCGCTCACGAAACTGTTGCCGCCGCCCCAAGGGCCGTCTACAATTTTGAATCCAATAGAAATTTTCAATTTTCTAATCCAAAACAAGAGGCAAGTATCTGCGCTGTCGCAAGGCGTGCTTCAGAGGTATTTAGGTGGTCAACGATTGATCGACTTGCGGCATGCTACTGTGCCTTTAGACTAGTCCTTACTAGGAACTAGTGGGAAATATGACCAGGCAAACATTAATTATCCTAGCTACCTTAGGGCATCCTCAACAAGAATGAGACGCAACAGATTGCAAAATTGTTCTGAGCCTGTCTGCCATGTGAACAGAACTCAAATTCGCTGTGACCATTTTGCTTGCCTGCAACCCGATCGTTTCACTTTTATCGGTGTTTGAGAGCAACCGTTCAATTGCCGATTGCACCCCTTCTACAGACCCCGGTTTTCCAGCTAGAACAACAGTCTTACCATCAACAAGTAGTTGTCTGTCCCAGAGGCCATCAAAGTCAGGTAAAATCACCGACTTTCCACAAGCCATGGCTTGTAGGGTTGCGCTCTGTCCCGATGGCTGATGGGTTGAGCGTATCGGAATAATGACAAACTTTGATTTCCAAAAAAGGTTTCTGATCTCGGAGTCATCAAGTGATTGTGAATGCCAGTCACCATAGCGGAGTTCAATATTCGATGAAGTTATATGAAGCGATAGTTTGGTAACAATGACCAGCTTTGGGTAGGATAGTTTCCAGGCCGATATCAAAGTATGATAATCGCGATGGCGATCATTACCAATGCTCAAGACAAAATCTTCAGTAGGCGAATCCAAAGAATTTTGTTGCGGACTTGGATGCCAGAAATCCACATCTATACCAAATGGCATTGTTGAAACTTTGACATCTAGTTTTTGCTCCAGGAACCTTGCTTCTGGCTGTGACAAGGCACAAATGTGAATGTTGCGAAATATCCAGCGGTAAATCCACACGATATGTCGTTTTGTGGTTTTCTCGAGCAAGCCCATGGCAATAAAAACCACGCCTGGTTGTAACAAACCAAACTTCTTCAGAATTCCTAGGGAAATACCAAAAGAGTTGGTCGTCACAAGGATAGTTTCAAATCCATTAAGAGTTTGGCGAATTTGACGCCCTGAAAAAACTTTTAACATCCACAGAGGAATGCCAAATAACTTATAGAAAGCGAAATTTAAAATGCCCCAGAAACTACGATTTTTGAGGGCGTCGAGGCCAATATCCACATCTTCAATCAAGGATATGTCCAGTCCTTGCCTGATGAGCTCTATTGTCCCATACATGAACTCTGAGGGTCCTGCCTCTTTGAGGCGCGAACGCCTGCCTGCTTTGGACAGATATAATATGCCGCTTTGCTGAGTCAAAACTTGGTTTACTCTCTATTCCGCCTAGATTCTGTTTTTTTTGGATTTGACGGCTCTAAAGATCATATAAAGGACGTAAGACATCAAAATCTCTATATTTTATGAAGAGAAATATGTCGCATAACACATATTATGTCAAATTACATTAAAATTCAATACTCGATTCTGTCCCATCCAGCAGCCTTTTGATATTCTGCTTATGTTTAGAAATAATTATTCCACTGATTAAGATTGAAAATATCAAAAATTCTATTTTCTGTCCCATCACCCAAGCTATAACAGGAAATAATATGAATGCCATCAAGGCTCCTCCCGAAGAGTATTTCCACATTCCGACAGTCGTCAACCAAATGCTTAGAAGAATTATTCCTAGTACAAAATCAAATCCAAGTATTCCTCCAAGACCTGTGGCCACTCCTTTTCCACCTTTAAATTTAAGAAAAACTGGAAATATATGACCGAGAATCACTAGCAGCAACCCAAATAGCCCCCAAATGTTGTTGTAAAAAAATGTTGTGGCAAGAACGCCAACGAGCCAGCCTTTTCCCAGATCACCAAAAAGCGTAAGAATCCCATTTCTTTTCCCAGATAACCGTAAGACATTGGTGAAGCCAATATTACCACTGCCCCCTTGGCGTGGATCCTGAGTATCAAAAATACGAGAAACCACTAATCCAAATGGAATAGAACCGAGAAGATAGGCTGATAAGCAAAAAAGAAATTCGTAAAGGTGGAAAGCCATGGTAGGTAATGATGGCTACTCAAGAAGATCTTTATTCACAAGAGCTTGCCAAAATTCCCATAAATATTGACTAGCAGATATTATAGAAAACATCAGGGCTAGATATAAAAGCCCGGTACCTAATAAATGAAGATCAAAAAACGGTAGTACTATAGCTCCTTGCAACGTGAGTAAAATTATTCCAATAATTTGAAGTACAGCTTTATATTTTCCATGTTTCCCTGCATCTATAATTAGCCCTTTAGCTGCGGCTATAGCACGTAATCCTGTGATTCCCAATTCCCTTCCGATAAAGGCAATAGCCAGCCACGCCTCAATTCGTTGAAATTGAACAAGTAAGATTAACCCGGAAATTACTAAAAATTTATCAGCAACTGGATCTAATAGTCGTCCTACTTTAGTTACTTGTCCCCTGCGTCGAGCTAAGTGCCCATCTAATAAATCGGTCAAGGCTGCTACTCCAAACACGATGGCTGCGATAATTGATCGGGAGACTGTAGGCTCCAAAAATAAAATCACATAAATGGGGACCATTAATATTCGTAAGAATGTGAGGATATTAGGAAGGTTCAAGGCATGGGTCAGCAAGCCCACGGGTTCTGAGGGTTTTGATTGGACCGGTAACTTGACGACTTTCTCAGCTGGCATAGCTTTTTTAAAGGTAAAGAAAAGTTTGAAGGAAAAAGTTTCTTCAGAATATATTATTCTCCCCTTTTCCTGAAGCCTGGCATATTTCAAGTAATTGTTGAAGTAGGTTCTTAAGTTTATTGAGAGGAACCATATTGGGGCCATCGGATAAAGCCGAATCCGGATCAGGATGTACTTCCATAAAGAATCCATCACATCCTGCGGCGGCGGCGGCCCGAGCTAATGGCGCAATAAACTCCCGTTGTCCTGATGACTTAGTTCCGCCCCCTCCTGGTAATTGCACACTGTGAGTGGCATCGAATACCACGGGATAACCGAATCCTCGCATAGTCGGAAGCGAACGCATATCGACAACCAAATTGTTATATCCAAACGAGGCCCCTCGTTCAGTGAGCATAATTTGTTTTGTACCGCTTTGCTCTAATTTACGTACAACGTTTTTCATATCCCAGGGGGATAAAAATTGCCCTTTCTTGACGTTGACTACTCGGCCAGTTTTAGCTGCGGCAGTAAGTAAGTCCGTTTGACGGCATAAGAATGCAGGAATTTGGAGGACGTCCACAATCCTTCCGGCCTGTCCTGCCTCTTCCACGCTATGAACATCTGTGAGAACTGGAACTTGAATTGTTTCTTTGACTTTTTGAAGAATTGATAATCCTTCTTCAATTCCTAGGCCTCGAAATGAGTGGATCGAACTTCGATTCGCTTTGTCATAGGAGCTTTTAAAAATAAAGGGAAAACCGACTTCTTTAGCAATTTCTGATATCTGAAATGCCGTATCAAGAACTAGTTGCTCATTTTCAATTACACAGGGACCGGCAATCAGAAAATGAGGACAAGTTCCCCCACCTTGAAAACCGTTGAGGTTAATCTCTTGGGCCATATTAAATCTCGAATTTTAAGGGCTAGCGTCCCAATTTTCGTTTAAGCGCGGCTTCAATGAATGCGGAAAAAATTGGATGCGGACTGTGTGGTCGAGAGTGGTATTCAGGATGGAACTGTGTTCCCAAAAACCATGGGTGATGCTTTAATTCAATGATCTCTACGAGGCGATTATCCGGTGAGGTACCGCTCACAACGAGGCCTTTTGAAGTTAATTTTTCACGGAAATCGTTATTAAACTCGTAGCGATGCCGGTGTCGCTCATGAACCTTTGTTGTACCATAAATACGATAAGCTAAAGTCCCTTCCAAGAGTTGACATGGGTAGGCGCCTAGGCGCATGGATCCACCCTTATCCTCCACAGAACGCTGTTCAGGTAGTAAATCAATAACAGGAAAAGGATTGTTGGGTTCAAATTCTGAGCTGTTTGCTCGTTCAAGTTGAAGTATCGAACGGGCATATTCAATCACCGCACATTGCATACCCAAGCATAGGCCAAGAAACGGGATACTTTTTTCCCTGCTGTACCGAATAGTATTCACTTTCCCTTCAATTCCCCTTAGGCCAAAACCACCAGGAATTAGAATACCGTCAGATTCGCTTAAGTATTTTTCAGGCCCGTTTTGTTCCACATCCTCCGACTCGATCCATTGTATTTTGACACCTGCATCGTTGCTCAGACCACCATGGGTTAGAGCCTCAGACAGGCTTTTATATGATTCCTTTGACCCCATGTATTTGCCAACCATGCTGATTGTAACTTCGTGAGTTGGTCGTTTTAGACGCTGAACCATGGCATCCCATTCTCTGAGGTTGGGTGGTTCGGATTCTAACCGTAAGGATCGGACGATGAGCTCATCCAGGCCTTCTTTCCTAAATACAATAGGGACCTCGTAAATAGTTTCCACGTCTTTGGCCGTGACTACCGCATCTTTGTCTACATTACAGAAAAGTGCGATTTTATCCTTCATGGGCGGTGCTAAAAACCGGTCGGTTCGACAGAGTAGGATATTGGGTTGAATACCGATTTCTCGTAATTTATTGACTGAATGTTGGGTAGGTTTGGTCTTTAATTCTCCAGCTGTTTCAATAAAAGGTACCAAAGTAACATGGATATACAAGACATTTTCCCGCCCAACATTAAAAGGCATTTGGCGGATGGCTTCTAAAAACGGAAGACTTTCAATATCCCCGACGGTTCCACCGATTTCTACGATTACAACATCGGCTCCGTGAGCCACATTGAGGATCGTCTGTTTGATTTCATCGGTGATATGAGGTACGACCTGGACTGTCCCACCTAAATAGTCCCCACGTCGTTCCTTCTTAATCACGGAATCGTAAATTCGGCCTGTTGTGCAATTGTTTTCTTGGGAAAGGGTTAAAGAGGTAAATCGTTCATAATGGCCTAAATCTAGATCAGTTTCTGCTCCATCGTCTGTGACATAGACTTCACCGTGCTGGTAGGGATTCATCGTTCCAGGATCAACATTAATATAGGGGTCCAGTTTCAAAAAGGAGATTTTTAAGCCACGGCTTTCCAATAAATGGCCAATGGATGCAGATGATAGTCCCTTTCCCAACGAGGAAACTACCCCACCGGTTACGAAAATAAATTTACTCATCTTGTTGGTCTCTCCATCTCCAGTCTACTACTGAGAACCTACCATAAGTTTTTTCCAAGATCGATCCGCTGTGGCCAAATCCTCGGGTGTATCGATTCTGAGGGATGGGTGCTGCGTTTCCCAGACCATTATAGGAATGCCGTGTTCAAGGGCCCGTAATTGTTCCAAATTTTCTGCATTTTCAAGCTTTCCTGTCGGGAGGTCGGAAAATTGCAACAATGTAGCTCTCTGGAAAATATACACTCCTAGGTGAATCGAGGCAAAGGGGGCCGCCCGATTCTGGTCAGCATGGTCTCTTGTATGTGGAATTGAAGCTCGAGAAAAGTATAACGCTCTCCCCGCTTTATCAGTTACTACCTTTACCGCAGCTGTTTGGAAAAATTCATCCTGGCTCTCGAGTTTTCGACTCAAAGTTCCCATGGGGACTGGATTTTCAAGAAATCGATCAATGAGATCGTTGAGCAGTTCTGGACTCATTAATATTTCATCAGCTTGCAAATTAATAATTACCTCACTGGATAGCAAGCGTGTGATCTTTGCCACGCGATCTGTTCCGGTTCGACATGGTGTGGTAATCATTTGAACTTGTCCCTCAAACTTTTGGACGGCTTGTTGAATCCTAGAATCATCAGTTGCCACGATTACTTGTCCAACATGAGAGACTCGGCTAGCTTGTTCATAAACATGTTGAATGAGCGGCTTGTCGGCCAGCTGAACCAGGGGTTTTCCTGGAAAACGAGATGACTCATAGCGAGCTGGAATGACAATAGTAATCGACGGCTTATTCATGGGCCTGATGAAGAGCTTCCTTTAGTTGTTTTTTTGTAATTAACGCAGTACCTATCTGACCAACTACTACTCCAGCCGCGTAATTCGCCATGATAGAGGCTTGCTGGATAGATGCGCCAACGCTCAGGGCCAATGCCAGAGTACTTACTACCGTGTCCCCTGCCCCAGTAACATCATAAACCTGCTGGGCCATGGTGGGAATATGCAGGCTTTTTCCATTACTTTCGCATAGGCTCATGCCCTGTTCCCCTCGTGTGACTAGGACCGCTTCACATCCAAGCTTTTGACGAAGTGAATGCCCAATTTCATGAATAGCCTTATGGTTATGCCCTGATAAGCCTGAGGCTTGCTGAGCTTCCATATGGTTTGGCGTCAAAATTGTTGCTCCCACATAATAGGGAAAATGTTCAACTTTGGGGTCAATTATCAAAGGAATCTTTCGTTTTTTCGTCAATTTAGCTACATGAGCCATGAGTGAAGGGGTGATCACTCCCTTTGCATAATCCGAAATCACCACACAGGAAATAGAGTCTAATCGGGATTGCACGTGTTTCACGATCTGTCGCGTGGTCAGAGCCGAGATATCATGCCGCTTTTCAATATCATATCGAATGACTTGTTGGCTGTGGGCAACAAGTCTAGCCTTTCGAGTGGTAGGACGAGATGGATCGATAATAATCCCAGGATGGCGCAGTCGGCGTAAGCCTAACTCTTTTAGCAAAGATTGGCCGCTTTCATCTTGGCCTATGACTCCACACACTTCGGCTTTCCCACCCAACGACAGAATGTTGTTGTAGACGTTTGCTGCACCGCCTAACCGGAAGGATTCGTGTTCAACATGGACCACAGGGACCGGGGCTTCTGGGGAAATTCGACTCACCGTTCCCCAAATATAATGATCAAGCATTAGATCTCCGATCACTAAAACATGACTGCGAGAAAACCTTCGAAAATATCGATCAAAAGACAGAGGAGAAAGCATTGCAATGGGTATCCTGACGTGTTTTGATTTACTTGACAAAGATTTGCCTGGGGTAGATGGCACGAAAAAATCCCAAGAGAAAAGGTTAGTCTATTATTTTCCCAATTCGATCCCAGCGAATCCACTCGGACATCGAACCTTGGCCTTTCCAGGACCAATACACTAGAAACGCACGTCCTTTGATTTTATGCATTTTCACGTAGCCCCAAAATCGGCTGTCAAGGCTTTGATCACGATTATCCCCCATCACAAAATAGGAATCAGCTGGGACGGTTATGGGGTTGAGATTATCGCGCGGTGTAATACGGCCATCAATAATGCCAGGATCGATTCGTTGAGTCCAAACTTTATCATCTAAGGGTTTCTCATTTACATAAACGATCTTATTTCGAATTTGAATAGTATCTCCGGGTTTTCCCACGATTCGTTTGATAAAATCCTTTTGTTCATCTTCTGGATAGCGAAATACAATCACATCTCCGTGTTCGGGTTTATCAAATTCGATCAATAGCTTTGAGGAGTAACAGGTCATGGGAGGGAAGGAAAGGTCAAACTCGCAGTTTTCAGGTAGCTGGAAACCATACGCCATTTTATTGACTAAAATATGATCTCCAATTAGTAGGCTGGGAATCATGCTGCCCGAGGGAATTTTGAAGGCCTGAACCACAAACACGCGGATGGTAAAGGCCAAAAGCATTGCAATGATGATTGCTTCGGCGTATTCCCGCCAAATGGACTTATTTGTTAGCGAGTCCTCCCGATGCTTTTCCTTATGTCGTGCTGGTTCCTCTGAAAAATTGGGTTCTGCAGATGATGTTTCAGTCCCCTCCAGCGATTTGGGGTTATGCTCCATGCTCATTCATCTTTCACTTTGAGGAGGGCCAGAAACGCTTCCTGTGGGACTTCTACACGGCCCAATTGTTTCATGCGTTTTTTGCCTTCTTTTTGTTTCTCCCATAACTTACGTTTTCGTGTAATATCCCCTCCATAACATTTAGCGGTCACGTTCTTTTTTATGGCGGAGATGGTTTCTCGGGCAATGACTCTTTTGCCAATAGCCGCTTGGATTACGATCTCGAACATTTGCTTTGGTATTAATTCTTTCATTTTTTCAGCGAGCTGACGACCACGATGCTGCGCTTTATCTTTATGGGTGATAAAAGATAGCGCATCCACGTTTTCCCCATTAAGAAGCAAGTCGAGTTTCATAAGTTCGGAGGACCGATAGTCTACAAGTTCATAATCTAATGAGGCATATCCTTGTGTCCGAGATTTCAACTTATCGTAAAAATCCAATACAATTTCATTGAGCGGCAACTCATACACCAGCATAATTCGGGTAGCGTCCAAATATTGCAAGCTGATTTGTGTACCTCGACGTTCTTGGCATAAAGACATGATATTACCAGCATATTGTTCAGGTGAGATGATGGTGGCTTGGATAAAGGGCTCCTCCATGGTTTCGATTTTTTCCGGATCAGGCATTTTAGAAGGATTTTCAATGGCCAGTTGTTCTCCCTGGATGGTCTTGACCCGATAAATGACTGTTGGTGCGGTGCTGATTAAATCCAGCCCATATTCCCGATGCAGTCGCTCACGAATAATTTCCATATGAAGAAGTCCTAGAAATCCACAACGAAATCCAAATCCCAAGGCCAAGGATGTCTCAGGTTCATAAACAAAGGATGAATCATTTAGACGAAGTTTTTCTAGAGAATCGCGGAGATCTTCATAATCAGCATTATCCGTTGTATATAGGCCACAAAAAACCAATGGTTTCACATCTCGATAGCCTGGTAAGGGTGTCTCTGTTGACCAATTGGCATCAGTAAGCGTATCGCCAATTTTGGTGTCAGATACATCCTTCATGCCAGCTACAATATATCCAACTTCTCCTGCCTGGAGTTTTTTTGATTTGGTGCGTTTCGGGGAAAATATGCCAACTTCTGACACTTCGAATGTACGCTTATTCGACATGAGTTGAATTTTCATGCCAGGTTCGATGACGCCGTCGAATATTCGGACCAGTACAATCGCGCCTTGGTAACTATCGAACCATGAATCGAAGATGAGTGCTTTTAGGGATTGCTTTATATTTCCTTGGGGTGGCGGAATTCGTTCTATTACAGCGTTAAGGATCCCATCTACGCCGATTCCCTGCTTGGCACTGACCATTAGGGATTTTTCGACATCTAATCCCAATACATCTTCAATTTGTTTTTTTACGCCATCGATATCGGCACTTGCCAAATCGATTTTATTAATCACCGGAAGAATTTCTAGATTATTGTCGATTGCCAAATAAGCATTGGCAATGGTTTGGGCCTCAACGCCTTGGGTAGCATCTACGAGCAAAAGGGCTCCTTCGCATGCTGCCAAGCTTCTGGAAACTTCATACGTGAAGTCCACATGCCCGGGAGTGTCGATGAGATTGAGCTGGTAGATTTGTCCGTCATGAGCCTTATATGAAATCGTGACCGCATGGGCTTTAATTGTAATCCCACGCTCACGTTCAAGGTCCATATCGTCTAAAATCTGTTCACGAGCTTCACGTGCGGTAACCGCACCAGTCAACTCTAGAAAGCGATCGGCAAGGGTGGATTTCCCGTGATCGATATGGGCGATGATTGAAAAGTTGCGGATACGGGAGAGATCATTCATTGTTAAATCGAATCTATTGATTCTATTAGGGTTTTACGATCTTGTCAAAAAAAGATTCTGGTCTCTATAATCCCGCGTCTCTAGGGCTTTTCTTATGTTTCTTAATAACACTCGTTCCCTTATTGGAGAGAGAAAAGTTGGCAGAAAGGTGAGAGAGAAGGCTAGATTTTAATCCTTTAGGAATTATTGAAATTGTAATAGTTCGGTATATCAAAAAAATGGCTATGAAAAAATCACGTTCATCCCCTACATCAGCCCAATTGTCAAAATGGGATCGTAAGTATGTCTGGCACCCATTTACCCAAATGAGGGAATGGGAACAAGGGGATCCGGTAATTATTGAGAAGGCCAAAGGATCTTATCTTTACGATGTTTATGGAAATAAATATCTTGATGGAACCTCGTCTATTTGGGTTAACCTGCATGGGCATCAACATCCAGTTATTGATCAGGCAATTCGAGACCAATTGAAAAAGGTTGCCCATAGCACCCTTTTAGGTGCTGCCAGCCCACCTTCAATCATCCTTGCAAAAGAACTTATAAAAATTTCCCCAAAGGGTCTGACAAAAGTGTTTTATTCTGATAATGGGGCGACTGCAGTTGAAGTCGCGCTGAAGTTGGCCATCCAATACTGGCAACAGCAGAGCACCCCCCAAAAAAAGAAAAAAGATTTTATTCGTTTAGATGCTGCTTATCATGGTGATACCATGGGGAGCATGAGTGTCAGTGGGTTGGATCTATTTCATGAGCGATTCCGGTCAATGCTTTTTCCAACGATTTCGTTAGATGCCCCTTACTGTTATCGCTGTCCGATGAATTTACAGTATCCTTCCTGCAACAAGATATGTATTGATCCCCTTGAAGAAATTTTGGCCAAACGACACCAGCATATTGCTGGGGTAATTATTGAGCCTATGATACAAGCTGTTGCTGGGATGATCGTTCAGCCTCATGGCTATCTCTCGCGGATACGAGAATTATGTACCCAATACAATGTGCTCCTTATTGCTGATGAGGTAGCTACGGGGTTTGGTCGAACAGGAAAATGGTTTGCCTGTAATCATGAAAAAATAACGCCAGATTTGATGTGTATCGCCAAGGGATTAACTGGAGGCTATATGCCTTTGGCTGCAACGCTAACGACCCAGAAGATTTATCAGGCATTTCTCGGTGAGTGTCGTGAATTAAAAACGTTTTTTCATGGACACAGTTATACGGGTAATGCGCTTGGGTGTGCGGCAGCGTTGGCTAACATAAGGGTATTTAAAAATGAAAAGACCTTAGCCAAGGTGAAGCAATCTTCTCAAGTCCTCACCAGCCTTTTACATCCGTTAAGCACATTGCCGATTGTCGGAGACATTCGACAATGCGGAATGATGGTTGGCATTGAACTTGTGAAAAATAAAGAGACTCGCACACCCTTTCCCTACACCGCCAGAATGGGCCACAAGGTGGCTATTGAATGTCGAAAAAAAGGACTTCTTATTAGGCCAATTGCCGATGTTGTGGTCCTCATACCGCCACTAAACGTTGGAGTACATGAACTTCGGGAAATGATTGATATCCTCCATATATCTCTAAGGTCTATTACCTCTCCTACTATTTCCAAAAGATAGCAGTGAAGAAGGATGGCGCACCACTTTGTGTAAGCTGATTAGCTTATGTGAACCGAATCTCCTATTTTGACTCCTAGCTTATCGCTTACCCTTTCCTGCTGGAGAAAGAGTTCTATATAGCCATTACTATTGATAAGCGCACTAGGAGTTTCAGATGACCCCTGCTCATAATGAGTTTTCAACTCTTCAACTGTAATGCCGCCAAGCTGGAGAGAAAAGCTTTTTTTCTTCGTGATTTCTTGCAATGACCTGATGTCGTCGGAGGTGATATCGGTAATGATATTTCCAAAATGATCGATATAGGCAATGCGGCCTTCCAGAATACCTTTTTTTACTTCAGGTTTTTGAATTGGCAATTTTTCATAGTCGGAAATTAATCGACCGTAGGCTCCAGGAGTTTGCCCACGCGTTAACCATGCCGCTGATGGCGCAAATAAATCGCGTCCATCAAATGTGGCTCCATCAGAATCCAAGCGAAATTGACGATTTTCAATTTGACGAACTTCAACATCGAGTTCGTTTTCAAAGATATAACTCAATACCCCATTGTCAGGTGCCACAAAGAAAAAACACGATGTGGTAGCCAATAATCCACGACGGGAAGAGCCGACTCCTGGGTCAACGACAACGACATGAACAGTTCCATCTGGGAAATAGTGGTAGCTGGAATTCAATAAAAAAGCCGCTTCCTCAATCGAATGTGGCGTTATATTGTGAGATATATCTATAATTCTAGCTTGATTATTAATGCCTAATATGACCCCTTTCATACTAGCTACAAAGTAGTCTCGTTCACCAAAATCGCTGGTCAAGGTGATGACAGAAATAGCAGATGGCATATTATTGCTCCTGGAAAAAAATTTCTTGGATTTCGTATTCAATCATACCAGCAGGTCGATTCACTTGAACTATATCTCCGGCCCGATGGCCAATCAGGGCTCTTCCGATTGGTGATTGGACAGAAATTGATCCATTCTTTAAATCAGCTTCTTCCTGACCAATGAGAGTATAAGATTTATTTTCATCGGATTCCAAATCGAGCAAACGAACGGTTGCTCCAAATACAACCGTTTCACTTGAGCCAGGGGTCACTTCAATAACATGAGCATCGCCTAGTTTATGCTCGAGTTCGGCCATCCTGGTGTCAATAAATTGTTGGCGTTCTTTTGCTGCCTTATATTCAGCATTTTCTCGAAGATCACCGTGTTCCCGAGCTTCTGCAATGTCTTGAATGTTTTTCGGACGCTCAACTTTACGAAGCCGGTCAAGTTCGGCCTTCAAGTTTTCATATCCTTTTTTGGTAATAGGAACTGCCATAATGTCTCCTCAAAAACTGGGATTCCATACAAATTCATAGTCACGAAATTTCCTAACTATTCCAGTTTTAGATAGAAAATTTCAAACGAGATACTTTATAGCGTGATGACTGTTAAAAATTATCCGATTCTTGTTAATTTATATGAGAATATTAACAGAGAGATAACCGTAAAAGGCTTTACTAGGTAGGATGGTATTCTTGAAGCGATTGTACGGACAGCGAATTCTTTGTCATAGCTTCGATAGCGCTTACCGCGGCCTGAATTCCCTGGATTGTTGTAAAATACGGAATGCCCTGTTGCAGAGCTTCACGCCGAATAGGTAGGGAATCATATTGTGAAGATGTAGTCCCAACGGTATTGACGACAATATGGGCTTGTCGGTTTTTAATATGATCCACTAAGTGGGGGCAACCCTCATTGACTTTATAGACCATCTCAACATTCACGCCATGTTCCTGAAGATGTATGGCCGTTCCTCTCGTGGCTTGGATATGAAAGCCTGCTTCTTGTAGTCGTTTTGCGACGTCTATAGTTCTTGCTTTGTCACTGTCCTTGACGCTCATGATGACGGTGCCTTGACGAGGAAGTGACAAACCCGCGGCCGCTTGAGATTTTGCAAATGCCCACCCAAAGTCTTGATCAATTCCCATCACTTCTCCAGTTGACCGCATTTCCGGTCCCAAGAGCACATCTACATTGCCAAATTTTGTAAAAGGAAACACCGATTCTTTTACCGAAATATGCTTAAGCTCTTGAGTTTCGGTGAAACCAAGAGAGGCTAAAGAATGTCCCATCATTGTTTTCATGGCAAGTTTAGCCAAAGGAATGCCAATGGTTTTACTTACAAAGGGAACAGTTCTGGATGCTCTAGGATTCACTTCTAGGATATAGACATTGCTGTGTTGAACGGCGAATTGAATATTCATTAGACCAATGACGTGTAACTCCTTAGCCAGCGAAATGGTTTCAGTCTGAATTTGCTCAATGATTTCTGGACCTAAGGAATATGGAGGCAGGGAACATGCCGAATCACCAGAATGGATTCCAGCTTCTTCAACATGCTCCATTATTCCAGCCACTACAACATGGTTTCCATCTGATATGGCATCCACATCTATTTCGATGGCGTCTCGAAGATATTGATCAATTAACAATGGATATTGAGACGATGTCATCGCTGTTGTCTTAATGTAGTTACGCAACGACGATTCATCGTATATAATTTGCATGGCCCGTCCGCCTAACACATACGACGGCCGAACAATGACTGGATACCCAATATGTTGGGCAATAGAATAGGCTTCCTCACCTGAGCGTGCAATCCCGTTTCTCGGTTGCTGTAGCTCTAATTTTTGAATGAGAGCGCTGAAGCGTTCCCGGTCTTCAGCTCGATCAATCGAATCGGGAGTGGTGCCTATTATTGGTACTCCAGCGCGTTCGAGAGGGAGTGCCAGCTTTAAAGGAGTCTGACCACCAAATTGGACCACGACTCCCATGGGTTGTTCACTCTCTATGATGTTCAGCACATCTTCTTCTGTGAGTGGCTCAAAGTAGAGTCGATCTGATATATCGTAATCGGTACTCACGGTTTCGGGATTACAATTGACCATAATTGTTTCAACACCCAATTCGCGCAAGGCTAAGGCTGCATGCACGCAACAATAATCGAATTCAATGCCCTGACCAATCCGATTCGGTCCTCCGCCAAGTATGGCTACTTTTTCCTTGTCGGTTGGTCGAGCCTCGCATTGCATGCCGTATGTGGAATAAAGATACGGTGTTTGCGCTTCAAATTCTGCGGCACAAGTATCAACTCTGGCATAGGTTACCGCCAGATCTGTGGCGTTATCTTTTCGCCATTCCCTTATAGTCATCCCTGAGCAACTGAGTAATTGTCCAATGCGTTCATCGGAAAACCCAAATTGCTTGACTTTTTGGAGAAGAGCCCATCCTTCATTTTCAGAGAAAATATGGCTGGGATCAATTGGGCCCTTGTTTTTAGTTTCTCGCACTTTTTGTAGTATGTTGCGCTCACATTCCAAAATGTCATCAAGTTGATCCAAGAACCATAGGTCAATATGAGTTGTAGCATAAAGTTCTTCTTTGGTAATACCAAGGCGGAGCGCATCAGCAATATGCCAGGGCCGATCTGGATGAGTTTTGCGAATATTCTGTTCAATTTCTTGTTGGATTTTAGAGGATACTTGATCGCCAGGAAGGAAGTGATCGAGACCCGATAACGAAATAAGCCCGCACCGATCGGTTTCTAAAGAACGAATGGCTTTTTGAAAGGCTTCTTTGAAAGTTCTACCCAAAGCCATGGCTTCTCCCACTGACTTCATTTGGGTCGTCAGTGTAGGATCAGATCCATGAAATTTTTCAAATGCGAATCGTGGAATCTTTACAACCACGTAGTCGATAGTCGGTTCAAAAGAAGCCTTGGTGACTTGAGTAATATCATTGGTGATTTCATCGAGGGTATATCCAATGGCAAGTTTGGCGGCAATTTTTGCAATTGGAAATCCCGTGGCTTTAGAGGCCAGTGCTGAGCTACGAGACACGCGTGGGTTCATTTCAATAACAATCATTTCGCCGTTTTCCGGATTTACCGCGAATTGAATATTTGAACCACCTGTATCGACTCCAATTTCTTTGATAATTTTGATCGCCGCATCACGCATAACTTGATATTCTTTGTCCGTTAATGTCATGGCTGGAGCCACGGTTATGCTATCCCCCGTGTGAATTCCCATGGCATCAAAGTTTTCGATTGGGCAAACAATCACAACATTGTCTTTAAGGTCGCGCATAACCTCAAGTTCAAACTCTTTCCAGCCAATTAATGAGCGCTCAATAAGGACTTCTCCTACGGGACTCGTCATCAGTGCCCAATCCACGTATTTCTCAAATTCCTCTTGGTTATAGGCAATGTTGCCTCCTGTTCCTCCCATGGTAAAGGAAGGCCGGACAATGGCTGGGAACCCAATAACCTTTAAAAAGCTGACGGCTTCCTCACGATTTTTAATGAGTTGGCTGGATGGCGTGGAAAGTCCAATTTTATGCATCGCTTTTTTGAAGGCCTCACGATCTTCAGCCTTTTGAATTGCCTCATACGACGCCCCAATGAGTTTTATATTGTGTTTTTCTAAAATTCCTTGTTGATGCAAGCCTACTGTGACATTTAATGCGGTTTGTCCACCCATGGTGGGAAGTATGGCATCGGGTTTTTCTCGTTCGATGATGCGTTCGATCACTTCAACGGTGATGGGTTCAATATAGGTGCGATCTGCTAAATCTGGATCGGTCATAATAGTCGCGGGATTACTGTTGACCAATACGATTTCGTACCCCTCTTGTTTTAAGGCCTTACAGGCCTGTGTGCCGGAATAGTCAAATTCGCAGGCCTGACCAATTACAATTGGTCCAGATCCTATCAAAAGAATTCGGCGTAAATCTTGACGTTTAGGCATAAGTGGGCTCAGTGCATCACTGATAAGGATTAGGGTTTAGCAAATCCCTTGGTTGCTTTAGACTTATCTTCCTTTTGTGGTTGGTAATACTGCATAGCATCCTTGGTCCAAGCTTCGATTTGTTTGATACGAGTGACATCTGAAGGATGAGTCGAAAGAAATTCGGGTATAGCAGCATTCGATCTAAAACAAAATCGGCCAATCATTTGTTTAGGGCAACCACTCATTCTTTCCCAAAAACCGATTGCTTCTTGCGGATCATAGCCAGCCTTAGCCATAAGTTGTAGGCCAATATAATCAGCCTCAGATTCTTGGCGTCGGTTGTGAGGGAGACTTACCCCTACGCCATAGACACTCATTGCTCCCATAGCCAATCCGGGATCAATTGCACCAGATGCTGCTCCGCCCATAGCGACAACTTGAGCCAATTGTTCTAGCATTCCACGACTCATTCGCTCAGCGCCGTGACGCTGAAGGGCATGTGCGATTTCATGAGCCATTACGGTGGCCAACCCTGCTTCGGTTTTAGTGTGCTTTAAAATCCCAGTAAAGATCGCCACTTTCCCACCAGGAAGGGCAAAAGCATTAATTTGTTTGTCATCTTGAATGACAGCGAATTCCCAATGGTAACAAGGTTTATCGACCACATCCGCAATGCGTCTTCCTACTCGGTTAACCATCATGTTGATTTCAGGGTGGGTGTTTAAGGGCGCATGTTTCAGTACATCCCGAAAGGCGCTTATACCTAAGGCAATTTCTTTTTCTTCAGAAATGAAGATGATTTGATCACGCGCTGTTCCTGGTGCCCTAATGCACCCCCAAAAAACCGTCAGGCATGCTACTACCGATAGAGTCAAAGCAACAATGTGAAGATTTGAGTGGCATTGATGTCGTTCGACATTAGAGTGTAGCGCCGATCTATCGCAAAACCATTTTTGCATTATGGCAACCACATATACATAAATACTGGCGTGCTACCCAAGACAGAAGCGAGGGATAGAGGGTCTAACTTTGGAATAATGAATCTAGTATTTCCAGAAGTGCCTCCCCATTGTGAATAAATATTAGGGTGGTACCCTCCTGTACGTTCGTACATAATAACTTTGGCTTCTGGCACTCCCGCTTCTTGCTTTGCAATTGCAATAGCATCATCGAGATATCCAATCTTATCAATAAGTCCAGCTTTCTTCGCTTGAGAGGCAGAGTAAATGCGACCGTCTGCTAATTGCCGAATCTTTTCTTTAGTCAACTGAGGCCGCCCTTGTTCAATAATCTCCAGAAATTGTTGATAAAATGATTCAATTATACTTTGAAATATGGCCCTATCTTGGGCCGTCATTTTTCTGAATGGTGATCCCATATCTTTATGTTGGCCTGATGTAATCGCATGGGCTTCAAGCCCAATTTTTTCCATGAGTCCAGAGCCGTTAATAGTGAGCATAATAACACCAAGACTCCCGGTAATAGCGGATGGATGAGCTACAATCTGATCGCTGGCGGCTGCCAGATAGTACCCGCCAGAGGTGCCAAGATCCATAATGCAAGCTACGACTGGAATTTTGCGTGTCTTTTTAAATTCTAATATCTCATGATGTAGGATGTCGGATGCAGTGACGGTTCCGCCAGGACTGTTGATCCGAAGTACAATACCCTTAACTTTTTCATCCTCAGCAGCTTTGGAGAGTTCTTCCTTAAATCTTGTGGGGAGACTTGGACGGTTGAAGAGACGGGCAATGACGTCATTGGGCCGTGATGATGTCAAGAGACCCGAAACCTCGATAATGAGGATTTTACCGTTTCCCTTTCCAGACACTTCAATTTCTTCAAGAGGGCCAGTTTTTGGAAATAGTCCTTGTGATACACAACCGCTGGCCATTAGGCCCAACAATATCATGAGATAAAATATCTTTCGTTTACCCACGTTGTTGCTCCATCATAGTTGTAAATTGATTGAACAAATATGAAGAGTCATGCGGGCCAGGAGAAGCCTCTGGGTGATATTGCACAGACAGCACGGGGGCTTCACAGCCCACTAATCCTTCCAAGCAATCGTCATTTAAGCTTACATGTGTTGGGGTAAAGAGTCCCCACTTTGTTTCAAACATATGCTTGTTATTTCTTGAGTCTTTAACACTATTGGGCATGGTAACGGCAAAATTATGATTTTGCGAAGTGATCTCAACCTTTCTAGATCGTAAATCCATTACAGGATGATTAGCCCCATGGTGGCCAAATTTCAATTTGTATGTGGATAGCCCCAAAGATAGCCCTAATATTTGATGGCCTAAGCAAATACCCAGTGTGGGTTTCCAGCCTAGCAATTCCTGGATATGGGTAATGGCATAGGATGCGCCTAGTGGATCACCTGGTCCATTGGATAGTACCAAACCGTCCGGATTCATTTGCCGAACAGTTTTTGCAGTTGTTGAAGCTGGGACCACAGTTACTCTACATCCGCAATCAACAAGTCTTCGTAAAATATTGAGTTTGACTCCAAAGTCATAGACTACCACATGATACCTGTTGGACTTTGAATCTGAATCGTTTGTCTGGACGAAGTTGTTGGGAGTTGTCCATTCGCCTGATCCTTCGTACCATTCATAGGGCGCTTCACAGGTGACTTCAGAAACCAGGTCTCGCCCAGTAGTTCCGGAGGCAATCTTAGCTTTTTTGATCAGAGAATCAGGGTCTAAATCAACATGGGAAATTACCCCAGGCTGGGCCCCATATTCTCGTAAATGTCGGGTAAGATAACGTGTATCGATTCCCTCAATTCCAACCACACCCTGTTGGCTTAAGTAATCGTGTAAGGATTGATGGGAACGCCAATTACTTGGTGTTCGACAAGCTTCCTTGACAACAAAGGCTTCAGCCCATGTTTGGCGTGATTCAACATCCTGCCGAGCTATACCGTAGTTCCCAATGTGTGAACAGGTCATAACGACAAACTGGCCTTTATAGGAAGGGTCTGTGAGAATTTCCTGATATCCGGTCATGGCGGTATTAAAAACTACTTCGCCAGATGCCTCGCCTGTGTGGCCTAAAGCACGTCCCTTAAAGATCGTGCTATCAGCTAAGGCTAACATTGCTTTACTCATAAGACTAGGTGAAGGAGAAAAAGAGGTTCATTAATCAAAACCAAAGGCTGCTCGTTTTTTTAGCCATTCTTGGAACTTAATAAAAAGCAAAGTCACAGCAATTCCTGCATTAATCAGATGTAGAGCCCGCACTATCATATGAGTGTGAAAAAACGCATCATAGGCGGTTTTCTTAGCTTCTTGCGTTTGTGCCGAAAAAGCTGCTTCCTGTAATTCAATTGCCCTTGGGCCTAGGAAGAAGACGATCAATCCCGTAACAAGTACCAAACTGCTCAAAAGCACCCATTCCTTTCGGCTTACTGATAAAATACAGTCAGGCGCATGTTGAACTTTCCATGTTCGCAAAGCAGCGGTGCTGAGTAACAAGACGACAATACCGCTAGTCAAATTGTTATAACCAGCAAATACTCTTCGTAAAAAACGTCCCCCTTGTTCCATCTCCAACGTGTTAAACACAGCCGGAATCACAGTTGTCAAAATGACTGCAAGCCCCCCGATCCATATGGTCAGTCCTAGCAATTCGGCTAGCGAAAGAGACAACTGCCAACCGGATGTTACCCGTGCCATGAATTAATCCTTTCACCTTTGCTCGCCATTTTCTCCTAATAGATTAATCGGCTTCATAGACTATCCGTCCACCAACAATGGTTTTTGTTATCATCCCTGTTAGGTCCCAACCGGTAAATGGGGTGTTTCGACTTTTAGAATGCAGCCGATTGGGATCTAGTTGCCAAGTTTTCTTTAGATTGATGAGGGTGATATCGGCTTGTGCGCCAACTGCTAATGTTCCATAGGGAAGCGAAAATACTCGTGCAGGTTCACGGGTAAGTTTGTTAATAGCTTGCTCCAATGTCAGGACGCCTTCATCAACTAGATTGAGGGTCAAGGGTAAAGCCGTTTCAAGGCCGATTATGCCAAAGGGCGCACTATCGAACTGTCGTTGTTTTTCGTAGGTCGCATGAGGGGCATGATCCGTGGCAATAATATCAATGCTGCCATCCCTGAGAGCTTCCTTTACAGCCTGGACATCCGCATCCGTGCGTAATGGAGGATTCATTTTTGTGTGGGTATCAAAGGAACGTACGGCTTCGTCGGTTAAAGTGAAATGATGAGGACAAGCTTCCGCTGTGACATTCACTCCCCGCTCCTTGGCCTGTTGTAATAAGCGAACAGACCCTATAGTGCTAACATGGGGAAGGTGCAAGCGAGATTGAGTCAATTCCGCTAAAAAAATATTTCTTGCGACCATCACTTCTTCAGCCGCATTAGGAATTCCAGGAATGCCAAGTTCTGTGGAAACAAATCCTTCGTTCATGCTGCCATCGGCCGACAGGTTAAGATCTTCGCAATGATCTATTACGGGAAGATCAAACGTTCGGGCATACTCCATAGCCCGTCGCATTACTAAACTATTCATAACCGGAATACCATCGTCCGAGATTGCCACGCATCCAGCTTCGCGTAACTCCCCAATTTCTGCCAATTCTTCCCCTTTTGACCCTTTGGTTATGGCGCCGATGGGAAAGACTCGAGCTTTGTTAGCAATTTTGGCTTGGTGTAAGATAAATTCTGTGATGGACTGAGAGTCATTTACTGGGCTAGTATTGGGCATACAGCACACGGTAGTGAATCCCCCGGCAACTGCAGAATCCACACCGGTGGCAATGGTTTCTTTATACTCAAAGCCAGGTTCCCGGAAATGGACATGCAAATCAATAAATCCTGGGCATACAACCATACCTTTAGCATCAATAATGGTTATAGATTTAGAATCCTTAAGTGGTATTTGAAGACTGGATCCAGTGGCTTGAATCTTTCCATCTTCAACTAATATATCAGTTTTTTTATTTATTTGCCCAGGATCAATAACCTGCCCATTTTTAATAAGTATCCTCATGTTTGTCATTTTTGTCCCTGTAATTAGGCTCCTAAATCTAATTTAATTGTGACAACAAATACATCAAGCCCATTCTGACTGCAACGCCGTTTGATACTTGATCCAATATGGCTGCTTGGCAGCTGTCCGCGACCTCATGAGAAATTTCTACCCCTCGATTAATGGGACCAGGATGCATTATGAGCATATCTTCATTGGCCCGTTGCACACGCTCCGGCGTCAACCCATAAAGCTTGGCATATTCCCGAATCGACGGAAATAATGAACGGCCCTGCCGTTCAAGTTGTAGACGCAACATGATTACTACATCCACCCCAGGCAACGCGTCATCGAAATCCGAAAATACTTTGACGCCCATACGGTGAATACCCAAAGGGATCATGGTACGTGGGGCAACGATTCGAACTTCAGCGCCCATTTTGCATAATGCATGAATATTTGAACGGGCTACCCTGCTGTGTGCAACATCGCCAACGATGGCGACTGATAATCCCTTCACCTCTCCCCTTTTTTCTTTTATAGTGAAAAGGTCGAGTAGGGCTTGCGTAGGATGTTCATGCCAGCCGTCTCCTGCGTTAATCACGGAAGAGCGCACATTCTTGGCAAGCATCTCTGCAGCACCGGATGACCAATGTCGTAGCACGATAATATCCGCTTGCATGGATTCGATATTTCGAGCGGTATCAAGAAGGGTTTCTCCCTTGACAATACTGCTGGAGGATGGAGAAAAATTAATGACATCTGCACTTAGCCGTTTGGCAGCTAGCTCAAAAGATGTTCGTGTTCGGGTGCTAGGTTCAAAGAAGAGGTTAACAACCGTCTTTCCCCGTAGTACTGGTACTTTCTTAATTTCCCTCCCACTAACCTCCTTGAATGGTTCGGAGGCATCAAGAATAAGCGAAATTTCTTCAGGGGACAGAGAAGAAATTCCCAAGAGGTCTTTACGTTTGAGGTTCATGCCAAATCGTCCTTATTCTAATGCTCCTATTCCGACTTTAGACACCCTATCTTCTTCTCCTAATTCTTCAAGAAAGACTCGAATATTTTCGCCGCGCGAAGTTGGAATGTTTTTTCCGACATAGTTTGCGCGAATTGGCAATTGCCGATGTCCTCGATCGACGAGTACAGCTAGTTGAATCTCTGCTGGTCGACCCAAATCCATTAGTCCATCCATGGCTGCTCGAATAGTCCGCCCAGTAAAGAGAACGTCATCAACCAGAACTACAATGAGATCAGAAATATAGAAGGAGATATCTGTTCTCTTTAGGACAGGCTGGTTTTTGCGGATAGCCAAGTCGTCCCGATACAAAGTTATATCTAATTCGCCTAATGGCACATCCACTTGCTCAATATTTCTTATTAATTTTTGCAACCGTTGTGCGAGAGGAACGCCAGCCGTTCGAATTCCAACGAGTGCCAGTTTGTTAACACCTTTATTGCGTTCCACAATTTCATGTGCAATGCGCGTTAAAGCCCTACCCATTTCATGAGAGTCCATGATGGGTGTTTCAATTTGTTGTGGGTGGTCAGAAGTGTTCATAAGACGGTTTCACACCAAAAAAAAACCCTTCCCTCGAATCGAGAGAAAGGCTTAAAAGTATTAGGGGCACCAAAACCTTGAATTGTTATCCACGTCGAACCTCCTTTCCCACCTCACTGGATGGGACATTAAAGGCATCGCTATCCTACGTGGTTCTATGCGCCAAGTCAAGATTGTAGGTCAAATGAATAATTAAAAAATAGCAAAATCAGAGCTAGCCTTTACGAAGACACCAAATATGGAGGTGTGGATGAAGGTTGGATTTCGGTAAAATTGATTGATGCATGGAAAAAGGCTGAAGACTGCTAGCCATTTGACCAAAGAGAATGTTTACGGGGAGACTATCGGCAAGCGTAGGAACGGACCTTGGACCTGCCACAAAAGCCAAGCCGGATGGAGACAAAAGGGCAGCAACTTCTTTGATGGATTCTTGCACTTTTGCTTTCTGAGTATATTCTTCAAAAGGAATCCATCGGTAGAGCCAATCATAAAATTCTCCATAGTCAGCCCGTTTTTCTCGGATAAAACGAAAAGACTGAAGCCAATCTAGTTTGTTGCTTCGAGCCAGTCGATTCCACAACATTTGAGCTTGTTTTTGAGCTAGTGGGATATGGTCAAAGACAATAGTGTGCTGACAGGATGGTTCAAGAACAATGCATGTACCAATACTAGCCTCAAATCCATGGATCAAAATACGTTTAGCTTCAGCACGCTTCCGAGCGAGGTCTTTGTCTTGTTCAAATAAATCATCTAGGAAATCGGCAACAAACGGTTGGCTCGAATATTCACCAATTAGGGAATCATCCTCAGGGTACAAGAGAACAGAAGCGAAGGCGTCCTTGGCTTTCACTAAAGGCGCACCTCCAGAAAAGAGAGCTTGCCATCCAGGGGTCTTTGAAAACTCAGAGGCCAGATTCCCGGCCTGCTCTGAATCGATATTCCAACTGGTTTTTACAAATAGGGATTGGGTTGAGACTTGATCTTTCAGAATAAGTTCATTGGCATGAATAGCAAGGGTGCGAGCGCATGGTGAAAAACCCTGGTGATTTGGCGCACTAAAGGGCAACCCCGATGTGTCTTCCATGAGCGTAACTTTTTGAAGCGTTCCTTGTTTAACTGTAAGGCAAGCTTTCTGTGACGAATCAACAAACCGAATCGGTGGGCTTGGATTGGGCATCCACGTAACTTCATGGGACCGCGAGATATCCATGAATACAGAAAATGGATTTTCATCTTCGGAGTGTGACGCCGTAAAAAAATTACTAAATAGGCCAAAGGCAGCTTCGGAAGGATAAGTGGGGATTCCACGATACCGTAAAGGTTTGAAATTAGTAGGGTTTTGATCGTCATACAACCCACGAATTAATTCAAAAATTGCACTTCCTGTTCCCGGCAACAATGATTTAAAAAGTTCAACAACTGGAAGATAATCAATGTTTTCCCAATGCATGGCACTCATGCACGACATGAAGCACGGTTGCTTAAATGTACCATCCTTGAGAATATAAAAAGCATCCTTTCGTTGCTGAATTGTGGCTTGCCCAGAGGCATCAAGCAATAAATCATTATCTCTATAGAAAAATTCTACTTCTTCAAGTGCTACGCCCATAGCCTGGGAGGCCATCATGCGTAAATCTTGAGTGCTCAGGGATTCCCAGCCTGGCCGAGTTGAGAGATCCAGAGTCATAGTATTCACTAATCCGGCAGGTTTAATGCCTACCCATTGATCCCAATCCAGGAAAACCCTAGCGGAAACAAATTCGACACAACTATCAGCAGTTTGTTTCCATTCACATTCATGAAGGGGGTGCCCATCAGGATCAACAAAAAGAATCCGTCGTCCATGTGGGCCATATACCACCATATGCCCACTTACTTGTCGGCATGAAGAAATCTGGGTAAAACCCGTATAAGTTGAAAAAACTAGATTTTCTTGTAAAGCAAGATTTCCAGGATTTTGGAGGATAGAAAGTAGAACGTCTGGATTCTCTTCCATATGGGGCCCTGCAATTAATTTTAGGGATATTGAACTTGAACCCTATCTATCATCTTCTTCCTAAACTGGTCAAAACAAGCAAAAGAAAGGCGAACGGATGTTTTTTGTTATTTTTCTATTTGAAATTGGATCATCTTCGGTCTATGATTGAACTCGGGTTTAATACCTAGTTTATCTGGACCGTCAATATTACAGCGAATTCCTTTAAAAGGTTTCTATAAGGAAAAAGGTCATGCCCTTTTGGGATTCTAAGCAAGGAAGCAAGCAGCCCACTTGTTCCTTCTGTGGACGGGAGCAGCATGCTGTTTCGGGATTTATCCAAAGCCCATCAAAATACACCTGTGTAGCATGTCGTAGTGATAGCACTTTGCTCATTTGCAACGAATGTGTCCAATTGTGTGGCCGATTCCTTGCGGAGTGTGATCCGAAACAGACTGAAGAACCTGCTCCACCCCAGGATTTTAAAGTGCCTCAACCCCCAGAAATCAAATCAATTCTCGACCAATATATCATTGGGCAAGAAAATGCGAAAAAAGTTTTAGCTGTTGGAGTCCATAATCATTACAAGCGTGTAATTAGTCGGAAAGAAATTAAAGATGTTGAATTAGAAAAGGGCAATGTTTTACTCATTGGCCCAACAGGAACGGGTAAAACTCTTATGGCCCAAACCTTGGCCCGTATTCTCCAAGTTCCGTTTGCGATTGCAGATGCTACGACCGTTACCGAGGCTGGATACGTTGGGGAAGATGTTGAAAACGTCGTGCTCAAGCTTTTGCAATCATGTGATTTTGATGTGAAACGTGCGGAAAACGGAATTATTTATATTGATGAAGTCGACAAGATTAGCCGTAAGTCGGAAAGTACTTCAATTACCCGTGATGTGTCTGGTGAAGGTGTACAACAAGCGTTACTGAAATTGGTTGAAGGTACTACTTGTAATATTCCCCCAAAAGGTGGACGCAAGCATCCAGACCAAGAATATATTCAAATCAACACAAAAAATATTTTATTTATTTGTGGCGGCGCTTTCGTGGGATTGGATAAAATAATCGCTCAGCGCACAAGTCATAAACGACTAGGGTTCGGGGCCAACCCCGAGGCTCAAACCCAGTCTCATGCTAGTGAGATTCTCAATCTTGTTCAACCCGAGGATTTATTAAAGTTTGGGTTAATCCCAGAATTCGTGGGGCGTTTTCCTATAATGACAACTCTTTCAGATCTTAATGCGTCCGATTTAGTACGTGTGCTGACTGAACCAAAAAATGCTCTAATTAAACAGTACCGAGCCTTGTTTGAACTTGATGGAATAAATTTGGTGTTCACCGATGAGGCCATAAACGTCATTTCCCAAAAAGCTGCTTCTTTAAAAACTGGGGCTCGTGCGCTTCGAAGTATCCTGGAAGAAAAAATGCTTGATCTGATGTATGACACGCCTGCCTTAGAAGGCATTCAAGAAGTAGTGATTACGGATGAAGTCATCCTGGGAAAAACTGCACCCCAATTAATTCGAAAATCCGCCTAGTTAGTTGAACTTTAGACTTTTTTCTGAAGCCTAAAAGCTTGCATGTCATTAAGAAAGTACAATTATGGCTAGCCTAACTCGTCTCAGGCCTATACAAAATAATTTCGAAAAACAGTTTTCTTGCAGTAATTGTTTTACTGAGAGATAATGTTTCTTGATATTTCGACTATAAAATATATTCACACATTCCGTATCTAATCTCATGGATATTTCGAGACGTAACCTATTCAGACTTGGGGCTCTAGCCGGAATCACCAGTATTACGAGCGGTTGTGATTTAGGCAGTATGTTTGCCATACCTCCCCGTGAAACTTTGTATTTCACGCCAAATGATAAATTTTATACCGTCAACTATATGGACTCTCCCTACAATCTTTCGAGGGATTTAGATCAAGAACAATGGAAAATGGTAATCAAAGGGGCCGTGGCCAATCCAATGGTTTTAAAGTGGCGTGATCTTTTGAATCGTAAGCCCTTCGACCAAGTATCTACCTTGATGTGCATTGACACATTGCCGGGCGGGTCGAGCATTAGCAACGCAATTTGGCGTGGAATTTCATTGAAAGAACTGTTAATGGAAGCTGGTGTTGATCCAGAAACTGCCCGTGATGTTATTTTCCGCGGTGCCGATGCTTATCACGATAGCATACCCTTTGAGCGCGCCATGCGTGATGAAGTTATGCTAGCCTATTTAATGAACGGAGAGAAACTCCCAAAGGCTCATGGCTTTCCTGTTCGGCTCGTAGTTCCTGGGTTATATGGAATCAAAAATGTCAAATGGATAACCGAAATTGAAGTCTATAATGGTGATTACCAAGGGTATTGGCAGCGGAAAGGTTGGACCGATGATGGAACGATTCATATTTTCTCTCGCATCGACAGCCCTGGGCATTATCAATCCGTTCCTGGTCCCAATGTCAATTTCAGAGGCATTGCCTTCGGAGGACCGCACTCCATTTCTGAAGTTCACTTGAGTTTTGATCAAGAAAAAACATGGGTTAATGCAGAGATTGAGCCACCTCAATCACCCTGGTCGTGGGTGGTTTGGAATTATCACCTAAAGGATGTACCAGAAGGAAAAAAAATGGTGTCAGTCCGAGCAGTAGATACGACAGGAAAAATCCAAACCTCAGCAATGACCCGCCCACAGCCGAATGGCGCAACAGGCCTCCACAGCATTATTGTAAGCATCTACAAGCCCATCAAACGTAGCACTTCAAAGATTTAGGATTGAAGACTTAGCTATCTAGATCGAGCTTAATTCGAAGTTCTTTGAGTTGGCCATTGTCAACAGGTGAGGGGGCCTTAGTCATCATGCATTGGACTTTTTGAGTCTTGGGAAAAGGAATGACGTCACGAATGGATTCGGTTTTTCCAAGAAGCATGACCAAACGATCCAAACCAAATGCAATGCCACCATGTGGAGGGGCACCATATTCTAGCGCTTCAAGGAGAAAACCAAATTTTTCTTTTGCCACGTCTTTAGTGATCCCTAATAAATCAAGCACTTTTTGCTGCAGATCGCTTTGATGAATACGAATGCTACCTCCACCGATTTCAAATCCATTGAGCACCATGTCATAGGCTTGAGCTCGAACTGTAAGAGGGTTTTCATCCAATTGAGGTATATCTTCCACGAATGGTCCGGTAAATGGATGATGGAGAGCAACGTATCGATGTTCGTCCTTATCGTATTCTAGTAAGGGAAAGTCCGTCACCCACAAGGGTTCCCACCTTTCTCTATCAACCAAATTTAATTCTTCCCCCAAATACAAACGAAGTCGACCCAGCACGTCATATGTCAACGCAGGCTTATCGGCGACAAACAACATAAGGTCGCCAGGCTCTGCATCAGGTAAAGCCTGTTGAAATGGTTTGGCTTTAAGGAATTTCGCAATGGCGGAATCCAGTTTCCACCCTTCGGCAATTTTCACCCAAGCTAATCCCTTGGCCCCAAAATCTTTGGCTACGTCAATTAATCGATCGATCTGGTTTCGGGCCATTTTAGCTCCACCTTTGACAACCAATCCTGCAACTAATCCACCCTTTTCTACGGCATCTCGGAACACCTTAAACTCAACTTGTTTGGCCACTTCGTTTAAATTTCGAAGTTCCAACCCAAACCTTCGATCTGGCTTATCAGTTCCATACCGATCCATGGCTTCCTGATAGGTCAACCGAGGGAATGGAGTCGGCAGCGATAACCCAAGAGCTTCTTTACATACAGTGGCAATGAGTTCTTCGCTTAAAGTTAATATGCCATCACGCTGAACAAATGACATCTCCATATCAATTTGTGTAAATTCAGGCTGTCGATCAAGCCGTAAGTCTTCGTCGCGGAAACAGCGAGCAATTTGAAAATATCGATCCGCTCCGCCTACCATGAGAATTTGTTTAAATAATTGGGGTGATTGTGGAAGTGCAAAAAATTGTCCAGCATTTACACGACTGGGAACCAAGTAATCCCGTGCCCCTTCGGGAGTACTTTTAGTCAAAATGGGAGTTTCAATCTCAAGAAAACCACGCTGATGAAGAAATTGGCGTGCATGGAACGTAACATCATGTCGCAGCTTGAGTAATTTCTGCATTCTGGGGCGTCGGAGATCTAAGTACCGGTGCTGAAGGCGAATGGATTCGGTAGCTTCCACATCATCTTCAATAACAAACGGTGGAGTTTTGGCGTGGTTGAGTACCTGTAATGTCGCAACCTCAACTTCAATTTCTCCGGTCACAAGTTGTAGATTTATGGATTCTTCCGGGCGAATTCTGGCTTGCCCCGTAGCGGCAATCACAAATTCATTCCGCAAATCATTAGCTTGCTCATGAATGGTTGGATCTTTCTCAATATCGAACACAAGCTGGGTCACCCCATAGCGATCACGCAAATCAATGAAGAGTACCCCGCCATGATCTCGCCGGCCATGAACCCATCCCATTAAGGTAACAGTTTGACCAACATGTTGTTTTGTTAATTCGTTACAATGATGTGTCCGTATCACAATTTTGACCTTCACCTATTTCGGCCATGTCGGCAGGGTTCTTTTTTCGACATCAGAAGTTATTTTGAAAGCATTAACCCTACGGGACGATCTACTGGTGGGCTGTCTTCTAGGGCCCCATTTTAGTAGTTTTTTGCGCACCCTACCCAACCCTTTTCGTTTTGTCCTTGGTCATAACACTACCGGGAGTCCGTTTTTTCATGTTTATTCTGGTGCGCGACAGTTGCGGCGTGGTCTTTATTGTCTTTCGCCGAAGTATGCCTCGCAGAGCATTAGCCTCCGTATCTGTGGCATATCGGCATGAACCCAATGGCAAATTTCTTAGTTGAAGTGGGCCAAAACCAATGCGCTTAATACGCATGACCCGATGCCCGCAAGCTTCAACCATCCGCTTAATTTGATGTTTTTTCCCCTCATGAATTGTAATTTCTAACCAAGAATTGGATTTTGCTTTGCCAGACTTTCTTACGTCCGCTGGGGAAGTGATTCCATCATCTAATTCAATACCCTGTCTCAATATTTTAATTTGGTCATCATTAAACACACCTGAGACCTTAATTAAATAGGTTTTCGGAACATGGTATCGAGGGTGTAAGCATGCCTGAGCTACCTCGCCATTGTTAGTCAAAAGTAAAAGCCCTTCTGCATCATAATCCAATCGTCCAACCGGAAAGACCCGAACTTTTATCCGTTCAAGTAAATCTGCAATAGTTTTTCGACCAAAGGGATCTTTCATGGTAGTGACAAACCCTGGTGGTTTGTTGAGTAAGACAAAAGCCTCCGGTTCCGCCTCGTCCAAGTGTCGTCCATTAACTTTGACATGATCAATGGCTGGGTTGATACAGGTTCCAAGCGTTCTGACGATTTTGCCATTGACTGCCACTTGGCCTTCGCGAATTAAATCCTCTGCGACTCGTCTTGAACTCAATCCGCTTGCGGCGATAACTTTTTGTAGACGAACACTTGTTTCAGTTTTTTTGGTTATTCCCATTCAATCGTCCACGTATTTTGTGGCTACACATTGTGTGGCACTATGTTTTATATTCGAGTAGATCGTCTTGATTAGCCTACCTCACGTGCATTTTTTTTATCCTACACTTAGCTACAATGTAGTGAGCCTCAAAAGTTGCAGAAGAGAACTCAATTTGATTATCACCAACTTCAAAATAAGATAGCGGATAACCTTCCGCATCTAGCATTCGTATACGATCATACATTTGCTCCAATGTAAGATCAGTAGGAATAAGGTTATCGGTTCCCGTGCGCCTCTTGAAATTATGCACCTCTCCAATTTGCTCCACAGGGGTTGGGCTGTCTCTAATGATCTCTTTAATAAGCTCATTTATGGATTTTCCTATTCTCTCAAAAATTTGTGACAGGTCTCCACTTAAGCTCACCACTTTTTGGGAATATATTGGTCCACCATCAATTTTTTCTGTCATCTTAAGAGCACAGACGGGTGAGTCCGTAAATCCCTCTATGATCAAATTTTGTATCGGGCTTCCTCCACGTCCATAAGGTAAAGGAGCTGTATGAAAGACCACACATTCAAAATTGTTAAATAATTCCTTTCCAACAATCCAATTCCAGTGTGGGAAAAAAATATAATTAGGGGCAAATTCTCTAACCTTTGCTTCCGTTAACTCCGATGGATCATATATTGATAAAACCTCGTTACTTTTCCTTATCGACTGATCAAGCCTAAACCAATTTTTTGAGCAAGCTATTACTAATCGCATCTTTTAGCACTCGATCTTTCGAAGAACCTGAAATACCTCTGCCATCGGAAGTCCAATCTGATTACCTCTAAGCTTTGCAAGATTCTCAAGACCCTCAAGAGATCGACTATGAGGATAATCTCTCAACTCACTTAAATAAGACTCTAAAGCTAACTTTTTATCTGACCAGTACTCTGATATATCTATGAACAAGCTAGGTACAAACTGACCTGTAATGTTTTCGTGACCATAATCAGTTGCCGATGCAACTTCAAACAACCGTATCTCTTTACATCGTTCATTGGGCTGAGGGCGGAATGCTGTCAGAACAGCGTTTGCAACTACTCTATGATCAACATTAAGGTCTGCACCGCTGTGCGTGTATACGATATCTGGAGTTGTTCTTGACTTAGTTGCCTCGATACACTTCACTATTTCGAGGAGAGAGTATTTATCCATTGCATTATCTTCGAACTCATATTGATCGACCCAAGTAAACCCCAGTATTTCTGAAGCTTTTTGGGCTGAATTTTGTCTTTTTAAAACGTTTTCTCTTGAAGGTAAATTCCTTGAACCAACTCCATCTGTCATTGAAACAACATTTACGTCATCGCCATTTAATACATGCCTACGTATTGTACCCCCCAAGCCAATTGTCTCATCATCAGAATGGGCCACCACAACCAGAACTTTTTTCGCCATAAATTAGGCCCTCCACCTTTGTAGTAAACCAGCGATAAGTTTTCGTCTGCGTTTTAGAAAGGAATTGCTTTGATTGGTTGGCTTGTAAATGGTGAGTTTGGAAGTGTAAGTCACCATTTTATTCATCGATCAAACCCTTAATCATCTGCGCCATCTCCAGAAACCGTGTGCCTGAGCTTCCACTCCCCATTAACCTTTCTCCATATGTGAGGCAACCGAAAACTATCAACAATGTGCCAATAATGCTCCTCGTCTATACCCATATATTTTAGCATTTCAGAAAAATATTTAGAGGGCTTCTCTTCGTCAAATTTTTTAACAAGAGCAACCCCCTCCTCTCTGGTAATATGACCATCACGTATTTCATGAGCTGCATCAGAAGTCGCCCTTCCAATCCCAAACTTTATCAACATCAGGTAGTAGTGAAATCCGTCAAGCCTATCATCCAAACTCGCGTATTTGGAATATGTGCCTTCCGAACGCACTGGATTTGCCTTAAATCCTGTATTTTCAACGGCATAGTAATAATTTTCCTGCGGTATCCAATTTTTATAGTATGACATCCAGTGGATATCCAAGCTCTCTTTCATTTCCTTAGCATCGGGCGGACGATAAAAAATAAGGTCTGACTCATGGAAGTCATGACTTACTAAAATAAGCTTTATACTTCAACCCATAAGCAACTAGATCGTCAACCGTCGTTCCCTTCCAGTAGGTGATTGCCCAGTTATCCATTGGTAAATTAGGCTGGTTCTTAAATTTAGGATCACCTCCATATTCCTGTTCAGCCAGCTCCCCATAAAAAACTAAGTTGATCTTAAATTTTAGTGCCATATGGTAAACATATGAATGCTGCCCCCACTCGAAAGGAAGCATAACGTCCCCAACCTCCTCAAAAGCAATCCTCGAGAGTTTTCTATGTATTTTGCCATTAGCATGCCCTGAAACGGTCAGAAAGCCAGAGTCAACAAAGCTATTAAAATTTTCAAACCCAATATCAGTATATTTAGCTGGCGCCCAAGTCACACACAAAGGATTCATGCCGTATTTATCCTTTAATAAATGAGCAACAAAAGCCGAGTCCTTCCCTCCACTTCCCGGAACTAGCACATCCCACCAACCATCATTTCTTCGATGCTTATCACAAAGCTGGCTAAGCTCATTCTCTCGCTCTGTCCAATCTATATGACTCTTTTTTACTTCGACATTTCTACACGCACCGCATATCCCTTCTTCATCAAAAACAATTCGCGGTCTTTGATTAGAAACAACACATCTTTGGCAAAACTTAACTTCTTGAGGCAACTCTTTTATCTGTTTCTCAAGAGGCTTATTAAAAAAATCTTTTCCCATTAAAGTTCTTTCTTTATAGTTTTATGAATCATTATCTATTTTATAATATCAGCGTTAACATTTTTTATTGATTTTGAAAAATTTTTAAAAATTTTAAGCCCATCTTTTCCACTTTTTTCAGGATGAAATTGACAGGCAAATATATTTTTATAAATCAAGCTGGAACAAAAAACTACACCAGCATAGTCTGTCACCGTCGTAACTACTTCATCTTGTTCCGGAATAACATAAAAGGAGTGCACAAAATACACAAACTCATCACCATTGAAACCCTTAAGAGGTGAAACAGGCCAACCTCCGTGATTAGCACCTATAATTTTTAATTTATTCCAACCAATATGAGGAATCTTATATTTTTTTTCGAGACTTTTCCCTTCTGGCATTTTTTTGACAACGCCAGGAATTATACCCAAACCTTTTTCCACTCCAAACTCTTCACTTTCCTCCATCAGTAATTGCATTCCCAGACATATTCCCATGAAAGGTTTTCCCGTTTCAATAAACTCACGAATAACCGGAACCAACCCTAGGCCATTCAATCGTTCCATTGCAGGGCCAAAAGCGCCTACTCCAGGAAGTATTACAGCACTAGCATTTAAAATTTCGCTACTATCATGAGTTATCTGAGAGTTCAAACCCGAATATTGGCATGCCGAGTGCACACTGAATAAATTGGATACTTTAAAATCGATTATAGCTACTTCTAAATTCATTCGTTGACGCAATCATTTAAATAGAATTAAATTCGACAAACAATATCTTGCTGTTTGAGTTTACCTTTAATCGAATCAATACTTTCAATACCAAAGTCCTTATACCTTTTAGCCGTTTTTAAAAAATCTATATTTCCTTCATCCTCAAACTCAAATCGGTTTACTGCACCGATATTCTGGATAAACCCATAATGAATAATAGAGGAAATAGCAACGGCATCAACACCTCCAGAATTGATGACTGTTGCGATATGCCCCGCATTGGATGGGCCTCCATGAGCAATAATAGGTATGGATATAGCCTCGGATGCTAACTTATACAATTCAACATCAAAACCAGATCCTGTTCCTTCTCGGTCAACTGAAGTAAGCATTATTTCTCCTGCTCCTAATTCTTCGATTTTTTTTGCCCATTCAATGACCTCCACTCCCGTATGCTCCCTACCATTATCAACATAAGCCAAATACTCACCATTTTTCTGCTTTATAGCCTCAATAGAAACTACTATATTAGATGCCCCAAATATTTTAACAGCGTCCTTTATTAAACTAGGGTTTTTGATTGCTGCCGTATTGATAGATACCTTATCTGCACCACTGCGCAACACCCGACTCATATCATCAATAGTCCGTAATCCTCCCCCAACCGTTAAGGGAATAAAAATTTCCTTCGCTATTCTAACTATAATCTCGTCTAAACTGTTTCTCTCATATAAACTTGCAACGACATCTTGAAAATAAAGCTCGTCAGCTCCATTCTCATAGTAATATCGGGCAAAATCCCAAGGCTTTCCCAAAACACGTAATCCTTCAAGATGAATACCTTTGACAAGATTAGGCCCTTTAATATCAAGGCGAGCTATAATCCTCTTTGGAATCATAAATTATTTTTTTAAAAAGAATCTTTTAATTAAATATCAACAAATGTATTAAAAGGTATTCTGGCGAGCGGTTAACTCTTTAACTATTTTAGCAGGGTTTCCTAAAACCATTTGATTTCCTTCAGTATCACTAACTAATACAGAATTGGGAGCAATAATCGTTCTATCACCCACTTTAATAGGACCCAAAACCTGAGAATTGGAGTACATAATAACATCATCTCCAATTATTGGCGCCTTCCCCAAATCGCCTAAATCTTTATGCATTACTGTGCAACCATGCTGAATCCAAAATCCATTTCCAATCTTACACTCTGATCCTATCACGGTTCCTACACCGTGATCTAAATGGAACCCTTCACCGATTTTAGAACTCCAATAAATTTCGCACCCACACAATGTTTTCATCAAAAAGTGTATTTGATATTTATTTTCATCATCATAGCCCGCTACATGCATCTTTCTGACTAACCTATAGAGAAAAACTGGCAAAAATCTATTACGCAAAATCTCAGATTTTACAGCACTTATCGTGATTTTTGGGAAATGATAACGGAAGTCTGATACTGTTTGTTCAAATGCTAAATGCAGAAAATTGTGATTGACTGGATGAGGACTGGGAATCAATCTTTGTAGGTTTAATTTAATAAAATCGGCGATATCCGACAGCGTGCTCTCCATCCCTGACCTAAACCCTCACTATAAATGAGTTATAAGTAAAAAACTACTCCCATTCAATTGTGCTTGGAGGCTTCGAGCTAATATCGTAGACCACTCGATTCACACCTTTGATCTCATTAATAATTCGATTCGAAACTCTTGCCAAAAAGTCGTGAGGTAATTGAGCCCAATCCGCTGTCATACCATCAACACTAGTCACGGCCCGCAGCCCAATGACATTTTCATAGGTTCGCTGATCGCCCATAACACCAACTGTTTGAATGGGCAGTAACACGGCAAAAGCCTGCCAAGTCTTTTGATATAAACCACTGGCTTTTAATTCGTCGATATAAATGTCATCTGCCTCACGTAATATTGACAGTCTTTCAGAGTTCACAACACCTAACACCCTGATGGCTAGGCCCGGCCCAGGAAAAGGATGTCGTAAAATTATGTCATCAGGAAGCCCTAATTCTCTACCTAACCCCCGGACTTCGTCTTTAAATAATTCTCGTAAGGGTTCGATTAATTTTAATTTCATCTTAGCCGGCAACCCACCGACATTGTGGTGGGTTTTTATAGTCGCAGATGGTCCTTTGTGACTAATACTTTCGATGACATCAGGGTATAGAGTCCCTTGAACAAGATAACGTACATTTCCAATTTTCCTTGCTTCTTGATCAAAGGCTTTAATAAATTGCTGACCAATAAGTTTTCGTTTCTTTTCAGGGTCAACCGTCCGGCCTAGGGTTTTTAGAAATTGTTTACCGAAATCCACCATACGATAGTTAAAGTGCTGTGCCGCAAAAACTTTTTTTAGTTGTTTGGCCTCATTTTTTCGCATGACACCGTTATCAATAAATACACAGGTTAATTGCCTTCCAACGGCGCGATGGGTCATCGCGGCAGCCACCATACTATCTACTCCCCCGCTAAGAGCGCAGAGCACTTTTTCTTGTCCAACCTTTTCGCGAATTTCGTCGATTGAGTTTTTGAGAAAAGACCCCATGGTCCATGTTGTCCGAGCTTTACAAATTCCTTGAACGAAATTCTTGAGAATCTGTTTCCCGTAAACGGTATGCGCAACTTCTGGATGAAATTGTAAACAAAAAAACCGGTGGCGATAATTCAAGGATTTCATGGCTGCAATTGGAGAGTTTTCCGTTCGGGCAATCACAGTAAATCCTCGAGGCAATTTTTCAATTCGGTCACCATGTGACATCCAAACGGGAAATGGTGCGGACTTATTCAAACCTTTGAACAAATCGCCTTTATCAATAACCTGCAATTGAGCCCGTCCAAATTCTCTTCGTTTGGCAGCGCCAACTCGTCCACCCATATAATGGGCCACAAGTTGCATGCCATAACAAATGCCAAGGACAGGAATACCTTCTTGAAGAATATCTTTGGCCCACTTTGGTCGTCCAGCACTCCTTACGCTTGCAGGGCCACCGGATAAAATTATTCCTTTCGGAAAATGTTCACGGATACTTTGAAGCGAGGTAGAGGCCGGAAGAATGACTGAGTGAACACAAAGTTCGCGAATTCGGCGAGCAATTAACTGGGTATATTGCGACCCAAAATCGAGAATGACGATCGCATCGTATTGAGAGGCCATAGACGGATTATGGTTTGACAACAATTGTGAGCCCTTCGCATAAGGAGGACCTGACAATAAAAAAATGGTAATGAGGAACTCGTAAAAGTCTCTCTATCCTTTAGGTATCTGGCATTTCAATCGCCGGCTCATCTTTTTCACTCAATGCCAGCCCGATAGTTTGGGGCTTCTTTGGTAATCACGACATCGTGGACATGCCCCTCTCGTAAACCTGCTTGGGTGAGCCGAATAAACTGAGCCTGCTGTTGTAATTCTGGGATAGATCGACATCCGCAATATCCCATGCCAGACTTCATCCCACCAACCAACTGATATACTACATTTGATAATGATCCCTTGAAGGGCACCCGAGCTTCGATACCTTCAGGAACTAGTTTTCCCGAGACCTGTCCTTCCTGAGCGTAACGATCCTTCCCCCCTCGTTCAAGTGCACCCAAAGAGCCCATTCCACGATATTCTTTATAAGTTCGCCCCTGATACAATACGGTTTCACCTGGAGATTCTTCCGTCCCCGCAAAAAGAGATCCAATCATTACAGCGGATGCTCCAGAAGCTAACGCCTTTGTAATATCACCGGAATATTTTATTCCGCCATCGGCTAGTATCGGGATATCTGTTCCATTTAGAGCTTCAGCACAATCAGCAATAGCTGTGAGTTGCGGCACACCAGCTCCGGAGACGATCCGTGTGGTGCAAATGGAGCCTGGCCCCACGCCGACTTTTACCGCATCAGCACCAGCATCAACTAATTCCTTGGCTGCTTGCGCCGTAGCAATATTTCCAGCTAACACATCCATACTCGGATGGTGCTTTTTAATGTATTTCACGGTGTCAACAACACTTTGTGAATGCCCATGGGCCGTATCCACAACAATCATATCTATACCAGCTTTGACTAGTCGCTTCACCCGCTCTTCAACATCAGTTCCAACGCCAACTGCCGCAGCCACTCGCAAACGACCATGAGTATCTTTGCAAGCCGTAGGATATTGAATTTGTTTTTGTATGTCTTTAATAGTGATTAGCCCTTTGAGTTCAAACTCTTCATTTACAACCGGAAGTTTTTCAATGCGATGCTCGTGAAGAATTTCCCGAGCTTTTACCAAACTGGTACCTTCCGGTACCGTGATCAAATTGTCCCGCGTCATAATTTGTGATACGGCGAGATCCATTCTAGGCTCAAATCGCAAATCTCGGTTTGTGAGAATCCCTACTAATTTTTTATCCTTGGTAACAGGAATACCTGAAATTCGATAGTTTGACATGATTTCGTGAGCATCACGAATAGTTTGATTAGGGGAGATCGTGATAGGGTCCAAAATCATGCCACTTTCTGATTTTTTGACCTTATCTACCTCAGCTGCTTGGGCTTCTGGGGACATGGCGCGATGCACCACCCCTATCCCCCCTTCTCTTGCCAAAGCAATGGCTAATCGTCCTTCAGTCACGGTATCCATAGCTGCGCTTAGGAGAGGGATATTAATCGTAATGTTTTTTGTGATCTGGGTATGCGTGATGACTTCAGAGGGTACTATTTCAGATTTGGCTGGAACGAGCACCACATCATCGAATGTTAGTCCAATCCTTGTTCGGTCCCAGAGTCCCATGGTTATTACCCTTTTATATTAAGTTGGGTGAGAAAATTGAAAACTACTTACAAAATATTAACTAGGTCTGATTAAAAAAACTTGAGCATGAATGCGGAAAAGGTTAGACAACCCAGCGGTTCACCCTATCAGGAATTCATGAAAAAATCGATGATCGTCTTGAATGTTAACGAGAAAAAAGGAATAACGGGGCTCCCCCTATTCCGTCTATCTTTGGAAGCCCCATCGCTCTTGTAGATTGCCGAACTAGGAGTCCGCGCCTTCGGGTAATGCGGCCAAGGATTCGGCCTCCTCTCGGATGTGTTCTTCGGCATCCTCGGCAGGCATGAAGTGTTGGACCCGCATATTCCCACTATCCACAACAAATACATGGCCCTTGGAATCAAGGGCCATACCGTAGGGGAAATTGAACTGTCCTTCGGCATTTCCAAATCCGCCCCACTGTGTTACGAAGTTCCCATCACGGTCGAACTTTTGAATTCGCTGATTGCCAGTATCCGTCACAAATACATCGCCCATTCCATCTACGGCAATGCCCCACGGTGAGCGGAATTGGCCTGGTTCTTGGGCCTGACTACTGCTTGCATGACCAGCACCAATACCGCCGCCCCATTTGGCGACGAGTTGGGGAAGAACATTGGTGCTTGTATCAAATTTCGCAATCCGGTGATTACCCATATCTACGACATATACCATGCCGTCATTTTGATCCACGGCCACGCCACGTGCAAAATAAAACTGGCCATCATTATTGCCGAAACTTCCCCATTGCATGATAAATTCTCCCTCTTCATCAAACTTTTGAATGCGGAAATTGGCACTATCGACTACATAGATATAGCCTCGAACTCGATCAGTGGCTATACCCCAGGGCGCATTAAACTGGCCTTCTCCGTTTCCTCGTCCACCAAATTTCTGAACATAATGCCCAAGCTTGCCATCAAATTTTTGAACTCGGTGATTATTGGTATCACATACGTACACATCCCCTTTGCCGTCGCAGGCAATCCCCGTAGGATTATTGAAATTCCCATTAGCTTGGCCAAAATTTCCCCATAACAAAATAAAGTCTCCAGAAGGATCAAACTTTTGAACACGGTTATTGCCATTATCGACCACGAATAAAGAGCCCTGGCGGTCAAGCGCCATTCCATACAGGGGTGCCATAAACTCTCCACCGTGCAATAACGAAGCCCCTCTCCCTGGTTTACCCCAAATTCCGGTACAAACGTATCCCGACGTATTAAGAACAATATTCGTGCTGGCAGGCACCGAGGTATTATTGCCAACATCTTTAAACCACACATAAACTGTTTTGGGGCCATCGCCTGGAGAAAGCGCAAACGGAATGGTCGCGCCAAATCGATATTCGGGTTCCACCTCAATCCATCCAGGGAGGGTTGAACTCGGAGTCATGGGATTTTCGGAAATAAAATACCCAGCCACACCAGTATCCAAGTCCTTGGCAGAAATCGTGGCCACCACATCCAAAGAATTCGTCATGTATGCTCCATGATTCAAAACCAGATCTGGATTTTGGGGTGCAGCTAGGTCAATCAACAATGGCTCCACCGACAGTTCTTCTGACAGCAAGCCTTCTTTCTCCTCTTCATCGACGCAAGAGAGGGCAAAATAATATGGAGTATTATTTGTCAGCCCCGTGTGTGTATATGGACTTGCAACTCCTTCAATTTTCGTAGATGTTTCCTTAGTCAGGTTGGGATCAGTACTAAAATACAAGTTATAAGAAACGACCCCCGGAACTTCTAACCAGCTTAGAATAGCTTCTGTATCTCCAGGTTTCGCCACCAAATGCGCTGTTGGCAATCCGCCGGTACTTTCCCGTTCTTTTTCTATTTTTTCTCGTCCGCGAGCCAACTCTTCTTCGGTGGGCACAAACTTAACAACGCGATGATTTCCACTATCTACCACATACACATAACCTTCCTTATCAACTGCAATACCGGAGGGGAAATTCACTTGGGCTTCAGTTAATCCCCGATTACCCCAACTACACAGATATGTGCCATTAGAATCGAATTTCTGGATTCGATGATTTCCACTATCCACCACATACAAATTGCCAAGCGGATCGCAGGACACGCCCCATGGAGATTTAAGTTGTCCAGGCCCGTTTCCTTCACGTCCCCATTTCGTCAAAAAGTTTCCGCGGGGATCGAATTTTTGAATTCGATTATTGCCTTCGTCAGCGACATAAATGTTTCCAACAAAGTCAACAGCTAAACCGCGAGGGTAGAAAAACGCGCCGTCAAAGCTTCCGTCTCTTCCCCACTTTAGTAGAGGGGTCCCATTGGATTCGAATTTTTGGATCCGTGCATTGCTGGTATCAGAAACATACAAATTGCCTTGTTGATCAGTCGTTACTCCCCAAGGAACATCAAACTTTCCAGCTTCAGCTCCACGCCAAGCAAAACCAAACTTGCCCCAAGCATTCATAAAGTTGCCATCAGGATCAAATTTTTGGACGCGATTATTTCCACTATCTGAGACATAAATATAGCCTTCCTCTGTAGCAGCTAAGCCACGAGGATAATAGAAAGTACCATCTTCTGAATCTGGGTCCCCACCCCACCGAGCAATAAATTTCCCATCCTTATCAAACTTTTGAACGCTATGATTATCCGTATCTGCCACATAGATATGACCTTCACTATCAACGGCGATGCCAGTTGGCGATCGGAATTCACCTTCATCCACCCCTTCTTCACCAAACTGAAGTACGGGTAAATACGGAGAAGGAATAGACATAGCTTCTTCAGAACATGGGCTTTCTCCATCTTCGGTGATTGCTGTTACCACATAGTGGTAGCACTGGCCATTGGCTAAATCTGAATGGGTGTAAGGGCTTGAAGGCCCCTCGACGCAATTTCCTTTCTCTTTATCAACACCAATAACTGGATTAAAATCATCTGGACTGGCGATTTGACGAGTCAATGCGTTTGGCTTGATGGTAATGCCTTTACTAGTAAGGTAATAGAGGTTGTAGTACATCGCATCCTGGACAGGTTCCCAAGAAACCGTGATGAACCCATTTCCTGCGACAGCTTTGATACCGGTAGGAGCAGGCGGCAGTCTTTCCGCTTCCAGATCCTCGCCAGCACCCCAATCTTCCCCATCTCCTTCAGCAAATAAAGGCCGTCGGTCCAACTGGTGAATAAGATCATCAAAATTGAAAAAATCCCTCATAACCTCCCCCAATAATGCTCAATCTTTACTTAATTTTATATTTATATACTCTTGTAAATAATGACAAAAATCTAACAAAAATAAAAAAAAATAAATAAAACTAGGTACTTAGGTAAGAAAGTCTATCAAGTGGGATTTTGAGAAGTCAAGGAGTCTCACAAGTCCAAAAGCTGCAAATAAGGGTGTTTGCTAGAACTTTAAATACGTCAAAATGCGTAAACATTTAAACACTAGGTTAAGGAACAGTTAGTTAGACAGTGTTTCTTCACAGAAATAGTGATCGACTTAAAAGAGGTTGCGAACCTTAATTTTTTCCAATACATCTGGAACCTGATTTAGTTGTTTGATGACATTATTTTTTATTTTATCATCCCCAATTTCTCTATCAACTAATATACTTAGTATGTTTGCCTGCCTCGCTCCGTCTATGTCTTCTTTTATACTATCTCCGATATGAATAGCCTCATCTGGGTCAAGCGCATGCTGATCCAGTGCATATTTGAAAATTTTTGGAGAGGGTTTAGCTGAACCTGCTAAACTTGAAATCGTAATCGAGTCAAAATACTGATCTAAGTTTAGTCCGCGAAAAATTTTAAAAAACCGCGTGTCAAAATTCGAAATCACCCCAAGTTCATAACCCTGAACTTTCAACTCCTTAAGGACATCAGGTACTTCAGGGTAAATCTCCCAATGGTCCGCTGTTCCAAACGCTTCATACACTTCATCAAAATAGTTGTCGAAGCCTTCAAACATTCGAATACGGTAAAATGCACCATGTACAATATCAAACCACCACAACCTTTCACATTGTTTTAATTTTTCTGGTTCCTCCACCGCAAAAATTGGTGGGGGCGCTTGAGCAAACGACTCCTTAAAGGCACGGTTTACCCTCGCCGTTAACTCGGCTGATGGCAGAATTCCATATTTTTTAGCATATCGAAGATATATTTCCCCGACTGAGCCCTTTACCTGGAATAACGTGCCCACAGCGTCAAAAAATATAACCTGTGTTGAAGGCTTAGTCATTAATCTAGAGTAGCACTACGTTATTTGGAATCTGGACTCGACTCTAATCTAGTAGATCTTGTAACACATTGAACGGAAAGCAGAAGCAGTGAGGGTTGAGTCAGAAAAGAAGCACACATAACAATTTTCTAAGAAAGCAGATGAAGCGTTAAGTAACAAAAGAACGTTTGAGATGAGCCTGCGTTACTTCTTTACGCCAGCTTTTCGTTGGGCTTGCTCAAGAGCTTTGAGGCGCTGTTGGTTTTTCTTATGTTTCCGGCGAAGTTCCCGTTCTTTTTCTCTGCCTTTGGGCATGCGTGCCTCCCCTTTCAAAAACTCGAAAAACATTGATTCAGTAAAATCCCTAAGGTGATCTTAGCCTGGTTCTATCATACTATTTTGTAGAAAGACAAGCTCGAATTCCTTGCGAGGTCCCACCCCTCGTGCTAAGATCTTCGATCCTTCGTGGTATAGACTTCCTTATGACTTCCCGACAACTAGAAAAAGTTTATGAGCCCCAGGCTGTCGAAGCACGTTGGGGGCAATATTGGATTGACCAAGGGTATTTCACTGGCAAGCTTGACGCTCCAGGGGATTCTTATACCATTGTCATTCCTCCACCAAATGTTACAGGCTCACTCCACATTGGTCATGCACTCAATAATACACTGCAAGACATTCTCATCCGTTGGCGACGGATGCAAGGCCGAAAGACTTTATGGTTACCAGGAACAGATCACGCAGGTATTGCTACCCAGAATGTAGTCGAACGCCAACTTCACCAAGAAGGTAATTCTCGAGAAGAACTTGGGCGGGAAACATTTATTGAACGAATCTGGGCTTGGAAGCAGGAGTCAGGAAACACGATCCTTGGACAACTCAAACATCTTGGGGCGTCCTGTGATTGGGATCGACTCCGCTTCACAATGGATGATGGTCTATCAAAGGCCGTGTGCGAAGTTTTTGTCCGTCTATACGAAGAACAATTAATTTACCGTGGTGAACGGCTAATCAACTGGTGCCCACGATGCCTCACAGCCTTATCCGATATTGAAGTCGAACACGATCAGTTGAAAAACAAACTCTATCATATCCAATACCCATTGGCTGATGATCCTACCGCATTTTTGACAATAGCCACCACCCGTCCAGAAACCATGTTAGGCGATACTGCGGTGGCGATTCACCCAGAAGATTCCCGCTACAATCATCTCATTGGGAAATCAGTTTGTCTGCCACTAACATCTCGAACCATTCCCATAATTGGCGACACTATTCTTGTTGATCCTGAGTTTGGTACCGGTGTAGTTAAAATTACGCCGGCACACGACTTTAATGACTTCGAGGCTGGAGAACGCCATCAACTTCCACGTCTTTCAATTTTCAATTGTCGTGGCCAATTCGATTCGGAAGCCTTAAAAAAGGCTGAAGTCGCCCCTCCATTAAGAAAACAATTAGACCAAGTTCCTGTAAACAAAGCTCGCCAAATTATTATCGAAGCACTTCAGGCCCAAGAACTTTTACCGAGCATCGAAGATCATCAGATGGCTTTGGGAAAATGCTACCGATGTAAAACCGTGGTCGAACCTTTTTTATCTCCCCAATGGTTTGTCAAAATTCAGCCTCTTGCTGATCCAGCCATTCGAGCGGTGGAAACAGGACAAATTCGAATTATCCCCGAAGGCTGGGCGAATAATTACCTAGGGTGGATGCGAGGCATCAAAGACTGGTGTATCTCTCGGCAAATCTGGTGGGGCCACAGAATTCCGGCGTGGTACTGCACTAACTGTTACCCTGAGAGCAAGCAAGTTGGTCACGGGGCAGGGAGCAGCATCATTCCCCCAAATGCCAGACCAATTGTAGACCGAACGGCACCTTCGAATTGTCCTATCTGTGGCAACAAAGAATTTATTCAAGATCCGGACGTATTGGACACCTGGTTCTCATCCGCCCTATGGCCATTTTCAACATTGGGTTGGCCTGAAGAAACAGCAGACCTTAAAACCTTTTATCCCACCACAACACTCGTCACGGGTTTAGATATTTTATTTTTCTGGGTAGCCCGAATGATCATGATGGGATTAAAGTTTACCGGCCAACCTCCATTCCGCGATGTTTATATCCACGCTTTGGTTCGTGATGCAGAGGGACAGAAAATGAGCAAGTCAAAAGGCAATGTCATCGACCCATTAACCAAAATGTCCCAATATGGGACAGATGCTTTGCGATTCACTCTGACCTCCATGACCTCACCTGGCCGTGACATTAAATTGTCCGAGGAGCGTATCGAAGGCTATCGCAACTTTACAAATAAGATTTGGAATGCCGCACGGTTTATCCTTATGAATGCTGATAAAAAAACCGAAGCTCTGCCCTTTCCAAATCGTCCATTAATTGACCGTTGGATTTTGACTCGCCTCAATCAGGTCATCGAATCGGTCAATGGCTGCCTTGAGGACTATCGATTTGATCAAGCTGCAAACCAACTTTACCATTTTACATGGCATGAATATTGTGATTGGTACTTAGAACTCATCAAGCCCTCGCTTCAAGGTGCTGACACACAAGAAACCAGGTCAACGCGACACACACTCCTTGAATCATTTGAAATCTTGCAACGACTCCTTCATCCCTTTATGCCATTTCTTACAGAAGAAATTTGGCAAGCTATTCCCCATCGAGGCGAGAGCATCGTAATCCAATCATACCCAACGTCACAATCAGATTGGTTGGATACGAAGGCGGAAGAATCATTTAGAATTATAGAGCAGGTTGTCACGATCATACGAACAGGGCGTGCATTACTGGAATATGGTCCATCAAAAAAACTTTGGCTCTATGCAACAGCAAAAGATCCTGCTGGCGTCTCAAATCTGCAAATGCTATCCCCCTTCATTACATATCTAGGCAGGGGAACGCTTAACGTGACGGACCAAGATAATTTTCCAGTAGACCAAATTTTGCGCTTAGTTGCTGGAAGCTTTACCATCGGAATTCAGATCGAGGGAGATATTGACCTAAAGAAAGCGCTAGATCGTATTCGCAAACAAACGCACACCAAACAAAAAGAAGCTTCGCGCCTCCAAGGACGATTAGAATCATCTGATTTTGCCGAAAAAGCCCCACAGGAAATTTTTCAAAAATCTCGTGAGCGACTGGAAGCGATAACGGCAGAACTCTCTTTGCTTTCAAGTAGTGAGTTGCAACTCCAAAAGATGGTTTAAGAACATCCCATGTCGAATACCATTCTTTCTTCTCTAGACTTAGACCCTATTGTGAAACTTGCTCTTGAGGAAGACCTTGTCCACGGTGACGTGACTACCAACGCTCTTGTTTCTTCTGATTCAATAACCAATGCCACTATTGTTGCTAAGGAACCTCTTACACTAGCTGGAATTCCTCTTCTCCAAAAAATCTTTGAATTGTTAGACTCATCAGTGGCTCTTCAAGTACACCGAATTGATGGGGAAACAATACAAGTGGGGGAAGCGGTTGCTTCTTTGCGTGGGTCAACCAGAAGCATTCTCAAGGGGGAGCGCACCGCCTTGAACTTTCTTCAACATCTCTCGGGAATCGCCACGATCACCAAAACTTTCTGTGATGCCGTACGAAAATACCCGACAAAAATTCTAGATACACGAAAAACCATACCTGGGCTTCGAAGGTTGGAAAAATGGGCTGTAGCTATTGGCTCTGGAACGAACCATCGTATGTCGTTAAATGATGGCATCCTTATCAAGGATAACCATATCGCTACCCTCAGATCACAGGGAATGGACATCACAAAAATTTGTCGACTCGCCAAAGCTAAAGGTCCACATGGCCTCAAGATTTTCGTAGAAATTGAATCTTTAGATGAGATTGAGCAAGCCATTGAAGGACAGGCTGCTGTGCTGCTGCTTGATAATATGTCCCCAGAATTAGTCCGTCAGGCGGTAAATCAAATTAAGGGCCGGGCCATTGTTGAGGTCTCGGGAGGAATTACGTTAGACAACGTTCTAGAATTTGCGGCAGCTGGCGCAGATTATATTTCCATTGGCTCACTCACGCATTCTGCACCAGCAGTTAACATGAGTTTAGAAATATAAACTATTACTAAATTTGCAAACGTCTTTATTTCTTTATGCTTGTTCAGCCAACATCTGACGCATTGAATGTTGAAGTCATTCAATCTGCTCTCTGTACCCAATCACTGGGAAAAATTATTCATATCCTTACCAAAACACCGTCTACAAACTCGCTAGGATTAACTTTAGCGGATTCAGGCGAACCGCACGGAACCGTTATTCTCGCAGAGCACCAGACTGCTGGAAAGGGACGATTAGATCGAGCGTGGGTTTCGCCACCAAATAAGAATATTTACTGCTCCGTGATTCTAAAAAATCCAGATCTTCAAGAATATCTCCCTTGGGTTCCCCTCGTAACAGGTCTAGCAATAGCCGAAGCCATTCAAATAAATCACTCCACGACCTTATCCCTGAAATGGCCTAATGACCTTCTTGTGGCAGATAAAAAGCTGGGGGGAATTTTATGTCAAGGCATCACTCGGAAAGGTAATGCTCCGGCACTTATTGTCGGATTTGGTGTGAATGTGAACTCTACCTCGGAGGATCTGCCTCCGGAACTCCATGATATTTCGACTTCACTTTATCAAGAATCTGGACAATTCTGTAATAGAAACTCCCTTCTTTCAGGCATTTTCAATAATTTGGAGAAATGGTATGAGCGGCTAGCAAGGCATGATCTTGATGTAATTCATTCGGCATATTCAGCCTCTTGTTCTACATTAGGAACAGATGTTTGTTGTACCCTCACCGGGTCTCACCACGTTAACGGACGAGCAACAGAAATAGGGAAAGACGGCTCCCTTCAGGTCACACCCTTTGAAGCAGGAGCTAAAAAAAATATTGTCTTGCATTCGGCCGATGTTACACATATCAGATAATGGAATAAGCGATGCTACTTGCTATAGACATTGGTAATTCTCAAATTGCATTTGGCGTTTTTGAGAAAAACACGCTTCTTGCCTCCTGGCGTCTGGCCACAAATGCAACGAAAACATCCGATGAATATGGTTCATTGTTTATTTCTCTCATGCGGGAGCATGACATATATCCAAAAGACCTAGATGGGACAATTATTTCTAGCGTGGTTCCTCAAGTCACATCTATTATAGAGCAAGTTATTGAGACTTGTTTCCATCATTGTCCACTTCTCGTGACTGCAGACTTTCCTTTCGGATTGGTGCTGCAATATGCCAATGCCCATGAAATAGGTACAGATCGATTAGTTAACGCAGCCGCAGCTTATGCGCGATTCCAATCAAGCCTGATTATTGTAGACTTTGGCACTGCCACGACCTTTTGTACGGTGACTTCGGATGGACGGTACCTAGGTGGAGCAATTGCTCCAGGTCTGAAAAGTTCTGCCGACGCCCTTCATGCTCAAACTGCCAAACTACCTAACGTAGAGTTAGTAAGGCCTAAAAATGTCATTGGTACGGATACAGCCAGTAGCATCCAATCTGGACTAATTTTTGGGTATTCTGGCTTAGTGGATGAACTGACAACTCGCATTAAGCAAGAAGTTGGACAAACAGCTCGCGTAATTGCCACGGGAGGGCTCGCGCCTATTTTGGCCCCAGTCACTCAATCAATCCAAGAGATCTGCCCCTATCTGACCCTTGAGGGCCTGGCCCTCCTTTACCAACGTGTAAAAAACTAATCAGCGACCCTAACTACTTATCCACAGCCCTAAAAGATTTTCCCTATTTTTCCCCCCATTGGGTTGACTTCCCCCCCATAGTGCCTATCTGAAAAACGGCCTATACGGCAATGGTAGTGTGTGCCTGATGCCGGACCGAACGTCTTGAACTAGAAAAACCTTTATTCGAGCAGGCATTCCTCCGGTCCAAGAGATTCTGGCTTTCTAATCTACCTGAAGAACCATTAGTCAAAGAAAAATAAGATTCATCCGAAAAACCTCAGCTTTTTAAAGAATTTTGTGCTTCAGCAGTCAATAAAGGAAGAGATTTTGGAAAATCCACAACAAGAATCAAGAGCCTCCGACAAACATGAAACTGAAGATGCCCAACAAGCGAAAACATTAGAAAACGTGGTTGCCGCTCTCCCCGAAGCCAAAGAGGAAAATTCAGACGAACAAGACGAGCATTTGATCCCCCAAACTGAACTCGTGGCCAAAACCGAAGAACTGCAGGTCCTGAATGACAAATACCTTCGGTTAGCGGCAGAATTTGAGAACTACAAACGCCGGACTCAACGGGATCAAGGCGATACAGTCCGATTTGCTAATGAAAAACTATTAAGAGACTTACTTCCCACCATTGATAACCTTGAAAGAGCTCTTCAATGCAGCACGGAACAAGCGGATAGTGAGGGATTTCTCCAGGGCGTGGAACTAACCTACAAACAGTTTTTCGATACCTTGGAAAAACTTGGAGTAAGTCAAGTGACTAGTGTCGGAGAACCGTTTGACCCTACAAAACATCAGGCCGTAGGGCAAGTAGAATCCTCAACCATCGCCGAAAATTGTGTCGTTGACGAATATCAAAAAGGATATTTTCTTCAGGATCGCATTCTTCGACCCGCGATGGTCACCGTGTCCAGGGCGGCTACAGCCAAGGATTCCGCCGCACCCTCGGAAGATGAAAGTATAGAATAGAGTAAGGAAGGAGAATAAGAATGAGCAAAATTATCGGAATTGACCTTGGAACTACTAATTCTTGTATCGCAATTATGAGCGGTGGCGACCCAGAAGTCGTCACAAATTCCGAGGGAGGGCGCACGACTCCATCGGTGGTAGCGGTAAATGATAAAGAAGAGCGGTTGGTCGGCCAAATTGCAAAGCGGCAAGCCATCACTAATCCAGAAAACACTATTTTTTCCGTGAAACGGTTAATGGGTCGTAAATTCACGGCCAAGGAAGTCAAAAATGCGACTGCCCGCCTCCCCTATAAAATTGAGGAGGGCTCTAATGGTGATGCTCACGTGAAGATTCGTGACAAAACCTACAGTCCGCCAGAAATCTCAGCCATGATCTTACAAAAAATCAAGCAAACCGCTGAGGACTATTTGAGCGAAAAAGTGACTGATGCGGTGATTACGGTTCCTGCATATTTTGATGATAGCCAACGTCAAGCAACCAAAGATGCCGGTCAAATTGCCGGCCTTAATGTTTTGCGTATCATTAATGAGCCAACTGCCGCCTCACTCGCTTATGGTTTGGACAAGAAAGCCGAAGAGCGTATTGCGGTTTATGACCTTGGAGGCGGAACTTTTGACGTATCTATCTTGGAAATCGGAGACGGAGTCTTTGAGGTCAAGGCCACAAATGGAGATACTTTCCTCGGCGGCGATGACTTTGATCTCCGTATTATTGATTGGCTTGTAGAGGAATTCAAAAAAGACCAAGGCATCGACCTGAAAAACGATCGCATGGCTTTACAGCGCCTGAAAGAAGCCGCTGAACGCGCGAAAATTGAATTATCCTCTGCACAAGAAACTGAGATTAATTTACCTTTTATCACGGCAGATTCAAGTGGGCCTAAGCACATGGTCCTTAAACTCACCCGTGCGAAATTTGAGCAATTAGTTGATGATCTGATTGTTCGGTCTATTGAACCGTGCAAAAAAGCACTAGCCGATTCAGGAGTTTCCGCCAGTGAAATTAACGAGGTGGTGCTAGTCGGAGGCATGACTCGAATGCCTAAAGTCATCGAACGTGTGAAGAATTTCTTTGGAAAGGACCCCCATCGTGGCGTAAATCCTGACGAAGTCGTAGCCATTGGTGCAGCAATTCAAGGCGGAGTACTCAAAGGTGATGTCAAGGATGTCCTTTTACTGGACGTCACCCCCCTATCCCTAGGCATTGAAACACTTGGCGGAGTCTTTACACGATTGATTGATAGAAATACCACCATTCCGACAAAAAAGAGCCAAGTCTTTTCCACCGCTGCTGATAATCAAACTGCTGTAACGATCAGGGTTTTTCAAGGGGAACGGGAAATGGCCAATGATAATAAACTGCTTGGGCAATTTGACCTCGTCGGCCTTCCTCCAGCTCCTCGTGGCATGCCACAAATTGAAGTTACTTTTGATATCGACGCCAATGGGATTGTGCATGTCAATGCTAAAGACATGGCTACACAAAAAGAACAATCAATCAAAATCACCGCTTCAAGTGGCCTGAGCAAAGAAGAAGTTGAACAGTTGGTTAAGGACGCGCAAGCTCATTCCGAAGAAGATAAAAAACGGCGAGAAACTGTCGAAATTCGAAACCAAGCTGATACGCTCATCTACGGAACGGAAAAAAACTTACAGGAACACGGCGATAAAATTCCTGAGGAAGAAAAAACCAAAATCCAAGAGGCCATAACTGCCATGAAAACTGCCATGGAAGACGAAGATACTGAGGCCATGAAAACGGCTATGCAAACCTTGCAGTCCGCCTCCCACAAGTTGGCAGAAGAAATGTATAAGTCAACTTCCGCTGAAGGTACGCCTCCAGGAGCAGGAGATAGTGACAGCAGCGAGGATAGTGCATCAACCAGTACGAATGGCGACCAAGAAAAAGTCGTGGATGCAGAGTTTGAAGAAGTTGACGGCGAAAAGAAATAAATTGTCGCCATATAGACTTCTCTCAAGTCGAATAGTACAAATATTCACATGAAATCAGATTTGAAAAGATGGCACCAGTGACTAAACGAGATTATTATGAAGTTCTTGGGGTTTCTCGTGACGCCTCAGATGATGAAATTAAAAAGGCGTTTCGAAAAGTTGCCAGGCAACATCATCCTGATCTGCAAACCGATCCTCAGGAAAAGAAAAAAGCTGAGGACAAATTTAAGGAAGCCGGTGAAGCCTACGATGTCCTCAGTAATGCAGAGACAAGAAAACGGTATGACATGTTTGGGCATTCCGGTGGACCACAAGGCTTTGGAGGAGCTGAAGGATTTGGTGCTGGTGGGGGCTTTGGTGACGTTTTTGGAGATATTTTCGAAGACTTTTTTGGCGGAGGCCGAGGCGGACGCAATCGAGCAGAACAAGGAAATGACCTTCAATATAATTTAGAATTAGCCTTTGAGGAAGCTGTCTACGGAAAAGACGCTAAACTCAAAATCCCACGATGGGAAATCTGCGATTCCTGCAAAGGCAGTGGAGCTAAGTCCAGTAACGCGGTAAAGACCTGCTTCGGATGCGGGGGCACAGGTCAAGTTCGTCTCCAACAAGGCTTTTTTACAATTAACCGAACTTGTGGCCAATGTCAGGGGGCAGGACAAATCGTTTCTGATCCCTGCACGACATGCCGAGGGCAACGACGTGTTTACCGAGAACGAAACCTCTCTGTTACCATCCCTGCCGGAATTGAAAGCGGGATGCGTCTTCGATTATCTCATGAGGGTGAACATGGAATAAATGGTGGTCCACCAGGAGATTTATATGTCGCTGTTTCAGTTAAACCACACCCTATTTTTACTCGAAAAGGAAATGATATCCTGGTGAACCTTCCAGTTCATTTTGTTACTGCAACCCTTGGAGGAAAAGTGGAAGTCCCTACATTAAAAGGAAAGAACTCAGTTAAAATCCCAGAGGGCACGCAGCACGACCGAGTATTGCGACTTAAAGGCATTGGTGCCCCAGCGTTAAAAGGAAAACAAATGGGTGATCAACTGGTCCGTGTCAAAATTCAAATACCCACAAAATTATCATCGCACCAACGAGAATTGCTTTCTGCATTTGCCAAGGAGAGTGATTTAGATGGCGAAAGCAGTGAAGAAGGAATATTCGACAAGGTCAAGAATATATTTGATTAAATCTATCAGGTTTAGGTATCCCTACCTCTTCATGCCAGTCTTTTTTGTCCCATCAAAAAACATTAACGACAAAGTCCTCAACATCAAAGGTTTATTATTTCAGCATCTTTCAAAAAGCCTTCGGATGCGTGAAGGTGAAGAATTAATCGTCGGGGATGAAGCTCGACAGCGATATCACCTTCGCATCGAATCATTAAGCAAAACCACACTAACCGGCAGGATTTTTAAAACGGAACAGGGACCGCCTCCTACCAAGGCAAGCATTATTCTGGGCCAGTCAATACTGAAGAGCGACCATATGAAATGGGCAATTCAAAAAGCCACTGAATTAGGTGTTTCTGTGATCGTTCCATTACTCACAAACCGGGTGGTTGTTCGTCCGAGAGCAGAACGTGTTGAATTATTACAGGAACGCTATGCTCGTATTGCCCTGGATGCCGCACAACAATCAGAACGATGGGAAGTTCCCCAAGTGTTGCTTCCAATACCTATTCAGAAATTTTTTGAGCAATATCGTCTAGAAACTATCAAATGCCTATTGGTAGAGCGAGGTGAGTCACAAGGCCTTCAGACACTTCCACTAGACAACAAATTTTCTGGCACAGTGGTTTTGACAGGGGGACCGGAAGGGGGATGGACCGAGCAAGAACAAGAAACTGCAAAACAATTCGACTTTATTTCATTTTCCTTGGGTGCTTCAATTCTACGCGGAGAGACAGTTCCCCTGGCAGCCTTGAGTATAATTCAATCTCGTTTAGGAAATTTAGGATAAATCCTCCCCTGCTTATGAACTGGGAGCAGAAATCTTGAGGATGACGCCTTGATGACCCACAGCCCAACCGGTGTGGGATTCTGGAAAGGTTAAGCCATACAATGAGTATGGCTCAGGAAGTTCGGATTCATTCCAATTAAAGCCTGCATCTTTTGTCAGTAGGAAAGCACCCCGTTCACCAATAATCCATCCTTCAAGAAATCCAGTAAATCGAATTTTTAGAAAATCGGGAGGACGAATACAAGGCGATCCACAAGGTAAAGTTTTATCAAGCCATTCTTGACCACCTGTCACGGTTTGAAAGATCGCCCCTTGGGTTCCAACAACCCATCCAACTTGTTTGTCCAAAAATTGAATATCGAAAAAGGTCTGGGAACTATTGGTTGTTTGTTGCCCCCAGTGCTGTCCGCCATCCGTCGTGACCAGAATGACCCCCAAAGCTCCAACCGCCCACCCTAGTTGCTGATCAAGGAAATGGACTCCAAATAAATCAGCTGAAGTACCACTTTGTTGGTCATCCCATGATTGGCCACCATTTTTAGTATGTAGTATGGTTCCTCGGGCACCAACAATCCAGCCATTCGATTGATCACGAAAAAACATCCCATATAAGGGAGAAGTGGTTCCACTCATTTGAAGCAACCATTTCTTCCCGCCATCCGATGAATGAAGAACCGTCCCATTACGGCCGACTACCCATCCATGAGACTTACCTGAGAAAAATATGCTCATGAGTAATGATGGGGTTCGACGAGTCACGGACTGCCAGGTAGCTCCGCTATCACTGGTGCGCAGCATAGTCCCCCCTGCGCCAACAGCCCAACCATTTTTGGTGTCAATAAAGAAAGTGTCGAGAAGCGTGACCTTGGTCCCGCTCTTTTGTAATACAAGAACGGCTTGGTCTTCTCCCCCAAAGGCCACTGAGGATAAAAGCAATCCTAGGACGACGAAATTTGTTATAAATATTACGCAAAAACGATTTTTACATTTCATGGAATACTTACGAGCAATTAATTCTTGGAGCCATTCGATTCCAACTTTTCAGGGGGAGTATAATCATATTCAGGGAAAGACGTATAATCATAGAAAAATTCTTTATGAGGCAAGCCCCGACGGAGAATAGTGAATTTTCCCGCTAACGCGCTAACCCATTTTTTAGGCTGACAGCACGTCCCGTCTTCTTTGAGATCCCACGAACCTCTTCGCACAACAATTTCGCCTTCGGTGGGATCCTCATGAAAACCCCCGGGATACCCGAAGCCAAAGACATGCCGACGCGGCACTCGAATTTTAATTTCATCATCTTTCCAGGAAACCACTAACGCCGCGATTCCATTGATTATAACTTCGCTCCGTGACACATCAGAGCCTAACTCATAGTTCTTCCAATTGTGAGCTTGATGATGCAAGCCAATGCGTGAATGTTCAGCAAGTTTTAAAAATTCACCGAACCCATTACCTCTAATGGTCACAATTTCATCTAACCCAGCTTCGTTTGGCGAATAGGAAGTAACTGTAGGTTGCTTAACGGTAAAATTACTCGCCTGAAGGCGAACAGAACCTTTTTCAGCACAACAGGTTCCATCAGATTTGGGTATGGTACCTCCACGCTTGATAATAATCGGCCCACTTTTGGCACTAAAAGGTACCCAGACATTAATTTCAGTATCATTCCACCGGTGAATAACCCCAGGAACACCACCAAATTCGACGCTGTTTTGGCCTGGATCAAAATCAAATGCATAGGCCGTAGATCCTGATTCCGCATAAACGCCAAAATTTTCACCTTTTATTCTCAACAAAGTTCCAACAGGCCCTTCTTGGGGGGTTACTTGGGCTGCCTTTGACTCTACCACATCAAAATTTCCAAGGGACCGTTTTTTGGAGTTTCCTTCCAACGTCACTGGCCCACTAGTAGCATTCAATGGAACATGAACCACAATGGTTCTCACAGACCATTGGGCAACAGTTGCCGGCTTGCCATTAAATAGCACTTGCGCATTAGCAGCTTTGGTTTTTCCAAAATTTTGACCACTTAAGACCACTTTACTGCCGATGGGACCTTTAACAGGAGAAAAGGAAATAGGGGGAATTAAAGTTACAGGCACTCGATTACTTTCAACGTACTGAACAGGCGCACAACAAGATCCATCTGGCAAAGGATCGGAAGAAGCCAGCTGTATAACAACATCACCCGATGTAGAGTTGGTGGGAATCGTTACTTCTAGCTTATTAGAACGCCACTTACGAACTTGAGCCTTGACTCCGTTGATGATGACTCGGTTAACCCCAAACATCGTATTGGGATCACGCGACCCAGCAGTGTTCCCAAAATTTTCCCCTTCAATGGTTAAAACTGACCCAGGCTCAGCTTCGGCAGGACTAATATCCGTAATTTTGACTTGTCGAACAGAAAATACTCCCATGGAATTTTTTATTGCACCTCCGACAACGATTACTGGGCCAGTTTTAGCGTTCAGGGGTACTTTTACCATGATCAAGTCTTTTTCCCAGAGTTGAACCAAGGCCGGGATCCCGTTAAATTCCACTCGATTTTCAGCGGTGGATACAAATTTTCCAAAATCATTCCCTCCAATAGTTACCGTAGTTCCTGGAGGTCCAGAATCAGGAAAAAGCTCAGCGTAAGTGGGAGAAGCAACACCCAATAAAAGAGCTAATGTTATGGTCATATAAGATAGCTTTTTCATGTGCAGAACAGCCTTTCTGAGATTACCCAAGCCCAACATTTGTATCTTCAAGTTGGAAAAACAAAATTGGACCTTACCGATGGACGATGGTCTCGCAAAGAAAACTATGAATTCACTTTAACAACGTGTTTTTTTTATTGTCAAATCAAGGAAATATGTGGATTAGTCTGGCAAAGAGCCAAGCAATATTATAGTTTTCTGAATTGCCGATTGAACTTCAACGGGTAGTTTCTTGGTGCGGAGTTCTTTGAGAAAAGGAAGGGCCTCTTGGACTCCAAAGTCCCCAAAAGCCTCAACGCTCCGAACTTGGACATAGAGGTCTGGATAGTGAAGCATATCCTTCAAGATTCGAACAAGCCGGGCATCACGAACATTGACTAATTCCTCAAGGGTCCGCAGCACAGCGACTGGAGCATAAAGACTCTTATCTATGGCCATAGAGTGGAGAAACCGGCCTGCATCTCCTAAGACTGGATCAACTTTATCGGCATTCTGCAATTTAACAACATCCGCGTGTAAAGAATTAATAAAAATTCTATGAGGATCTTGGGAACCTTGAATTTCACCCCGAACAATTTCACCCAAGAAATGATAGTACGGATTAGATAAAAAGTTATGAAGGACGTCAAGATAGGGAGGTGTCCCCATAACTGAAGGTTCAGAATTTTCCACGATGTGGACGGCAAATAGTGGGCCTTCGGCTTCGTGAACAACCTGAAAGGTTCCCTCCATTATCGTACCATATCGATTGACCGCAAAGGCTTGGCCTCGTCTTTCCTGGTAATCTACTGTTAAGGTTAATTCGTGAGGTTCAGATTTTTCTCGAACTACGATGAAGCCTACTTCTGCCAGCTTGATCATTAAGGATCCTTCAACATCCCAAAACATGACTCCCCTAGGTTTCCACGTAGAGATGTGGGCGTCCACGAATACGGTTTGAGCCTCTTGAACTTTTAAGAAAGTTTGAGCATCAGCTAAATGGTGAACATCAGCCAAAACTCCTGACAGACCGCCACTCCATAGCAGAAACCCTGATAAAACCGCTACGGTTGGCTTGTGAATGAATTTAGGAAGGAGAGATTTCAACAATCAGTTCAAGCTCCACAGGTACCCCGAGGGGAAGTTCAGCCACTCCAACCGCTACACGCGCATGCCGGCCAGCTTCTCCGAATATTTTCACTAGCAAATCAGAGGCACCATTAATAACAAAGGGTTGCTCAACGAACCCTTCCTGAGATGCAACATAACCAGTCATTTTCACAACACGCTTCACACGATCGAGAGTACCCAAAGCCAAGCGAATGTTGGCAAGGGCATTTAAAAGCGTAAGCTTGGTCGCTTCATATCCTTCTTCTTTAGAAAGTTCTCGCCCTAATTTTCCGCAAAACATAATTTGCCCATCACGGCTAGGCACAACACCGCTAAGAAAAAGCAAGTTGCCCACTTGTGAAAAGGGAACATACGTCGCTACTGGCCCGGGTGGAGTGGGCAAAGTAAGGTCCAGTTCGGCAAGACGATTTTCAAATGACATAATTTGTAAAATTTACGAGGAACGTCGACGCCGTTGCAATTGATATTTTTTGACAGCCAAATTATGCTCAGCCAATGTAATAGAAAACTGGTGGCTTCCATCATTGCGAGAGACAAAATACAGATAGTTGGTTGGAATGGGATACAAGGCGGCTCGGATAGATGCCTCCCCTGGACTTGCAATAGGTCCTGGAGGCAACCCTCGGAAACGATAGGTATTATATGGACTATCTACAGTCAAGTCTTCTTTACTTAAATTTCCGTCAAAATGAGCCAGTCCATAAATAACTGTGGGATCACTTTGAAGGGGTATCTTTTTTCGGAGGCGATTATGGAAAACCCCTGAGATAAGACCGCGTTCTTGGGGATCGCCAGTTTCTTTTTCAATCACTGAAGCTAAGGTCATAATCTGATGAACAGACATGTCCAGTTCCGCAGCTCGCGCCTGAAGTTGCTCGGTCCATACTTGCTTAAACTGTTCTAGCATGATCTTAACCATAACCTCGGGTTCCACTTGTTGGGTAAAATGGTAGGTATCCGGAAAAAGGTAGCCCTCTAAGTCATCTGCCTGAAAATTGAGTCTGGCAAGAAACTTCGGATCTTGAGTCAATTGAATGAACTCGTCTTTGTTGACTAATCCCTTTTCTTGAAGAATATCTGCGATTTGCTCAATCGAATACCCTTCCGGAATGGTGACTGCATACTGTACTATTTCACCCTTGGTGATTTTGTCTAAAACATCGACAGGAGCCATTCCACCAGTAAATTCATATTCCCCAGGAATAATGCTCCGGTCTGCGCCTAAAAGACGTCCCATCCATTCAAATGCCCAATCATTTTTTATTAAATTTCGTTGATGCAAAAGTCTAGCCGCATCCGAAAAAGAAGAGCCGACCGGAATCCTTAGAACCTGCCGCTGAGAAGGGTTTCCAAACGGTTGAAGTTGAGAAAGGAAGGCAAGCCCTCCGATAAACACGAGAAAAAATAAACTAGTAAACAATTTAAATATCTGACCACGCATTTCTCCAACACTCCAATAAAATGATCTCAAAAAACAATGACGCAAGATTTCCCGGTTCGATTCCAGGTGTCACTACAAAAATAGGTAAAAAAGATTATGAGAGCAGTCAATAGTACGCGTGATCAAAAGAAAATTATTTTCATAAATGCACCCTGCGTCTCAAAACAAATCCACTTATTTTAAAGTTTTGCTTCAATAATAGTGAAAACTTTATTTAAAGCCTTATTTAAACCGGCAGGATTTTTTCCTCCAGCTTGAGCCATTTCGGGACGGCCACCACCTGAGCCGTCTACCTCTTTGGCCATTTCTTTGATAAGATCACCGGCTTTGAGTTTTTTGGAAATGTCTTTAGAGACGATAACCAGGAGAGATACTTTGTCATCTACTGCCGAACCCAAAGCAATGACTCCTTGGGCAACTTTATTACGGACTTTATCCGAAAACAAACGTAACTCTTCCATGGACAAACTCTCTGCGCACTGTACGTAAACTTTCACACCTTTGATTTCCCGAATATCGGCCTCCGCGTTATCAGTGCTTTGATCCATCATTTTGAGTTTAAGTTGTTCTAACTCACGCTCCCTATCTTTTAATAACGAAACTAATTTTCTCGCTTTAGGCACAACTTCCGCAGCACTAGCTTTTAATAAATCTGCGAGTTCTCGAACGTCAGACTCCACCTTCTTGCAATAATCAAGTGCTCCGACGCCAGTTAGCGCTTCAATGCGCCGCACTCCAGCTGCCACACCACCTTCGGATATAATTCGAAACGTTCCGATTTCGCCTGTTGCTTGGCAATGAGTCCCCCCGCAAAGTTCTTGACTGAACTCCCCGATTCCAACTACACGTACGTTTTCCCCGTACTTATCTCCAAAGAAAGCCAATGCTCCAGCATTCATGGCTTCTTGAATACCCATCTCATTAGTCTGGACGTTCATATTCTCACGTACTTGCTGATTCACCAAAGATTCAATTTCCTCAATATCCCGAATACCGAGTGGTTTAAAGTGAGAAAAATCAAATCGCAATCGATTCGGAGCAACAAGTGATCCATATTGCTTCACATGCGGGCCAAGAATCTCACGTAGCGCGGCATGGACAAGATGCGTCGCAGTATGATTGCGAGCAGAATCATGACGAGTGACTCCATTGACCGTTGCGGCTACATGCTCACCTTTTCGTACTCTCCCAGCCACAACCCTTCCCTTGTGGAGAAACAGGGTGCCACCCACCTTAGTCGCATCACAAACTTGAATTCGGCCATCAGCCCCCACCAAGGTTCCTTGGTCGCCAACCTGTCCCCCACCTTCTGGGTAAAATGGTGTGGCATTCAAAACCAACTCGACCTCTTCACCCTCCACGGCTTCTTCCGCTAACTGATCGTTTTTCAAAATAGCTTGAATCACACTATCTGATTCCAACGCCTGATAGCCTAAAAATTCAGTAGGGGCAATTTCCTGGGTCAACTCAGTGATAACTGGTTTTTCCCCCTCCATGGCAAAAGAAGCAGATTTGCGCGCCCGATCCCGTTGTGCATCCAAAGCTCTTTGAAAACCTTCAAGGTCCGTTACTAGCCCTTGCTCACGGGCAGCTTCTTCGATCAAATCCAAGGGAAAACCATAAGTGTCATAAAGCTTGAACACACTTTGGCCATCAAGTGAACTGCGGAGTTCGGCTTTGGCTTCATCCACCATGGAACTTAGAATTGGTAGACCTTGATCTAGGGTCCCAATAAAGCGTTCTTCCTCCCCTTCCACTGCCTCGCGAACCACATCCGCTGCTTGGCTCAATTCACCATAGACAACTTTCATCTGGTCTACCACCACACCAGTTAATTCATGGAGGAAGGGTTCTTTGATGTCTAGCAATCTTCCATGGCGTGACGCTCTTCTGAGAATACGACGTAGCACATAACCTCGGCCCTCATTAGAAGGAAGAATTCCATCGGCAATCATAAACGTGATAGCCCTCAAGTGATCAGCAATCACGCGCATTGACCGGTCGGAAACTGCATCTTTTCCATAGATATGACCGGTTCGATCAGCAATGGCTAAGAGTAGGGGGGAGAACAAATCACTGTCATAGTTACTTGAAACCTTTTGTACAACAGCAGCCAATCGTTCAAGGCCCATGCCCGTATCAATGCTGGGTTTAGGCAATGGATGCAGCACGCCTCTTGCATCACGATCAAACTGCATGAATACAAGGTTCCAAATTTCCAGATATCGATCGCAGTCACAGCCAATTGCGCATTCAGGTCGCCCACACCCAAGTTTTTTGCCTTGGTCAATATGGATTTCCGAACATGGGCCACAGGGGCCAGTGTCCCCCATTTGCCAAAAATTATCCTTGTGTCCCAACCGAACAATCCGTTCTTTCGGGACCTTGATTTTTTTCTCCCAAATTTCAAAGGCCTCGTCATCATCTTGAAAAATCGTCACCCACAGTTGCTCAGCAGGCAATCCAATTGTCTTGGTCAGATAGTCCCAGCCATAAAAAATCGCATCGTCCTTGAAATAGTCCCCGAAAGAAAAATTGCCCAACATCTCAAAGAAAGTATGATGCCGCTGGGTATAGCCGACATTTTCTAGGTCATTGTGCTTCCCGCCCGCCCGCATGCACTTTTGTACAGAAGCCGCGCGCTTATAGGACCGCTTTTCCTCACCAAGAAATACACGCTTAAACTGGTTCATCCCCGCATTGGCAAATAGGAGTGTAGGATCGGCTTGAGGAATTAGCGGTGCACTCGGCACCACGGCGTGATCATATCCCGAGAAATAATCGAGGAATGATTGACGTAACTCACTGGTACTCATCGCCATGGGAAAGTTCATCCTTGATTAACAATTTTATGAGAGAACACCTTGTTTCTTCTCATTACAAGTTCGGACAAATAGCTCCATATAACCCCGAAAGACTCATAGCTATACGCACAATTTTTACGGGGATCGGGCTACGTTATTTATCATCCCGAGACAAAACTAAGATCGATTCCTATAAGTGTTGAGAATGATGGTTAGGAATCGAGATATTATTTAACCAATACTTACCATTTACACATCTTGCAATTGTTCTCGGACCACCTCATTGATGACTTTGCCCTCGGCAAGCCCTTTGACGCGAGGCATGAGCACCTTCATGACCTTACCCATATCTTTTAGGCCTGCAGCACTGGTTTCTGCGACAGCTTCAGCAACGATAGCTTTAAGCTCATCAACACTGAGTTGTGGAGGAAGATATTCCCTATAAAGGTTGATGCCCATTTCTTCTCGGGCGACCAGATCCTCACGCCCCCCTTTTTTAAACTGCTCAACAGACTCCTGCCTCTGCTTTATAAGACGCCCAACGACTACTAGGGCATCATCATCAGTGAGTTCCCGACCTTCGTTTATACCAACGTTCTTGATTTCAGAATACAGAAAACGCAGTGCCTCGAGTTTTTCACTCTCCCGGGCTTTCATTGTAACCTTGATATCATCCTGAAGTCGGTCAATGATTTCGGTGCTCATGCCTTTCCTAACTTTTTTCCGGTTGCAACTGGCTCGGCAGTGGACTCCACAGCATGCCTAAGGAGACCGGCTTTTTCGCGAATCTTTTGTTCAACTTTTTCGGCAATATCGGGGTTAGTCTTCAAGAAATTTTTCACAGCTTCTCGGCCTTGGCCCAGTCGTTCTTCGTTGTACGAGTACCAAGCCCCAGCTTTATCGACGATTTTCTTCTCCACTCCCATATCGACTAATTCACCAACCTTTGACACACCCTCGGCAAACATAATGTCGAACTCAGCCTGCTTAAAGGGTGGCGCAGTCTTGTTTTTGACCACTTTCACGCGCACTCGGCTTCCAATAACCTCTTGGCCGTCCTTAATAGATTCTATTCGACGAATATCTAAGCGCACTGAGGAATAAAATTTTAAGGCATTGCCCCCAGTGGTGGTCTCTGGGTTTCCAAACATGACTCCAATCTTCATACGAATTTGGTTGATAAAAATGACTGTAGTCAGAGATTTGGATATCGCACCAGTTAGTTTCCGAAGGGCTTGGGACATTAACCGCGCTTGGAGTCCCATGTGCGAATCGCCCATTTCCCCCTCAATTTCGGCACGAGGGACTAAGGCCGCCACGGAATCGACAACAACTAGGTCAATAGCTCCGCTTCGAACAAGGGTCTCGGTAATTTCTAACGCTTGTTCTCCAGTGTCCGGCTGGGCCACTAACAAATCATCTGTTTTGACACCAAGTTTTTTGGCATAGTTGGTATCGAGCGCATGCTCCGCATCCACAAATGCAGCTGTTCCTCCTGCTTTTTGTGCTTCGGCAATGGCATGAAGACATAGGGTAGTTTTTCCCGAAGACTCAGGGCCAAATATTTCAACAACCCGACCTCTCGGTAATCCGCCAACACCCAAGGCCAGATCCAGCGAAAGTGAGCCAGTTGAAATGGCCTGAACATCATCTAACGCTTCCCCGGTCCCTAACTTCATGATCGAACCTTTTCCGAATTGCTTTTCGATTTGGGTGACCGCGAGTTCTAATGCTTTCTTTTTTCCTTCATTTTCACCATTACGCTCACTCATAACGCCTCCTAAAATTAAGAAGATGAACCCAGTGCGCGCCTATCATACTGAATTCGACAGTAGAGGCCAATGATCTTTTTGGATGAGAATAAGGAAACCAGGAAATTATTCAGGAAATGGCCAAAGATACGGCCCAAAGTTTAGTGTACACCGACCCAGTCGGTCGGAGTTCGCTTTTCCATAACGTGACTTGCTCAACCAACAGACTGCCAAAAATAAAAGGATCCGCAAGCATACTAGCTTTCTCAATAGCTTCCCCCGTAGCTCGTTGGTTTTTTTTAATTCGCGCTAATGTGAGGTGGGGACGAAAGGGCTTGCCTTCCGGAGGAAAGCCCAGCTGGTTGACTTCGATTTCTATCTTCTTGGTAAGATCAAGCAATACCTCTAAGTCCCCTTCAATTCCTATCCACAATGTACGCGGTGCCCGTTTGTCAGGAAATACGCCAAAGCCTCGGAGGTTGATTACAAAGGGTTCTATCCCTTTAACAACCTTAGCCACGACTTGTTGGAGTTCGGAGATTTTACTTTCCGGAGTGTCACCTAGGAACTTCAATGTAAGGTGTAAATTTTCTGATTTAACCCAAGTAATAAAAGGCAATTCAGGCTTCATGGCCTGTTGTTTTTTCACAATGCTGTCCAGGAGACGGGAAGGAAGATCAATAGCTAAAAACGTCCGTAAACTCATGCGAACACATCACTCATCAGTAATGGGCAAATCAAACAACCACCTTCTGAGGACATCGAGGGCGCCTTGCGACGACTGAAGTTTAATTGTGGATCGATCGCCATGAAACCGAAATTCCTTCGTGTAAATTTTTTGGGGAGTGGCAAGTCCCACGAAAACCAAACCCACGGGCTTAGCTTTAGTACCTCCCCTCGGCCCCGCAATTCCCGTAACACTTAGCCCTATATCCACTGAACTTTGCTTTCGAATTCCCTGAGCCATGGCCTTCGCAACTTGGCCACTGACAGCCCCAAATTTCAACAGTAAGGACTTGGGAACACCTACCAAATCTATCTTAGCCTGATTGCTATAACATAAAACTCCTCTATCAACATACCTAGAACTTCCTGCCACTTCGGTTAGTCGATGGCCGATTAAACCACCCGTACAACTTTCAGCTAGTGCCAGTTTTAAACCACGAGAAGCTAGCGTATCTCCGATAATTTGCTCCATAGTTTGGCCATCAAATCCGAAGACATGATAGTCTAATTTACTTGAGATTTTCTTCAAGTAAACTTCAAGTAATACTTTATTATATATTCTATTACTGTCTTGTACATTGGTGTTTTTAGCATCAAAAAAATTATTTCTTGTCAGAGAAACTGAAACCCCTAGTGGCGATGCCAGCATCCCCAAACGAATGTCGCTCGCCTCAGTTACAATACCTTTCACTTTCTCATCAATAGCTCCTTCAATCAGTCCAAAGGTGTGAATGAAACGACTTTCAATGGCCTCCTCTACTAATTTTCCCTTAATCAGAATGGGAAGTACCGATTCCATAAACATTGCCCGTGCCTCGTGACTTACACCTGGCAGGCAAAAGATTTGCGAACGCTTCCATTTTATAGAAAAGCCCGGTGCCGTTCCTACAAGGTTCTGAAGCACATCTGAGCCTATTGGCAGAAATGCCTGTCTACGCTGGTTTTCTGAAATAGTCTTTCCAGCTGCTCTAAAACGAGCCTCTATAGAACGAAAAACCTTAGAGCGAAACCTCAAAGAATTTCTAGTTAGTTTCGCAACTGCCTCCCGCGTCAAATCATCAACCGTAGGCCCGAGACCTCCTGTAACCATAACTACCCTCGCACGTTCCGAGGCTTGAGAGATAGCTGCACATATATCTTTAATATCATCGCCGACCACAGTCTTAAAACGGACTTCAATTCCCTCCTGGGCCAATAATTCCGCAAGGAACACAGAATTCATATCTGTCCGCCCCCCAAGTAATAACTCAGACCCCACGGCAATGATTTCAGCTTTGATCAAGGGTATCTCCTTTACTACCTTCTGCTTATAAAAAATGGGAATGCTCGCTATGCACCCGCCACAACACTACCATTACAAAGGAAAATGTAATAGCCATTAACAAATAGTTTACGCAAACTTTTTAAACAACGTGGAGGTAAGTTGATGAAAAAGATAGGATAAGCTATCAGCTTATCTTCGGCTAAAATTGAGTTTAGGTCAGCTCAATCCATACTTTCCTCCGCCCTTAAAATAGGATACGCTAAATTTGTGTGGATTTGCGATGGCAGCACAATGCTCATTCCAACATTAGTCCAAACAAAGCCAATCTAGGGAGGTTGCTTGTGAGTTTTACTAATCAATTACGAAAACGTGCACAGGCTATTTGGGATGCTCAATTGAAGCACCCCTTTGTGAGGGCCCTTGGCCAGGGCACTCTGCCAACCCAAAAATTTCGTTATTATATTCTTCAGGATGCCCGGTATTTAGAAGAACTCGCTCGAGTCTTTGCGCTAGGGGCAAATCGAGCTCATGACCCCGATACCGCCCTGCATTTTGCCAAACTTGTTGAAGAAACTATTATCGTTGAACGTGGACTACATGAAACCTACGGAAAACAATGGAAGCTTTCTCCTAAGGCTATGAGGTCAACTCCTCTTTCTCCCACAAATTATGCCTACTGCCGACATATGAGAAGCGTGGCCCAAACTGGCACCCTTGCTGAACTGACCGTGGTCGCTCTTCCCTGCGCATGGGTCTATTGCGTGGTTGGCCAGCACCTCCTTCGCAAAGGAGAACCCTCTCCCAAACATCCTTACCGAGATTGGTTATTACTATATGGTTCACCCGAGTTCGCTGAGGTCACCCATTGGATGCGAACGCTCGTTGATCGAGAAGCTAAGGCAGCTGGAAAAGTGGAAAAGCGCCGAATGATCGATATCTTCCTGACAAGTTCCCGGTATGAATGGATGTTTTGGGACATGGCTTGGCGAGAAGAACAATGGCCGGTTTGACATTATGAAAAACTGAAGACAATGCCTGTTGAAGATTGAGGGATTTCCTATTTAAAGGAGTTATTTACTTAACGGTTCAAGAGCTCCGATATAAGCAAAACCGCCGATGCCCAGAAGGGGTGAATCATTTCTTAAGCGGAAATCCCCACTGTCTGGACCTACAAATCGTGGCTCAATATAAAGGTCAGTGGTGGAACTTTTAGCTGACTTAGCGGGGGGCGTCATTCCATTAATTTGCTCATGGGCCCCATTATTATGAAAGGCATTATGCGATCTCGTAATATTGGTTTCTGATAAGTAGGCTATACCCACTTTTGAATCACTTATAATATTCCCACGAATTTCTCCTAATGATTCGTCTTTAAATCGAACCCCGCCGCCATTCTTAACCAAAGTATTCTGGACCAAACTCGCCTGTCCTTTGTCCCCGACCAAAACCGCTTCAAACAAACTTCTCGTGATCACATTCTGTGTAAGTTTAACCTTTGAGGTCCCACCAATAGATACCCCATGATCATTATCGTGAATAAAATTTCTAACAAGAGTGGCTTCTGAATCCGCAAAGGCCATTCCTGTAGTTTCACTGCCCCCGACAATACAATTCTCAATACGGACGTTTTGGACTTGTTGCCCAAAAATAAGCCCATTTACATGAATATCACGAAGCGTTACACCAGAGCCATTAAAAATACCCACTCCAAGACCGCCGTGTTGCTGAATCGTCATCCCACTAATCTCCACATTGGTAGCGCCATACGGCCATTTTCCAATGTGTAACGTCCCAACACGATTGAGCCCAGCGATAAAAACTTTCTTTATCCCCGCACCAATGACTTTTAGCCTTTCCTTACTATGAACTGTAACGTCTTCAGCATATTTTCCAGGTTTAATGATAATGGTATCTCCGCTATGAGACTGATCAATAGCCTCCTGAATAGACATAAACTGCCCAGTTCCATCTAAGGCCACCACCCAGGTCGCTCCACTAGATATTTTGGCACTAGAAGACTGAGCGGCTTCTTGAGCCCATACTAAGCCAGGAAGCCACCACAAAGTACAGCACATTATGAGGATTTTTATTACCAGGGATGGCTTCATTGAGTGGATTTCTTAGTCCTTAGTCTTAATGCATTCTACACAATCCTTACGCACATACAGGAAGTTTCGATTCACGGTCAAGTTTTCTACAATTCGTAAATTTGTGTTGCCCCCTCGACGTTCAGCAAAAATGCCGTTACTATACCCACCTATGATTTTGGTCGGTCTGACAGGAGGATTAGCTTCAGGGAAAACCACCGTAGCCAAAATATTTCAACAATGTGGCGCTGATATAATCGATGCCGATCAAATTGCCCGAACAGTAGTACAACCGGGTCGAGTTGCCTGGAGAGATATAGTGGCAGTTTTTGGCAAGACAATTCTCCATTCTGACAAAGTTTTAAATAGAGAGGCATTGGCCGCTCTGGTTTTTGGTCATCCTCAGAAGCTAAAAATTCTAAACCGAATAGTTCATCCTCGGGTAGCTCGCGAACAGATTAGAATCACCAAAGCTATTACCAAAAAACACCCTAATGCAGTTATTATTTATGATGCTGCCCTACTAATTGAGGCCAATGCCCATGAACGTATGGACCACGTCATCCTGGTTACTGCTAACCAAGACATTCAAATTAAAAGAGCTTGCAAACGAGATAGTATCTCAAAGGAAGAAGCACTTGTCCGAATTCGAGGCCAACTTCCCTTGCGGGAAAAAAAACAATTTGCGGACATTTTAATTGATGGAACGCTATCTCCCACACGACTACGCAGACAGATCGCTAAGCTTTATAAGGAGCTATCAGAACAAGCATAAAAACCACTCATAGTAACCAAAGAAGCAACTCATATTCCCTTCCTCCTAAAATTCTCACAAGACCTTTTAAGAAGGTTGATCAAATCGGCATCATGACAAACAATATACGAAATCGTTAAATCGTTCATCTTCAAACGAAGGATTTTCACATGTACAATGTCGTTATTATTGGATCAGGTCCAGCGGGACTCACGGCAGCGATTTACGCGGCTCGGGCTAACCTTTCACCATTAATGTATGAAGGTTCTCAAGCTGGAGGTCAGCTTACCTTAACCACCGATGTTGAAAACTTTCCTGGTTTTCCCACTGGGATAATGGGGCCACAGTTAATTCAAGATATGCGCGCACAGGCAGAACGGTTTGGCACAACCTTTCAGACCGCTGATGTAACCAAGGTAGACCTTAGCCGCCGTCCATTTTCTATAACTGTCAATGATGAGGAAACCATCGAAGCCAAATCGATTATCATTTCTACCGGGGCTTCTGCTAACCTCTTGGGTCTAGAATCAGAAAACCGACTTCTTGGCCATGGGGTTTCAACCTGCGCCACATGCGATGGATTCTTTTTTCGAGGCCAACCTATTGCAGTAATTGGTGGTGGTGATAGCGCCATGGAAGAAGCTACATTTCTAACCAAATTCGCCAGTCACGTCACCGTAATTCATCGCCGAGACAAACTCCGCGCATCTAAGATCATGCAAGATAAAGCCATGAAAAATGAAAAACTCTCATTTCGGTGGAATGCTATTCCCGATGAAATATTGGGAGACGATGTGGTCACTGGGATTCGTCTTCGAGATACAGTAACTAATGAATTTAATATTCTAGATTGCAAGGGAATATTTGTAGCTATTGGCCACACCCCTAATACTCAAATTTTCAAGGGCCAAGTTGATACAGATGAGAATGGATATATTAAAACCTCGCATGGCACAGCCACCAATGTACCAGGTGTGTTTGCTGCAGGTGATGTCCAAGACTCTCATTACCGGCAAGCCATCACCGCTGCTGGCACTGGATGCATGGCAGCCATTGATACCGAACGTTTTTTGGAGGCAGAAGAATAATGCCTTGCGCTCTCGTGCATTATCATGAAATTGCACTTAAAGGCGGCAACCGTGGATTTTTCGTTCAACGGTTAGTTCAAAATCTTGGCAGTGCCTTGCGTCAAGTGAAGGACATTTATGTCCAGTCGCTTCCCGGAAGAATACGAATCAATTATCCTGATGATATCCCCTGGAAAATCATCCAGGATGGAATTCGGCATACCTTTGGCGTCGTCAATTTTGCTCAAGCCCACTCAATTCCCATTAATTATGATTCACCTGATTTTATTCCGCTCTGCGAGGCCATTGAAAAAAACTTACCTGCCAAACCCTTTAATACCTTTCGAGTAACAACAAAACGGGGTGACAAACGATTTAGCAAAACTTCTGTCGAAATGAATCGAGAAGTGGGCGCCTATATTCATGAGAGAACTGGAACTCCCGTACGGTTGAATGCTCCAGATCTCACGATTTTCATCGAAATTGTCGACCATACAGCCTATTTTTCCATGAATCGCGAACCAGGACCTGGCGGTCTTCCTACGGGAATGAGTGGAAAAGTGGTGTGCCTGTTATCAGGCGGGATTGATTCGCCTGTTGCTGCTTATCGGATGATGAAACGAGGATCCAAGGTCACGTTTGTCCATTTCCACGGTCGCCCGTATCTTTCACGAGAATCTGAGGATAAGGTTCGAGATCTTGCGAAACAATTAACACACTATCAGCACTACTCTCGACTCTTTCTGGTACCTTTTGGAGAAATTCAACGCCACATTGTCCTAGAATCCCCGGCTCCCCTTCGCATAGTTTTGTATCGACGTATGATGATGCGAATCGCTGATCAACTTGCATCTCAAGAACAAGCTTGGGGGCTTGTCACTGGCGATAGTCTGGGACAAGTGGCTTCCCAAACACCGGAAAACCTCCAGGTAGTGAGCGAAATCCCTAGACTACCTATCCTTCGGCCCCTTATTGGAATGGATAAAATTGAAATTACTAATGAAGCACAGAATATTGGAACTTTTGAAACGTCCATCGAACCTGACCAGGATTGTTGCACCCTCTTTGTCCCTCCCCACCCTAACACCCGGTGTCGCCTCCAAGATATTCAAAAAGCCGAGCAGAGTTTATGCACCCAAGATATGGTGGACACCAGTCTAAAAAATTCCGAGCTTGTGGAATATTCAATTTAACGGTCGACTTCACAATAAAAGGCGGCACACTAAGCCACATGTTGTTTATCATCTCGAACCGTTTTTGTTAGCTTTGATTTATCGCAACAACATCGAAGTCGCGTTGACAAGACTTTGACGCGGCCGATATAGTGGCCTTCTGACTTAGAACTTAATCTCTTTAGTTTTAGCGGAAAATTCAGAAAGAAAGCAGAAAATACTCATGCCAGAGCACGTGGCACCTTATTCCCCCGAACAAGTTGGTTTTAGCTCCGTCAGCTTCTCTAGTAAAGGGAAATTTAACACCCATAAAGACAATATGGTAGATCCCTACGCCCACACCAGAATTCCGAAAGAACCTCAGGTCGAAGGAATTCATTTCTGGCCTCAGGAAAATCGCTATCAGTTTCAGGGAAAATACCCTTCAATCGTCTTACTTCATGAGCGATGGGGGCTAAATGGCCAAATTAAGGAAATAGCCATTCGCCTTGCTTGTGAGGGCTACGTCGTATTAGTTCCTAACCTTTACGGACGACAAGGCGGCATGATCACGGCAAATGAAGAAGTCGCAAATGCCCTGGTTGAACGGATGGACCATGATGCCGTACTTCAGGATATTCATGCCAGCTGCGAGTGGTTAAACACTAATATTGCCGAAGATGAGCTACTAGATCAGACCCGACGAAATTATCATGCGGTCATTGGATTTGGAATTGGAGGCACATTGGCCATGAAATTTGCCTGCCGGCGCAAGCGCCTTCGTGCGGCAGTTGCCTTTTACGCTAAGCCTCCTAACCCCCTAGACCCCATCAAAGATATGTATTGCCCACTTCTCTATCACGCTGCAGAAAAAGACGAAACCGTCACACCTGAAGAAATTGATGATCTAAAACAAACGGCAGAAGATGCAGGAAAGAATATAGAGGTTCTTTCTTATCCAGGAACCACCCACAGTTTCTTTAATGAGTCACGAGCGGACACCTACCATGCGGAATCAGCAAAACAAGCATGGGCAAGTACTGTGGCATTTATCGATAAGTTCCTCAAAGTCTAACTTCCTACGTGTGACTGCGCTCCACATGTCACCAAAATTCTCTCCTCTTTTGAACCTACACTGTTTCAACCTAAGATTGTCAGAAACGCTCCCGTCCACGAATTTTATAAACAAGTCAGTCTTTTCCCTATTGTGCGTAATTGTTTTTTGCATGATTAGTATCGAAGGAGCCAGATTCAAATTGGAGCCGCCACATCTTTATGCTAAAGAAGCATCATTTGAAAAGTTTCTTAAGACCGCCACACAACAAATTCACATAGTTGCCTCGGAACAACAAGCCCAAGCATTTGTCAAAGACATCATGGAACCTTTTGTCCAAAATACACTAAACCAGAAGATTCAAAGCGGACAACCAACGAAATATTCATTGCCAGACCCTATTAAAGAAAAAATGGTCAAGTTGGCTAAAGAAATTGCCATATGGCATTTTGCCTCTGAAGTAGAAAAACAACTGGCCCTTAAGAAACACAGCATGGTAACTCCTCTGAATCCTTCAGTTGGCCATTCTTTCAATTGGCTAGTTAATTCACCTAACTCAAGACCGTTTCATGAGGTTCTTTCTTTAACGAATACATATCTTGAGTTGAAGCAGTTTAGCATCTCGGAAAATGAAGAACTTCCTCAATTTGCAGAGTACGTTCAAAATCTTCAAAACAAATATCCAACTTGGAAAAACCACAATGACAGATTATTCGCAATTGCAAAAAAAGAAGGGTCCTCTGGCATTATCCAACGCCTACAAGGATATTGGGAAAGAAAAACTCCAAAAAACGTGCCTAAGATTCCAGTGGCACCAGCTATACAAAAATCCTATTCCTCTCAATATCTTCAACAACACTATTTACCTCTGCATAAAGCCTATCTCCTCACAGCTCTTGTGAGATTGCAGATGGAAACCAAACAACATGCTTGGGCCTTTTGGAATGAATTACAGAGATGGAAAATAGATCAAAAAAATAAACGAGACCTTCTGCGACTCTGTGGTACGTAGCAATGGCTTATCCACAATCACCAAAATCATGGTGATCATAAAACCATCATGATTTATCCTCCTCCTTCTCAATATGACCGTATGGACCCCAAACCAGTTAAAATTCAGGTGCAAGGCAATACTATTTACATTCGATGGGAATTTCCTCGTGGGATAGTTCAGGAAGAAAGCTTACTGTTCAGCGAAAAAGACCAACTTCTCTCCGGCACCTTTGTGAATAACCTTGGCCCAAACGGTAGCATCACTGGCCGACGTGTAAAGCCCTGCGAAAAGAATTAATCACGCATGATCCCTATCTACCCTCACTCTAATTAAAGTCAATAAGAACATAGTATGATTGTGAAAATCGTAAAAATAAAGTTTCTCATTAGTTTTTGAGGATCGTCTAAAGCTTTTACAGTTTAACTTTGGCCAAAACTATCTATCAGGGGTGGGAATCAAATCCAGTGGGGAAGGATACCTGCAACAATTTATGATTCAAGGAGTGATCTCTCAAAATACCATGCATCGAATTTTTTCGTCTACTCAACAGTTGAGTGCCTCCCTGCAATTTCGCTTCCTTTAGTTCTTCGGTTATTTCTATCATTCGATCTTTTCCGGTACTGGGGCTTGGCACCATCTGTCGTTCCGTGTATTTTACAAGCCCAATATCTTTTACAAACCAAACGGTCATCGAATCAAACCCTTTTACTTGCCTCCCATCCCTTGATAAATGAACAAGCATTTTCATCTTGGCTTCCATCCGAACCGCTTTTTCATAACTACCAAGAGGCACAGTCACTGGTGACTGATCATGAATGGTCATGGTCGCTAGTATATCAACTTTTTCTGCTTGGCCATCACGGTCAATATCTAAACCAAGATTTAAATTTGTCCGATTGAGTTGTTCAAAAGAACTGGGTATTTCCAAGGGAAAACGCACAACCTGATAGGGAATTAATTGCTTTTCTAGACGAGTTCCAGGCTTTGATCCATAATATCGAATCCCAGCAGCATCCCGAAAATAATAACTGTCTGTGGCCTCCTGATCACCAGGGTTGGTATCATGGAATACTATCACATTCACACCACCAATTTTTTCCGTTCCCATTACCTTGGATACATTTTCAAACTTCTTATCCGCAATTTGATTCACCGTACCTTCAAGAATTCGCCCATCATAACGCCACTCATTTCCTATCTGATCAGGGAAAAATCCTTCTGGCTGGTATATCAGAATAGGAACAGGTTGCCCTAGAGACACTCCAGTACTGAGGAACAAGAAAAGGCATAACACTCCCACGCATAACGGGATAGGCTTCTTTTGATAGTAAAAATGATGACGCACGTGATAGCCTCCTGCTACACCAACCTTGAACCTAAATTCATACATGGTATGTAATGTTGTTTGTGCTTAAACAAAATAGCAGCTCCCAAATAAAGACCCATCCTGGCCAGAGGTGGAAACTTAAATTTTTAACCGTGAATCAACCTAACACAGAGCCATCGCTGTCGCAAGAGACAACCATTTCATTCAATTTGCCTTCCTCTTGACAGTTGGAGATAATCTGGAAAGTTTCCATTCACATGGACATTTTCGAAAACCATAATAACCTCTCGAGTGACTATCCAGAACAAATCACCCTTCCAACGGTTTTAGTCATGGGTGGGTCTGGGGTCATCGGCACTGCTATTTGTTCACGATTTGCGGAAGCAAATTGGCTAGTCGGCGTTCACTATAACCAGCATCAACCTTACGACCAAGAAGCCTGTTCACACCTTCATCAACGCCAGAAGAATCAAGCTTTCTTTCAAGCTGATGTTAGAGATCCTATTCAAGTCAAACACATGGTAGATCAATTCATGAATCAATGGGAAAAACTCGATGTACTCATTTGGGCTGTTGGTCAAACAAGCAATGACGTCACCAGACGACTTACGACAGGACAATGGGATAATATAATTCAGACGAACCTCACTGGTTTATTTTACTGCTTGCAAGCACTTAGCCCAATTTTCCAAAACCAAAAAACAGGATCCGTATTGATAGTAAGTTCATTGGCAAGTACACAAGGAACCATAGGGCAAACCGCCTATGCTGCAAGTAAAGCAGGAGTTTTAGGATTGATGCGTTCCGTTGCACAAGAATGGGGGGCATACAATATTCGTGTAAACGCAGTGTTTCCAGGTTGGCATCAATCACCACTCTCCGGTAATGCGCTTCCCGATCCCAATTGCTGTCCAGACCATCTCCTAGGGCGCACACCAAATCTCAAAGCAACCGCCAACATCATTTTTCATCTTGCCACCGCCCAGGATATTTCTGGACAAATATTTAATCTCGACAGTCGAATTTGGTAAAGCTTGAATTATGAGTAATAACATTCATACCCGATACTCCTTCCCTAGCGGAATCTTTATCACGGGCACCGATACGAACGTCGGGAAGACTATCGTGACAACTGCCTTGAGTCTTACTCTCCAAGAACAAGGAATCCAGGTTGGACTCATGAAACCCGTGGAAACAGGAAGAAGTCTTTCATTCCAGACTTCCGATAGCACTAGACTTCGACATTCTTTACAACCAAAAACTCCCCTACCTATTCATAGCTCATATCAATTTCCTGATCCCTTAGCCCCGCTTGCAGCAAGCAAACGAATCCAGCAACCAATTGATCTGGATCGAATAAAAACACACTACCAGGAAATCCTGGGCAAATGTGAACTCGTTCTTGTTGAGGGTGCTGGTGGAGTTCTGGTTCCCTTAACCGATCAATCCAACATGCGCGATTTAATTTCATTTTTAGAACTCCCCGTCATTGTGGTAACGAGAAGCACGCTAGGAGCCGTGAATCATACCTTATTAACGATTGAGGCGCTTCGCAAAAAACACATTCCAATTTTGGCTATTGTGCTCAATCAGTCGACTCCAGTTGCTGGGACGGAAATTGAAAAAATGCAAATTGACTCAACTAACCAATTGATTCGAGAGCATAGTGGGGTTCAAGTTTTTGGGCCCCTTCTCTTTAGCCCACTAATCCAAAACCATTGGGAGAAAGGGATACTCGAAATCACCCAAGATGCCGAGATTCGAAAGCTAGTTAAGTTTTTGGGGGGAACGAGTTAACTAATTGCTGTAAGGTTTGTTTTATATTTTTTGAATTGTACACCACCGAGGCCACCGCGACTCCATTTCCGCCAGCTTCTTGTATAAACGGAATTGATTCCAAGACAATGCCCCCAATGGCAAAAATCGGTAATGAAGTTAATGCACGAGCGCGCTTAAGTCCTTCAATTCCAACAACTGGTTCATGGTCAGACTTAGTAATTGTAGGGAAAATCGGACCAAATCCGAGGTAATCAGCCCCACTCTTATTCGCGGCTTCAACCTCTTCAGGTCGATGGGTAGAAATTCCAATAATTTTTTCTTTGCCCATCATGGTTTGTGCTAATTCAAGGAGGAGGTCATCTTGGCCTAGATGCACTCCATCAGCATCAAGCGCCATGGCCAAATCACATCGATCATTCACAATAAAGGTTGATCCACTATTAAGAGCCAGTTTCCTTAAAACTAGGCCTTTATGGTAACTGTTGAACATGGAATCAGTTTTATTTCGATACTGAAAGAGACGAACCCCACACTCAATGGCCAGTTCCATAACTTGGACTAAGGAAATATTTTCTGACCACTGTTCATCTAACAGAAGGTAGATGCCATGCAAGGAAGAAATAGACACTAAGGAAGAGAGATAATATTAAGTAGAACGGCTGGCCATGAATCGATCGAGAAAACCAGTAGACACTCGGCCTTTTTGAAAATCAGGATCACTCAATATCAATTGTAAAATCGGAACCGTCGTTTTGATTCCTTCAATCACAAATTCATCAAGCCCTCTCTGAGCACGAGCCAAGGCTTCTTCACGATCACGCCCATAGCTAATAAGTTTTGCAATCATGGAATCATAACTCGGGTCCACATAACCTGGGGATTCCATAGCCGTATCGACCCGTATCCCCGGCCCACCAGGAGGATGAAAGCGTGGAACAGGACCTGGACTTGGGGTAAAGGTGTCCGAACATTCTGCATTGATCCGACACTCAAAACTATGCCCTATTAATCGAACATCTTTTTGTCGAATAGTAAGTGGCAATCCTGAGGAAATACGAATTTGTTCCTTGATTAGATCAATACCTGTGACCATCTCCGTAATCGGGTGTTCGACTTGAATCCGCGTATTGACTTCCATGAAATAAAACTTGCGATTTTGGTCTAGCAAGAATTCTACGGTTCCTGCGTTTCGATAATTGACAGATTTAACTGCCTTTATTGCCGCTTTTCCCATTTCTTGACGTAACGAATCATCCATCGCTGGGGAAGGAGATTCCTCCACGAGTTTTTGGTATCGCCGTTGAACCGAACAGTCTCGTTCTCCTAAATGAATCACGTGTCCATGTTCATCTGCCAATACTTGAATTTCAATGTGGCGGGGGTCAACAAAAAATTTTTCGAGGTACACCCCATCAGAGCCAAACACGGTTCTGGATTCGAGTTGGGCAGCAAGAATGGCTTTATCCAGGTCCTCTTTCCTAGTGATAACTCGCATCCCTCGGCCTCCCCCCCCAGCCGAGGCTTTAACAATCACGGGATAGCCAACCTTTTTAGCCACCCGCCTCGCAGCATCTAGACTATGAACTTCTCCTTCGCTGCCAGGCATAACAGGAATTCCATGCTGAACCATGACATCCCTCGCTTTAGCCTTATCTCCAAGCAATGCGATATGTTCTGATTTAGGACCAATAAAGGTAATACCAATAGACTCACATATTTCAGCAAAATGCGCATTTTCTGATAGAAATCCGTAGCCAGGATGAATACCATCAGCCCCAGTAATTTCTGCCGCACTCAAAACATTCGGAATATTCCTATAGCTTTGTGCACTATCAGCTGGTCCTACGCATACTTGTTCGTCCGCTTGTCGTACGTGAAGTGACTGGGAATCGGCCTCTGAATAAATCGCAACGGATTTTATGCCCATTTCCTGACACGCACGAATGATGCGCAGTGCAATTTCTCCACGATTCGCTACGAGAATTTTCTTAAACACGCCTATTCCTCAAACGCTGAACAATATTGGAGCATTAGCAACTGGCAAGGAAGAGCTAAAAATCGGAAATCCCGAAAACCAAGTGATAAGCCTCATAATTAAGAACTGTGCCTTAGGAAGCCGGATAAGGATCGATTAAAAACAACGGTTGGCCATACTCCACAGTCACCCCAGATTCTACAAGGATCTTGACCAAACGACCATCCGTTTCTGACTCAATTTCATTCATCAGTTTCATGGCTTCGACAATACATAAGACCTGGCCTTTAATGACAAGATCGTTTTCTTCAATATAGGAATCAGCATCCTGAGCCGGAGAACGATAGAACGTACCAACAATCGGAGAAGTCACGGTTAACAATCGTGAGGTGCCAATATCAGGCGATTCGGTGGTCACCTGAGGGTTCATGGGTCGTTCTGAAGGCGTTGACGACACAGATGAGGAAACCGTGGCAAGAATTGGATCTCGGCGAATCCGAATTCTCAGATCCCCACGTTCAACTTCTATCTCCGTAAGATTTTCTTGTGTAAGGATATCAATGAGGTCCTGAATTTCCTTACGTTGATCATTCTTCATATAAGATTAACTTCGGTCATAAGGTTCATCATCAAGCTTCGATGAAGTACATACTATCGAACACGTTCAACATACTCCCGCGTTCGAGTATCTACTTTTATGACCTCTCCAGGTTCGAGATAAAGCGGCACCTTAATAGTGGCTCCAGTTTCGACCACCGCGGGCTTCGTCCCTCCACTAGCCGTATCACCACGAATGCCAGGGTCCGCTTCGACCACTTTAAGTTCCATAAAGGTTGGCAATTCTACAGAAATTGGCTTGCCTTCGTACAAAATGATTTGCACGATAGTTTCTTCCTTCAGCAAATCCATATTGTTGCCCAATTGACTTTTATCATAGGCAAATTGCTCATAGGAGGACGTATCCATGAAGGTAAAAGAATCTCCGCTCGAATACAAAAACTGCATATCACACTCATCGAGATTTGGCTCTTCAAACTTTTCACCTGAACGAAAGGTTTTTTCCAGAAATTGCCCAGTCTTCACGTTTTTCAGTCTGGTGCGAACAAAGGCGCCCCCCTTTCCAGGTTTTACATGTTGAAATTCGACAATGTAGAACGGAGCCCCATCCAATTGCAATCGAGCTCCATTTCGAAATTCAGAAGTTGAAATCACGTTTGCCTACCTCTTTTACCTTATTAAAACGATTAAAAAACTTACGAACTCAATAAATCACGAAGCGGCTTGAATTGCTCGAACGTGATCAAGGGCAGCTTGAGCACCCAACACGTAACTCCTAGGCCCAAACCCGCAAATCTGCCCTAGAGTAACCCCAGCCAAAAAGGATCGATGCCGAAATTCTTCACGCTGATGAATATTCGAAAGATGCACTTCAACCGTTGGCACCTCTGCGCTTAACACCGCATCTCGCAATGCTACGCTGGTATGTGTATACGCAGCAGGATTTACCACAATGGCATCGAATTTGTCCTTGGCCTCCTGAATCCAGGTGACCAATTCCCCCTCATGATTCGATTGTTTGACTTCGAGTTTAACTCTTTCTTTTTCGGCCCACGAAGTTAACAACGAATTAATTTCATTAAGAGATTGTGTACCATAAATACATTCTTCCCGAAGGCCAAGCATATTGAGGTTTGGACCGTGCAAGACCAGTATCCGAATCATAAGAATACTTTGTGATTGGTGGATAAGGAAAGCATGCGTTAGTCGAGAGGCCTACATTCGAGAAAAGTACTAACTGCGCATGCCTAATTTCACAACATGCCCACCGATTCTAACAAGGTGACTGAATTGGGTCAATGGAAGAGATGGGGCAGAAACAAGGCAAAGACCCTAAAATTGTGATAGAAACAAGGAAAAAATTTCATGGAGAAGTGGAAGACACCCGTCGTTGAGCCTTTTCCGCCAAGACCCGACGTAATTCTACCATGCCCAAGGTATCGCGGGCACAGTATTTATGCAACGCGATTTCAATGCGTTGCCGTTCGACCCAATCAGTTTCAGTAAAAACCATATGATGGTACATCACTGAGGCCATTGCACCATTTTGAATATCTAAATCCTCATAGCTTAACGATGGCACTAGAGTCGGCAATACTGACTTGATTGAAAAAGACCCGGAAAAACTAGGGTGATAATAATGAACCTGGATGACAGCTAAAAGATCCCACAGTCTCTGTGTTAATTGCATCAATTCATTGCGTAATGAGGGCAAAGCCTCAGCTAATGCTGTTAATACATACTTCTCATAATCCGAATACACACAAATACTCCCATCTTTCCCCAAAGAATTCAGAAGAGCCACAGCTAGCTCTTCGCGTGGGTCCCGAGAATCCGTACAAAGATATGTTTCATGGCGAAGGGTCGAGTTTTCGGTCTCAATGTGATTTGACCATTGCATGGGAACAGGCTGATACGGGCGTGTTTTCGGATACAAGGGAATTGCCGGCATAAATGTTTCAAAATCCAAGTGGTGTACAGGATAGCGAACAGAATACAAGCTTTGTTGAAGGCCAGGAGAAACCCATTCTACATTGTCCTTCATCCGCTGCTGCAATTCGGATAACTTGACCCGACTTGGAATCTCATCAATATGCTCAATCCCTTGTTTCATCATGCGCTTGACAACATCTTTAGATCCCGGCAAGTAAAAAATCCAGCGTTCAGACTTTTCTTTTGTGCAATGATTCCAAAAAGGGCATTCGTAGGGCGTATGACAGTGGCTATTAGGAGAAATCTCCGGGGGAGAGCCCTGCGATAATATTTGACGAAAATGATCTAACTGTTCAGAAATTTTGGAAAGACGTGGGAGTACCTCCTCCGTTAGATCTTCCTTAACAAATAACTCTCGCAGATCGACCTCACCCCCTTGAAACACATAGTGTCGATTTATATGCATGAGACAAATCTGGGAAAGCGCAATGCCACAACCTTTAAGAACATAGGCTTGGACTGCCAGATCTTCCCGGTGGATGGCTTTGACCCGAGAAGACGCCTTGACCTCGATCAAATGCCATGATTCTTCCCCACTACGCTCCAGAATATCTGCCCGAACCAAGGTGCCCTCATACTCAAACGCTGCTTCAAAAATGGCGGGCACCTTGGGATCAGCCATTAATTGAGCAGTTCGTTCTAGGGCGGCGCCGGACTGCCGATATCCTTCAGAGACAAGCTGGCCTCCTGGAAAACAAAGACGGGCGGTATCGCCAATTTGCTTTCCCATATCCAACACATTCTGACGTTGGACATCGTTTTCCGCGGCATATTCTCGAGAGAACACTTCATAGTACAAACGTTTATCGCATTGTAAACCAGCGAGAAAACGGGATTTTGATAATCGCGATTGTCTAGGAATAAAAGCGTTCATAATGAACAAGAAGCCATGCACTACTTCAAGGCGTATCCCTACCTTGGAAAGGCTTTACCTTGACAATTTCCAAGAACCTTGGTTTGTTGAATGACCAATAATAGATTAAATCTCACACGAATATTCAGGCACTTATGGACGAACAATCCGAATATCACAGGCCCACGGCTAAACCTGTTCTTGAAAATGGTCCAGACACCGACCCAGACAAGGAACAAATACGAGCCTTTGCGGATTTTATTGCCAAACTCCTGGACTCCGCCTTTTCTATTCCTGGCACGCGAATTCGTATTGGCCTTGATCCTCTTCTAGGACTTATTCCGGGTTTAGGAGATATAGTGGCTAATTTAATTGGATCGTCTATTCTATTCCTTGGCACCCAAATACAAATTCCTAAAATTATTTTGGTTCGAATGGCCATGAATATGGGAATTAATACGCTTTTAGGTTCAATTCCTGGGATTGGTGATCTTTTTTCCATTTGGTTTCGCAGTAATGAAAAAAATGCGCAACTGCTGCGCCGACATACCACCCAGACAACGTCCTATTCAACTCCTGCTGATTGGCTTTTTGTAATAGGTCTTATCGTTCTCATGCTCACCCTTATTGGCGGAATATTTACTGGAGTCATATTGGGAATCCGAACCATTTGGAACCTTGGGAACCCCTAAACCCCTAGACCTCGACCAATCTAAAATCATGCTCAGCCGATCAGCCAGTCTTTATGCATAATTAAAAATGCTCCAATAATGATTCCCAACTACTAATTGTGGATAACAATTGAAAAATTCGATTCTATCCTTGAAGTCTTACTTTTAGTTTACCCAGGTTCGAATCTTCAACTCAGATCTAGGATTAACAGTTTTCAACGAACAAAGTATCTGTGAAATATAGGTAATTTAAATTTTAGGTTATTTGATACTTTCAAGTTTGCCAGTAAAGTTTCTTTTTTTTAGTTCGATTAGTATGTCCACAAAATCTGTTAATAAGATGTATATAACGTTGTTTATAAAAAGCACCATTCCTCAAACCATGCTTCAAAGAGCAATATGCCTATTTTTTATGCATCTTCTGTAGCAAAGAATTTTTATGCTTTGGGTAAATGTTGTATAACTACCAAGCAACGCCTTACAATGTGATCCTGTGATCCTTGCCACCTGTTTATTCTCAATCTCAGACACATAAGATTCATGGACCAAAGTGAAATTCATCGTATCGCGCAATATGTGACAACTAGAACGTCCTATGGCCTTTCAGAAGTTGAGGATATTGTCCAAACAGGCATACTGGAAATGGTATCCTTGGCTGAAACTTCTACTCAAAAGTTTGAACGGCAACATTTGCTAGAGTATATATGCCAATGGACTATTCACCAGACAAAATACCCTGAAACCATGATTCGGGAAATATTGGAATGTTCTGGTCGCTGGCTAGACAATCTGTGCCGAACTATTGACCATGAAAACCCTACAGAAGTTAGCACTACAGAATAAAACTAAACGCAAATTTCAAATTAAGGCAACGGACACCGAGTCAGCAAACTGAATGCCTTTCGCAGTTAGCCGAATGTGCCCTTCCTCTTCAGCAATAAACCCTTGATTTTCCAGAGTAATTAAAGACTGCCCCCAAGAATAATTTTGTTCTGAAAATAATCGCACCTGCTCCACGGATACCCCCTTTCTCATCCTTAATCCAAAGACAATTCTTTCTTTTTGAATTTCTTGAATGCTCAGTGGCTCTAGGTTATCAAAAGGCAACCCCCCACTGGCAAGAATTTCACAATACGAATTTAAATCACCGACATTTCCAAATCTGACACCGCTCAGATAAGATTGGGCGCTAGGGCCAAGCCCTAGATACGCTTCGCTCGTCCAATAGCGCAAATTATGTTGACATGAAAAACCAGACTGACAAAAGTTAGAAATTTCATATTGTTCATACCCTTTTCTCTCTAAAATAATTACCGTAAATTTCCCCAAGTCATTTTGCAAAGCTTCTTCGGGTCTATGCGCTTCTCTGGCAAGGACTTTTTCGTAAAAATATGAGCCTTCTTCAACCGTAAACGCATAACACGATACGTGAGCGGGGTTTAGGTTTATTGTATAATCCAAAGTCTCCTCCCAAGAGTATAGAGTATGCTCGGGAAAACCATACATGAGATCCAAATTGATATTTTTGAATCCTACTTGACGGGCTAATTCAAAAGCCTTTTCTGTAGTTTGACTTTCTGAACGCCCTCCCAATTGGCGTAGCTCACGATCATCGAAAGATTGAGCCCCAATACTTAGTCTATTAAAACCACGAGAATACAATACAGCCAGATTTTCAAAATTTATCGTACCAGGATGAGCTTCTATCGATAATTCAGCCTCTGGAGAAACTCTAAAAATCCTTTCAATATTGTCCAACACCATAACCAATTGCTTGGCGGATAGCGCTGTAGGGGTACCTCCACCAAAATACACAGAGGTCACAGGAATGGCATTTAAACCATATAGTTCGCCATAAGCATCTATTTCTTGCGCTAAGCCATTGAGAAAAGCCTCAACATATTCATGATAGTGCGGTTTCACGTAAAAGGCACAGAACTGACAACGCTCGCGACAAAACGGAATATGTATATACAATCCCAAACTGGAAGGTAACTTGGCTTGAAGACGTTCTTGGAGCACAGAATGGTTTTTCATAAGGTTTTTCGCCACACTCAATGCGCAGGGGCAGGGGGCTTTCTATGCCGATTTTAGGTAGTATCTGGTTTGCGAATATCTAGAATCTTTACATCAAAATAAAGAACCATTCCAGCAAGAGGGTGGTTGTAGTCAAGAATCACTTCATCTTCACCAATTTCCTTTATGCGTGGGTAAATAGGATGCCCGGTACTATCTCGCCTTTCAACAACCGCACCAACATTTAAGACCTCAGGAGGAATGTTTGCCTTCTCAGCTTCCATATAGGCATGTTCATCGATCAAGCCATAACCGTCTTCTGGCTGCACGATAATCTTTTTCGCCTCCCCGACTTTCATACCTTTTAAACCATTTTCTAGGCCAGGCATGATTTGTTGCAATCCGTGAATATATGTCAACGGCTCCCCACCGACATTAGTGTTAATTACTATTTCGTCCTCCAATGTCAAAATAAACTCAAAAGAAATTTGCTTCCCAGCTCTCACAGTATCAAGAACATTTTCCTCTGCATTGGCTAATACCGGCAATATCGTAGCCAATAGAAAAACTAGCATAGCTATTCGTATTACAAGAAAGTCAAAAAAAACAAACATTCGAGACTCCATCAAATTTTACTCCACAAGAAAGAAATTAAAAAATTCCTGCCCTGTTGTTATTTCGCAGCCCCTCAAAAAAGGCAGCCCCTTATTCTACCAAACCCATTGACATTCTTGCTAACTTCTTTATAACAATCTTCATAATTTTTATTCGCCATCCACCAATGCAGCTTGAGCTGCCTCCAAAATACCTAACAAAGAGCAGCCTATTAGCTTCTTTTAATTCTGCGAATTCGATCGGCCTCGAACCTGATGAAGAATAGCCTGAACTGCGATCTACAATTCGGGCCAAAAAACAAGAACCCTTTAGTTAAGAAAAGAAGCACGCTATGACAACAAATCACCTTGTTGCTCTGTTGTTAGTTGTACTAACAATCACCCTTGGCAGTCCTTTAATAGTCTTAGCCTACCAAGATGAAGTAGATTGGATGTGGAATAATACCAAGCCTTCAGCCGGCGGAGGGTGCAAAAATTTTATAGTAAAGGCTGGGCCGCCTAAAATTCTTCGTGGACGAGTTTCAGGCCGTGATTGTTTGGTGAACGCCATCAATGCCTTTCACAAAGGCGACCATGAAAAAGCATTTGGTTGGATTTTGGCCGGACAATGTCACAATCCAAAAGCGCGCTTGCTTTTAGTACAAAAAGCGCCTCTGGTTTTAGAATATCTGCTGAAACGGTATGGCGCCGGTGCACCAAACAAATAGGATCAATTGAATTTTTATAAGCCCCAATATGGCAACTTCATTTTTTAAAAAATAGACACATTGAGAGCTATTCTCCACAGATACAAATTATTCTTTTTTGATGGTCTTCTATCGAATTTGGACGCGCGATTACGCGCATCAAAGAGCACTCATTCGAGGCCTTTATTCATGAACGACACCCATTACTTACACCTAACTTGCTATAGGATTTTTTGCTTCTTTATAGCTTTCATTTTTCTCTCACCGTCCATGACGACTTCCTCGGAACTACTCTCTGGCATTAAGCCTCTAAGCTATTTGCAGAACTCAAAAATTGATTTGCTTCTCAAAGAAAAATCCATTCGCCCCCTACTCACAGCTGAAGAACAAGAAGCTTTTCTCAGAGAACTTGAAAATGTTCCACCGAATTGGAATCAAATGCACGATCCACCAGGCCAAGAACATGGGGCAAGATTATTCGCACTGAATCGCCAACGGGATGAACTCCGTGAAGAACACCCATTACTGAATCAACGTCTCGCTTTTTTTTGGGACGGAATTCTTCGAGAATTTGATGGCAAGCATCAAGGATATAAGGTAGTTATTGGCCCAAATCCCACCCAAACAACCTGGGGCATTGTACGATTTAAACCCATTGGCTTTCCTAATGAAATGGTTTCTAAACCATCCCCACGCCTTCTTCAAGCCATTCAAAATCGGATTGACCAAGGCCTTGCCACAGAAATTCGCGTTCTCTTTACTGGGAAACTGATACCATGGGAATCTATTATTTATACTTTCTCACATGATGGAGTAGAGTCAGGCATGATCATGCCAGTGATACAGATTGATGGAGTACAGTATTTCTTACATTGGCCACAAGATTAAAGTAGACATCCATGAATAAAGTATCGGCAAATAACTTCTTTGATTTCTTCTTAACTCGTAAACGTTATTAATCAATCCAAATTGCAATTTAACCACGAAATTATCTAAATATTCATTTTTCCTTGTGCAAGGGAATGTCAATACATCAACCTTCAGCACCATTGCATATTTGTCATGTGGTTGACCGGCTCGGTTTTGGTTCGGTATGGTGCATTTTCTTGGATAAATAACTGGAAGCCATTTCCTGGCTCGCATCACCGGTTATAAACTAAGAAAGGGTTTCTATGGACATTTCCATCGGCTCGAATCATTTACGAAACACCAACGGTATATTTCTGGCTGAAGGCCAGAACTTGATTCAAGTGACAATTTCCGATGATGGAGCTTTGCTCTTGTCAATGGATTTATATAATCCCACAGGCACGCAGGTCGCCAAACTCGAACACAATACTTGGGCCTCGAATTCCCAAGACCGATTTGAGCTTAAAGTCGATGGAGATAAAGCCTTACTCGTGGACAAGACTTTAAAAGGAGTTATTCTTGCGGTAAAAAAAGAGAGTCAAACTGAGGTCTCGATTCCCCAGGCAAAGTTTTATTTGCCAGGGGGTATGGTTTCGGAAGTGACTTCTGAACACTGGCATGTGGGAAATAAATTGGAGTTGAAAGATGTAGATACGGATCTACATGGAGGAGCTATCGAAATCTAATAATTTCTCATCTTATAGTTATAATAAAATATTTTTTATCTCCCTCGTTCTCTACCACAACATGTTTAACCCTATATTGCTTCTCGATTCCCTCGAGCGATATAAGCTCCGAACTATTTTGTCATTGAAGAATTTTGCTAATTTGACGTACCTAAGCAACCGTATTCGTTAGCTATAGGCAACCTTTGCTTTCCTAAAGGAGGATAGTGTCCATGCAATGGAATCATATACTTGTGAGTGCGGTTTTTCTTTGCAGTTTATCAACAACTATCTTCGCCCAATCATCAAAGCGACCTGATTCGGACCCAACAAGAATCACCAAGCCAAACTCTCCACAAAAAACTCATCAACAAACAAAAGAAGAAAAAGAATTGAATAAACTAACCCCAGAAGAATATAGATTGCTGGTTTTGGGCACCCAGATTTACCTAGGAAGGTTTGGATATGGGATTGGTCCCTTTACGGGCGAGTTCGACAAAACAACACAAGATGCATTAAAAGCCTATCAAAAAAACGTGGGCATTACTCAAACTGGCAACATAAATAAGGAAACCTTACAACATCTCACTGATGACAACAGCACCTTAGAGCAAATGATTCCCTTCATCCCAAAATTCAGCTTTAATGACAAACAGTGGGATGAAGTGGTATCTGCACACGGAACATGGGCTTTAGAAAATCTCCCAGTCGCAGAAGCTTTACAAACATCACAAATTTCTTGCCACAAGAAATGGAACCTGTGCTCGGTTTCTACGGCCAAATTAGCACCTGGTTACACGCCAACTTTGTTAAGTTATACGAACATTTATGAAATCAAATCATGGGATGAATCCACTATTGTCACGCAACCAGCAAAAACTGGTTCCTGCGTTTCGACAACACTGCGCATTCAACGAAAAGATACTTCGATTACCCGGTTAGCATCTTTCGAGAAAACCGCCTCAGGAGATTGCGCAAAAGTAACGCCACACAATGTTCGGATGCAATTAGCTGATGGTTCTCAAATTTATCGGGCGTTAAAACAACAAAAAACGCAAGATGCCCAAAACATTTTTCGCGTTAAGTAAGTAAAACGCTTTATCTAAGAACTGACTTTTATAGATCAACCTTACGCTAGCATACCCCTACCCAACTCGTGACATGAGAAAAATGCTTTGTCCCCATAATGTGATTAAGGGAAAAAGGAGCGCTTGGTCAGTTGATACAAGAACATAGAATGAGTTTTGCTTTTCTTGCGTGAGTGCCTTGGCCACTCAATTACCAGATCTTTTACCGAAACACTAAAATACTCAAGAAAGCATGACTCCAAGGCCTTAAGGCCTAACCGGCCAGGATCGCAAAATAGCCCTGTACTCCCTTCAAGCAATAGTTTCCTCCTCAAGAGTTGACAGATATCACCAAGAAACGAACTGTCATAAAAAATTTCACTGCCCAATACTAGATCAAAGGATTTGCCAAAGTCTTTGGGATTCGACCAATCCAGGACTTGTGTGTGGTATGTAGATATGCCGTTGAGACGACAGCTTTCTTTTATGGATTCCATAACCATTGGAACTTTGTCAGAAAAGGTAGGCACCCCACCCAATTTTGCGCAGACTAAACCAGCTAGGCCAGTTCCACACCCCAACTCTAAAATAGTTTTATTGAATAAACCATTGGGAGAATATTCTTGAATAAGATAATCCGATAACGCCACTTCCGATACCCATACCCGATTCCAATAAAACCATTCATTCGACTCATCATCCAGATCACCATACTGTTCATGTGATCGGATATCTCGCTTGGACTGGATTAAGAGTTTAATTAATCCACAATGCGGGAAGTATATCTTCTCAATTTTAGACATAGCATTTTACTTAAATAGGGAAAACAGATAGGTCTCTCACCTGGAAATTATTACTCGGTAACGCTGCTATCCTAAATTTTAATGGATATTTTTCAGTAGTTGCTTCCAGTTAGTAACCCGGGTCACTCCGCTGGCAGAAAAACACTGGTTCCACGGTTGATCCATAATAAAAACCTGGATACCTTGCTTCACATAGCCTTGAACATGATCAGGGTGATCATCAACCGCAAAAACTAAATTATCCGCCACACCGGTTTTTTCATCAGTTAAATGTAGTTCATCGAATGGCAAGCCATGAACATGCAACCAATCCAAGGTCTGCGATCGCGCACTGGGGCGCCTCGCGGTGATAATAACAATTCGGAACTGCTGTTGAAGAACGGCTAATGCTGAACGGGCGCCAGGCATGACCGAAAGACAAGGAATACTTTGATCATGGAAATAATCAAAGATTTCCTTGATAAGCTCGCGGTCCATATCACTACGATCCAACCCACCTGCACTAGCATATAACTCACGAGGCCAAACCTCTCCGGTCAACTCACGATAAATCCGCTGCACTTCTTCTTCTGCCATGGCCAACACGTTATCAATATCTACTGCAAATCCAGGCTTCATTTTTACCATTTTAACCCTGATCCATTACTTTTTTAGAATAAAGACATGACCAACTTTGGAATTTGCAGGATCGCTATTTTTGCCTATGGTGTCAAGACATAGGACAATTACTATCTTTAATGGTAGCGATGCCAGCAAACCTTCATTGCAGCTATCTACCTATTCAATAGCGTCGCGCTCATCTATGAAATAATAGTCAGGAATGGTCTCTAGATCGCTACCAAGAAGGTAAAGTAAAAAACTTAAATACTAACAGAAGGGTTAAGACACGAGAATGGCTGGAAGTTGCTGTGTCATGCAATGAATAGTTCCAAATCCCCAAACCAAATCAACAGCATGAATTCCGATAACAGGACGATCCTGAAAGAGTTCACCTAAAATACCTAATGCCACGCGGTCATTGGGATCATTGAAGGTGGGCACTAATACCGCGGCATTGCCAATGTAAAAATTCGCGTAGCTTGCTGGCAATCGACGCCCATCAAAATATAAAGGATTGGGCATGGGCAAAGGGATCACTTCAATTTTTGACCCATCTTCCAATCTTGCACTATCAAGACGCTCTCTATTCTCCGTTAATGGTCGATGATTTTCATCGTGACCATTTCGTTCCTGGCAAAGCACCACTCGCTTAGCGTCGACAAAGCGACAAAAGTCATCAACATGGCCATGGGTATCATCACCCGCTATGCCCTCGTTAAGCCATACTGCATTGTTTACACCTAGGAATTTTCCAAATATTGTCTCATAATCCTCAGCCTTCATGCCTGGATTGCGCACCTGACTACATGAATCCAACAGACATTCTTCAGTGGTCAACAATGTTCCAGCACCGTTAATATCGATGCTTCCCCCTTCAAGCACTACTTTGCGTCCATTAACAACTACAGGGATTATTGGGTAATTCAATCGTTTCGCTAACCGAACCGGAACCTGATTATCTTTTTTCCAATCTGAATACCGAGCCCATGCGTTAAAACCAAACTGAGCAACGACCCGATGTAGTTGCGGCAAACTATTTTTAACAACAATCGGACCAAAGTCACGGGTCCAACTACGGTTAGTTGGTATTTGAAAAAATCGAACATCCTTAGTGTTCACTCCAGCTCTGAACAAAAAACGCTTTGCCAGATCTTCATGAGGTTTTGAATTCACCAAAATCCAGACTTGTTCCCCTACGATTAATTTCCTGACTATCTCTGTATATACCCAGTGAATAGCTGAAAGTTTGCCTAGCCAATCCGAAGCATTATGAGGCCACCCTAGCCAGGTGGCCTCGTGCGGCTCCCATTCAGCAGGCATTCGAAAGAGATTGCGTTCAGAGTAAATTTCCGGTTGGTTCTTAGCCGAATTAGAATTCACGATAATAGCCTTCATCTAAAAACCGTTTGGTCAGGCCATCATATGCATCAATCCGCCGGTCTCGGAGAAACGGCCAGTTCTGCCGAACCTCTTCAACCAGACGCAGATCAATTTCAGAAACCAAAACTTCTTCTTCATCAATAGAAGCCTCTGAAAGAACAACACCCAATGGATCACAAATAAATGAACTTCCCCAGAATTTGATACCGTCTTCACCTTCCACTATCTTTTCATGGCCAACACGATTCACAGATATAACAAATACTCCATTTGCAATAGCGTGGCTACGTTGAATCGTCTGCCAGGCAGCACGCTGAGATTGCCCTTCTTGCGCTTCTTCTGAAGGATGCCAGCCAATCGCTGTGGGATAAAATAACATTTCAGCACCTTGCAAGGCGGTCAGCCGAGCAGCTTCTGGATACCACTGATCCCAACAAATAAGGGTTCCCACTTTCCCAATACTTGTTTCGATAGCCTGAAAGCCCTTATCACCAGGAGTGAAATAGAACTTTTCATAGTAGGCAGGATCATCTGGAATATGCATTTTTCGATATAGACCAGCAATTGAGCCATCACTATCCAGTACTACAACCGAATTGTGGTAGATTCCTGACGTACGTCGTTCGAATATTGGAACAATGATAACCACATTATGCTGTTTAGCCACTTGACCCAATACCTGAGTCAAGTGCCCTGGAATTGGCTCAGCTAAATCAAAAAACAACGCATCCTCTTTTTGACAAAAGTATTGAGACCGAAATAATTCAGGCAAGCAAATCAAGGTAGCGCCGTCTCGTGAGGCCTGGGTGATTTTTTCAACAGCATGCTCAAGATTTTTCATTGGATCAGAAACACAAGTCATCTGAACAAGACCAACACGAATTTTTTTATCTTCACTCATGAGAATTCCATGTGGGGAGTTTTGTTTAATAACGATAATTTACGGTTCCAATTTTTTTCCATAAACATTAGAATAACCAATAAACCATTTTTTAAAAATATATGAAGATCTTTTACACCACAATAGAATGGATATTCAATGAAAGGGGAAAGCATTGCTTCGATAGAACCAAGAGCATACCTACAAACAACTGTAGCACACCGAAATCGTTAAGATACTTCTCTATCCATTAGTAAAGAAGGGGGATCGAGAATGGTGAAAGAGGCAGGTTCTTCTTCTGCAATCATCTTCAGAGTTACTCCATCCAAGGATTCACTAATCGCCTGGTCGCGCTTTCGTAAAATGGAGCCTACCGGATCGCCGGTTTTTTGGTAAGACTCTCTAGGAGGGTATTCCTTATGACATACCAACTGTAAAACTTCTAAAACACCCAGATTCTCAGGCGGTTGCCCCAAAGTAAGCCCGTTAGGTTCGACGGTTCTATACACAAGGGAATGTTCGATGAAATCGTCCATGACATCTTGCAAGGCAGATAGCGGCACACCGATTTTGACTGCTAAATCCTCCTCTTCATACGGTGGTTCTTGGGACAAATATCGCCGAGTCATATGGACAAGGATCGTTAATGCCAAATATTCTCTAAAGGCTGCAGTATTCTGCTTCCATCGGAGCCTGGTCAAATAGGCTGTCGGATGTTGGTGATAATAGGCGACTTGCGCCCCAACCAATACAATAAGCTACCCCAAATAAACCCAAACTAGGAACAAAACGAGTATGGCGAAGCTCGAATAAATGGCATTTTGTTTAGCGGCAAAACCGGTCACGAAAGAAGCAAAAAGCATCCCAGCTATCTGCCACAAAATTCCAGCAGCCACACCTCCAACGAGAGCTGAAGAAACATTAACAATAGTGTGCGGCACAAATTTGTATAAAAAAGTGAACCCAATGCAAATAAGGAAAAAAGGCATAAGAGCCGCGGCCCACATCACGGCGGCTCCCAAAGGCTCAATCTGTAAGATATACTGGACCAGCCAATGACTTTGGGCGGAAGCGGTTGTCGCAAACGCTGTGAACACTAACACTGGCCCAACTAAAACGACGCTCAAATAGTCCGTGAACTTTCTGGCCAATGTACGAGAATGACGAACTCTCCAAATATGGTTGAGAGCCTCTTCAATTTTATCAATGAGTGAATATGTTGTATAAAACAAACCTAGCACACCCAATGCCCCTAATTTCCCTACCCCAATATTGTTGACAAATTCAATGATCCGAGCGGATATTTCAGCCCCTTTTTCTCCTAATGGTTCCAGGCCTTGTGCCAGAATTGGTTCAATTTGTTGATGCACTCCGAATGCTTTCAGGACCGAAAAAGTAATAGCTAAAAAAGGAACTAAAGACAAAAGAGTTGTGGAGACGAGACTCGTGGCTCGAATACTCAAGGCTCCATCGCGAAAGTCTGAGATCGCTACCACAACTAGACGAAGCATGCGCGTATAAAATGCCGCCCATCCTCGAAGGGTTTCTAAATCAGGCAGCCATAGGTCCCGACGTAGAAATTTCTCGATTTGCGAGATAATGCTCATCAGCCAGTTTCTTCGGATTTGAAATTTACCCGTATTTTCAATGAGATATCATTCAAATAAGAGGACAGTTTAAGGCTACAATGGACTCAGAGAAATGTCCAGGGAAAAGGTGGAATGCCCAAAACCCCTTGTTCGAGTTATCGGCCAGGAGTTGAAGCTTCAGGAATTTTTGACTATACAGCGTCTATGATTAAACAATTAGTCTTATTCTTATTTTGGCTACTTACCGTGGCAGGATTTGGATGTACTAATGAATCACCATGGGACAAATCTATGACAGAGGTAGAGGAAGCCATCAAACGTCATGAATATGCCCATGCAGAAGACCTATTACTTGGCGCCCTACCTCAAGCAAAAATGTGGGGAGAATCTGATCAACGTTTCGCTACCGTGTTGTATAACTTGGGAGAAATCTATCGTAGACAACAAGAATTTGAGAAAGCGGAGCCGTATTTCTGGAGGGCTCTACCCATTTGGGCTAAATCCGTTGGTGCCGAACACCCAGAAATGGCGAAAGGCCTCACGAGCCTAACTAAAATCTACGCAAGTAAACAGGAATATACAAAAGCAGAATCTCTAATCAAGCAAGCTCTAAAGATCCAAGAAAAGACTTTTGGGCTAGAGCACACAAATCTTCTCCCGATTTTGGAGGAATATTCAAATTTATTGAAACTTATGAATCGGCAGGAGAGAGCCGGAAAGATTGACCGTAGGATAAAAAGCATTCTAGGCCATTAATTCCATTAAGAACGAAAAACTTTGGCAAACCTGAGTTAGTTGATAAATTTAGAGAAAAATACAACCCGCCGTCATCGCTCCACAGTTAGTGTCGGAGCAAGTTGATCGTCGAATAAACGCGGGCTCGGCGAGCCCTGTGAAATAGGAATAACTGGAAGAATGCTCGCCCCCCCGAAATACTGATTTCGTTGCATCTTGAATGCCCGCCATTTGTTGCTTGTCTTGCCTTGCAACCAACGTTCCATACACCTTTTCTGCTAGCACGCTGCTGTTAGACATAAAAGCCTCCCTCGTTTTTTAATACACTAATTACGCACCTATATTTAGAAAATGAGTCTTGTTCCCTGATTAGACAAAAATACTTCATAAGCAAGAACTTATAGCGTTACTGTGAGGCCAAATTTAAATCCGAGCCGAAATGGGCACGACGGTTTTCTTGAAAACACTTTTCGGAATATATGTGACACTTGGGCTTGTCTTTTCCAAATGATGTTACGCCAAGTTGGCGATGAGACACCCCAAGAAACCCTAAATACTGCTGAACCATCGTGGCTCGCTTTTCCCCTAACACATAATTGTAGGCTTGCGTTCCTCGTGCATCACAATGCCCTTCAATAGTTATACGTTCATGGGGATGAGCCTTGAACCATTTTGCATTGGCTTCGAGAGCGCGTCTGGATTTTTCAGTAAGTCGCCAACTATCAAATTGGAAATAGATATCTTGGAGTCCATTCGAAAATGTAACGCCTTTTCGATGGGGTTTCTGACTGGAAACATCGCCTACTTCCTGCCCTGGTGTCGTCAACTTAGCCTGAGACCCTAAGTCTTTATTCAAGTCCGCTGCAGGATCACCAACCTCAGAATCAGTTCTTCCCCGAAAAATTGAGTTTTGGTGCCTAGCTTGGCTTCCCTTCGCAGACCTACCAACACCAAGGGCATTTTCTTGACTCAACCGAACTTCATCAATAGGTGACAATGGCTGAGACGCTGACATTTTTTCTGTCAGTACCACGGGATTCACAGAAGCCCGACCTTCTGACTCTGATGAGCCACTTATCAACTTCTTCCCACAACCTGATGTAAGCGAGAGCAAACCAATACTCATCAGAATGATACCAATGGGTTTCATAGACAACTTCATAAGCATACCTCTCATTTGAAAATTGACCCTTCCTTGCACGAGTCGTTCACGGCATCCTGATACCACTGATGCCAGCTAAGTCCAGATAATAGGAACTTATGCAAGATCTGGACCATTTTCTATTAATGCTGGATTTTGAAGGAATAAGAAATAGGCAAATAACTACATATTTCTGTCCATAAACAACAGAAAACCTAGCCTACGCCTTATAATCCGTGGCGTTAAAACAGCCATACATGGGGAAATATGGACGTTATAATGCGAAGTGGGAAAACTCCCATCAGATTGTCCTGAACATTTCAAACGAGTGTCACGAGATCCGAGCCCCGCTCGCACTACAGGCAAGAGAATCTTGCCTACACCCCTGCCAGGCTGATGCATTTTTTCAACACACGTTGTATTAATCTAACTAAAAAATAGGGAGGTTCGGGATTTTGAGGCAGAAAATCCCTAAACAGATCCGTTAATAGACAAGCAAAGGCAATAAAATTTTATTCTGGGAGATGAAGGATTCCTGATTCAAAGTCCCGCTGAACTTGGGCATAACGGGTTGGTGTCCCAACGTCAGACCAATACCCAAATAAAGGATAGCTGGATACCATAGCTCCGCGTTCAAGCCAATGAACATAGGCATCAATAATGGAGGATGAAATGCCCTGGGGAACATGGCGCAAGAGGCGAGGATCGATCACGTGAATGCCAGCAAACATCCGTCGTGCAAGAGAATAGCTGTAGCCATCACTTGGCCTCCCCTTACCATTAATTGTCATGACGTGGCCAGCAGCATTCGTTTCAACAACGCCCCACTGGTCCACATTAGAATCTTCGCGAAGAACCATAGTGGCAATTGCATCAGCTTGACTGTGATGTGTAACCACTGCCGACAAATCCAAATCAAAAATGGTATCCCCATTAACCACAAGAAACGATTCGCCATCAAAAAATGATTCAACTCCCTTAATCCCGCCACCCGTCCCTAGTAATACCGGCTCGTTGGAAAAGGAAATTTGCATGCCCCACTGGCTCCCATCCCCAATAACCTTTTGAATCTGTTCACCTAGATAATGAAGATTCATCATCACATGCGTGATACCATGTTTTCGCAACAGCAATATATTCCAAACGAGTAAGGGATAGGGACCCAATGGCAGAAGGGGTTTGGGAACAAAATCCGTCAAAGGGCGCAGCCGAGTTCCGAGGCCGGCCGTCAGAACCATGGCTTTCACAAAGACCTCTTCATTGCCAATCGGGCACGTAGGGCATCAATGCTGCGCGAAGCGATTCCAGTTCAGGATAGGTCTCGAAATTTCGGCGCACATATCCGAGTGCCCGGGGAATATCTACAAGAAACTTAGGATTTTCCTTAACCTGACCAATGTATACAAATCGGCCAGCTGCCTTGAGACTTCGCTGAATACTCGTGAAGTCAAATAATCGACGAAATGCTGGACGGTCTGTTAATAACATACGTTCCTGAGTCTCCCTATCTAGCTCACTACACATGCCTTCACAATATCGGTCAATCATGGCTTCAACAAATGTTTCATCTAACGAGATATAAGAATCACGCAACAACGATGCGAGATCATATGTCGTCGGACCCATCAGGGCATCTTGAAAATCAATTAGTCCGAGACGATCACCATCAACCATTAAGTTTCGAGAATGGTAATCCCGGTGGGTAAATACTGTGGGTTGGCTAGCCAAAAACTTGGCAATAGTGCTGAACGCATTCCGAATATCTTTTTCATGGTCCACGCGCATAAGTTTCCCGCTTTGCCTAGCCCCAATACCATACTCCAAAAAGTGCTCAAACTCCCACATAAACAAAGGCATATCAAACGATCGCGAAAATGCGATACACCGCTCGCTGGCTTGTGACTTCAGGCGCAGGTGGATCTGAACAAGCGCGTCAATAGCTCGCGGGTACCATTTTCGAATAGCCTGCTCTCCACCTTCTTGGCATGCATGAAACAACGTCATATCCCCAAAATCTTCCAAATACAGTAGGCCAGCCACATCATCAAAATAATAAAGCTTAGGAACGGAGATACCCGCCTTGGCCAAGGGCCGTAACACATTCAAAAATGGAAGTTCAGTCACCTCAAATGTAGCCCCACTCACCGCCTCTTCAGAGGCCTTGAATCCCTCGGGGTTAGCCAACTGCATTAAGATCAACGAAGCAGACAGTCCACTTTTCAGGTATAACCGAAAATACCGACGATTCGAAGCATCTCCAGTCAAGGACACCATCCTAACAAGTTCGGAAGGAGACTCTAAACGTGTACGTAAGGTAGTTGCTATCAAAATGGGATCTGGAGGCGAGGGAACTGAAAGAGCTGAAGGATTCATAGAGCTAAAATAATTAGGTTTTAATTGTTTGTTTAATAGGTTGGCCTTTACTTTGTTCATTCTATAATCGAAACACAGATCCACTTTTACTTCCTTGGAAAATTTGTCTTTTTGATAAAAGCAGACCTTCGCCCATTAGTATACCAAAATTGGAGGTTATGTCTTCTACATCTTTCCCAAATAGCCTTAGGGTGCAATCTTGCAGCAAAGTATGGCAATATCAGACAGTTTTTAGTCTATAGCAAGAATGCCTATGGCAACCTAGAAATAGTCAAAGATAAATACGTGAGGAGTAGAGAATGGCGAAATTTCAATACCAAGAAATCTTTGAACACGGAAAAGACAAAACCCCCTACCGTAAACTGACATCCGAATATGTCAGCACGACCACATTCGAAGACAAGGAAATATTAAAAGTCCAGCCTGAAGCCCTCACCCTTCTGGCTCGCGAAGCCATGGACGACATCGCGCATTTGCTCCGCCCAAGCCATCTCAAACAATTAGGCAAAATTCTAAACGATCCCGAAGCCTCGGATAATGACCGCTTCGTGGCTTTGGAACTGCTTAAAAATGCCAACATTGCCGCAGGACGGGTACTGCCAGGCTGCCAAGATACCGGCACCGCAATAGCCATTGGGTATAAAGGACAACAAGTTTTTACAACAGAAAACGATTCGGAAGTTCTTTCTCGAGGGATTTACGAAGCATATGAACAACGAAACCTACGTTACTCGCAGATGGCCCCAATCGATATGTATACCGAAAAAAATACGGGAACCAATCTCCCAGCCCAAATCGAGCTGTATGCCGAAGCAGGAAATGAGTATAAGTTTTTATTTATCGCCAAGGGTGGCGGTTCAGCGAATAAAACATTTCTATACCAAGAAACTAGGGCCTTGTTACATCCAAAGTCCCTATTGGACTTCGTAGCAGAAAAAATTCGAACCCTTGGCACATCGGCATGCCCACCCTATCATTTAGCACTGGTGATCGGCGGCATGTCCTCGGAATTCACATTAAAAACGGTGAAACTAGCAAGTTGCCATTTCCTCGATGACTTGCCAGTTTCAGGGAATAACCAAGGCCGTGCATTCCGAGACCTTGGACTAGAAAAAGAGATCCTACGACTCTGCACGGAAACCGGGATCGGCGCACAATTTGGAGGAAAATACTTTGCCCACGATGTACGCGTAATTCGTTTACCACGTCACGGTGCATCATGCCCAGTTGGTTTAGGTGTATCATGCTCAGCCGACCGACAAATCCTCGGAAAGATCACTAAAGACGGTGTATTTCTCGAACAACTCGAGACGAACCCCGCAAAGTACTTACCAGAAGTTTCGGAAAAGGATCTCGATGGAGAGGTGATCAGGGTCGATCTCAATCAACCCATGTCGAAAATTCTTGCGGAACTCCGAAAACATCCCATAGCCACAAGACTCTCACTCACCGGCCCTTTGGTAGTTGCACGAGACATAGCCCATGCGAAACTCAAAGAACGACTGGACGCAGGGGAAGGCCTTCCTCAGTACATCAAAGACCATGCTGTCTACTATGCCGGACCGGCCAAGCGCCCCGAGGGCCATGCCTCGGGCTCCTTCGGCCCCACCACAGCTGGACGCATGGACCCTTATGTGGGTCAATTTCAAGCCGCTGGCGGAAGTATGATCATGCTAGCTAAAGGCAACCGATCCAAAGAAGTTATCAAAGCCTGTGGTAAATACGGCGGGTTTTATCTCGGATCAATAGGAGGGCCAGCCGCTAGATTAGCTGAACACAGTATTAAAAAAGTCGAGGTCCTAGAATATGAAGAGCTTGGGATGGAAGCCATCTGGAAAATTGAAGTCGAAAATTTTCCCGCCTTCATCGTCATCAACCACGAAGGCAAAGACTTTTATACTAACTTAGCTACTCAATGTCCACCTACACTAGTTCAGGTGGGCGAGAAACCAACCTAAACCGTATTTTTGCTGTTTTCAATTTAATATCTATGACCTTATTTGATCTAGCTAAATAGCGGAGTAGACTTAGCGTTTCATATGCCAACCTTTTTATTTTAAAGGAAGGCTTTAGAAAACAATCCTTTAAATGTGCCAGATTAAAATAAGTTTCCAACCCCAAAATTGTTGTAGCCTCAAGCGCTTAGAATATACTTTTTTAATTTTTACGAGTATGTTTTTTACACTTTATGGGAAACAAAAAATTACAATGGATTGATTGGACAGATGAGCAAATCCTAGACCTTAAGATTTGTGATCTAGAGATCAGAATTCCTTCTAGTCCCGTTGCCCCCTACATTCGGAAGTTGTACCGGGAGTTAAAGGAACGGGGGATCAAATTTCGTCCCCATTTCTGGCTGAGTGATGATTGGTTTACACCTGACGGCGTGCCCGGCATTGCCTTGCCATTTTATATGGCACATACGCGCTTACAAAAGCTGGAACTGAATCAAATGCTTGAGGTCGAAGGAGGCACAGCTGAATGGTGCATGCGTATTCTTCGACATGAAACAGGGCATGCCATTGAAAATGCCTTTCAATTGCGTAGACTTCGTCAACGACAAAAACTATTTGGCAAATCCTCCAAACCTTATCCAGAATGGTACACACCAAAACCCTATAGTAAAAGCTATGTCGTGCATTTGGACATGTGGTATGCCCAGAGTCATCCCGACGAAGACTTTGCAGAAACCTTTGCCGTCTGGCTCGACCCGGATTCTAATTGGAAGGAACGTTATGCAGGCTGGCCCGCATTTCGAAAACTAAGATGTATTGATGAATTGATCAAGAATTTGGCTAGCAAGCCTCAGCCAATCGACAACAAAAAGCGTGTTGAGCCCATTGCCCGCATCCAGAAAACCCTTCGAAAGCATTATCACGAAAAAAGAGACCTCCACGGACTCGACTACCCTGATTTTTATGAACAGGATTTGCGTCGATTATTTTCCGACCATCCTGACTACAATCACAACATTAAGGCAGATAAATATTTATTGAAAATACGAAAGAGTGTCAGAAAGAAAATTTCCTATTGGACTGGCGAATATCAATATACTATAGATCAAGTGTTTAAGGAGATGATTACCTATTGCCGGAAGCATAAATTGAGACTCGTCGGCAATGAGGAACAAACAAAACTTGATTTTATGGTTTTACTTACGGTTCAGACCATGAACTATTTAAACGATGGCCATCATCGAGTAGCCCTGTGAAAAAGCTGCGCATTCTGGCTCTCATGCATATTGATTTAGTACCGCCAGAAAATGTGAAAGACCATGACCTAGCGACGGTTAATTGGCGGACAGAATACGATGTAATGAAAACTTTAAAAACTCTGGGGCACGAAGTGTTCCCAGTTGGTGTCTACAATGATTTAGGGGTCATTCGTGATGCTATAGCATCCTGGCAACCTGATATTGCCTTTAACTTATTAGAGGAATTCGCAAGCCAAGGAACATACGATCAAAACGTGGTCTCTTATTTAGAATTACTCGGCCTACCCTATACCGGCTGCAATCCACGAGGCCTTATGTTAGCCCGAGATAAAGGGTGGACAAAGAAAATTCTATCTTATCATCGCATCTATGTGCCAGACTTTCTAATCGTTCCAAAAGGAAGAGTTGTCAAAAGGCCTAAACATTTAACATTCCCTTTGATTGTAAAGTCCATGACCGAAGAAGCTTCGCTCGGCATCTCTCAGGCGTCCATTGTAGAAGATGATGAAAAGTTACGCGAACGGGTTGATTTTATTCACAATAGTGAGTCAGTGGGAACTCCCGCGTTAGTCGAACGCTATATTGAAGGTCGCGAACTGTATGTCGGAGTGCTAGGTAATACACGGCTCCAGGTTCTTCCGATTTGGGAACTTGTCTTGGATAACATGCCGGATGACGCAAAAAAAATTGCTACTGCCAGAGTCAAATGGAGCGACAAGTATCAAAAGAAATATCGCATTCGTTCACAGGAGGCTGAAAGACTCTCACCAGAGCTCCAGCAAAAAATCAAAAAAATTGCCAAGCGGGTGTATCGTCACCTGGCTCTCTCTGGCTATGCTCGAATCGATTTTCGCCTTGATGAAAATGATCAAAACAAAATATATGTCCTAGAGGCTAACCCAAATTGCCAACTGGCCCATGACGAAGATTTAGCTGAATCCGCTGGTCGCACTAGCCTTTCCTATAAAAATCTCATTCAACGTATCCTTAATTTTGGGGTACAGTTTCATGCGAAACGAATCCGAATTTAAGAAGGAAATAGTTAGTTATGAATCTTGATGCGACAAGTCTTAAACGGATAAAAATGTTTGCGGAATTTCTTCAACAAACCAAAGAAGTCGGCATAAAGCCTTCATTCGTCACAACCCCCACCGAAAATGGAGATAACATCACAGCTACGGCCATAATTAACGGAGAAAAACAAAATGTGGGAATTTTATTTTGGGATGTCAACGCACTTCAGGAACGAGGATTAGTAGATATTTTGGATGACGATGATCTAGCACTCGGCATGAATATAACTGACGGCATGATCGAAGAGGCAGAACACATTCTGACTTTTGCGAATACGGAGCTTAAAAAATTGTGAAGTTTAAGAATTTTTCAGAAAGAACGCCTCAATGCAGAAACTCATTAAACAACCAGACACCATTTCCCCCTACTGGGGAAACCCCAAAATCCATTGAAGCATGCACGGAGTAGTCACGTTGTGCGTCCAGAATTTTCTCCCGACAATACTCACTGGCATTCTGACTAACCACTAGCCTATCGTTACGCATCTCGTAACATATGCACGAACAAACCATCTCTTAGTTTCGGCTCAAACCATGTACTCTTAGGTGGCATAATCTGCTCCGCGTCGGAAACTGCCATGAGTTCTTCAAGAGTTGTCGGATACAGCCAAAACGCCACAGCCCATTCTCCGCTATCAACCTTGGCTTCTAATTCCTTTGGAGGGCGGACCCCCCCCACAAAATCAATTCTCGGATCTGAACGTTGATCTTTGATTCCTAAGAGTGGATCCAGTACACGTTCCGTTAGGACCGACACCGCCAGGGCACTCACAGGATCCTTTTCTAACCTAGTTTGTTGGTCTTTTAAAGGTCTTGGAGTCGCCCGCTGCCATTGCCCTTCAAGATACATATCAAACCCACCTTCCGGTGCTTGACCTGGCTGGCTGGTAGACTGCAAATCGTAGCGTAGCGCTAATGTTTCTAAAAACTGTTGTGGTGTATGCCCATTTAAATCCTGTACCAATCGGTTATAAGGCAAAATCTGCAATTCGTCATGCGGAAAAATAACTACTAAGAATCCTTCTGCAGGACGATTAACCGAATCAATCTTAACTTGACTCTGGGCCGCACGCACCCGACTTGCTGCAGCCGACCGATGATGCCCATCAGCAATATACAATGCCTTAACCGTTTGAAAATCACTCATAGTCTGTTGAATAAGATCAGGATCTCGCATACTCCACACTGTATGTTCAACTCCATCTTCAGCCATGAACTGTGTGTCCGGTCTGGTATTAATAATATCTCGAAGCCAATTCTGGAATCTCGCCGTACGATGAAAAAAAAGCAAAACAGGACCAGATTGTGATTCGTGAGCTTCGATAATTCGCACTCGATCATTTTCTTTCATCGGCCTTGTAAGTTCGTGTTTTTTAATAATTCCCCGATCATATTCATCTATAGATGCCAGTGCCACAAGACCTGTCTGTTTATGATTGCCCCATCGTTGACGATACACACCAAACAACGGCTTCGATTCCTGAATCAACCAGCCTTCTTTGATCAGTCTCTGTAAGTTAGCAGCCCCATGCGCATAGACTTCGTCAGAATATGGATTGGTCCCATCAGCAAGTTCTAATTCGGCCCGCCCAATTCGAAGAAAACAATTCGGATTGCCCTCTGCAATTTGACGCGCTTCCCCCAACGACACAACATCGTAAGGAGGGGCAGCCACCTGAGCTGCAAATTTCGAGTCAGGCCTTAGGGCACGAAACGGCTTGACGAGCGCCATATTGGCTCCTTTTTAAATCAATTAATTCTGGGGGACAGGATAGCCTATTCTTACCCATATATAGGCTATATCAGAGTTATGGGGCAAGGGCGTTTCCTCTCGGTTTTTAAGGATTGAGATTTTTTTTCAAATTTGCTACCCAAGACCTATCATGAATTTTGATCCGGCAATTGAAGCCCAGCAAGCCCTAGCTCGATCATTGCAATACGAAGAATTGCATGAATTTAAGGATAAAATTGTCGAAGCCGAGGATACTTTTTCTTCTAATGCTGGACTTGAGGCAAAGCATGCCTTTGAGCAACTTCAAACCATTGGCCAACAGTTACCTAAAGCCCAAGCGTTTCAGGAATTTCTAATTTATATCACGTGGCAGCAAGTAACCGAAGAAACACTGCCACAGCATTTCCAAACAGGACTTCAACTCTGCAATAATTTTTTAGACCGGTTTGGCGACTCAGAAGAAGGAACAAAAATCTTAACTCAAGTCCTAGATATCCGGAAGTCATTTCAGGCAGGTCTGGGTGGGCAAGAAACACTTATTCCAGAATTTGACGAGGATGCCTTCAAAGGAGGGGATTGAAAAGTAGTGCCCTACAGGGAAAGTGTTCAAAGCGTAAAATACTGAAGATTCATCCAGCTATTGGTTGAATTCAAAAGACACTTCTAGATTCGAATCGACAGTAACATTCACCGTCTGTTTTTGAGTCCCCAACTCTGGATGCCAAGCCACCAATTCGTATTGGCCGGGGGGAACTTGGTCTAGGGAAAACTGGCCACCCTCATCTGAAATGGCGAAATACGGTGAATCCACAAGATACATCCAATTCTCCATGAAATCATGCCGATCACAAGTGAGAGCCACAACCCGAGCATTTTGGAGTTTCTTGGAAGAAAGGGTTTGCGTCATTTTTGAATGAGCCGAAAGATTTTTTGTATTGATAGTTCTTAGGATGTTAGCGTCCTTCCCCCTCAGAACATAAGTACGTAGGATATGTTTTATAGGATCTCGATTCTCAAACTCTATAGGTTGACCTTTTGCAACAACACCCGTCACTGGTCCAAAGTTGCATTTCTTTTGTGACACATCAAGATTAAGAACTTCCCCGGATTCATATTGAAACTCGCCCTCACCAGGAAGTTTTGCTTTAAAGGCTTTGGTTTCAAAGGCTTTGCCATTTTTTACTCCTTCTAAAACAATTACAACGCCTTTCAACAACCCATTCTTAACCTGAATTTTTTCTAAACTTCTAACTTTCCCACAAACTTCCGGTCCTTTGTTGACGTTAAAAACACGTGGGGCTGGAGGAACTCCAATAAAGGCAGCCTTTCCAACGATGGTGGCCCCATTCACTACAGGTATCACGTCATATCCGAATACAAAAAAAGAAAGCCCAAAAAAGGTCAATGAACAACTCGCCACCGCCACAGTTTCCTTTAACATAAGCCAATTCCTTTTCATCAAAGCAGCTCTAAAATTCTAGGCTTTTCAATAAACCCCTTGCCACCCCAAGGTGACAACAGAGTCTGTTTCAAGCTGGCCTCGTAACCATTGGTAAATAGGCACGCCACCCTCAATAGCGAGTCGGGTCTCAATACCCGCAAATTCAGGCAGAAGAAAATTGACGCCAGCTAATACATCAACACGCACTCCCCCAAGCTTCTCGGGATAGGCAGCTTGTACATTCTTCGTGATTGCGCTGTCCGCTCCTGAGTAATTTCCCCAATATTTATAAGCGAATCGTAAAGAACTACTAACCCATTTGGGAACGATTTCATAAGCTCCATGGACATTTAGGTCAAGGGCATTACCCTTCTGGAAACGGTTGTTATTCTTTCCAGGTCTGATCGAACCTATAGCTTGGAAACCCCACGATGCCCTTCCTTTTTCACCACCATAGGTAAGTCCAGGATAGAAATCCCAGGTTCCAGATCCCAAATGCATCGGATAGGGCAGCCGCATGTTATCATTGCCACCCATCAATGGAGTTCGATCAGTTGGTGAAGTGTCACCTGTTGGCAAACTAACAGAAAAATTGAAATGAAAACGATGTGCCCCAATACTTTGAGCCTCTACAGCCCACAAACGCCAAAGACTTCCAAATTTAATATCACCCAGTCCTTCTGACCGAGTTGTAAATGCCGTGCCATTCGAATGAGTCATCCTCATACCGTTGCGGAGATACGGTACCATCACCATCACAGTCAATGTATCATTCACTCCATACATTGCACCAAACATATGCATTTCCATTTCCATTGACAGAGGAGATATGGAAGAACCGACTAATCCCCGCCCCACTGCATCACTTACCGTATTCGTCCCTTGTCTAGTCTCTTTCATAAACATGTTCATATAACGGTACGACCACATAAATTCACCCTTCTCATGGGTATGGTCACCCATCTGCCCAATAGGTCCATGGGCATTTGGCTTTTCGGCTGTATAAAAATTCCCCGTTAGCAGTTGCTCACCCTTCTTCGCGACATGGGATGCGAGACTTTCTTCAACCCCAGACATAACACCATCAAGTAAAGCAGCATAGGCTTTATCTAGTATCGCAGACAAAGAGAGCGTCGTGCTAAGAACCAAAGCAAAAGTGATTTTTTTAGAAATATGAAAACCCTTAAATAATTCAGGTATCTTTTGAAATCCTTCAAAAATAAATAGGCAAACAAACCAATCATCTCGCATGCAAATTTCCATTTACACCAAACGCATAAAAAACTTCATCTATAAAAGAATGAACGAGCAGTTGGTTCAGTTACTGTGAAAATTTGGAAAAGAATTTAAAAACTGGAGAGAGGCGGGCCACGTTGGAAAGTAAAAAGTATTGAGGTTGTATGAACAAGAAAAAGCGGAAAAGGCTCTACCTTACTAGCAAGATTGGATGGAGCCTCAAAAATGAAGTTGTTGGCTTCAAGGACTTCTCCTGCAGCGCAAGTCCAAGAACAAATGAGAGTGGCATGGGTAGCAGCCTTGTGATGAGCATGATGCAGGGAATGCGACGCACTTAGGCTGGCAAATACGCCGCCAACCAACAAAAAGCAGGTAATAAGGCCAAAAATTAAAAATGGATGACGTAAGTGTTTCATTGTTAAGACCTTTTCTCGATTATCCTAGAAAAGTAAGGTCCCCCTGTCAAGAAAAAAGACCAACAAACTATAATCCTGCCAACATATTTCCTAATCAGAAGCTAATGTGATTGTAGTTGCAATCACAGCAACCTTAGAGTAGGTTGCTCCCTCGACTGGCCCTCTCGTACGGAACACGTCCACAACCGGCAGTTCCTGTCGGTGTTTCGCTAAACCTCAATAAATAGGCCACTTTTAGCCTCTGGATTACCGGGGATCATTAGCTGTTTGGATAGACAATGGGTCACGCAATACTTTGAAATATTGTTGGGGATATGCCAAATCAGAAACGACGTAAAGAGGTGCGCAATGTGGCAATTATCGCA
>CAZDCF010000001.1:0-167371 GCA_964503895.1 uncultured Nitrospiraceae bacterium | reverse complement strand
CCTGAGTTCATAGAAATTTTTGACTATACCTTACGCAAGTTAAATATGAATTTCTTGGGAATCGCGCTACTTATACAAGCCTTTGAGAAGATGCGTCAACTCATCTAACACTATTGGTTATATTTAGAGTGTTATGCGTAGAAATTACTATCAGTTAGTTTCAGGCACTGGAAGATCAGTTGGGAATAGACAATTACCTTGAACCCATTTCTTGCATGAAAATGACAGTTACATATTCCAAAAATTTTCTTTCCTAATGACAAATGTATTGTTTGACAGTTTACATAACAATATTAAGAATACCGATTGTCTCGGTGAAAAAATTAGATGGCAAAAATGATAAAATGCCAGAATTAGTCCATTCTACTTATTAACAACTGTGTATTGTCACCAAAAAAATGCCAATATAGGTGACAATACATCGAAATTGACCGCAATTAAATCCCGTGTTAGTGTCTAGTTCGCCATAGCCCTATTGATAAAACAGATGCGGAGAGGTGGCCGAGCGGCCGAAGGCAGCGGTTTGCTAAACCGCCGTAGGGTTAACGCCCTACCGCGGGTTCAAATCCCGCCCTCTCCGCCATTTTTTTGAGCAGATTAACTACTATTGATTGAAACAGGTCTCCAATAAATGTCTAAGTCTGTACGCATTCCCTGCTGGAGCAACGCCCCACTTCTTCTCACAATCTATTCCGCAACAAAAATTATTTTCCTACTCTCGACCTTAAAAATTCATTACCTGGCTCTTTCATTACAGATAATTCACCATGCGTGAGCAACGATGGGAATCTCAGGAATCGCGTAGTTTCGATGAAATTTTGAACACCCTGACACGGCTTGAACGCCAAGGGTTGCGCGCCATCAACCCTGAAAAAGAGGGAATTTGCTACGTGGAAGAATGGCTAGTGAACTCGCCAGAAAATATTCAGAAATTGGAGCCATGGCCAATCGAAGATGTCACCATGATCCATATTTTTGACAACTGGCGTGAAGATTTTTTTCTGTTAGCAGGGCACTACCATACGATCTTTCAAAAGTATCAATCCGTCAGTACCTATTGTTCCATTAGCCATCCATGGCGGCTCCCAGGACACTTCATCACACTCCATCCCGAGGCCATGTTTTGGGTGGGATTTCGTCATACCCATTCCTTTATTCGCATCCGTTTGCATACTTGCGAGGTCATTGCTCCAGGGGATTCCTGGGTGAATCACCAATCATCAATCTGGGTAGACGAACGGCAGAACGCATTTCAAACTGCAATTGAGCTTTTAGAACTTCCCATTGAGATCGAACGCGGAAACAATAAAGTCGGCCTGCGTTCGATGCAGGAAGAAGTACCATTTTTTTGCTCTTGGCCTGATGCTTTTGGACCTTGTCAATTCGAATTTAATTCTTCTGACGCCTTTGCATTTCTTGTACCAGCTAGCGGACTAGCCAGCACCCATCAACGGTCCGCCCAGGTCAGAATTTATTTGACTGGATTTTCGCAAAAGGCTTTGCACGAATTTCAGGAGATTGAGACCAGCAACCACTTTGCCTATCGGTGTTCTGCCCACACCTCTCTCACAGAATTGCCAGACATTCTGAAAATAGTGGGAGAAAGCGGACGGCTCTATACAACCATTTGTGAATTTCACACGCAACACATACTTCCTGGTTACAAGAATGCCGCAGCCGTCGTCGGAATAATGACCACGGGCAATCGATATAAGCTTGAAATTCGATTCAACATGGTACCTCTCCCAAAACCTGATATGGACCCATGGCTCCAAGAATTATTAGGCGTTCCCATGAACTACGCCCCTCTTTCACCATTTCCGTAAACATCTAAGTAAGTTATTAGCCATACATTAGGGTCTTGGCGGCCTTCAGGACCTCCTCAACCCCTATAAGGTTCATGCAACTCATCTCGCCTCGTTGACAGCCAGGATGAAAGCATTCGCGGCAGTCGAGGCCTTTGTAGATTGTTTGAACTTTTTTTCCCCTCGGGCCCCAAACCGTCGGATCAGTTGGGCCAAACAAACCGACAACAGGACAACCGACGGCTGCCGCCATGTGCATAGGTCCGGCATCATTTCCAATGAACAAGGTGCACGCTTTCATCAATGCCCCTAACTCTCGAATGCTGGTCTTGCCCACCAAATTAATAATAGTCTCTTTTGCAGCGCATATAACCTCTTGTGCCACATTCTGTTCATCCTCACTCCCAACCAAAACGATTTGATACCCTTCCTTGGCAAAAAGAGTTCCGATCGCAGCAAAACGATCTGCTGGCCAAGCTTTGAACCAATATCGGGCTGCAGGATGAAGCATAATCCACTTCTTGTTTGCCAACCCATGGTCTGAAAGAATCTGCTGAACAACTTGACTCTCATCATCACTGACATTCCACTCCGGGTCACAAATTCGTGGCTTAATCCCAAGTGGGGTTAGGGCTTGAGCATGATAGTCTACCATATGCATCGTGCCATATTGACCTTGGACAGACCATGAATAGACTTGCCCCCTAACGCGACCTTCATTATTAAGGCCAATTTTCATTTCGGCCCCGGAAATGGCGGTAAGAATTGCAGACCGATCTCCATCGGACAAGTCGATGACACAGTCAAAACAGCGCGATCGAATTAAGTTGAAAAACTGAATTTGTTTTACCCAACTTCCACGGGGAAGGACAGCAATGTCATCAAGGCAAGGATTCTGTTGAAGAACAGTCTCAGTGCCTTCATTGACAAGGGCGGTAATACGAGCTTGAGGAAAATTATTACGAAGAATTCGTAGGATGGGTGTTGTTAACAAAACATCGCCAATATACCGAAGCTTGATAACAAGAATTTTGGGGTCTATTTTCATTATTCCAGAGTTAAGAGTGGATGCAAATTAGAAAAAACCCAGTATCCCATAATTCCAAAGTATTTTGAAAAAGAAAACGGAGGCAAAGAATTGAAGAGAACAGGAAACTGGAGAGTAATTGGTCTCGATCAAGCTAACCTTGTCTTTCAAAAACTCTTCACTTGGGCATATCCAACACATCTCTGTAAATTTGTTCAAGCTTTCGAGTCACCCGAGATGCTTCAAACTGCTCACGGGCTTTCTCGTAACCCCGTCGCCCCATTTTGACACGAAGTGGTTCGTTCTGAAGCAATTCCACAACGGCATTAGCGTAAGACCACCCGAATTGACGCACAAAACCTGTGTCCCCATCTTCGACTAACTCAATTTGGGCATTAGATTTTTTTCGCTGGGGAGTACTCACCGTCACAACTGGCAACCTATTGGCCATAGCTTCTGCGATCACACAGCCAAAGGTTTCGCCTACCCTGGACCCATGGGTAAAGACATCAAGCCTCCGATAAAAAGAAGCGACATCTAATGATGTATCAAAAAGTTGCACTCGTTTTGCCAAACCAAGAGAATCAAGCAGGGTTCGCTTTTGTTCACTGATGCCCATAATGAGACATTGCGAACCTGGAACTTTCTTATAGACTTTGGGAATGACTTTTAAACAAATTTTATGCCATTTGTAATCATCTGGTCGACTCACTCGTCCAAACGTCGCTGAAAACGTTTTCGGGGGCTGATGGAACTCATCAAAATCGATAGGATGATACAACGTTTCATACCGTTTCTTGCTGGAAAACCCATAATCAGCATAGTACCGATCCTTGCAGTGATCAGATGGAAATAGGTGGCAATCAATCAACTGATTTTCTACAAAATCATAAGCCCGGAAAATGTTGGTCTCGACAATTCTTAAGTGTCTAGATTGTCTTTGCGGAAGGCTTCCCTCCTCATAATCCCCTGATCGAAAAACATGGTAGACGTCTATCTTGAACTCTTCCAACAAATCGTCAATATTCAGAGGCCCTACAAAAACTGGAATTCCATACTTTTCGAACTCTGGGACCCGTCTTCCACCCCCTAAACGGCTACAAGCAAATACCTCGAATTGGGATTTATCGAAATACTTACTATGAACCAGAATTGACTTTTCCCCCCCAAGATCAAGATGGTTGATGCAAAGGAGGACTCTAACCTTCCTCACTAACCTTGAGTCCAATTTTTAAAATCAGAGAGAAATTGCGACACCGCTTCGTCTGTTTTGGGGTGGGCTAACATCTGAGTGAAAAATTTGGGGGGGATAGTCACAATATCGGCCCCGGCAAGGAAGGCCTCATTCACATCGCCTATATGTCGAATACTCCCAACAATAACCTGCACCGGCAAATCCCATTGTTTAAACAACGAGCATACGCTTTTAACGACAACATTGGCATCATAGCCGATGTCACGAATGCGATTATAAAACAGACTAACAAAGTCGGCACCAGCTTGTGCAGCCATAATCGCTTGATTCAATGACATGCAACATGTGCAATTGACTTTAATCCTTCGTTTTTTGAGTTCACTAATAACCTCTAGCTCATTCCATCCAATAGGTACTTTCACATACAAATGAGGATAGTCCCCAAAATACTTGACGAAATCTTCTGCCTGGCGAAGCATCTCTTTGGGGTCCGTTGAAAATACCTCAACACTTAACGGAATGTGATATCCATATTTTTGGAGAAGAGTAATGATATTTTGAACATGATCCCTGAAATCACATTTTTCTTCCTTCGAAAGAATACTAGGGTTGGTGGTCACTCCCTTGGGAAATCCACGCTTTAACGCCTCCTCGATCTCATTGAGGTTGGCCGAATCAACAAATATTTTCATATCCTGCCTCTTGTTAAACCATACACGACATCACCAAATCATCTTTTACAATGTACTTTCCCATTTCATTTCATGCACTTTGAGGGATGGATGCGAAACTACTAGATGCCATAGCACAGATTGAAACGCCTCGGCATGCGGTGTCACAGTACCGGAATTAACCGTGGGAACCACTACACACACATCGGCAACAATTTTGGTGTACCCCCCGTCCCGACCAACGATTCCAAATATTTTTGCTTGAACCTCTTTGGCATATTGCATAGCATTTATTAAATTGACACTCACATTTTTTTCTTTATTCCCCCCTCCGACCGAAAAAATCAAGACTGCATCATTCTGAGATAAGTGACAACCCCGAAGCCAATTGGCAAAACAGGATTCCCATCCATCATCATTGATCCTTGCGGTGAGTTCGGAAACATTATCCGTCGGGGTGTAAGCCTCAATGGCAACGATTTTACGGAAATCATTGACCGCATGTGTGGCATTTCCTGCGCTTCCCCCTACTCCCAATATAAACAGGCGCCCCTCTTTCTCACGAAGAATTACGAGTTCTTGAACTAATTTATCAATTGCCTCACGAGAAATCTCTTTCGCAATTCGACATACCTCATCCAAATACCCTGTTATATATTCTTGATGCTCGTAATTCATTGAAGATCCTGCAAGACGATATCAACCACTTCATTCAGGTTTTGAATGCGAAAATCAGCCTCCACATCGTTGTTGTAATCTCGGGTGAGCAACACGGTTTTACATCCAGCATTTGATCCAGCCGCAATGTCCTTCCAAGAATCGCCGATCAGGTAGGAGGATGACAATTCAATGCCTTCGAGATCGGCAATGTCATGAAGCATACCAGGCTTAGGTTTCCGACACAGGCAAGCGTCTTGATCATCATGGATGCAATACAACACACGTTCCACCGGCAGATTATCTTTTAGGATTTCCGTCATGTCATTAAGGGTACCTTTATTTAACAAGCCCCGTGAGACATCCGGTTGATTACTCACAACAAAGAGACGATAGCCCAGTTGCCGGAGTCGTTTTAGCACATGAGGGACTTCTTCGCATAGATGAAACTCTTTTAAGGTACGAGGTGAACCTAATGTCCCATTACGAAAAACTACCTTGTTTAATATGCCATCTCGATCAAGGAACACGGCTTTTTTTGAAGGAGTCATATTATTTCAATAAAAACTATTGAGGTCATTCCTGATTTGCTAAGGAGACCATCTTTCCTTTCTGAGCGGACTCGTATAATCCACTTATCATAGCCATGGCTGCCACACCATCGCTTGGGGTTCCCCAACAAGCTCCTCCGCCTTTGGTGAGGACCCTGACCAAATCATCCCATTCGTCGCGCCAGGACAAATCAGGTTGGTCAAATAGCTCTTCAGACATTTTCGGGATACCTCCATTCATGTCCCGAATAGCGGTGGTAAGTTTTTCAGTCCCGTAGGAACCTCCCAATCCCTCAATACTCACTGACCCTTTCTGCCCATATACCTCGAAGGAAAACAAGTTTTTCCATTGAGTCCAGCTCGTATGAAAACTCGCGACGATATCCTTTTTATATGAAAAGAGCCCGAATGCGTTATCTTCTAGGGGTAAAATTGGCCAAACCGAAGTCTGTAGAAGAGCAAATGCTTGAGAAGGAAAGCCCGCGAACCAATGAATCAGATCAGCCACATGAATTCCTTGGTCTGTTAATTCACCTCCACCAGCTTGTTCCAAATTCCCACGCCATTCTTTTTCATAACCCTGCCGTCCCCCATGCCCATAGCGAGCCCGAATATTGATGAGATCACCTATAACTCCCTGATCGACTAAAGACTTTGCCTTCAAAATAGCCGGGTGATAGCGATGATTAAATCCTATTTTTAATTCTCGGCCTGACGTTTTAGCAGCTTCGGCTAATTGACGCGCCTCTCTAAGATTCCGACCAGGTGGCTTTTCTACAAGAACATGTTTTCCAGCTTGTAAAGAAGCCGTGCCAATTTCTGCTATCTGGTTATTAGGTGTGGAGACTATAACAAGATCGATGGATTTATTATCAACAACCTGCTTCCAGTGAGTAAGAGGTTGACATTGAAATTCATCAGATACCTTTTGGCTACGCTCTAGGACTGAATCAACAACAAATTCTAAATGTGTCTCAGAATGTCTGTCCACTTCTCGAGCACGACGCGCACCAATCAGCCCACAACCAATAACCGCAACTCGTATGTTTCCTTTCATTTTCCTCTATTGCCAATCCATACCACGATCCCTAGGTACAATTCTCCGAAGGGTAAAGATATCAGTTCCCTGCAATTCTTCTAGATGCTTAGGCCAAGAAGCCCACCCATCATATGGCGCAGCTACAAATTTTCCGGTAATCCCTTTGGCTTCATCGGAAATTAAAAATACCGCAGCCCCTGCAGAAACGGAAGGCGAAACACCCCCTGACTCAATTTGCTTTATTGTAGTCTCAAAAAACTTTTGACCAGCGAGTTCTCCGGCTTTAATCGTATCATCGTGTAAACGCGTTATCACAAAGCCAGGGGCAATACAATTGACCCGGATGTTAAAAGGTTCAACTTCCTGTGCTAAAGTTTCAGCAAATCGCACGACGCCAACCTTCCCGCAAGCATAAGCGGTATAGTAAGGAAAAGGGGTCGCCGCACCACCTCCGGAAAATAACACTATATTGCCTCCACCAGTTTGCTTCATTTGTCGACAGGCCTCCCTCGAGACCAAAAAAGATCCATACAAATTGATGCGAATCGCCTCCAACCATTCTTCTGGGTTAATTTCCATCACACTCCCTATGGGCCCATAAACACCAGCACAGTGAATAACGGCATCAATTCGCCCTAACTGTTTTTTGACGCTTTGGAATAACGCTTCAACTTGCCTTACATCCGAGACATCAGCAACTATTGAACTGATTTTCCCTGATGCTTTTGCATCTAATTTCTGTACAGAATCGCTCAGAGGGCCAAAGTCTCTGGCGCAAATAATAACTTGAGCACCAGAATCTATGCACTTTTCAGCACAAGCAAACCCTATCCCCATACTTCCCCCTGTGACTAACACATTTTTCCCATGAAGATTGCGTTGTCTTTGACTCATGACAATTTGTCTCTACGATTCACCAATGGTAAAAATTTCAAAACCCATTGCTTCCAATTTTGAATATTGGTTTTTCAGCATATTTTTAGTATCAAAGAAATTTGCTTGCTTCATGTTTTGCATTAACCCCGAAAAGTCCAATTCCAAAAACTCTGGCCAGTCTGTCAAAAGGATAAGAATTTCGCTCCCCTTGGCTGCTTCCAAAGAAGACCTACAGACTTGCAGACCAGATGGCAAGGATACACTATCCCAATCAGCCTTAGGATCGTATGCACGAATAATTGACCCATTATTGATTAAATCTTCTGCAACATCGAGGGGAAGACTTCTTCTCAATGTACTAGTGCCAGGCTTATATGTCATTCCCAATAAGGTTATAATTTTTCCTTGAATCCCCCCCAACACCTTTTCACATTTGCGCTTCACAACTTCAAAACGAGTGGCATTGTAGTCCCACACTTGACCGAACAAAGGACCTAAATTTTCTGAATATTCCCTGTTGTACCTATCAAGAACCTTGAGATCTCGTCCCAAAGTACCTCCTGAAAATCCAATCCCTTGGGCCACATAAGCCTTTTCCCCAATCCGATGATCGTGCTTGATGGCAGAAGCCACATCAAAATAACTAGCACCTGAAGCTTCACACAAATCTGCCCATTGATTAGCTAATGTAATGGACGTGGCTAAAAAAGTATTAATGGCATGTTTTGCCATCTCTGCACTTGGCAAGTTCATCTTAAGGCACTTCGCATTCATGGGAGAGAAAAGTTTCTCAACTTTGTCCGCAGCCCTCAAATCATCAGAACCTATGACAATATGCCCAGGCTGACTATAGCAACGTAAAGCTTGGCCTAACCTCAAATTTTCCGGTGAATAGACTAATTCCAATGAAGGCTCAATTTTTTTAAGTAAAACACGAAGTGCCCGCGCAGTTCCAAGTGGCAATTGTGCACTGATGATAACAATCGTCTCGGATTCTAGAAATGGCGCCATGCCAATAACGGTTTCTTGAATGATTCTAATGTCGGATTCGTCGTCTTCTTTGACTGGAGTATCATAAGCCACAAATACAAATTGACATCCTTTTATATCTTCCAAAGACGTCGAAAAAGAAAGGCTCCCAGCAGCAAGATTTTTTTGAATGGATTCAGAAAGCCCAGGCTCGAATAGAGGAGGTTGCCCCTGGCGTAAATTGTTAATGATAGCCTCATCTGCATCCACTCCCTTTACCAGAAATCCTTTGTCGGCCCAACAGACTGCTATCGTACAGCCGAGGTGCCATAATCCCACGATACCAATAGCGGGATGCTGAAATTGATTCACGGTTGGCCCTTGCTGGGAAAAGGTGCATTCGGATGAAAAACCATAGACTTGGTCGTGGCCATATTCGCAATAACCTTACTGCCTTCCATTTCGATCGTATAGTGCAGTCGTGGCATGCCAAGACTCAGCATATGCTGCTCCAATTTTTTGTGTTCCTTTGGACAATACAGCAAAAGAAATCCTCCCCCACCTGCGCCAAGAATCTTTCCCCCAAGAACGCCATATTTTTTCTTAACCAATTCATATAATTCATCAAAAACTGACAAGCTAATTTTTGAAGAAAGACGTTTTTTATATTGCCAATGTTCATCGAGTAGCAATCCCCACCGATCAAAATTTTCTTGCTCAATAGCATCAAGGGTTTTATACCCTAGTTCCTTGATACGACACAGACTTTCACTGACTTGCTCGTATTGGGGATTAGCCTTAGATTGCATGGCCATGTTCTGATCTTTTAGCATCTCCTCCGCACTTCGTCTTAAGCCCGTATAATATACATGAGCATTTGCGACTAAAGATGCAATCGAACTACTCCCCAGATCTACGGACCGAACCTTAACATGCCCATCATTTCTAATTTCCAGAACCGTCAGACCGCCAAAAGTAGCCATATACTGATCTTGCTTCCCTATTCCTTTTTTCAACACATCCAATTCAATGTAACAAGCCTCCTCCGCAAGTTTCTTGAGGGAAACATAATCTCGACGATAATGATGCAGTGCATTCAACAATCCGACAAGATAGCAACTTGAGGATCCAACACCAGTTCCATCCGGAAGATCAGCCATAGAAGATACTTCTATTTTTTCGTTAATGCGGTTCAAAGAAAGGGCTTCTCGTGCTAACTCATGTTGCAATTCACTAACATGATTAACAATTTCGGTTTGGCTATAATGCAGCCGAATTTTATTATCTACCGTAGGTGGATTGGTCATAACATACATATATTTGTCGATACCCATAGCAAAAATAAATCCGCCATGGTGTTGATAGAAGGATGGAAGATCTGTCCCTCCTCCACCTAAGGTAATTCGAAACGGCGTTCTCGTGATAATCACAACAACACAACCTTTCCAATTTCTATCAGGTGTAGCGCTTCCGCATAGCTTTCTGGAGTATCCAAGCCCAAGCAATATCCGTCAATTACATGACCTAAAAGATGTTTCTTGCTGGCTAGGATTTTTGGAAATAGATCTAGACCAAAATCGTAAAATGTATTTGATGGTATTTCTTGAACTAAGGAAGGCTCGACCAAATATACACCTGCATTAACCAGCCCTGAGTACGATGCAGTTGGTCGCTCTTTAAAATCCAATATTCGAAATCCGGCGTCAACTTCTATGCGACCCCCAGCCGCAGACGTATGCTGGTGAGTCTTCTGATCAAAAAGCGCAATGGTAACCAATGGTTGATTTTCTTGATGTTTCTTCACCATACCACCCAGATCAAATTGCACCAGACTGTCCCCGTAGACAACAAAATAGGGTTCCTCCCAATTTGCAGCAATATTTTTAACGGCTCCTGCCGTCCCGAGTATTTCTGATTCCAAGATATAATGGATTTGAACTCCAAACTGCGAACCATCTTTGAGGGTTCGCTGAATTTCTTCTGGACGATAGTGAAGATTTATCCAAACTTTCGTTATGCCTTCTGCTGCCAACCATTTCAAATTACGGCCAATAATTGTTTCGCCTCTAATGCTAAGTAGGGGTTTGGGATAACCACCCGTTACACTTTGGATGCGTGTACTTTTTCCTGCGGCCAAAACCAGGGCGTTCATAAATTGAGGGAAACTTGCGTGGTCCGATAGTAGTCCACAAATCTACTGAGGCCTTCTTCCAGTGATATTTTGGGCACCCATCCCAATGCCTTTGCCCGCGAAATATCCGCCAAATTCTCTTGGGCTTCACCTATGAGGTCAGGCTCGAACCGTGGAAGAATATCCGTTTGTAGTAAGGCAGCGACAAGATTGTAGATTTCCCGTATTGAGTAATTCACACCACTGCCAATATTAAATGTTGCCCCATCGGTCTTTGGATCATTCAAACATTGAAGATGAAATGCGTTAACATCATCAACGTGGATAAAATCTCGACGCTTGTCACCGGTCCCAAAAATCGTTGGCTGTTTCCCGCGCATCAAATTCAAAATAAAGGCACTCATCACCGGAGGTATTGTACGCCGATAGTCCTGCCGTGGACCGTACACACAAAAATATCGAAGAGCTGTGGTACGAAGATTATGAAATCGTTGGTAAGTCTCTGCAAAAAGCCTTCCCGCCAATTTGCTCACCGCGTATAAACTCATTGGATAAATTTCTGTCTCAGGGGTAGGCAAACGCTTGGATTCTTCATAGAGCGAGGAAGATTCCGCATAGATGATTTTGTGGGCCTTTGCTTGCAAGGCGGCTTCAAAAATGTTCACTGTCCCAACCACATTGATTGATGCGGTGTCCACTGGGGTCTTCTGACAGTCACTAATGCAATTCTTAGCTGCAAGATGAAATATCACACTTCCAGGCGGAATAAAATTTTGCAGGGAAGGGGATCGAATGTCCAACTCTTTAAAATTCACACCTATGGGAATTTGTTCCCGAACTCCTGAACTCAGGTCATCGATCCCAACGACTTGGTAACCCTTCTTCAATAAGGTGTCGGCTAGATTACTCCCAATAAACCCCGCGACCCCAGTGATGACAATAATGGGTTTCAAGCAACCATTTCCTTTTCAGATATTGTTTTGTGGAGCAAGCCCACTCTTAGAGAAATAATATATGACGGTCAAGTCTGAACTAACCCTGGCAAACTTCCCGATAAACGTTCAATGTCTTCTGAGCCGCCTTCATCCAAGAAAAACCCTGACTATGGGCGAGACCTTTTCTCTTTAAGGTTTCACAAAGTAAGGGGTCTTCAAGGACCTTCAACATCGATTCGCCTAAGGCAGACTCGTCTTCGGCATCTACCAGAATCGCAGCGTCTCCGGCTACTTCTGGCAGTGAAGTGGATTTGTTAGTAATTACCGGTGTCCCACAAGCCATAGCTTCCAAAACCGGAAATCCAAATCCTTCATACCGGGAAGGATAGACGAACACCTCAGCAAACGAATACAACAGGCGAAGTTCTTCATGAGAGACAGTACTCACGGGATAGATTTTCCCCTTCAATCCTAGCGAATCACTTGTTTGCAACAGGTTTTCCCCTCGCGATTCAAGACTACCGACTGCTATGAGGTTACATGTCCTACTTAAATGGGTGTGATGGGCAAAAGATTGGAACAGTGTTTTGTGATTTTTTCTTGGATCTGCTCCTCCAAGAAAGAGAATATATGGTCCCGTTGGAAGGCCATATTTTTGAATAAGTTTGATAAATTTACTTTTGTCTAAATCGGGGAAAAAATCTGACGAAACTCCGTGATGAATTACCGAAATTTTTTCCGGGGAAATCCCATACAGATCTTGGATTTCTAATGCTGTAAAATGAGAAACTGCTATAACCCGATTCGCTTCCAGAACTCTTCGACGTGTTCGAAAAAAAGAAAATCGTTGGCCAAATAGTTTTTTTGAATATTCAGGGTGTCGATCTAGCCAAAGATCATGAATAGTCAACACAGTCCCATATCGGCCCGATGTCTGCAACTTAAAATTTGTCCCATGGTACAGATCTAATTGATCAATGGCTCCACGACGACGAAATGTATAGGGATTAATTTCTACCCATTTTACCCTATCACTGTAATTATCAAATGACCATTCCGATTGAGAACGAGCGCCAACTGGAATATACCCAACAACCGTATCCTCATTTTTTAACTCGACAATGGCACCTAATAAATTCTTTGTATAGCGTGAGATCCCTCCTACAGGATGGATCACAGAAGTTGCATCAAAACCAATTTTCATGAGGTCAGAGCACCCATTTTGCTAAGTGCTTAGTTAGCTACAGCAGGCTTCAAGAATATCTGCCTTTTAGCCTATCTATAAATTCGGACACCATACCCTTATAAGGCACTTCACATATCAATGGGCCATAATGGGCAATGAGGTCTTTCTGCGAATCTGCTTGTTGTCGTTGCGAATCCAAACTCTTTGAAATAATTTCCATGAACGCTTTCCCTAATTCCTCTTCGGTGCCTTTCCACCCGTCAAACCCATAATCTTGGAGAATTGGCCGTCCTAATGCATGATTACTGCCGGGAAGGCCAGGAAGCGTCATTGTCTCATACAACTCATTACCCCAACGGACAGGATTTTGAGAAATCTCTTCCCAATTTTTCGTGAGACAATGAAGACCAAATCGCCCCAATTCCCCGCGCAACACCACACATCCGATTTCTTTTCCAAGGAAATTCATATCACACAAAGTTTGAATTTCTTTAGAAACATTCTGAAAGATCCCTCTCTTACCAATAATAGCCTTGGGGTCTTTTGATAACGTGAAACATTCTTTAGCCTTCTTCATATGCCTTTGTATTTGCTCCCATCCTAACGGCTTGACCAAACAATCCTCAGGAAGAAATAGCCAGTAATCTCCTTGGCAATTGGTATCACACAAAAGCCAATTGTAGGCCACATTTTTAACTAAAGGATTCCGGATACAACTCACCTGTTGGATGGGAAATTTACACCCATTTTGGATAACAGTCAGAATGACTTCGTCCTGGGGAATAGAATCAATATTCCTCTTCAAATAGCTGAGATGGACTTCTTGATCCTTAACCCAATCCTCAGGGAACAAAGGTGAAGCACACACAAAACAATGAAGACGCAACTCAGTTCCTCCTAGCAGCACTCCACTCTAGTTAGAGGGAGGGGTTAAACATGTCCTACTCCACAGTTTTCTTGCGACACCATGATTCCTCCTTTAGACTGTGCCAACGGTTTGTCAGCTAAGGCTCAAGAAGCAATGGAAGAACAATTCTTCCTAGAATAAAGATGGCAATCCCTTCCTCAAGGGCCCTTGTCATTTTCTCCCGGTTCCCTCCAATACCAGACTTTGGAAATTACAAGCAAGAGAGAAATTGAACTGCCTAAAAACTTTGAAAAATCTTCACATTTGATAAACCCAGCGCTAGCAAAGCTCTAACTAGGTTCCTGAGAAGATGGCATCACCTTTCCACTTTCCATAACATTTTCAAAACACTAGTAAATTTGTTATTAGTTGGATTCGCCATAGCTAAGATCTCTGATCGAGAAATTAGGGTTTACCAAAAACTGTCCATGCAACAAACATGAGTAGAATAGGCTATTAAGGAATTTCATGAAAATTCTTTTTATTACCCTCCCTGCTCCCGACCATCAAACGGACCAAATGTATACCGGGCTATGCTCCCTCCTGGGATCAAACAACGTTGTGGACTTCCCTCACAAACCCACCTACCATGACCCTTCTGCAAAAGTGTGGTTCGTTCCGCAATCCTTAAGCCCCTCTCTTTCTCAAGAGGAAGTTATTGAAAGACTCCACCAACGCGAATTTTCTCTCATCTGTTTTTCGCCTCGATCTATTGCCTTGAATACCTTAAATTCCTTACTGCACGCCAAAGCCCCAATGCCGCCCTTGGTTATACTTGATGGCGAAGAAGACAGCCGGATCAGACATGATTTGTTAGCGCGCTATCCTATTCAATTGTATTTCAAACGTGACTACATTTGGGGAACACGAAACCAGATTTGGGACTTTATCGATGCCGCTCAATCCTTTCGCTGGAATCGTTCTCTATTTCGCCGCACCTTTCCTCTTCCTCTGGGAGTAGCCCTTCAAACCATTCCTCCAAATCCCAATTTAGAGCGCACCCTTGATATCTCCTATACCGGACGTTCGTCCCATCCATGCCGGCCTAAAGTGATCTCGATGTTAAAGCACGCGACGACATTTCAATTCAATGGAGGTCTATACAGAAATCAAGACGACCGGCCATACAAGATGAAGGAGTCCTGGACAAAGCGCTTAAAGGACAAGTATTTTCCCTCTGACGCATCTCCCCCCAATTACGAAGTTTCCAAACTTTCTCCAGATCCAGACAGCCACGGAAACAATCCCTATTTCGATCAAATTTTTCGGTCAAAAGTCGCCCTTTGTCTTCGCGGAGGAGGATTTACTCCGCCCATTCGGTATTATGAAATTGTCGCCTGTAAAACATTGCTGTTATCAGATATTCCTTACTCCGTCATACCAAATAACTTCATTCATAAAACTCATGCTGTTTTTTTTCAGCGAAACTTAAGTGACATCATGGAATTAGCTGAATTCTATATTCAACACGAGGCCGAACGCCAGGAAATCGTCGAAAAAGGTTACCAACACCTGATAAATTACCATACTTGCGAAAAAAGGGCGGAATACTTTCTTGATATTTGCCGAAAAGATCTGTAAGCATTAGATAATAACTGGATCCCAACAGCAATTTGCCCATACCCACGGCCTTTTGCCAAACGATTTCATGACGCAATCCATCTGCCTTATCATTCCCCCTTCGGTTTTCCTTTTGGACGAACGAGTGTTCATGAGTCTAGGAATCCTCCGCATCGCTGCGGTGTTGGAGAATGCTGGATATTCAGTGGACGTTTTAGATTTATCAGGAGTTGAAAACTACGAAGAAGTTGTACGAGACTATTCAAGAATCACTCCAATTCGAAACTTCGGTCTAACCGCCACTACCCCTCAAATCCCAGCCGCCGGCAAGATCCAAACTGTGCTTCGAACTCAACTCCCCGATTCTCGAATTATCCTAGGGGGTCCCCATACCACCCTCGTCCATTCGGCATTCAAAAATGAATGTAAGCGCAACGTGAGGGGAAGAGCTACCGAAGCATTTCAACAACTTCAACAACAGTACGACGTGTTAGCTACTGGGGATGGCGAGTTAGCAATTTTTGAAGCTTTAAGCGATTCACCACCAAAAATCGTCGATGGAGATAATCCTCAATCCAAAATGTTTTTAACTAACTCCCTCTTGAATGAACTTCCTTTTCCTGCCCGCCATCTAATTGATGTAGACAGCTATCATTACGCGATAGACGGCGTGCCTGCCCTCTCTATGATCGCCCAATTGGGCTGTCCTTTTGGATGTGGATTTTGCGGAGGCAGAATGAGTCCTTCTCTTCGACGTGTTCGTACCCGGACCAGCGACAACGTGATGAAAGAGATGGTCCATCTTTATAAGCAATATGGGACAAAGGGATTCATGCTCTATGATGACGAACTCAACGTCAATCCAAAAGTGATTGAACTAATGTCACTCATTGCACAAACACAACTAGATCTGGGAGTAGAATTCCGGCTCCGAGGGTTCATCAAAGCAGAACTTTTTAACGATGAACAAGCTGAATCCATGTATAAAGCGGGATTCCGTTGGTTGCTGATTGGATTTGAATCAGGATCCGAACGCATTCTCACCAATATTCAGAAGAAAGCTACATTAGCTGATAACACTCGATGCATGGAAATTGCGAAACGCCACGGACTCAAAGTTAAAGCCCTCATGTCTTTGGGACATCCAGGTGAAACAAAGGAAACAATTAGGGAAACGCGAGATTGGTTGAGATTGGTCAAGCCAGACGACTTTGATACCACTGTTATTACAACTTATCCCGGCACCCCTTATTTTGATGAAGCCGAGGAAACAGCATCGAGAATTTGGACCTATACGTATCAGAAAACCGGTGACCGACTCCATAGTGTGGAAGTGAATTATAATGAAACCGCTGAATATTATAAGGGCATACCAGGAGAGTACACTTCCTACGTTTACACAGACGGTCTTTCAGCTGATGACCTCGTTCGATTACGAGATTGGCTAGAAGCAGATGTCCGTGGCTTTTTAGAAATTCCGTATCCAGAAGCCTCAGCAGGCGTACGCTACGAACATTCTATGGGACAAAGTTCACTGCCAAATCAATTGCTTAAGTCATCATCGCAACCAACCCCACTCAATCAATTACAGTAACAGGCACATCGCCATCATCCATTTACCTTCGTTACATCTTGTTGTAGTTCCGAGAACAACACTCCTCAGCTAGAATCAAATAATAGCAATTTTGAATTATCTGTATTGCAATATCTTGCGTAAATTTAGTTTCTATAATTTTTCTTGCAGCAAAACCAAGACGCTGCCTCATACGATCATCTTGAAGCATTCTAATAATAGCACCGGCGAGAGATTTTGAATCTTTTGAAGGAACTAATAGGCCTGTCTCGCCATGAGTAATAACTTCTGGAACACCTCCCACACCAGAAGCGACAATGGCTTTACTCATGGCCATCGCTTCTAATAAGGCAATACCAAATCCCTCCATAAGGGATGGCAAGACAAACAAATCAAAGGCATTTAAAAAATCATAAACGTCTTTTTGGAACCCAACAAATATGACGTTGGAGTTCAGGCCTTTTTCCTCCACTAGTCTAACTAGTTCTTTGCGATATAGCTCCGGGCCTTCACCAACGATAAAACAGCATATTTCTGGAAAGATTTTCTTAACATCCACCAAAGCTTCTATCAAATACTCATATCCTTTTCTTGGAAAAAGATTTGCTATTGTCCCGATGACCACCTGATTTTCTTCTAGATTGTATCGTCTATAAAATTCTGTCTTGTCTTTTAAACTGAAAAAATGATGAGAGTCAATTCCACTATACGTCACACTAATCCGGTCCGAGTTAACTCCCATATCCAACAAAACACGCTCGATATCCATAGACACAGGAAAAAGATAGTCAGACCTTTGAAGCCAGTACTGTTTAATCCGTACGGGCTCTATTTGCTGCCTTATATGAACGACAATAGGGATGTTGCAGATTCGCGCAGCAAGATAAGCCTGAGGAAACCACCAATAATCATTGACATGAACAAAATTAATTTGCCACTGACGAAAAATCTTAACCAATTCCAAAACAGCAAACGGTACCCTGATTAAGCCTTTCAGTTTTCTCAACGGTGGGATACAAACTACCGAGACAGGTACCTGTCTTTTTTTTACCTCATGGATAAAATCCCCTGATCCAGGGCACACAACGTGCGGATGAAAATCATTGCGATCTAGTAAATCAAGGTAAGAGAGTAAATCCTTCTCTGCCCCACCCATCTCTCCAATTCCATGAACATACACAACATTGGTAGCCATAGCGCGAAGTTACTCTTTGAAAATTATCGGTTTCCTTTCTCCAAATTTGCTCAAGGATTGTTTCGTTCATACAATTTCGCATATTTCACAAACGTATACATACTAGCGAATCCGCTGACTAAAAATCCATGCATCCCGTCACGGAATCCTTTGCGAGGGAAAAAATATTTATAAAAGGTAAACAAGGGACGGACCACCAAATCCGTCCAATAGACGTTACTTTTAACCTTGCTTTTTTCTTGAGCAGCCAGCGTTGTAAAATTGCGAAATTTTCGAAAATGATCATTGATAGTCCGTTCAGTATAGTGATCCAGCGGTTCTGTTAAGTCAGCTTTTTTGCCTTCAAAAATAAACTTATTATGCGGTTCTTCATCATTTAGCTGCCCAACTCCATTGCGAAATAATCGCAATTGCCGGTCCGGATAACAGCCCGCATTTCTGACCCACTTTCCATAATAATAATTCCGCCTGGGAACAGAATAGACAACCGAACCTTTTCCATCGTTCGCTTCCAGCACGGCTTCCATTTCCAGGCGCAATCCAGGTGTAATTCGCTCATCTGCATCTAATATAAACACCCAATCAGAAGTCGACTGCTGAATAGCAAAATTTTTTTGCTCCCCAAATCCACTCCAGGGACGTTGAAAAATTCTCTCAGTAAATTGTTTACAAATTTCTATAGTCCGGTCGGTGCTAAAAGCATCCACCACAACGATTTCATCCATCCATGTAGCCGTATTTAGACAATCAGCAATATTTTTTTCTTCATTGAATACAACAATGGCGCAAGATATCGTTTGTTTACGCATACTGTCCAATCATAAAAGATTATCTTTCAGCCTCAAAAACCTTCGAAATTTTCTTTTCTGTCAAACAGATATTGGAACATCTTGTGAATTTTTTAACCCAGAACCCAGGGCTTTCCACTCGGAACGAAGTAACCGCCCCCAGGTCCGGCCCCGCCATTCCCGCCTAGCCACAAAACGCAAGATATCACGGCCATCTCGTTCCCATCCCTCTTTCGCTAGCCTCCATCCTAAATCTTCAAGTTCATTGGACCGCTCAAAACTTTCCCAACACAACCATCGGCTATAAAGAGACCACTTCATATTCACAAGCTCTTTACCCCAGGGCACCTGTAATATTCCATCGAAAGTATCCCCTCCTTTGCAATTAGCCTTCAGGAGAAAGGAATAAGGGGCGCCTCCCCCCTTGGATCTGTGTCTCCCATGGCTTTCAAAAATCTGCCATCCCAAAGAGATCAACAAATGATTGACAGCATCCCAGCTCCACCAGAGTTCTCGATCTGTTGGATCTGCCAAGATCACTTCAGGAGATACCTCACGTGCAATCCAATGATCAAAGACTTTAGTTATTGAGTCTTCAGGTTGAGACGTTAAACACCCCTCTTCCTGTCTCCGTAACTGCTTCATCAAAAGACGTAGCCCATCAACCCTGCCCGGAAGCGATGAGTCCAATTCGCTGTAATTTGAGGCTTTAACCGGTTTTTCTTGACCAGCACCAAAGCGAAATATAAGCCCGCATCGGCAAAGATACGCTACCTTGTTAGAATTCGCACCTAACACATATGGTACTTGTTCGCAGAGTGGACACAAAGGAGATGATGAACTGCGCATGGTTTCTTGGACCAAGGCTTGCACGGACTCCACGGGGATAGTCGTACTTCCATACACAAAAGGAGTCAAATGAATTCGTCGATACGGGGAATGCGGCTCAACCAGGAATGGCGGAAATTTACCTTGAGCCTGCATTACAACAATTGGGATATCAAAGCATGCGGCAATATGGGTCAAACCTGAATCTAATCCCACAAAACATCGCGCATGGGCAAGGAGTGCCGCAACGAGTGGTAACGACAAGCCAAGCGCCGGACAAACTTCCGAGCTCTCCCAAATTTCACAACCCTCGACACCAAACACTAAAACCGGTAACTGGTGTTTCTCATAAGCGTCCAGACTAAGCTTTTGCCAGCACGAGAGTTCCCAAGCCTTATCAGCCCAAGTTTGCGGTGCCATAGCAATATAGTGTCCTGGCTGTAACCCTTGGGAACACAAAAATTCTTGCGCTTCCTCTAGAAGAAGGTTGCTCAAAGGAAGAAAAGGCCGGCATTGTTCAGGAGACAAGCTTAGCCCAATCGATCGAGCTTTAGTCAAAAGGTTTTGTTCCTTCCTAGCCAATTGGTCAAGACAAGTAAATCCACCTAAAGCCACAAAGGCTGGGCTCTCTTTAATCTCAGTCTCAATTTCCTCAAGGATTCCCAGAAATGTTTCCGAATAGGATATTTCCTTCCTCTTTCCCGCTAGCTCTCCAGACGGAGCTGGCACGTAAAAACGCAAGACGCACTTAGTTAACTCAGGCACAAGTTCGTATAGACCCTTCCATCGAGGATCGGCATAGACAATTGATTTAGCATAGGGATATCGCGACAAGACTTCATGAAGAATGCGGAAATCATTTACGGTATCACCGAGACCTGGCCCCAAAATAAAATAGAGCCGCCCTTCGTAAAATTCAGGTACATCAGGAATACATAGTTTGAAGGACTCGATCATGAATGTTTTGTGTGGGAATTTAGAATATAGAGTTGAAGACTATTGAGAAATTACACCGATACAATGTAATTTGGGTAGCACATCATCCTCGAAACCCATGTTTAAACACTTCTTGATAAAATTTTTGATTGAGCCACCTGTTCCTCCTAGGACGCAACCGGACACTCGACTGCACACGAGACTGCATAACCTGCGGATGAGTACCCCGATAATCTTTCAATACATCATAGTTCGGATATTCTGCCCGCATAGCTGCTAAATGGTTGATTTCTCCCTCGGATAAACGCTCACCGTCATGTCGACTATATTGGAAACGCAATTTGTCCTGGAGAACCTTTGAATCTTTAACCCATCCATAGTGAAACATTCTAGCCTTGATTAAACGACAATTTTTTTCACGTTTGAGCATTCTCGACGTTCCAGGAGCCATAAAATCACAACAGTCTGTTGTCGAATGAATGCCGCAATGATTACGAACAATCCTGGTTGCTTTTCGGTACATCCAGGGATCAACACTCCAATAGTCCCCCTTAAAATGGACCATGCGAAAGACCAATCCAAGAACTTCCTGATTCTCATGATGAATATCAAGCGCCTCCCGAATGGCCGGATAGTCATCCTCATGTAAAACCTCATCTCCTTGAACTAGCAAAGCCCAATCTCCTGTACAATGGGACAAGGCTACGTCTTGTTGAATTCCGAAAATTCGCCCATCTTTCCGAAGACTATCATCCCATACCGACTCCACAATGCGAATCTTTTCTGAACCTATTGACTCGATCAACCCGAGGGTATCATCATCAGACCGTCCGACGTTAACCACAAACTCATCGACAATCGGCAAAACGGAATTTACAGCTTCCACAATCGGAAAATCATACTGAATCGCATTACGAATAAAGGTAAACCCACTTACTTTCATTGTGATAAAATCCTGCCATAACTTGTGAGTCGGCTATACTTATTCATGAGAACAAGCCATGGGTTTTTCATGAAGAAGTTGGTAGTACAAGCCCTCATTTTTACTTACGGTACTTTGAGAACTGAAAGACTGTTCCACTCGTTTTCGACCTTTCTGAGCCATGGTGCGGCCTATCGCCGGGTTTTCAACAAGTGCATAAATTTGGCTAGCCAATTCTTGAGAATTGCATGGTGAAACCAATAATCCCGTCTCACCATGCTGAATAATGTCGGGGATACTCCCGATTTTTGTTGCGACGACTGGAGTTTCCGTAGCCAACGCCTGTGGAATGGTCTGAGTCAACGTTTCCCCCGCAATTGATGAGACCACAAATATATCGAGGGCCGCCATAATATTCGGCACATCTTCGCGATGGCCTACTAAGACAAAACGGTCACACAATTGTAATTCGGTTATCTTTTTCTCAACTCGCTCTCTTTCTGGCCCATCGCCAACAACCACAAACCTACACAATGAAGATTGCTTGACGATAATCGCAGCAGCCTCAATAAAATAATCTAGCCCTTTGTAGCTGCGCAGAAAACAAACGCTTCCAATCAGGCAGTCATTAAGGCCTACTCCCAATTCCTCTCTAAATGAAATTCTTTCTGTACTAGGCGAAAAACGTTCTACGTCCGCACCAGTTGGAATAGCCACAACATGGTGTTCGGGAAATCCATGGTCAGCAACCAACCGACGTCTCAACGATTCTCCTCCAGTTAAGACAATCCTGTCGACTAACTGATGATACAGCACCCAATTAATAGCATGTTTAGCAATGGGAGTCGATTTGTGTCTCGCTAACACAACGATGGGCTTTGACCGAGAAAACCATGCAGCAAGCGCTCCGATCCAATTATCTGGCGACCCATGTGTATGAATAACGTCAACCTGTTTTTCACGAATGATTGTACATAGCTGTAAAACTGCCCATGGATAGAAAGACTTGCTCATTGTAATTGTGTGGCATGGAACCCCTCGCTCATTGGCAATCGCCTGTAATAGGCTTCCCGCCCGAACAACCAAAGTGACGACATGACCACGGTCTCGAAGCCCCTCAACTAAAGCCAGAGTAGCGTATTCCTGGCCGCCAAGTTCCATTGATGACTCTGTATGCAGAACGCGTAACCGTCTCACCTCATGAAGCCCACACCGTCATCAACTTGAAGACCACACATTCTCCAAATGCTCTCTGGCCTAATGACCATGAGATTGCCCAATATCAGCGGTTTAATTTTTCATTCCTTGCTCTTCTGCACCTGAGGAATTCCTTACAATCTCCCACAACTTCGCATATTTCACAAACGTATAGTAAGCATATAAACCTGAAAGGATTAATCCCGGCTTTCTATCACGAAACCCTTGCCGAAGAATGTACATTTTAAAAAAAGTGAACGTAGGATGCGTAATGAGTTGGTGCCAATGAAAATTTCGATTTCGCTTAACCATATCCTCGGCCCTCAACGATGAGTAGCGATCCATTTTCATCAGGTATTGGTCAATATTCCGAAACGGGATCTGTATCACATGTTCCTGCAAATACCCAATGGTTCCATTGAGTTCATAGGTTTCATGCACCAGTTCTTCTCTGTAGCGCATGCGATGCTTGTCAAACAATTGCGGTTGCCGGTAATCGGGATACCATCCACATCGCCGAATCCAACGCCCCATGAAATAATTTCGCCTTGGCACAAAGTACGCATCCGCTTGCTGGCCCTGATCGAGTGTCCGTCGAATTTCATCACGAAGCTCAGGAGTCACGCGTTCATCTGTATCCAAACTAAAAATCCAGTTATGGGTCGCATGAGCGACAGCATTATTCCGCAACTTTCCAAACCCAACGAAATCGTGTTGATAAACCTGATCAGTATATTCCAGGCTGATCTGCGCAGTCGCGTCAGTACTGTGGGAATCAACTACAATCAACTCATCAGCCCATGACAAACTTTCCAAACAAGATCGCATGTTAGATTCATCATTGTAAGCAATGACCACGGCCGAGATTTTGTTCGAAGATACATTCATCAAAGATCAATCAATCGCTCATTTACGCATCGCGTCCTAAAAGAATATCTTCAGCTTGCTTTGCAACATTTTGTACTGAAATCGAAGTCAAACATTCCAGTGGTTTTGCATTTTGACAGACTCGTTCCCCGCAAGGCCGGCATGGCAAAGAGTATGTCAAGAGATGCGGACTGTCCTGGAACCCATAAGGACCCGTGGCTTTCGGATTTGTGGGACCAAATATTGTAACAATTGGCGTTCCCCTTACCGCAGCAATATGCAGAGGCGCTGAATCATTGGCAATTAAAAGGCTCACTCTATCAAAAACCGCGCTCAACTGGCGAACCCGAGTCTTTCCCATAAAATTGACTAACCGAACGCCCAATACCCGCTCGAATAATCTACTTACTTCCATATCTTTTGTTCCTATGAGAAGCACCTTAACCTGGTCAAATTTTACTAGGGATTGCGCAACCTGAATAAATCGTTCCACTGGCCAATTTTTTATGGCTTGTCTAGTCATTGGAGCCATGGCCACAAGTCGATCTGACTCTTTTACGCCAGATGCATGTAGCCATTCACATACGATTTTTTGGTCATGATCATGATTCGGCAACCAAAATTGGGGAACAGCCCAACTCGCGCCTAAAAATTTAGCTACGAATAAATTTCGGTCTACAGCATGCATATCCCATAATCGCCACGATTTTCCTTTGGGAATAGGCAATGGCACCTGGTGAGAATAAAACCAGGGGCTCCCTTCCCGCCCATCGGCAAATCCGACGACTATAGGCGCACCAGAGAATTTGGCAAGAAAGGCTGAGCGAAATAAACCTTGTAAATCAATTACCAGATCAAAACTTTTTCTCCTTATGGTACGAATAAGACTCGGCCACTGCATGATATCAAAGTTAACTGGCAACACTTCATTTAAATTCGGATTTCCATCAAGAATTTCAGCCCATTCATTTTTAACTAACCACGTAATCCATGCGTTAGGAAACCTAGACCTTAAAACCGCAAGAGTCGGCAAGGCATGAATGATATCGCCCAATGAACTGGGCTTAATGATCAGGATTCGATTCGGCTCAACATTAAACACAAAATCGTACCAATAATAGGATGAGAAGTCGGATTGACAGTCATTGGCTTAATACACAACGCAACTTTTAACAATAAATATCCTCTAGAATCCAAGTCACCGCATCTTGCAAATTCTTAGCAACGTATGAAACTGGAAGATTATTTTCCATGCTTTGAGAATGAGCTTCCTGGCTCAATGGACCAGTTTTTACCAAAACCCCCTTGATTTTTGCCTTCACTGCTAATTCCAGGTCAATGTACTTATCTCCAACCATATAACTCTTTTTCAGATCAATAGGATATCGGGTGGTAGCCTGATCGATCAGGCCAGGATTGGGCTTCCGACACCAACACTCATCATCTGGATGATGCGGGCACACCAAGATATCATCAATCCACGCGCCACCAGCTTCAAGCTGTTCACGTAGGGATCGATGAATCGCGTCCAAATCCTTTTGCGAAAAATACCCACGTGCCAAGCCTGATTGATTCGTGACCACCAATACTCGAAGACCAGCTCCATTACACTGCTTTACGGCAGCCAAGGCATCTGGGAATAATACGAACTCTTCGGGCGTCTTGATATAATTCATATCGTGATTCAAGGTACCATCACGATCTAAAAACACCGTGGCCCGAGGTCGTTTTTTGGACATCAGGGATTAAACCATGTCTTTCCGAATGAAGAAGGCCCCTTCCCAGCAAGAACCTGTTCCGCGGCACGAACAACTTGCTCAACGGTCACTCCAGTCATACATCTGTGATCAATTGGACATTCACGTAGCATGCAGGGTGAACAATCTACCGGCGTTCTCACTAAAATATGGTCTTCACCATAAGGAGAAGTAGCTGTATGATTCGTTGGTCCAAAAACCGCAACCACCGGAACGCCTAAAGCACTCGCTATATGCATGGGGCCAGTATCATTCGTCAGAAATAATCGACACCGTTGAATCACAGCTTTTAATACTCCTAGGGAAGTTTTTCCCGACAAAACCACTGGCTTCGTTTGCATAAGACCTGCAATACGTTGCCCCAATACTTCCTCACCAGGCGCACCAACAATGGCACACCACACACGATCAACATGCAATCCACGAGTGACCATATTTTGAACGATGTGATCCGCGGCTTCAGCAAATCGTTCAGGCAACCATCGTTTTGCCCCTCCGTACACAGACCCTGGGTTAAGACCAAGAAGAACACCATCTTCGGGTACAGCATGACCAGCTAACAATTTATTAGCCCGCGCCTCATCTTCTATTGAAACACTCAATACTGGCGGAGTCGAAGAATAGGTCGGACAAATTGCTCGGATAAATCCCTCATAATACTTGACTTGATGCATCTGCCTAGCTTGAAGTGGAAGTGCTACTGCATCAGTTAACAATAAAGATCTGGCATCCGTCGCATAACCGAACCTTCGGGGTATTCGCGCCAAAAACGCGATCAATGCCGCATCAAATGAATTCGGAAATAAAACTCCCAAGTCACAACACAGCGACTGTAGGGTTCGACCAAGACGCCATTTTCCAACTAATCCAGAATGCTTACCCTGATGTTCATATTCTATGATTCGATCTACGCAGGAATGAGCCTTTAATAAATTTGCCACAGAAGGACGTGCCAAAAGAAAAATCTCAGCTGAACTAAAGGCTAGGCGGATGCCCTGCAGCGCTGGAATACACATCACCGCATCCCCAATCCAATTAGGAGCGCAGACGAGAATGCGTCGAATCTTGTCAGGGGTTAAGTGCTTAAACACAAAATCGGTTTTCCTGAGAAGGAACATGCCCTGAACGGATATGGTTCAATGGTCCTTAGACTCTCGCTAACTGTTTTTCCAACTTATCCTGGCCCTCTAAAAACCTAATGCCCAAGGAGAGTGCACAAACTGACTCAAGGTTGGTCCACAATTGTTTAACCTTAACTAAATCTTTTTCAGTAGTGACACATATTTGAGCCTTAGCCTTTTCCATCCGTTTCTGAATATGCCGAATTGTCTCGGCGGTATAGGTCATGTGGTCCGAAAATACTATTTCGTCAACGACCCGGGCGCCCAGGCCTTCTACCAAAACACGAAAAGATGAGGGATTCCCTATTCCACAAAAGATTAACACAGAGATCCCTTGCAGACAGCCCAGGTGCTCTCGAGAATTGCCATTTTCACAGACAAGAGTCTGAGCCTCAAACTGAGTAGCGATCGATGGAACTAGACCACCGACAACTGATGTTACCATTTGTCGTATAGGTTCCAGATTTTCTACATTCCCAACACGAGTATATATAATCCCCGTGGCACGCTGAGCCCCAGATAAAGGCTCACGTAAACGACCAAACGGTAGTAATCCCTGCAATCCAGCAGAGTCCGTAACATCAATGAGTAATAAATTAAGATCCCGCTCGAGACCAAGATGCTGAAATCCGTCATCCAGCACCACACAATCAACCTTATGATGTTCTAATACCCAAAGCCCTAACTGATAGCGATCTGCACCTACAGCAACAATGATACCCGGACAATTAGCTGCCATGAGGAATGGTTCATCTCCAGCATCAGCAGGTCCTGCCAAAATGTCGTTTCCATTGGAGACTAACAGAAACGATTCTCGAGATTTCCGCTTGTAGCCACGACTCAATATGGCAACCTGCTTTCCCTGCCCAGCTAAATATTGTGCAACCCACATAGTCACAGGCGTTTTGCCTGTTCCGCCTGCCGTTAGATTTCCCACGCTCACAACAGAACACGGCAATCGTTTAGAGGATATCCAGCCATGCTCATAAAGCCAAAGCCTTGAACACACGGCAACCTTGTAAGGAAGAGTCAGCAACTTTGCAAACACCAAGAAGCCTCTTGAAAGACAAACTGCACCCTATGATGGAGACTGGAGCAATAGCTGTAGGAATTCCACATTTCGTTTCACTACTCCCTGATTTTCGAGAACGACCTGACGAGCAGATCGGCCCATGCGACAAGCCAGATCCTGATCATTTAGGATGCTCACAATAAGCGAAGCCATCTCGCTCGCATCACGAACTTTTTCTCCACCTTTGCTTTCTAAAAGAAGATTCGCAATCTCTTGACAATGATCGGTAAAAGGACCAAATAGCACTGGCTTCCCCCACGAGGCTGGTTCAAGAAGGTTATGCCCACCCACTGGTACAAGTGTGCCGCCCACAAATGTCACTTGGGCCAAAGCATACACACTTGCAAGTTCACCTCGAGTATCAAGCACGATGACCCTTGCCTTCCCATTTTTGGGTATAGATCGCTTTACATTCTCCTCAATCATACTGCGCCGGACGGCTTCAAACCCAAAGGATTCTATGGTTTCAACAACCTCGTCACTGCGTTCAATATGCCGAGGAGCCATCAAAAGAACAACGTTGCTGTGAATGCTCAAAATTTCCTTGTAGCTTGCCAGCAAAACACCTTCTTCCTTAGGGTGCGTACTACCAGCCACGACTAACATTTCATAGGGATGCAATCCTAAAAATTGAAAAGTCACAGGTTTCGACCGTCCGTCTAATCCTGCAAGTTCAGTATCGAATTTCATATTGCCAGTTCGATGGACAATTTCTGGATCGGCGCCCAATTCAATCATACGTTGCGCATCTCGATCAGACTGGACCAAACAAAGATTGAAGCAACTTAGCACTTCCTTCACAAACGACCTGATACGAAGATACCGATGAAACGATCGCGTAGACAAGCGTCCATTTACCAAAGCAGCCGATACCCCTTTCGCGTGAAGTTCCTTAAGAAGATTAGGCCACAATTCCGCCTCTATCACGATAAAGGATTTTGGGCGAACATGTCTGATGAAGCGTCGGACAGTCCAAGACCAATCCAGAGGAAGATAACAGTGCTGGGCAATTCCCATTAAACGATTTTCAACAGTTTCCCTCCCGGTTTCAGTTACGGTAGAAATAATGATCTTCAATGCCGGATAGGTTTTATGGATCGCGGAGACAAAAGGAACTATTGCAAGGACTTCACCCATGGACACCGCATGAACCCACAAGACTTCGCCTTGCGGATCACTAACCTGGGGCAAAGTCAAACCTACTCTTTGGGCAAAACCTCTTCTGCAGCGCTTTTTGAGAAAGAGAGCCACCACAATTAGCGGAGCGCCGACAACCAAAGCTATGTTATAGAGGAAATACCACATATTAAACGCGACCTCGTACAAAAACAGTTTCAAAGATTGGCCACAATGACAAAACCACGCAGGGGAGGTATTCTACAGCAGGAAGGAGCTATCTGTCTCTTTTATTTCTGAGAAACGGCCTCAGTAGCTTCTACAAGCGCGGCATAGAGCCGAGCCTCGAGCTCTTGGCGTTGTTGTTCAAAATCTAGAACGTCAGTCTTTCGCTCAACCCAAAGAGGCTTGCCCCACACGAAGCATCCTTGAGAAAAGGGAAATGGCAGAATGAATTGATCCCAACTCGAGAAGACTTTTTTTTTGAGCAAGCAAAGGACAGAGGGACAACAGGTAAACCCGTGACCTGAGCAAGATAGATAACACCTTTTTGAACAATATGACGTGGACCCTTAGGACCATCGGGAGTCACAACCAAATCCTCCCCTGCCCGTCCCAATCGGATTAATTGTCGCAAAGCTGTGCTTCCTCCTCGGGTAGTCGAACCTCGAACAGTACCAAATCCAAAGCCTTTCACGATTCGGCGAATTAACTCTCCATCCCGATGCTGACTGATCAAAATATGCACACTACTTCCCCTATACGCTAAAGGCATCATGAGCTGTTGGTCATGCCAAAAAGCAATGATCATGGGTTTCTTCTCGCCATAGAGTTGATCAATTCGGGCCGAACCATAAACAGACCAACGCATGGTCCGCCCTAATACACGAATAAGCCAATACCCAATAGAGGGAACAACGTTCTGTGACAACCATTGCTTCACGTCAAATAGCCTTGATACCCATTAACCATGGATTGCAACTGGTACATCGTAGAACTGGGTCTCGTACAAACGCTTGTAAGAGCCATTCTGCCGAATCAGTTCAGTATGAGTCCCGATTTCCACAACACGACCTTCATTCAACACAACGATACGATTGGCATGCTGCACGGTTGAAAGACGATGAGCAATAACCAACGTGGTTCTATTATTCATCAACGTGGCCAAAGCTGCCTGAACCATCCGCTCAGATTCAGTGTCAAGGGCGGAAGTAGCCTCATCAAGAATGAGCAAAGGCGGATCATGTAAAATCGCACGCGCTATGGCCAGCCGCTGGCGCTGTCCTCCAGAAAGCTTGGCTCCATTTTCCCCAATTAAGGTGTCCAAGCCCTTGGGTAATTGTTCAATAAACTCCCATGCATATGCAGCCTTAGCCGCTTCAACCACCGCTTCATCATGAGTTTCAATCACTCCGTAAGCAATATTAGCTCGAATAGTTTCATCAAACAACACAGTATCTTGCGAAACGAGGGCAATCTGAGATCGCAAGGATTCCAGTTCAACCTGCTGAATATCCTGACCATCGATAGTAATCACGCCCTCGGTAGGATGATAAAATCTTGACACAAGGCTAATTAACGTAGACTTTCCACTCCCACTCCGTCCCACCAGCGCAATGATTTCCCCAGCTTGGACAGCTAAGTTCATTTTCACCAAAGCAGGCTTTTGATCATCGGCGTACGAAAAACTCACATTTTGAAATTCTAAAGCATGCGGAACCCTAGGAAGCACAATATGTCCCTGATCTTGCTCATATTCATTTTGCCGATCGAGCATATCAAAGGTCCGCTGCCCTGCTGCTATCGCATTTTGAAGCGTCGCATTAACTCCGGCTAATTTTCTCACTGGTCCATACGCCATTGCCAATGCAAAAAGAAAGGAGAAAAATTCCCCAGGTTTCATCTGATTATCGATGACCAAAAATCCCCCATACCAGATAATGACAGCAATTCCTGTGACGCCAATTACCTCCAATAAAGGAGATGCCATAGCCGAAACTTGCCCAGACTTAATATTGGCACGCATGAATTGCTTATTACTTTTACTAAACCGCTCCTGCTCAGTCTCTTCCGCTCTATAGGTTTTAACAATGCGAATACCTTTGAGGGCTTCACTCACGGAAGAAGCCATATCACCCATAGACTCTAGCCCCCTAATTGAGAACGTCCGTATTCGCCTGCCAATCAAGACAATAGCATACGCTGAAATTGGAAATATAAAAACGACCATCGTAGCCAATTTCCAATTCTGATAAAACGCAACCCCCAGCATGGCCAACAATGTTAATCCCTGCTGAAAGATATCTTTCGCAATGCTGGGAATCGCATTGCCCAGCAAATTGACATCATTGATCACACGAGCCACTAGACGCCCTGACGTATGGTCATGATGAAATGGAACAGGCAAACGAAGAAAATGCCCGAACAATTGTTGACGCACCTTAGCAATCAAACAATGCCCAACGTAGCTCATCAAGTATGCTTGCCCATAGCTAAAGAGGCCTTTCAATAAGGCCACGCCCATGATCAGCACGGGCAAAATAATCAACAGGGATTGATCTTTGGCAATGAACAAATCATCGAGTACGGGCTGCATAAGCCAGGCATAGGTTGCCGTCATCCCAGCCACCCCAGCAGCACAAATTAAGGCAACTGCGAGGCGCTTATAATACCCGCGAAGGTATTTGATCATTCTCAGAAAGACGTCTAGGCTCGACATTCGGCTAACACCACTTCAGCGGCACGATCTGAAGCCCCTGGCGTTCCCATCCGTTCACGGACGACTTGAAACGCCGCTTTCATTTCGTGGTATTGAGTTGGATTTTTGAGAAGGCGGAGTGCTTCCTCACTGAGCCGTTCTGCTGTTGCTTCGGCCTGTATCAACTCCGGGACAATTCCTTTTTCAGCCACAAGATTGACTAGGCCAATATGTTTGACGGTCACAATAATTTCGGTAATTAGGTATGTTAACCAAGATACGCTATAAGTAAGAATCATAGGTGTCCCGATCAAGGCTGCCTGAAGAGTGGCTGTCCCAGATGCCACCAGTAACAAATCTGCTGCAGCCATGACTTCGTTTGGCTGGTTGGGGATAAGGGTCACGGAATATTTTCCCCGATCAATCACCTCGTCGATCCATTTCTCTGGCACAGTTGGTGCTTGTCCAATAACACAATGAACATCTGGATAGTCGCGTTTGATTCGCGATACCGCCTCCATCATTGGCGGAAGCAGTGATTGAATTTCAGAATGGCGGCTTCCAGGAAAAATACCAAGAATTAGCGCATCTTCCGGCAGCTCAAATTGTTTCCGTATCTCGGCCTTGTCATATTGTGGGGCCATGCTATCCAGCAGCGGATGCCCTACAAAATTACAGGGAACATTCACCTCACGGTAAATGGATTCCTCAAACGGCAACACAACTATCATTCGATGCACCACGCGTTTAATCAAATTAATCCGACGGCGACCCCAAGCCCATATTTGTGGTGCAATATAATAGACCACTCGATGTCCGAATTTTGCTGCAATTCTTGCTAAGCGAAGGTTCATTGAAGGGTTATCAACAAACACAACCACATTCAACGACTCTTGGTTAAAAAACCGTTTCAGGGTTAAAATATTAGAAATTCCCTTCCAAATTGTCAGCGGACCTGGGACACCCACCGCATCCAAACGGTGCAGCCCTTCTACCAATTGAACCCCAGCGGCCTTCATATGTTGTCCACCTACACCAACGAGTCTGACCTCGGGATGGAGAGTTTTTAATGATCTAGCTAAATTAGCGCCATGAAGGTCACCAGACGCTTCACCAGTCACGATCATGATGGACAGCCCCGCCATTATTCGCCAATACAATTACAGAAAAGGCATTGCAATATTTGAAAGCTCCGCAGCTGGAAACGGAAGTCCACGGATGGAATGAATAATTGAATGGGCTAATTCTAGGGCCGCTAGCCCCTCTTCACCGGAAACCCCTCGAGACTTCCCAGTCTGAATGGATTGCACAAAAGCCTCAAGTTCTCTTTCCAATGAATCTTCTTCGCCAGCTTGAATCGATTCCTCGATGACAGAAGGTTCAGCCGAGGGAAGTTCTTGTCGTCGATGGATGATACCTTGCCGAGATTGGTAATCCACAGAAAGATAGAGATTCTCTTGGAATAAACGCATCTTCCGCAATCGACCCGTGGACACACGGCTAGCCGTAAAATTGACTATACACCCCTCGGAAAATTCTACCCGTGCATTGGCAAAATCGACTTGTTGCGACAGTACCGTTACACCCACGGCCTCAACTTTATTTACCTGGCCTAACCCAAAAGACAAAATGAGATCCAGGTCATGAATCATCAAATCCAACACCACATCAACATCCGTGCCTCGCAATTGAAACGGCGCCAGCCGATGACATTCAATAAACCCAGGATTGCGGATAATATCTTGCACCAAATCGCGAACAGGATTAAACCGCTCTACATGACCGACCTGGAGGATTACACCCTTATGGTTCGCGAGTTGGACCATATCTCGCCCTTCCTCTAACAAAGAAGCCAGAGGTTTCTCCACCAGGACATGCACTCCCGCAGATAAACAAGCCTCAACAACCTCCCGATGTTTTGAAGTCGGCACCGCCACACTGACAGCATCAACTTGACCTAATAGTTTTTGCCAGTGTGCATCATGAGGCACACCAAAGCGCTGACCAATTTCCGCAGCTCGTTCTTGATCACTATCCACCACACCCACTAAATGGGTTTGTGGCAACTCGGAATAGATTCGAGCGTGGTGTTGGCCGAGGTGTCCTACCCCAATTACACCAACTTTAACGGTTTCCATGAGTTCTCATCTCGAAATTAATCTATATCCAACACCTGATAGATGAGGAGTGCCATACTCGTCAATCTATAATCTGGCGAAAATTAGTAAGCACGAAGCACCTTATGTTGTGACACCAATAATCGCAATCCCAAACTGATCGGCTTTATGAAGCATTTCTTCTCGATCTAGGACTACGGTTTTGTGAGCCTCTATTGCAAGGACCGAAGCTTGGACTTCGCCCATAACTTCAATGGTGCGCGGTCCCACAGCCGGTAGGTCAAAACGCAAGTCCTGCTGAGGTTTGCACCGTTTGACAACCACCGCACCCTTTCGAGCTAATTTCCCTCCTCGCCTGATTGCTTCATCAGTCCCTTCCACGGCCTCGACCGCGACAATAACACGATCCTTCACCACCACACATTGTCCAATATCCATTTGGCCAATGTCCTTGGCAATAGCCCATCCATAATCCACATCCGCCCGCTCTTTTTTGGATAACTGGCAATTGGTCAACTCTCCTTCTTGTACCAAAATATTAGATAATCCGAAGGTAGACTCTCGAATGGTAATCCCTTCTCCCTCAAGTTCATCGGCAATAGCTCTCAAGATCCCGTCATCCTTCCAAGACTTAAGCTTCGAGAAAAGCGCGATAGCTAGAAGGTCAGGACGGACATCGGAAAAAAGATGCGTTTTCTTCATGCCCCCCAACATCACGGCTTGTTGAACCCCATCCCCTTTTAAGGCTTTCACTACTTTCCCCAATTGCCCGATGCGAACCCAGTGAATCTGATCAACGACCTCCGCCAACTCCGGAGCTGTTTCTCCCTGATGCGCGATGGCAGACACGCGCAGTCCCATTTTTTTAGCATTCTCAGCAAATATGATTGGAAACCGGCCATTGCCAGCAATAATGCCGATCCATTCGCCTGGGACTGGTGGTGGGAGAATCGAAGTGGGAAATTCTTGAGACACGAAATTTGTTGCGACCTAAAATTCTTCTCGGTTTTCCTGACCCTTTCGAACGGAACGACAACTTCCCCGAGTAGAGGTTTCTAAAAACGTCAAAAGAACAAGAACATCCTGACTATCTTCAAATTGATGACGGGCAAGTTTGATCGAGTCGGCCATGCGCTGCTTGCTTCGGAAAAGTAATTTATAGGCTTGCCTTAAAACCCGAATACGCTGAACCGAAAACCCTCTGCGCCGCAGGCCAATGGAATTCAATCCATACAAGTTGGCATGAGGGGTTCCATTAGCCCTCATAAAGGGAGGCACATCCCGTCTCACTACCGAACCACCCCCAATCATAGCATAGTCACCCACTTGAACGTATTGATGAATACCGACCAAACCGCCAATAACTGAGTAATTCCCGATAGTGATATGACCACCCAATGTTGCGGCATTAGCCATCACTACATGACTGCCGACATGGCAGTCATGCGCGATATGCACATACGCCATCACGAAGTTATGTTTCCCCAGGGTCGTCACGCCCCCGCCAAATGCCGTTCCACGATTGACCGTAACATATTCCCTAAGAATATTTTCATCACCAATGATAACTTTCGTCGGCTCATCATGATATTGAAGATGTTGGGGCGGTGTCCCAATGGACGCATAAGGGAAAAACTTGCACCGCTGCCCGATTTCCGTCCATCCCTCTACGCATACGTGAGACAGCAATTCAGTACCACGTCCTATTTTCACATGCTCTCCGACTATACAATACGGACCAATGATGACATCTTCATCGAGCTCCGCCTTTGGATGAACAATAGCTGTAGAATGTATTGACATTTTAAAACCCCAGTATCTCGTCTCTCATACTTCGTATCGCGTTTAATAATAAATTGGGTTTCATGCTTCAGGCCTCGGACTCTATCGTGACCATGGCAGTTGATTCGGCTTCACAGACTAAGTCCTCTCCGACAAAGGCTTTCCCCTCCATTTTCCAAAAAGGAGGACGATGCTTTACAACCATGACTTGGAGGCGAAGTTGATCGCCTGGAATAATCGGTTTGCGAAATTTGGCCTTATCAATCCCCGTCAAATACACCACCGGAGGAGCATTTAACGGGGCAGAGCGGATTGCGAGAATTCCGCCCAACTGAGCCAACGCCTCAAGAATAAGGACCCCAGGGAAAATAGGACGGCCCGGAAAATGCCCTTGGAAAAATGGTTCATTAATCGAGATATTTTTCACACCGACTGCTTTTTCATTAATTTTCAATTCTATAACTTTATCGACCAGCAAAAAAGGATATCGGTGTGGCAGAATCGCTTGAATTTCAATATTGTCAATTACAATTTCACCCATAAGGTCCCCCCGCCGATGAGTTTCACTCACCTAAGATTGGAGTAGAAAAACTGACTCCGGCCTACAATTTTCTATTGCCAAAAATACAACAAGACATGCAGAATCTAGGCAAACTCCCAACCATTTATGAAAGTTATGGATTGCGTCGATTCAATTCCTCCAATACTTCCTTCGACATATCCAAATTCGGCTCAAAATAACGAGTGGTGGTATTTTCCCCTTTTTCTACCACTAGAGCCAGCCCATTCCGTTTGGCCAATTCTTTGACCACAGCATCTACATTTTCTCGAAATTCGACAAGGAGTTGGTCCTGTTTAGCCTGAACCTCTTGGTTCATGTTTGTCACTTTCTGTTGGTATTCCCCCATTCGTTTTCGGAATTGCTCTTCGCGCTGCTGTCGAGCCGATTGGCTTAATACGCTCCCCTGCCGCACTAATTGGCTCTCCAGGTTTCGAAGCTCTTTTCGTTCCAGCTCGAGCAGAGTTTGTCGGTCTTTCATAAAGGCATTAAGCGCATCCGTAACCTGTTTACCTAACTTGGATTGCTGGAGCAGCCATTGGCTATCCATGACACCGATTGCAACCAGCGAAGTCTCTTTTTTAGGAGTGGCAGGAGAGGAAGACTTGCACCCGCTCCCAAGCAACATAAGAATAGTCAACCCCACAGCACCAATATATTGGCAACCAAGCATCTGGCCTTTTGAAACTCCATTCAAACCCAACATTTTTTACCCTTCAAAAAACGTTTCCGACAGAAAATTCAAACACGGACGTTTGTTCATTCTCTCTAGGATCCAAATTAATGCCCCATGCTCCTCGCAAGGGACCAAACGGTGAGATCCATCGTACTTCAAAACCAGTAGCGGGCCGCAAGTCGATATCAAGGTCTTCGCTCTCAGCAAATCCTTTCCCGTAGTCGAAAAAAACGACCCCATTTAACTGGGCATCAGGTAATACGGGGAAAACAAAATCTGCATTCAGAAGAATTTGTCTGTTTGCGCCTTGTAATGTACCACTAGCGGTAACAGGACCCGCACGCCCAAATCTAAAGCCACGAATAGTCTGGATCCCACCAACAAAAAAGAATTCCGTTACAGGAGTAGCATCACCACCATAGCCTTTCGCGATTCCAAACCGACCTCGAAAAGACATTCGAAGATCCCAAATAGGAAGAGGCACCCACTTCAAAGCATCCAGATTCATTCGGTAAAAGTTGTTGCTTCCGCCAAAAACTTGAGTACCAAACCCCAAACGAACTCCAGTACGTGATCCGCTTCTAGGATCCTGAAAGTTATCCCTTGTATCACGAAATAGGCTGGAGCGAAACCCAGTCGTAGATTGGTCGCCCACTTGATTTATAATAGCATTCGATGCATCCAACGCAGCACTACTGATTGTAATCGCTTCAGCAACCAGGGTAAAGCTACCGGCCAGATATTCAGAAAATGCCTTGCCTAATTGCAACGTCCCCCCGGCCCGTTCTTCCTGGTAGGTTAAAAAGTTCGTTACAGTACTAAATCCGTCAATTTGAAAAGAAGTAGGACCATCCCATAGGGCAGGATTCCTAAAGGTCAGAATCCCAATGGTCCGACGAACACCCACTTGTCCACGAATTCTCGCCAAATACCCCAACCCCAACAAGTTGCCTTCAGTAATATTTGCAATCGCTGTGAATTGATCCAAGGTACTAAACCCACCACCAATGCTAAACGAGCCTGTAGGCTTTTCCTTGACCTTCACTTCCAGGTCAACTTTATCCTCTTCAACCCGCTCGGGAAGAATTTCTACGGTTTCAAAAAAGTTCAAATTATTGAGCCGCTGAAAGCTTCGCTTAATTGCTGCGGAGTTAAGGACCTCTTGCTCATCGAGTCGCACTTCCCTCCGAATCACATTGTCTCGAGTTTTATCATTGCCAGAAATGTGAATCGCCCGAACTCTGATTAAGTGGCCTTCCTTTATTTTAAACGTAACTTCAGTTGTGAGAGAACGTGAATCTGGCATGAGCGCGGGGGTGATCTCGGCAAACGAATAGCCTTTTTCCCCATATTTATCCGTAATCCTTGAGACTTCTTCACGTATGGAGGATCGTTGAAACACATCATCAGGACGAATATAGGAGTTTAACTCCAATTCTTCATTCTCAAAAACCGAATTGCCGTCAAAGATCACAGACCCAATAGTATAGGGCTGGCCTTCAATAATTCTAAATGTGAGAATAAAGAATTTTTTATCTTCACTAAGATTAATATCCGGCATGCCTACTTGTATATCTAAATATCCTTTATTCGCATAGAACTCTTTAATGCGCTCGACATCATTAGATAATTCTTCGCGCCGAAGAATGCCCGCATCCGTTAACAGCGAGAGCAGCGGCATCCATTCACGATTAGCCGTGATTCCTAAGAGGTCGCTTTTACTGACAGCTGTTATACCCTCAAAATGGATCGTCTGAATTTTTGCATGGGTGCCCTCTTGGATAAAAAAGGTAATCCGATTGCGTGACTCATCCAGTGCCTGCACAATTGGGATAACTTTTGCGTTATGATACCCCTCTTTTTGATATTCATCTCGAATTTTTTCCGCGCTGGCCTTGACTTCTTTTTTGTCCAAAAACACCTGGCTTTGTAAGGTAGTAACTTCCTTTAATTTATCGTCTGATAGTTCCTTGTTCCCATCAAACACAATATCTACGGTGAAGGGTTTCTCTTGGACAATGAAAATCACCCGAACGCCACTACCCTCAGACTCCGTTTTGATCTGTACATCATCAAAAAACCCCATATCATAGACACGTTGGATCTGTTGCCGTGCAATGACCTTGGTGATCCGATCGCCGACTTTTAATGTAACCTGTCCTAAGATCGTGGCTTCATCAATCCGCTGGTTACCTGTAACCCCAAAAGACCGGACGACCAGTCCAGAGGTTTGTCCCAAGACCTCGTTCATTGGCAAAACCAGGAAACTAAGCGCAAGACAGAGGACCCCAGGGACCCAGGCGAATATGCTAAACCACATAACTACAAGCCTCTCAACCCGAGAGTGAAAGTTCTTCGGTTGGAAATTCATTTAATAGCCTGTCGATTCACAGCTTGGAAGGCAACCACACTAGGAAGGAGCCAGCAGACCAAACCACTAGTGATGTGCAGATCGAAGATCAGAAACTTTCGCCCACTGTGTTTGAACAGCCAACAGAGATGGCCTGAGGAACCCCTCGACCCACCAAAGGGCCCTAGGGGGCCAAAGCATTATAAAGTTCCATTATAGGGTTGTAAAGTATTGTCATTCCAATGCTTTCCCAACCTTGACATTCAATTTTTCCTTCACCTAGTATCGATCTTCTTCTAATTCAAATCCCAGTTCAGTGACATATTAGGAATTTCAACACATTCGTGAAAAACTCGGAAAATCAGTAAGTAGTGAAAATGGTTTGTCAGTTATAAACTAGACCAAAAATCCCTGTGACAACATGGTTTCTCAATCTTCCCGGTCAGGGTATAAAAAAGTGTTTGGAAGAAAACCCAATAGAATATCGGATTCACCCCAGGTAAAAGGTAAGACCAAAAATGTCTAAAGAACCCATACAACCTACCCAGGAAATCACCATCCCTGATACCCTCCCCTTGATCCCCGTCAGAGACATTGTGGTGTTTCCGTATATGGTCCTTCCATTATTCGTGGGACGCGACATGTCCATCAAAGCCATTGAGGCTGCTCTTGCCGGTGACCGAATGGTATTTTTATCTACTCAAAAGTCACATGAAACTGAAACACCAAGCCCAGACGATATCTTTTCCATTGGTACTGTGGGCATGATCATGCGCATGCTAAAACTGCCTGATGAGCGAATAAAAATTCTAGTTCAAGGTGTCACCAAAGGCAGAATCACAGATTATGTCCAAACGAACCCGTACTACGCCGTTCAGATTGATCAACTTCCTGCTGTCCAGGCAAGTCCCCCTTCACTTGAAATCGAAGCCGTTCTTCGCACAGCCAAAGAAACCCTTGATCGATTAACAAGTCTCGGGAGGGTGCTCATGCCGGATGTGATGATGGTGATTGAAAATCTAGATGAACCGGGCCGACTAGCGGACATCATCATTTCAAATCTTGGGCTAAAAGTGGAAATAACTCAGGAAATTTTGGAAACCGAAGATCCCGTGACCCGTTTGAAACAAGTCACCGATCTGTTAGCCAAAGAAATCGATGTTATGTCGATGCAACAAAAAATCCAAGCTGAGGCCAAGGGGGAAATTGACAAAACCCAGCGAGAGTATTTCCTACGCGAACAACTCAAGGCCATCCAAAAAGAACTTGGGGAATTGGATGAACGCGCGGAAGAAGCGGCAGAATTTCGCAAACGCATTCAAGAATCTGGCATGACTGAAAAAGTGTTAAAGGAAGCTGAAAAACAGTTGAAGCGGCTGGAGAAAATGCACCCAGACACAGCTGAAGCTACGACTGTTCGGACCTATCTCGAATGGATGGTCGAAATCCCTTGGAATCAGACTTCAGAAGATAACCTTAATATTAAAGCAGCACAGAAAGTTCTCAACGAGGACCACTATGATCTGGAAAAAGTCAAAGAACGTATTCTTGAATATTTGGCTGTTCGCAAATTAAAAAAGAAACTCAAAGGGCCCATCCTCTGCTTCGCAGGTCCCCCGGGTGTCGGAAAAACTTCGCTAGGCAAATCAATCGCACGCTCTTTGGGACGAGAATTTGTCCGGATTAGTTTAGGTGGAGTGCGTGACGAAGCAGAAATCCGAGGACACCGCCGAACCTACGTCGGTGCGCTTCCAGGACGCATTCTCCAAGGCATTAAGCAAGCAGGCACGAACAATCCAGTGTTCATGCTAGATGAGGTGGATAAAGTCGGTATGGACTTTCGCGGCGATCCCTCGGCCGCATTGCTGGAAGTCTTGGACCCTGAACAAAATCACGCTTTTACTGACCATTACTTAGGAGTTCCCTTTGATCTCAGCAATGTCATGTTCATTACCACGGCAAACCTGATCGATCCTATTCTTTCTGCCCTTCGCGACCGCATGGAAATCATTGCAATTCCCGGATACACGGGGGAAGAAAAATTAGGAATTGCCCGACGTTTCTTGATCCCTCGTCAATTAGAAGAACATGGAATTACAGAAAAACACTTTAAAATTACGGATTCGACCGTTCAAAGAATCATCACACATTACACCCGCGAAGCTGGTGTTAGGAACCTTGAACGAGAGATCGCCAATGCTATGCGAAAGGTGGCAAAACAAGTAGCCGAGGGAAAAAATAAGGCACATACTATCACCCCCACATCACTTCAAAAGTATTTGGGTGTACCTAAACATCTGCCCGAGACTGAAAAAGAAAAAGATCAAATTGGGGTAACCACTGGCCTCGCGTGGACTGAAACCGGGGGTGAAATTTTACACGTCGAAGCGACGGTCATGAAGGGTAAAGGACAATTAACCCTCACTGGTCATTTAGGCGATGTCATGAAAGAATCAGCCCAAGCTGCCCTAAGCTATGTTCGCTCTCAAGCTGAAAAACTGAACATTAAAACAGAGACTTTTGCCAATTCAGATATCCACATTCACGTCCCAGCTGGCGCCATTCCCAAGGATGGTCCTTCTGCAGGCATTACCATGGCCACAGCTATTATATCCAGTTTGGCAGGCATCCGCGCTCGCCATGATGTGTGTATGACCGGCGAAGTGACTTTACGAGGACGAGTTCTCCCTATCGGTGGGCTCAAAGAAAAAATACTTGCCGCCAAGCGCGCAACTGTAACCAATATCATTATTCCCAAGCGGAACAAAAAAGATTTAGAAGAACTCCCCAAGCACTTATTAAAAGATGTAAGATTTGTTTTTGCAGAAACCATGGCTGATGTAATCCAAGCAGCACTCCAACTACCCTCGCATTTGCGAAGAAAACCACAGGTGGTGAAATCCTCACAAACCAACTCAAAAACCACTAAACCTAAATCTACAAAGCCTACCCGTCCCCAATCGTCAAATGCTAACCGCAAAAAACGGGCAGCTGCAATTCCCCATCAGCAGATTGCTAGCAAAGTCCTCTTTCACCACAATCCTTCATGATGACACACGCGTCACGGCCATCAACGCTTTCAACTCTTGGAGAATTTGGCCTCATTCGCAAACTGGAAAAACATTGCCAGACCCTCAATACCAATGTTATTCAGGGTATTGGAGATGATGCTGCCATACTTGAGACTTCACCCAAGGAATCTCTTATTGCCAGTAAAGACCTTGCTATTGAAGGGATTCACTTTGATTTAAAATTTGAAAATCCCAAGGATATAGGTTACCGAACAGTCGTTGCGAATATGAGTGATATGGCCGCCATGGGGGCAGTGCCAAAATTCATTCTGGTTGCCTTAGCAGTTCCTCGATCCTATTCCCTAGATTCATTGCGAGCCATTTATCGAGGTTTCAAAGAAGCCTGCCGTGAACACAACATCTCTCTGGTAGGAGGTGACACATCAGCATCACAATCAGGATTATTTCTTTCTATAACTATCCTAGGACAGGTTAAAAAAAACAGGGCTTTGCGACGCCAGGGCGCTAAAGTGGGGGATCTGGTCTGCGTAACAGGCACTTTGGGAGATTCTAGAGCTGGACTCGAAATTTTGAAGCGCCAAGTCCCAAGGAAAAAAACCGTGGTGCCTCGTCCCTATGAATCGTTTTTAAAGAAAAGGCATTTGAAACCAACTGCACGGCTACTTCTAGGACAGTATCTGTCCCAACACCGGCTCGCTCACGCGGCCATTGATATTTCAGATGGACTTTCTGGAGATCTCTCCCATCTCTGTCAAGCTAGTCACGTTGGTGTAGAATTGCGAGCAAATGACCTCCCAATTTCTCGTCAATGTCATATCTACGCTACTGCTAATGACCTAGATCCCTTTGACTTTGCGCTTATTGGTGGAGAAGATTACGAGTTATTGTTCACCATCCATCGTCGACATCAGTCGAAATTGGCTAACCTTTCAAGAATGGTAAAGACACCAATTACCTGCATCGGCATAATTAAACCCAAGTCCTTTGGACTTAGACTCACGTTAGAGGATGGAACCAGCCAAAACATTTCAAACAGAAGTTACAACCACTTCTCTTCACATCGCCACAAAAATTAAATATTCATTCACTATGGTTTCTCTGATCTCTATCCGCACCCAACTAACGAAGGTTTTAAAGCCTCAAGAATCCCCGAACCGGGCTGCGTTGGCCTTTGCTATTGGAGTATTCATTGCTTTTAGCCCAACATATGGGTTGCATACACTATCAGCAGTCTTTTTGGCTTGGGCCTTTCGATTAAATTATGCCATCATTCTTTTGGGGAACTTTGTGAATAACCCATGGACCGCCGTCCCAATTCTTGGCGCCACAATGTGGACAGGTTTTTTTATTTTGGGCATGCCAGATACTCCCACATTCTCCTGGGACAACTTATCTCCAGAAGCCGTCATGAAGGTAGCCATGCCATATATTCTTCCCTTTGCTGTTGGAGCCTGTACTCTTGGGCTTTTGTGTTCACTATTTTCCTATCCCTTAGCGCTCCTTATAATTACCCAGTACAAAAAACAACACCATATTTCTAATGATCCCACTAGTTGTTCGAAAAAGTCAGCCTGAGTTAAGATCCATCTTGTACCTTATCATCCATAATTTTTTAGCCCCTGCCTCTTATGCCACATTCTCAATTGAACCACATTTCGCTGATTGCTGATCCGATTCATCAATATATTCAATTTACCATTCCACCTGAGAAAATTTCGTCGGCCGAAAGCACGGAAAAGGACCTAATCGATTCACCCTGGGTCCAACGTCTTCGCTATGTTTACCAATTACAAAGTGCACGATGGGTATACCCTTCAGCGGAACATAGCCGTTTCCAACATTCACTGGGAGCCATGCATTTGGCGGGCCGCTATGCCAAACACGTATATCCCTCACTTGCAAATACCGTTCGCGATGTTCCCTCGCTTCCATATGTCGAAGAATTGTTAAGAGTCACGGCCCTTCTTCACGATGTTGGGCACGGTCCATTTTGTCATTTTTTTGATCATCACGTTCTCAAACCGTTGAATATTTCTCATGAACAGGTTGGTCAAACCATCATCCGCCAAGAACTCGGGGCTCTGATTCGAAAAATGAAGCGGAGTCCATCAGGAAATTTTTCCCAGGGCGAGACGTTAGATCCCGACCATATCGCTTTTCTAATTCTGAAAGATCCCCACAAAAAAAGTAAGCAATACCCTCGCTGGCTTCAGCTCCTTCAACCTTTAATCGGAGGTCTCTTTACTGCTGATAATTTTGATTATGTCCTGCGAGATTCTTATATGTGTGGAATTGCTGTTGGACCTGTTGATATAACTCGGCTCATTCATTACACCTTGGTAACACCCAAAGGATTAACGCTTCACAAAAATGGACTCCCTGCCCTTCAAATGTTTCTTAATGCCAGATTTTACTTGTATTCCAATGTGTACTTTCATCGAACCACAAGGGCCATCGACCTCCATCTTTTAGAAATTTTCCGCGAGACCATGGAATATATTTTCCCCCATAATCCCCTTGATCGACTGAATGATTACTTGCGCCTGACGGACTGGTCCTTAATAGAAACCGTACGGAATTGGTCTCAATCAAGCAATCGAAAACGTCAACGGCTTTCAAAAGAATGGGGGAAAATTTTGGGTCGACAAGTGAAATGGAAAACTGCTTATAGCCAATTATTGACCACTCAAGATTACCAATTTCAAAATTCAGGAACGATACCCACTAAACTTGAAACACGTATCAGAAGAGAATTGCCTCAAAATCTGAAGAATCTCACCTTTCGGGTTGATATTGCCAGCAAGGACACTCGACCCTTTAACGTTCTTAACATGGGACAATTTCAATTCTATATTTTTGACCCTGCGACACAGTCCGTTGAAAAAGAACGCCTGAAGGAATTATTTGAATTTCTTCCTTCACGGGTAGTCCAGCTAAGAATTTTTGCCGAAAATCATCGGACAGATGATGCCTTAGCGCGCGCCACTGATAAAGCTCTCAAAACATAGTTAAATTTTCGAGAAAACCAAAAAAGTGGTGCCCTAGGAAAGGAGGGCAGTATTTGGGGAATCCCCCAATGCCTACTCCTCGAGGCAGCTTTGCCTCAAAAGTCTGCCTCAATACTTTCGAAACCAGATCGAATACATCTCCCAAATCAGCGAGAATTTTCCCTTATTATTTGATTGACCACGGCAACCCTGACCCGTTGCCCAGTACCGGTCCGAGGATTGACTGCAGCAATGCCGTCCCATTCCCTTCTGTTGCACCAACGCCGCGAAGAGTCAACACAAAATTAAATTGATTTCGTTGCGGGAGTCCGCCCCCCGAACCTAATAGAATGTAATACAACCCAAGGGACCAGCAGCGGCATGGGTTTTGATAGAGACCCACGACATCCCATTCTGGAGTCACTTTTTTGGCAAGGTCATGATAGACCTTAGAGCCAACCGTCCACCCAAATGATGTGCGCACGGCTCCTCCCAGGGTTAAAAAATTAATCTTCGATTGAGAAGCCAGTACTTCATTAAATGAAATCGGATTCCAAATATCACCTCGCCGCGGCACGTTCCCTGCGCGCGCATATCGATGTCCGACTCGTATATACGCTGCTTCTTTGGCCTGCAAGGTTATGTCGGAATTAAACTGACTAAACTCTGTCTCTCCTGGATCAAAAAAGGTATCAAAAGAGAGAGAAACATTACTTACAAATGGCGGCAACTGGGTTTTTGGCAGACCCACGATGGCACGACCCCACATATCTGAAAAGATACTAGCCTGTCCAGGAGTTGCTCCCAAGTGATAACTTTGCGAAATCGTCAAATCTAATAACGTCGTGGCTCTTCTTCCTGACCACTCATCCTTAAGACTGGTGTTTAAAGAATAAGTCATTAAATTCTTTCTTGGAAAATCGTCAATGGCATCAATTTGAGCTAAGTCGGATTGCTTGGTACTTGGAACATATTCATAAAAGAGGCTTGGTTTAATTGTATGACGCAATCTATGCCCTTGACCTAAAGAAAAACGTCTTGAAAAACTCGATACAGTTTCGAAGCCAAACCAAAACGTGCCTCGCTCTCGAAAACCATCTTGGGATGACGCTCGACCATGAGAATAGAATACCTCGCGCAATTTTAACTGCGGACGAAGTCCTATGACATGCCCAAGATGCAATCCTTTGGTAGAAATATCAGGCATAAAAGCTAATCGACCAACTTGAAATCCCTGTTCTCGCCAAAAGTGAACAAATTGCGAAGCCACGTCTACAATAAAGGTCCCATTGGGCGACGAACTTGTATAGCGGTGACCAATCTCCGGCAAACGTTGAAAGGTTTCTTTCCCCCCAGAATTCAAAGGCTGTAAATATTGGGCTTTCAGGTATGCACTGCCGCCGGGAAACCGCTGTATTACATTAACGGTAGATGTCTGACTCGGTAGTGCACGAAAGACTCCAGAACTGCTGAGATCCTGTAACAAAGAACGGTCAGTGGCATAATTAATCTGTATTTGAATGTTCAAATCCTCATTGACTTGCTGACCATGCGCGCCAGTTATTTGCATTCGAGTCCTATTAACCTCATTATCATAGAGCGAGTTTATTAACCAATTGCCTTTGGTCCGCCGATTAAGAATATATCGATAGGCTAAATTTCCTCCAAAGCCGCGACTGGATAAGATCTGAGGCGTTACCAACAAATCCTGGCTTGGGGAAATGGCCCAGAAAAAATCTTGTCGATATTGGAGACCTAATATATTGTCATACCCAACTGTCGGGATAAGAAACCCGGTTTTACGTGCTCCCGGCATTGGATACCGAAGAACCGGCAGAGGAATAATGCGTTGATTATTGACTTTAAACCACACATTCTTGGCAAAAACACTATCGCCTTGCTCCAAATCCACGTCCGTAAATTCGAAACTCCAGTCGGGAATTTTTCCATCATCTGCATCACAATTGGTAAATGTGCCATCCTTCGCCCGAAAATGCGTTTCGGAAAATCGCTGCAACAAACGGCCACGAACCCAGGTATTAGTTTCCTGTAAAAAAAATTTTCCATTCGTGATAATTCCCGCCTCGGTGTAGACATTAATTTTCATCTCTTCAGCCCACAAATCTGTGGTTTGATCCTTTAAATGTACCTTCCCCTTGGCACTCAACTTGCCTGTAAGTTTTTGAATAGTAGCTTGATCAGCGGTTAATCGAAGAGAGCCCTGCACAATAACGACCGATCCCGTAGCCCGAAAAACTTCAGTCACTCGATCAAACTCAACTTGCTGTGCAGTGATATCTAACGGAGAACGAAAGGCTCGGTCTGAACCTTCAGAAACGGAAAGTGAGGATTCGGCAAAAACTTTTGGAATATCACCAACATGCACCATAACCCACAAAAGAAGGAGGATCATCGCTGGGAAAGAACGACACGGAAGCAAAACCATGTTCTGTCGATTACCCAACGAGTGGAACATATGGTGATCCAGTCAGCACACTTTTGACAGCACCAACAAGAAATAATGACCCAGTTACACAAATCACATCATTCTCATCTGCAAGGCGGTTCGCCAAAACCACGGCATCAGTCGGTGTCCTGACACCATACACGGATGCTACCGATATCGGAAGTTGGCTTTGCAATTCTTCTATTGTTGCTGATCTCGAATGGTCGATTCGCGTGCAAATGATGGTTTGGGCTAACGGTAAAAGAGTAGACAGAAAAGCCTTGATATGTTTATCCCGCATCATAGCAACTATAATAATTAATTTTCGTCCTGGAACAGCAGAAACGATTGATCGCAAATACTTAACCAATTCTTTGGCCGCAGTCGTGTTATGTGCACCATCACAGATCATCAATGGATGGGTTTTAACAGTTTCTAGCCGACCTTCCCACAATACATGACCCAACCCCTCAATCACAGATTGCTGGGAAATAATTCGACCAGGCATCACACTTTGTTCGAGCAGCGCCAAAGCACAGGCTGCATTAACACATTGGTGCATGCCGTTCAGGGCACAGACAAGCCCTAAATAACGCTGAGCAGGTCCATGATAATCGAACGCGCCATTTTTTTGAATCTCAATCACAAAATCCGATCCAAATTGAATATAAGGAGCCTGTTCATCTTGAGCCCTCTTCTGGATCACATTATGGGCTATGGTTTCCATGGGTCCCATCACAACTGGAACACCTGTTTTGATGATTCCTGCTTTTTCATAAGCAATTGCCTCAAGAGTTTCCCCCAAATAAGCTTGGTGATCCAAAGCTACATTTGTTATCAGGACTCCACTGGGACAACAGACATTCGTAGCATCAAAACGCCCTCCCATCCCCACTTCAAGTACTGCGACGTCCACCTTCTCCTCGGCAAAATACTGGAAGGCCATGGCGGTTGTGGTTTCAAAAAACGTTGGAGTCACATCCCCTTTTGAACCCGTTCGAAAACGTTGGACCAAATCGACCACACGCGACTCAGGAATTTGCTCTCCTTGGACTTGTATCCGTTCACGAAAATCTATCAGATGGGGAGATGTGTAGAGCCCCACTCGAACATTCGCTGCACGAAGAATCGCAGCAGTCATGGACGCAGTTGACCCCTTACCATTGGTGCCGCCAATATGTAAGGCTGCGAATTTTCGCTCAGGATGGTTACATTTCGCTAACAATTTGCGAATCGTTTCCAGACCAAGCTTTACACCATGTGACTGCAGTTCATAAAGATAGGCCAAAGATGCCCGGTATGACTGTGACATAACATCTGCTTTGGCCTTCCCAGCCATCCCTTTTTACCTTCACTACGCTGAGAGGATTGTTATTGTGTGAGGATCCAGAATGGAACCTGGCATGATTCCACGGGCTTTGCAGACATCTAGTTTTTATTCGTCAAGTGAGTTAACAAGGTGTGGATCGTCTCACGCAAGCGAGAACGCGGGATAATCAAATCTATCATGCCATGTTCTAATAAAAACTCCGCTCGCTGAAATCCATCGGGCAACCGTTGTTTAATCGTTTGCTCAATAACACGAGGCCCGGCAAAGCCAATGAGAGCCTTCGGCTCCGAAAGGATAATATCGCCCAACATCGCAATACTCGCGGTGACACCACCAAACGTGGGATCAGTCAGTAAAGACAGAAAGGGAAGTCGAGCCTCATGAAGACGGGCCACCGCCGTCGCAGTTTTGGCCATCTGCATGAGAGACAGTATTCCCTCTTGCATCCGAGCCCCCCCAGACGTCGCCACAAGTAAAAACGGGTGCTTTGATTTCAGGGCACGGTCCACGGCTCGACAAATTTTCTCACCAACCACGGACCCCATACTCCCCCCCATGAAGCGGAAATCGAAAATTCCAACGACCAAAGGTTTTCCCTTTACTAAACCCTCCCCAATGACCATTGCATCCCTTCTACCGGTTCTCTCTTGATAGACTTTCAATCGATAAGCATAGGGTTGTGTATCCACGAAGGTCAACGGATCAGCTGGAGCAAGATCGGTCTCCCACTCGTGAAAACTTTTGGAATCCAAGAGGCAGGCAATTCGTTCCTGAACTGAAAGGGGAAAATGATATTCACATTTTGGACAAAGTTTCTGAATTTTATCGACTTCTTTACGATAGACGATCCCACGGCAAAAGGGACATTTCACCCACATACCTTCCACAATATTTAACTTCGCCTTCTCAGAATCTCTGGACGAGGCTTTTTTAAACCATCCCATCTTGAGAATTCTCCACTAGAAAATATGCCTTGGAATACGGAAAGAAAATGTAACACAGCCTCTATCTTTCATCAAGAAAGCTATATGCTGTAAAGAAGATGATAACTGAAGAAAATAGGGACTACGGAAAGAGGAAGAAACAGGTAAAAGGAATGGCCTTTTAACGAAAAACAGTTCTCGTGGATAGCAACATCATCCACCTCGCGCATGCATTTCGAGACGAGGATCCTGACGAAGTTTTTCAATTTCGATAAAACGGCCACGCGCGCTCGATTGTTCAAGTAATTTCCTTTCCTCAGCCCCACGATCAGTTCGAGTTTGCCAACCAGCTCGAATCCGATTCCGAACTTCAGTTAGATCTTTCATTCGAATCGGTTCTCGCAAATCGATTCCTAGTTTGGCATAGAGGCAAAGATACCAAAATCCATCGGCAGTCAAGCGACTCCGATCGCAGTTGGCACAAAAAGGGGTCGTCGTTGAGGGAATAATTCCAAAGGTAGTGCCATCAGGCAAGAGAAAGCGCTGGGCCGGGGCCGAGGTGTTTTCAATAACCGGCTCAATATTTCCATAGGCTTTTCTTAACAACAATAAAATTTCAGCACGAGACAAAACCTTATCTATTGACCAATCATTGGCACCACCAACATCCATATATTCGATAAATCGAACTTCCCCATTCACTGACTTACCATATTCAACGAGATCCACAAGTTCATCATCGTTAAACCCTTTGATCGCCACCGTATCAATCTTCAGACCGGTAAATCCAAACTTTTCCACACTTTGGATTCCGGTAAGCACTTGCTCAAAAGTTTCACGGCGAGTTAAGGCTTTAAAGCGTTCCGGTTTAAGCGTATCAAGACTCACCGTAATTCGATGCAATCCAGCATCAAACAAGGCCTGACCCTGCTCCTCTAAAAGAATGCCATTAGTCGTGAGAGCAATATCTTGAATAGGAGCGTGTTGGCTAATCATTCTGATTAGGGTAGGAAGATCACGACGAAGAAGCGGTTCTCCCCCGGTTAACCGAATTCGATCAACTCCAAATTCTGTAAAAATGCTTACAAGGACGTTAATTTCTTCAAAAGTCAGAAGGGTATTTCGAGGTAACCAGGCATATTCTTCTTCCGGCATACAATATTGGCAACGCAGATTACACCGGTCCGTCACCGATACTCGCAGGCTTCGAAGAGGCCGCTCAAATGTATCCAGCAGCCCGGCACTCTTGGGTTGGGAAGATTCAAGACTCATGGATGTTGTTCTACCCAGACCTCTCCTTCCGGGGTTTGCTCTAGCTTCCAAATAGGAGTGATTTGCTTCAGTTCATCAATACACCATCTGCAAGCCTTGAATGCATCGGCTCGATGCTCGGCACCAATCACAATTAATACAATATTCTCTCCAATACTAATCTCACCATAACGATGAAGAATCAACGCTTCTATAATGTCAAAATCTTGGAGTGCACGTTCGCGAATCTCGCGCAACTTCTTCTGCGCCATTCCCTCGTAATGTTCAAACGTAATGCTACTAACGTCTCGGCCTTGGGAACGATCACGGGCCGTTCCCAGAAACGTGGCAATCCCACCAATCCGCTTAGACCTGTTTTTGACCCGATTAATTTCTTCATCTATCGAGAAGTTTTCGCACTGCACGCGAACCAACATGGCTTCTTCTGCCTCAACACTTGACATGTTCTTACTCCCCCCAGTACCAGCCCCGCCAGCAAATGGTGGGAGTAACGCAATTTCATCGTTTGCCATTAACACGGTTTCCCCATGCGCAATCTCATGGTTCACCGACACCAACACCTTTCTCTTTAATAATAAATCACCAAGATCTGGATTGATTTTCTGCACTTCGGCAATAAGATCATCCACCTGACCACCTTCATGGAATTCCAAGGTCAAATCGGATTCTTGCTTCAGTAATGTCTTGAGCATACCAAAAAGTTTGACATCAAGAGTCATGATTGAACTCCATTAGCCGGAGTAAGAATTTCTGCACCCGGTCGCAGATAGGTGCCCGATTTCCCACCCTCCTTGGATACTAAGTATATCTCACCAAAACTCATACCTTTATCGACAGCCTTACACATATCATAAACTGTTAAGGCCGCCACCGATGCCGCCGTCATGGCCTCCATCTCAACTCCTGTCTGACCTGAAGTTTTGACGATAGCTTGTATGGTGAGGGAACAGTTCCCTGAATGATCAGGTTCCGAATTTTCAAGGAAGTTAATATTCACACTGGTTACCATCAATGGATGACACATTGGAATCAGGTTGGATGTCTGCTTGGCTCCCATTACTCCTGCCACCTGAGCCACAGCCAGAACATCACCCTTAACAATTTTCCCATCTTGAATTCGGAGCAAAGTTTCAGGCTTCATGAAGACCATGGCTTGAGCCACTGCCACCCGCTCAGTGTTGGCTTTGCCAGACACATCAACCATTCGCGCACGACCTGACTCGTTAAAATGCGTAAAATCCGCCATCGGATAACCTTTCCGTCATCGTAAGTCGGGACATCTTTAGCCCGTCTGGCATTATAGGAGTCGAGTCAAAAGCAGGTCAAGCAAGGGAAATTCCCTGGTTCTTTGCTTGACAGCACCACCTGCCTCTTTGACAATGCCTCTTCATGGACGAAGGATTAGTCATCGAAGGCATCAGTTTCCAAGGCCATTGTGGGGTTTCCCTCAACGAACGATCCACTCCCCAACCACTATTAGCTGATCTTGAATTCATCTGCCCAGCACAAGATGCCATTCAGACTGATATGCTGTCTAAGACCATTGACTATGCACAAGTGAGCAGTCGAGTTGTGGACATCGGAAGCACGAAAGAATGTGCGCTTCTTGAAACTCTTGCCGACCGAATTAGCCGAGTCCTGCTCGCAGAATTTCCTATTGAAACCCTTCGGATCTGGTTGCGGAAGGCAAAACCGCCTCTGGATCATGTCATTGGATCCGTGGGTGTTCGTTTAACTTACCACTGCTCCCAGACGTCCTGTATTAAGGGAATACCGTCTGATAATCTATCCCCATTTTTATTGAAGTTTGCCCAACATATTCCACGAGGTCAGGTTTTAGATTTAGCCTGTGGTTCAGGACAACATGCTCTATATTTGGCTAAGCTGGGGTATGAAGTGGTCGGTCTTGATCGAAACACCGAGACTTTGGATACGCTGACGCAGACCGCACGAGATCATCACCTTTCAAATCTTCGCGTCCGCGCATTTGACCTTGAAAAAGATTCGGGTGATCCACCCTCGCTTGGGGAAAGTGAATACGCCGGCATCATTGTGTTCTATTATTTATATCGCCCGATTATTCCCAGTATCATAAAAGCCCTCAAACTCGGAGGCGTCCTAATCTATGAAACCTTTCACATAGATAACCATCGTCAATACAACCACCCACGTAGGAAAGAATTTTGCTTGGAGGCTAATGAATTACTCCGCTTAACTTCGAAAATGCGCATACTTCACTACGAAGAAGGCCAACACCAAAATCAGGCAAAACAAGGCCCAGTTTTTACAGTCCGACTAGTAGCACAAAAAGTTTAAAACCTCCGGATATTTCATGCCAAGAATTGACTTGCATCTTCATACCATCTTTTCAGATGGGAGCCATTCTCCTACCGAAGTCATTCACTTCGCACATGATGCTGGCGTCACCGCTCTCGCCATTACAGACCATGACACGGTTGAAGGCATACCCGAATCTTTGTCCGCTGGAAATTCCTTGGGAATTGAAATAATTCCGGGGATCGAATTAAGTTCCAGATTTGAAGGTCTCGAGATACATATCCTGGGATATTTCTTCGACTGGGAAAACGCTACACTACTCGACCGATTGACCAAACAACAAGCGAGTCGTGAGCAACGCAATCCGCGAGTGGTAGAGAAACTGAATAAACTCGGCCTTGAACTTTCATATAAGGAAGTCAAAACCAAAGCAGGCTCAGGGTCTGTAGGACGTCCACACATCGCAGAAGTATTAATTGAAAAAGGGTACGTCAAAACGACGAAGGAAGCCTTTGATCGTTATATCGCAAATGGTAGACCAGCACATATCCCACGCGAGTTGCCGGATTCGAGCGAAGTTATTACATGGATTCGTGATGCAGGCGGCGTACCCGTGCTAGCTCATCCTTATTGGACAAATCGAAAAGGGGCAGGATTGCACACCATGTGTCACAAACTCAAAGAAGCCGGGCTTATGGGTATCGAAGTATTTTACAGTACGCACACTCGCCGCCAAACATCGGAATATTTAGAGCTAGCCAGAAAACTTGGCCTCATCATGACAGGTGGCAGTGACTTTCACGGCATTGCTAAACCGAACATTCAAGTTGGAAGGGGAAAAGGAGATTTAAAGGTTACGGATAAGCTATTGGAGCCACTTAGAAAAGCAGCTAGTAACTAGATTAACATCAAAAATCTTACAAGAGACTTCTTTTTTCTTAATTCTCTGGCGCTTCAACGATGTGATTTTCGAATCTTGTGCAGCCTTCTGCAAGCAAGCGATTCGTCAACATCTCTCCTGGCCATTCAATAGGTAGATCTGCTGTAAACACCCAGACGTCGGGTGACGTCCAGATCGGGCCATGGTCTTCAGGCAATTCTGGATCGAATAAGTCAGTCCACACTGGCATATAGACCCCATTCCCACATTGTGTATGCAAATGCACAATGGTCCGAGAACGTACTGGCGGATCAAGGTCATGCCACACCGCCGCAGTTTCATCAGCTAGGCGATGCAGGCGCACGGCATTTTGTGCATCAAACATGGCATAGGCCGCATAAACTGGAACTTCGAGGGAATTCGGCCCCAGCGCTAATTCTGGGCATTGGGCTACCAACCCTTGGATTAAGGCTTCGCGATCTTTTTCTTCCAATGTTTCAGGAAGTGAGGAATCTCTGGCACCAATGAGTTCAAAAAATAGAAAGGCTGTCGATTCCACGGGTGGATGAAGACGTGCAGCCACAGGTTGACGTCGATGAGCACTCGCCATAGCAGACACATGGTCATGAATTTTTTGAAGCGTTAAATAATCTAGTGTGGTATCCGTCAATAATCGACGTTCTACGGTAATGACAGTTCCCGGAGGAATGTGCAAACACTCCCGTAATAAATCAGCGGTCCGTTCAGGATGAAGTTTTAACTGTAAGGGGGTTGAAAGATTGGCCTGCAGCGGTAATTCAATAGCTCCTAGCACGGCATATGCCGGCTTTTCATCCGGGTCGCCATCGATCATCACAGAACAAGACGCTTCGGCAAGAAGATCAAACAGCCATTCCGCCATTTCTTCATCCAGTGCCGCAAGGACGGTAAGCACATCATGTTCCCGATCCTGTTCGAGCAAGGCTTGCAATACCTCAATGGCCAATTCAGAGTCACCGTGATCATGGCGTCTGGCATTAATCAGATGAATCAAGTCTCGGGTTAACGGATCAGGACGATACCAACTCGACATGCTTACTGCCTCACAATGACAACCTACATTTCAGAAAATCTGAATTCGGTCAAACCATTTTATTATTCCTGGGGTTTTTAACAGGAAATCACAAATACTACTCGCCAAGCACCTTAATCAGGATGCGCTTGCGCCGCCGTCCATCAAACTCACCATAAAAAATCTGTTCCCAGGGTCCAAAGTCTAGTTGCCCATTGGTAATAGCCACCGTAACTTCCCGCCCCATAATTTGCCGCTTGATATGGGCGTCGCCATTATCTTCCCCCGTCTCATTGTGACAATATTGCGCTTCATGCGGAACAAGTTTTTCGAGAAATTCATCGTAATCCTTGAGCAACCCAGACTCATCATCATTGACATAGACACTAGCAGTAATGTGCATGGCATTCACCAACACCAATCCCTCTTTGACCCCACTCTTTTTGATCGCGGCCTCAACTTGAGGGGTAATATTTATGTAGGCGCGACGGCTTTTCGTCTCAACCCACAATTCTTCCCGATACGACTTCATAATTAGCACAAGAGTGATTGTGTGTGATATCCATTCTGCATAAGGCTACACGGATATGCAAGCAAATTAAGCCGATTGGGTTCGCCAGAAAAATTGTCGTTTTGTCAGAGGTGAAAAAATTGGAGAAAGAGAAATGATGTGAAAACCTCCTTCCGTTTCTTACCCCTTCGTTTCTAATACGTACTCGATAATTTTTCATGCAAGCTATCGATTGACATGGCCAAGGATGAGTGGTATGAATGGGTGGCATTGCATATGTTGCGTTTCATAAACAAACACAAAAAAAATTTCGTATCCAGAAAATACCAAAGCTGACAATTCCTCCCCCTCAACCGCAAACGGAGGGTTCATCTCATGACTCTTGCACCCACCCTTTCATGGCCTTCAGGTATCATTCATCACAAAGCGCTGCTATTTGCTCGAGAAACCGATCAGGACCTCGATTTTGACGATGAGCTGGAAGACATGGGCTATTACGATCCGAGGCCGCCCAGTCGACGTCCACTGGTATTAATTTCCCTACTTCTGCTCATTGCCAGCGTGGGTTATTTCGTGATGGACCCCGGCGCGCTTTCATCGCTGACCAGTATGGTCAAGGCCCCAGGTTCCGAGAGATCAGCTTTGAAAACCACTTCCAAGGCTCTAGCCCCACGGGGAAAAAGAGCCCCTGTATCCTATGTACAGCCTCCGATCCCTACTTTTCAGGAAGGTCAATTGGTCGCGGTTTTTGTGAAACCCTCAGGGCCCTCTTCCTTAAGATTATCAGGTGGAGTTGAAGGCAAGAAATCAGGGCCTTTGGTGAGAGCTGGCGAACTTCTGACTATTTTAGACGGCTCGCTTGCGAATAATACGTGGATGTATTTTGTTCACACCAAGTCCGGGGCTTCAGGTTGGATCAGCGAGCATCAACTCAAAGCAAAATCTTAGTTTTTCCCGTACCAATAAAAATTTCCATGCCAAAAGGGCAAACGTAAAGTTCGAACCAACTTGCGGAGGAACTTCAAAAACCGCTCAACTCCAGAGAAGCCTTTCCTAGATTAATAACTTTCGTTACAATCCTCCCATAATACTATCCTGCCGAGTTTTTATATTCATGACAACGGCCGTCGATGGAACCAATGACTCAAGAGGAAGCACACGCCTACTGCACAGCTAAAACTAAAGCTAGTGGGAGCAATTTTTATTATTCGCTTTTCTTTCTCCCTCGGTTTCGTCGAGAGGCTATGTACACGGTATATGCCTTTTGCCATGAAGTTGATGATACCGTTGATCATCCTCCCCCAGGCACCAATCCAAGGGAACAACTTTCTCAATGGCGGCAGGAAATCAAGGCTATGTACCAAGGGACACCAAAATATCCGGCCACAATTAGCCTGGCCGCCCATGCACGGAACCTCGACATTCCTGAATCCTACCTTCAAGAACTCGTGACTGGCATGGAAATGGATCTAATGAATACCCGTTACGCCACATTCGACGACCTCTATCCCTACTGTTATCGAGTCGCCTCCATCGTTGGCTTAATCTGCTTAAAAGTATTTGGGACGCAAGATCCTCGGGCCAAAGACTATGCCATTAATCTGGGAGTAGCCTTCCAATTGACTAATATTTTGCGAGATGTAGGAGCCGATGCCAATCGCCAGCGAATCTATTTGCCGCAGGAAGACTTGGCGCACTTCAATTATTCTGAACAACAGTTACTTGAGAAAAAGGAATCCGCTCAATTTCTTGAACTCATGAAATTTCAAGCGAAACGGGCCCACGAATTTTACGAAAAAGCCCAAGCTGCTTATGAGACCCTTTCCAGAAAAGATCGTCAATCGCTCCTCGTGGCAGAAATTATGCGTGGGATCTACTTCCGAATTCTGACTCGCATCCAAACCTCAAATTACGCAGTGTTTGGACCTCGAATTAGTTTATCTCCAGCTCATAGAATACTTATCGCTCTCTGTACCTGGCTTCGCCACTCACTCATCAATCGACTCACATCTCAACTATGAAACCCCATGTGCTCGTCTTGGGAGATTCGTTGGCGGGACTCGTCACCGCCTGGCGGCTTTCTCTCGCGGATTTTCGAGTGACACTATTAAAAACCGATGGCATTCCTCACAAGGGAACGCTCTCTTCGTTCTCCACGAAACAAAATCAGAGTTCGGATTCCTCCTTCGAAGAAGATATGAACGGATTCATGAGTGACCCATACGAACCTATAATTTTCCAAGGTCCTTGTCCACACACGGAATCATTATGGAAAGAACTGGGTAAATCCCTGCCAACATTAAACTGGAATCCAGTTTCCATTGAATCCAGGACAACTTCAACTATTGCTCAATTCTCTCAACCATGGCTACCCGCTCCCCTGAATACCCTATGGAGCATCTCAACATTTGCAGCCATTCCTTATCGTCAACGCTGGAACCTTCTCAATTTCTTGGAAAAAGTGTGGGAGGGACGGGCCGAACTTCCGCGTTCATTGGACCTTCAAACAGTGGATTCGTGGCTAACCAAAATAGGGCAGACAGATCACGTCCAAAAACACCTTTGGAGTCCGTTATGCCGATACCTTTTAGGAACAAGCCTCAACAAAACTCGCGCAAGCAGTTTCACAGATATATTAGCCAAAATATTTTTTCGCTCAAGAAATCATAGACCGCGAATCACTCAACTGCCCCAATTACCAACATTACTTAAACGCACTCTCTTTCAACGCCTTGAACAGCAAGGCGCAACAATTGTAGACACCATGGCCATTGAACACCTCCGATTGGGTATGGACAAAATCATTGAGGTATGTACATCAGACAGCAACCAATTTTCAGCAGACTGGTATATCGCAGCAGTCAATGAGCAGAAACTTTCCGCCATGCTCCCTGAGCGTTTACTCGCACGTTATTCCTTTTTTAATCAGGTCAATCACACCAACCAGATTCCCATAGTAAAATTCAGAATATTGTTGGAGGGGACAATCAAAAATGCACGCCTCATCCTACATGATGAGCAATTTCCCTGGACGCTGTGCCGCCCCATTCACTTGTCAAAAATGACCGCAACTCTGGTCTCCCACGTTTCAGCCGGAGACACCAATTTCCTCAAAGAGTCAGATGAACAAATCAAAAACCATGCTCTTGAGACTTTGCATAAAATATTTCCCGATCGATCTTTTGATTACCATTACCACTCCATTGTTCGAGACCCGTGTGGCTTTGCACCTCAAACTCAAGGGGCCGGATTTTACCCTCCACCCAATCAGTCCCCAATCCCAAATTTGTTGTTAGCTGGAAGTTGGACAGATACCGAGGCCCTTACGGAACTTGAAAGCGCCATTGAAAGCGGGGAAAGATGTGCTGAAGGAGTTATTCGGAAAAGCAGGAAACCCAATTGAAAATTACAGAAATATCATTTTTTCCAGTTGAACTCGGAAACGATTTTGGATTTCCCCATAGCAGTGCTCCCCCCTCGACTTTTTGCTCCATTCTCCCCTATGATGCGGCGCTGTGGACCTTATTAAATTGCATGATTCATTACGTGAGTGCCAGGCCTGTCGGCTAGCCTCAGGTCGGACACAAGTGGTGTTTGGCACTGGGAATCCGAATGCCTCTATCATGTTTGTAGGTGAGGCACCTGGATTTCATGAAGACAGACAGGGAGTCCCATTTGTTGGGGCCGCAGGAAAATTATTGACAGAGTTACTCGAATCGGTTGGGCTTTCGCGATTGGAAATTTACATTGCCAATGTTATTAAATGTCGACCACCAGAAAACCGGAACCCCCAATCAGACGAAGTCGAAACGTGCAAACCTTTTTTACTTCAGCAAATAGGCCTCATTAAACCAAAACTCGTATGCTCGCTCGGGAATTTTGCCATGCAGACCTTATTGGAACGCAAGATTGGTATTACGAAAGTCCGAGGCCAAGTGTTTCAACTTGAAAACTTCATCCTCTTTCCCCTTTTACATCCTGCCGCTGCGCTTCATCAAGGAAATCTCATGGCCTCACTTCGTGAAGATTTCCAAAAACTGAAGCAAATTTTGGATGGATTCTCCCAAGAGCCCGACCGACACACCACGCCAAATCCCGTACAAATGGATCTATTCTAAAGCTAGTGCCAATTTCGCACTAAACAGAAAAAACCACCTCAAGATTTTATAGTTTCTTCGGAATCAGACTTTTCAGTATCAGCGCCTTCTTCGCCCTCTTCACTGGATCCTCCCACGTCCTCGTCTTCTTCAAGTTCTTCGAACCATTTCACCAACATGTCTTCCCACCAGCCCAAATCCACCTCGTCACCAGGATCCACGCCTAAAAAGGCGACCTGCTCGGGGATCATCGAGGGATCAATTTCGGTAGGACGGTGCTTAGCACGATCAATTACTTCTTTTGTGGCATATCCCCCAACAATCCACGATGGCGGATCCGCACGTCTCGACTTATAAGCTTGCAGGGCTATTTTGAGATGCATAAAAATTTTTCGCTGTACTTCATCGTCTAACCCATTTGGCGTTAGGCTCAGCGTTTTTTCGATTTTTTTACGCCATTCGCGTTCATCGTAACGCGAAGTAATCAATTGCAAGGCTTTAGCTCCATCTTCTACATCAAGCGGCATCTCCCACTCCTATTTAACTCGATTCCGACTCATCCAAAGCTACCGTATCAGTCAGTCCTTGAAGAGCCAAATATTTTCGACTACCTTGGGCATCATGTACCGACACATAAAAGAACACACCCGGATAGGCTCCTCCGAGAAGCGACTGCTTGGCAAAGGATTCAACGTTGAGAGCATAATCGATATGCTTTTCATTCAACACTACTTCGACTTGTTCGGCTTCCATGAGAGTCCCAGCAATATAAATTAATTCTGGTTGATGTTTTGTAAATTCTTCCAAGGTAAATCGTGCCATTTGACATTTGCCACTGACGATTTCCAGATGGAGGACACAACCAAAAAAAAAGAAAAAATCGAGACTTAACTTCTCATCCTTCTAACTCCCAGCAACAGTCATCTCTGCGATTTTGATCGTGGGACTGGCTATTCTTCCACGAAACTCCAAATCGTTGCCAACGACTTCGATTTGCTCGAAAATCTGTTTTAAATTTCCCGCGATGGTAACTTCTTCCACCGGGTACGCCAGCTCACCATTTTCAACCCAAAACCCTGATGCCCCACGAGAATAATCGCCCGTAACCATGTTTATGCCGAATCCAATTAATTCCGTTACATAGAAGCCTTGCTTCACCGATCCTATAATCTCATCAGGTGTTGTAGTACCTGGTTGCAGGAAAAAATTGGTAGACGAGACTGATGGATTCTCTCCCACACTTCTGGCTGCATTGCCCGTAGAAGACATGCCTAGTTTTCGTCCCGAATAGGTATCCAATAGGTAACTTGACAACACTCCGTTTTCCAAAATAATATTCTTCCGAGTTGGAAGTCCCTCACCATCAAATGGTCTCGACCCCATCCCCCCAACCAACCGACCATCATCTACCACGTTGACAAATTTCGGCCCAATCCGCTTGCCCAATTGACCTAGTAGAAATGAGGCCCCCTTGTACAGAGAATAGCCCGAAACAGCATTCGCCAAATGACCCAGCAAACTTTCAGCAGTCTCCGCATCAAAGATCACCGGAACGCGCTGCGTGCTTACTTTTTTGGCACCCAACCTACGAACCGTACGCTGAGCAGCAATTTTCCCAATTGCCTCAGGCGAATCAAGCAAGGAGAACTTTCGCTTGATTGTGTACCAGGAATCACGTTGCATCCCCCCACCATTCTGATCATCAATTGCAATAGGCGTTACAGATAAGGAAAAACGTGAGCTACGATGCACATCAAGAAACCCGTGAGTATTGGCCAACACCACGGAGCCATTTCCATAAGAACAATCGCCTCCTTCTGAATTGATAATCCGTGGATCCGAGGCCATGGCTGCGTCTTCAGCTCGTTTCGCAAGAGCAATCTCTTCGTCCATCGATAATGTGGTAGGATCAAAAAGGTCCAAATCCGGATGGTCAGTGGCTAGCTCATTTTCATCGGGCAATCCAGAGGTCTCATCTTCAGCTACAGCCTGGGCCAACGTACAGGTATCCGCTACTAATCGCTCTAAAGATTCCCGAGAAAAATCCGAGGTGGATGCACTTGCCGAACGCTTTCCAAAAAAAATTCGAATGCCTAAACTTTTTTCCCTGGCTTTACTGAGGCGATCTACTACTGACAACCTCACTTGCACCGATGCAGAGTCCCCTTCGGCAACGAGCACATCCGCACTGGTCACCCCATGAGCCTTAGCCCGAGCAATAAGATTGACAGCCACTTGGCGAAGATAGTCTGAGGAGTCTGCCATGATTATCTGGTCCTTGAAATATTAAGAAATGCGGGTTGCCAATAAGCTCAAATCGTGAAGATAATTATTCTTATGAAGCAGTAGTTCCTCCAACCGTAATCTCATCAATCCGAATGGTTGGAAGACCAACGCCAACTGGGACAGACTGCCCTTCTTTACCGCAAGTACCAATCCCAGAATCTAACTTCATATCATGACCAACCATGGATACCTGCTTGAGAATATCAGGACCACTTCCAATCAATGTGGCACCCTTAACGGGTTTGGTCACCTTACCATCTTCAATTAAATAGGCTTCACTAGCCGAAAACACGAACTTGCCATTGGTGATATCAACTTGCCCCCCGCCAAAAGACACGGCATAGAGACCTTGCTTCACCGAGCGAATAATTTCCTCGGGATCAGATTGCCCAGCTAGCATGAATGTATTCGTCATTCGCGGAAGCACAATGCTTCGAAAATCTTCACGACGCCCATTTCCCGTCAAAGGAATACCCATGAGTCGGGCATTGAGACGATCCGTGATATAACCCCGCAATATTCCGTCTTCAATTAACACGGTCCGCGTTGTTGGGGTACCTTCGTCATCGATATTGAGCGACCCTCGTCGTGAAGGCAACGTGCCATCATCCACAATCGTACAGACATCCGATGCCACGCGCTGACCAATGAGATTGCTAAAAGCCGAAGTCTTCCTTCGATTAAAATCCGCTTCAAGACCATGCCCAATGGCCTCATGCAACAGAATCCCAGGCCACCCTCCGCCCAAAACAACCGGCATGTTACCAGCTGGAGCATCGACCGCTCCTAAATTCAGAATGGCTTGACGTGCGGCTTCGCGTGCATATTCACACGCACGATTTTCCTCGTGATAAAACGAAAACCCAATTCGTCCTCCACCACCATACGACCCAACCTGTCGATTGGTTCCATCCTCAGCAATACACGTGACCTGTAGCCGGGATAACGGTTGAATATCGCCCACCAACAAGCCCTCGGTGGTCGCGACCATAATCATTTTTTGCTCAGAGTTGAACGACGCCATGACTTTTGAAATCCGTGGATCGTACTTCCGAGCCTCCGCATCGATCATATTCAAAAGAGCAACTCGATCTTTCGTCGCAATTTCGGTATTGGCTCTATCAACATGGTAGAGATTCTGAGACAATTGAGGACGATGCGTAACCGGAACTGGCGAATCGCCCTGAGGTGAATTGGCAATATATCGTGCCGTGTCCGCAGCTATTTCCAAATCGCGCTTCGAAAGTTCATCAGAAAAGGCAAATCCGGTCTTCTCTCCTGCTGTCGCACGAACACATGCCCCTCGGGAAATGCTTTTTACAGCCCGTTTGACGATGCCCTCTTCCATTGACACTGATTCTGCGACAGTTGACTCGACGTAAATATCAGCGTAATCAACGTCTTGGACTTTTACCCGCCCCAAAGCATGTTGGATCTCTCCTTCATGAAGCGAGAAATGCGCAAGATCAACAATTTGAGATTCCACAAAATCTCCAAATAGTGTGTTTAGGAGTTTGAATACCTGCAAAAGCTCACAGTTGGAGTATAGCCGATGGGCTACAACTGCGCAATTTTTTCATTTCTTTTCTGAAACTAGATTCTTAAGCGAAGAAGAACTGTTGCCATAATAAAAGTGGCTCCTCTATCTGGAGGCAGAACCCCTCTACAAACCTCCTTAGTTTTTTGAAAAAACGTGTGTAATGCTATTTTGAGAAAAGACCCCTTTCGCACTTAACCAACACGTTCACTCCCTCGCGCCATGTGTCACAAAACCCGCTTGCTTTACCAAGGCGCTCGTAATGGCATCCTGAATCCATAGAAATACTAGAAGATTGACAATACCAAATACCGCGATTAGACTAAGTTTCTAGATCATATTCCTCTTTCGGAGGAATCATTTTTACCTAACATATCGATTAGACTAGGTTTTTAGGTCGCATTCCTCTTTCGAGGAGATCGTTTTTACCTCGAGTCTTTCCAGGGCAAGCATGGAAATCTCTTCCTACTCACGAATCCGAACGGCTATGAGCGAACAAGAACTCCAGTCGGAACTCGATCTCGACAACGTACCACGCCATGTAGCCATTATCATGGACGGAAATGGACGGTGGGCTGCCTCACGAGGGTTGCCGAGAATTGCGGGGCATCGAGAAGGTTTGTCTACACTTCGTGAGGTAATCGACTTTTTTAATCAACTAAACATTCCCCTTCTTACGATCTATGCCTTCTCCCAGGAAAACTGGAACCGACCACGCACAGAAGTTTCATTGTTAATGTCCCTACTCGATCAATTTCTCCAAAAAGAGCGTCAGACTTTTCAGGAAAAACGAATGCGATTTTTACCTATTGGTCGGTTGCAAGCTTTGCCAGATACCATTCAAGCACTGGTCCACGAAGTGGCAGAGGAAACCGCTCATTTCACCGATCGAATTCTAACCGTAGCTTTGAGTTACGGAGGTCGATCGGAAATTCTCGATGCAATCAATAATGTCCTTGATGATTCACGGAATGGAAAAGTTACGGGGATCGTATCCGAAAGCCAATTCGAACAATATCTTACCACTGCTGATCTTCCCGATCCCGACCTCTTGATTCGCACAAGCGGTGAGGCGCGAGTCAGCAATTTTCTTCTTTGGCAGATTGCGTATACCGAATTGTATTTCACCAAAGTCCTTTGGCCAGATTTCCGTCGTCGAGAGGTCCTTCTCGCTCTGCTCGACTACCAAAAACGCGAGCGTCGTTTCGGACATGTAACCCAAACGTTTTCCCCTCAAAGCGAACTGTGAGCCCCAATGTGGGTAACTCACCCTCACATTTGAAGAACCAATCGCCATTCTCCTCGGAAAAGCCAACACGATTTGACCCTAAACGGATCTATCCGGCTCTTGTCTTTGCTCCTCTCTTCTACTTACTTACGCAATATTTACACCCAATGTTCTTCTTTGGACTTATCCTGATCGTTTCCTGTCTAGCTATGTGGGAATTTTATGGTCTGACTTTTCTAGATGAAGATCGCAGGCTACCATCACTTGTCGGCCTCAGTTGCGGTGCGATTCTCTTGCTATCCCTTCAATCACCAGATTGGATTGTCTTTGAAACGGCAATCATGATTATCCTGCTCGTCCTTATTGGATATCAGGTCACGGTGATTCACCCTGGGACTCGATCTTTGAGTCATTTACCTTTTATCTTTTTTGGAATCGTGTATATCGCCTTTACTCTGGGACACCTCCTTCTCCTGAGAAAACTCCCCAATGGCACGTTTTTAGTATTTTTTGTCTTATTAGTATCCTGGGGCGGGGATGCCGCAGCATACTATGTGGGAAAGAGCTTTGGTTCACGACCGTTAGCTCAAATTCTTAGCCCCAAAAAGACCATTGAGGGGTTGGTAGGAGGTTTAACAACAGCCCCTCTGATTGCGTGGGGAGCCAGTCTTTGGTTTTTACCCTCATTGACACTTAGTGATTGCATAATATTGGGTCTGACGTTGACCCTTCTTGGCACGGTTGGAGATCTTTCAGAATCCGCATTTAAGCGACAGGCAGGAGCCAAGGACTCAGGAAATTTGATTCCAGGCCATGGCGGATTTTTAGACCGGATTGACAGCCTTCTTCTCACTGTGCCTACATTCTATTATTATATGCTTGTCATTAAAGGAGCTGCCCCAATCTCCTAAGTTTAAAAGGGCCTCATTATGAAACAAATCGTCATTCTCGGTTCGACCGGCTCAATTGGTGCGAGCACTTTAGATATTATTGAAAGATTTCCTAATCGATTCTCAGTACTAGGACTTGTGGCAGGAACCAGTGATAAAAAGTTGGAAGAACAGATTCGAAAATTTCGACCTCAAATTGTGGCCATGTCAGACCGCAAAGCCGCCAAACGGTTGCGGGATCGATGCAATAATTCGAGCACCAAAATTCTAGAAGGGACTGAGGGCATTAAAGAAGTCGCCTGTCATCCTGACAGTGATCTGGTCATTTCCGCTATTGTAGGCGCAGCCGGCCTCGTCCCTACCCTCGCAGCTATTCAGGCCGGGAGACGTGTCGCACTTGCCAATAAGGAGCCAATGGTCATGGCAGGGCAACTGATGCAGGAAGAGGCTCATCGACAAAAGCAACCCATTTTCCCAATCGATAGTGAACATAGTGCTATTTTCCAATCTTTAGTCGGTCATCGTCGAGAGGACGTTCGACGAATAATTCTCACAGCTTCAGGCGGTCCATTTTGGGACTTCACTTACGAACAAATGAAGGACGCCACTGTGGAAGAAGCCCTTAAACATCCGAACTGGGACATGGGGGCAAAAATTACGATTGATTCCGCCACCCTCATGAATAAAGGTCTGGAGGTTATTGAGGCTTGCTGGCTTTTCGACTGCCCACCGTCTCAACTTGATATCGTAGTCCACCGAGAAAGTATTATCCACTCTCTTGTAGAATACAGAGATGGATCAGTGATGGCGCAGATGGGGTTACCGGACATGCGCACCCCCATCTCCTATGCCATGGATTATCCAGAACGCGTTCCACTAGATCCACCACAACTAGACCTATGGGCCTATGAAAAATTTACTTTTTATCAACCAGACACAAAACGATTTCCCTGTTTGCATTTAGCCTATGAAGCCCTTAAGGGTGGAGGCACTTTACCCTCAATTTTAAATGCAGCTAATGAAATAGCCGTGGATGCGTTTCTGAACAAAGGCATCTCTTTTGTAGACATTGCCCATGTAATAGACCAAACCATGAATGCCTCAACGCCTCGGCCCCTTACCTGTCTTGATGATGCACTGGAAGCTGATCGATGGGCGCGGGAAAAAGCAGAATCGTGCATCCACAGTCTAGTCTCATGAACAATCCCTGGACTAACTGAGCCTTATGTCTCCCGATTTTATCTACGTCGTCGCACAAAAACTTTGGTGGTTTCTTGTCGTCCTCGGAGTGCTCGTAACCTTCCACGAGTTTGGGCATTTTATTGTCGCTCGATGGGCTGGGGTAAGGGTTCTCAAATTCTCTTTAGGCTTTGGGCCGAAATTATTCAGCCGTCAAGTTGGAGACACCGAATACCTAGTCGCTCTCATTCCCCTTGGGGGATACGTCAAAATGTTCGGTGAAGATATTAGCGAAACTGTCTCGCCCCAAGAACAGGAACAATCCTTTGTTCATAAATCGCTGTTAAAGCGCACACTAATTGTTGCAGCCGGCCCAGGGTTCAACTTTCTCTTAAGTTACATCATTTTTTCTGTTTGGTTGGCCACGGGCACCGCTCTTCCCATTCCAACCTTTGAAGAATTGTCTCCAACCATTTCAGCTATTCGAGTTAAATCCCCTGCCAATCTTTCCGGCTTGGTAGTTGGTGACAAAGTCACACGAATTAATGACCAAGAAATCGCTACGCAAAACGATGTGTATGCTAATATCGCCAAAAGTCAAGGACAACCGCTAACATTCGAAGTCCTACGACACGGCCAATACAAAACATTTGTCATCACGCCCGAGCCAATGGAACCCAATACCAGCGAAAAACCAGTTTACGTAATTGGCATAGAGGAAGCCGCACCCGTCGTCACTTCCGTAATGCCTGACATGCCGGCCAGAGCCAGTGGACTCCACGACGGCGATAGAATTATTGAGATTCAAGGTGAGGCTATACATACCTGGTCGCAAATGACAAAAATCGTCCGAGGGAGTCCTAATCAACCGCTTGAGTTCATGGTAGATAGACATGGGACTCATATCGCACTGACGATTACCCCTGAAGCACATCAAACCACAAAAGATGATGTGCCCTTGGAAATTGGAAAAATTGGAATCACTGGACCAGGACGATCGGTGATCCTAGCGGAATCCCCATTCACCGCCTTATTTCACGGCATGGAAGCCACATGGGGGTGGTCGGAATTAACGGTGGTGGGTATCTACAAAATGCTGACCGGAGAGATTTCCCATAAGCATCTTGGCGGCCCAATCATGATAGCCAGTGCTTCAGGACAAGCGGCTGAGCGAGGCATTTCGGATATTGCCTTTTTGGTCGCTATTTTGAGCATTAATCTTGGAATTTTGAACCTTCTTCCGATCCCAATTTTAGATGGGGGACATCTCTTTTTCTTTGCGTGTGAAGCTATTCTCCGTCGACCACTTGGCGAACGCCAGAGGGAATTCGCCCAACAAGTTGGTTTGCTACTGCTTTTCAGCATTATGATTTTTGCCTTTTTCAATGATATTCAGCGCCTACTGCAGTAAGCCACCCCTCTTGACAATACCCTCCTCTTCTCACGATAACAACACAGCAGATATTAACCAAAACCCAACATTCTATATTCACTAAAGGGCACTCGATTATGCGAACCTCTCAAGTCTTGATTCCCACCCTGCGTGAAAATCCTAGTGAAACCGAAATTGTAAGCCATCAACTCATGTTGAAAGCCGGCATGATTCGAAAAGTAGCTTCCGGGATATATACATATTTGCCATTAGGACTTCGCGTCATAAAGAAAATTGAAAACATTATTCGCGAAGAAATGAACCGAGCGGGAGCCCAGGAATTGCTCATGCCTATTCTTTCCCCTGCAGAGCTATGGAAGGAAACCGGCCGATGGGATTTCTATGGCAAGGAATTACTTCGGTGTCAGGATCGTCACGATCGAAACTTTTGCTTTGGCCCAACTCATGAGGAAGTGATAACCGATTTATTTCGACGCGAAATACGCTCTTATCGACAACTCCCTCTCAATTTTTATCAAATACAAACAAAGTTTCGTGATGAAATTCGTCCACGCTTTGGCCTCATGCGTGGACGCGAATTTATCATGAAGGATGCCTACAGTTTTGACCGAGATGAAGAAAGTGCACGAGCAAGCTACCAAAAAATGTACGATGCATACCAACGCATTTTTATTCGATGCGGACTGAACTTCAGACCAGTTGAGGCTGACAATGGCCTGATCGGTGGTAGCATGTCCCATGAATTCATGGTCCTCGCCGACACAGGAGAAGAGACCATACTCTATGAGGAACAGGGAACCTATGCAGCAAATGTCGAACAGGCTGAGGTTTTGCCCCCAACTAAGTTATCGACAGAACACCTTTTGCCACTCGAAAAAATCGATACACCTGGGATGAGAACCATTGAAGATGTCTGTAAATTTTTACAAGTTGAATCCCATCGGTTAGTAAAAACTCTGCTCTATCAAACCTCGGTCAAGGAAATTATCGCCGTCTTAATTCGAGGTGACCATGAAGCTAATGAAATCAAGATCAATCGATTGCTCAATACCACTGAGCTAACCCTGGCAGACCCAGAAACCGTCGCTAGAGTGACATCTGCGCCAGTTGGCTTTGCCGGGCCTGTAGGATTAAAAGAGGTGCGAATTTTAGCGGATCAAGCTGTCCAAGCCATGAAAAATTTTGTCGTAGGCGGGAATGCCAAAGATACTCATCTGCAAAATGTTAATTGGGATCGTGATTTTAAAGTGGAAGCATTTGCGGATCTACGTCAAGCTCAGGCCGGAGACCCTTCTCCTCTGACCAAGAAACCATTATCAGCAGCCAGAGGCATTGAAGTCGGACACGTATTCCTCCTTGGCACCAAATACAGCGAGGCAATGGAGGCCACCTTTCTCGATGAACAGGGAAAGGAAACCTTGGCAATTATGGGATGCTATGGGATTGGCGTCGGACGCACAGCCGCGGCATCTATTGAACAAAACCACGATGCCAAAGGGATGATATGGCCTCCCTCCATTGCCCCGTTTCATGTACACCTTCTCCCCGTCACGACGTCAGAGAAGGTATTGGACACCAGTAAAAACCTGTATCAAGCTTTAACAAAGGCGGGGATTGAAGTCTTGTGGGACGACCGCGAAGAACGTGCTGGGGTAAAATTTAATGATGCCGATCTTATCGGAATTCCCTACCATTTGACCATTGGTGACAAAGGATTAAAAAATAGCATTGTGGAGATTAAGCATCGACGGACCGGAGAAGTGGTAAAAATCAAACCGGGTCAAATCCTCAGATATCTGGAGGAACAACTTTCCTCCCAATGAAAAAACTGCTTAGGAAGGCTCATTATTTGTAAAAATGGTCCTCTTCAGACCACAAAAGTTTCTTCAAGTAAGGCCTCTTATTTCCTTTAAAATCTCGGACTTACTTTGACAAAAGAAAGAAATGGGTGATAGTCTGCTGGTTTCCGAGCTGGGAGGCTGCGTAGGCGAATGGTCAACGCCCAATGATTACACAAATGAATGTACGGGGCCTCTTGTTTGACCCTTACAATAACGCCTATATCGTCATCCTTCGTGACGAACAAAATACCGACATGCTTCCCATTTGGGTAGGGAAATCCGAAGCTAGCGCCATTACTTTTGCCCTAGAAAGTGTTGCCCCTCCCCGCCCCATGACTCATGATCTAATGAAAGCTATACTCGATAACGTGGATGCCAAGATTTTGAGCGCTGTGGTGACGGATTTAAAGGACAATACCTACTTCGCCAAAATACATCTCTGGTATGGTGACTCAGAATATTCCATTGACTCGAGACCAAGCGATGCTATTGCGTTGGCGCTACGGGCTGAAGCCCCAATCTTTACTACAGAAGAAGTACTCCGAAAACAGAACTCTGAAGAACTCGAACGATGGCTGGAAAACCTGAAACCAGAAGATTTCGGGAAATTTGAAACATAACCTGAGCACTAATCACAAAAATTCGCCGACAACAGTACACATTTCATCCCAATATGAGCGTTGAACAGAATACTGATTTAATTCCCCTCAAAGTCCATGGCGTATTGGTTGATCCCAGCACTGGTACACAAATCGTGGTCCTGCGGGATGAAACTAATGCCGATGTGCTACCAATTTGGGTCGGCACCGCCGAAGGCACTTCGATTCGGTTAGCCCTTGAAGGCATTGTTCCCCCTCGGCCCATGAGTCATGACCTGATCACCAGCTTGACTAACCATTTGGGCATGACTATTAGCCACATCGTGGTCACAGACGTGAAAAATAATACGTATTATGCTACGGTTCACCTCACGTCTCATGGACTCGAACGAACTGTCGATGCCAGGCCAAGTGATGCCATTGCACTTGCTTTACGGGCAAAAAGTCCGATCTATGTCACACAAGACGTACTAAAGCGCCGAGGGGGAGACAGTCTTGATACTTGGCTTGCCAAGTTAGACCCGCAACAATTTGGACAGTCCGAAGCATAAATTGTCTTTACCTGGATTCAAATGGAGAAGTACTGATGCGTACCTTTCAAGCCAAGGCCCTTGAAGTCATCCGGAAGTGGCATATCCTTGATGCTAAAGGCGCGACGCTTGGTCATCTCGCCACTCAAGCCGCTACACTCTTACGAGGGAAACACAAGCCAACTTATACACCTAACTTGGACACCGGTGATCATGTTATTGTCATAAATGCCCAAGATATTCGGTTAACCGGCAAAAAAATGAAAAACAAGACATATCATCACCACACAGGATATCCAGGAGGGCTAAAATCTATTACCGCTGAACGCCTTATAGAAAAGAAACCCACCGAGGTCGTTAACAAGGCCATCCGCGGTATGCTGCCGAAGACTCCACTGGGAAAACAAATGGCCAAAAAACTCAGGATTTATGCTGGAGCTGATCATCCACACTCTGCGCAAAACCCTGAACCCTGGTCATGAACAATTACCTTCATTGACGGGAATAAGGGACTCTTTAAAAACTACAGAAAGGTGCATGCATGGCAATTCAGCGTCAATATGCAACGGGAAAACGAAAATATGCGATTGCGCGGGCCTGGTTGGAACCGGGACAAGGCGAGATCACTGTAAACGGTCGGAGCCTGGAACATTACTTTACCTTGCCTCCCCACCGCGTACAGGTCGAATCACCGTTGGAAAAAACCAATACCTTAGGACAATTTCGCATCCGCGCAACTGTCTGCGGAGGGGGTGTAGCAGGACAGTCTGGAGCCCTCCGTCATGCCATTGCCAAAGCTCTTATCCAAGTTAATCCCGAGTTTCGGGTTTCTCTCAAAAAAGAGGGAATGCTCACACGCGACCCAAGGGTCAAGGAGAGAAAGAAATACGGACAAAAGGGAGCCAGGGCCCTCTTCCAGTACTCTAAGCGGTAAACTTAATCAGACCGTCGACTTTTTATTAGAGGGAAGGCTAATAGGCCTTCCCTTTTTTCTTCGTCCACTGATCAATAATTAAATTATTAATTATGCCTAAAACACCAATAAACATTGCTGTTCTCGGGGGGAGCGGATATACCGGAGGAGAGTTACTTCGACTTTTGGCACAACACCCTTTTGCTAAGATCACGATGGTGACAGGCGACAAGACAGTTGGGCTGCCTGTCTCATCGCGTTTTCCTAATCTGGAAACATTTTGTTCGCTTAAATTCGAACCTATGGATCTGACTCGTATTACAAAAGTGGCAGATCTGGTGTTCATGGCATTACCCCATACCAAATCCATTGAACCAGTAGCCCATTGCATCAAATCCAAGAAGCGTGTCATTGATCTAAGTGCTGACTATCGCTTGAAAGAGCAAGACATCTATGAACAATGGTATGGCGTGACGCATTCGTCTCCACGCTTGTTAAAGCAATCCGTCTATGGTTTACCTGAGCTTCATCGATCAAAAATTAAGCGAACCAAACTTGTCGCAGTCCCGGGTTGTTACCCAACTGCTGCCATTCTTCAACTAGCACCCTTATTGGCTAAAGGAGTTATTAAAAAAGACACGATCGTTATTGATGCCAAGTCCGGAGTGTCAGGAGCTGGCCGAAGTCCAGCCCCTGGATATCATTTTCCCGAAGCACATGACTCCATAACCGCTTACAAAATTGGACAACATCGTCACACTCCGGAAATTGAGCAAGAACTCAATATGGTATTCTTGAAAGCTCAGTCTCGTTCGGAAAAGAAGAAACATACTATGAAAGTTATTTTTACACCCCATCTTACTCCAATGAATCGAGGCATTCTGAGTACGGCCTATGCCAAAATGATCAAGCCAGTTCCCACCAAGACGCTTCAAGAATTATACCGAAAGTTTTACCAAGGTGAACGATTCATTAGAATTCGAGAAGAATCCACACACGTGAGCCCTAATCAAGTACGGGGATCAAACTTTTGCGATATAGGAGTCGTGGCAGACTATCGGACAGGCAATATTATTACAGTTGCAAGTTTGGATAATCTGGTCAAAGGTGCAGCGGGCCAAGCCATCCAATCCATGAACCTCATGATGGGATATCCAGAAGATACAGGATTAGCTACCCCTGGTATTTTTCCTTAACCCTCGCCCACTTTCATCTATCAACATGCCGAAATCCGTACAGATTAAAAAAATTAAAGGTGGCGTAACAGCGCCGAAGGGATTTCTTGCCGCAGGTATTCATGCTGGCGTGAAACCTGCTCCAGAATTGGACCTTGCCCTGGTGGCCTCAGAGCGCAAAGGTCCCATCGCCGGAGTATTTACAAAAAATCAAATCCAAGCTGCACCAGTCACGTTGAATAAGCAGCAACTGAAAAAACACATCGGACAAGCCATTGTAATCAATAGTGGTAATGCAAATGCATGTACCGGAGATCAGGGTATGGCTAATGCCAAAGAAATGCGACAAATAATTGCCCGTCAACTAGGAATCCCCCAAGGGACTGTATTTGTCAATTCAACTGGAGTGATTGGACGCCCTCTTCCTATGCCAGTGCTACGCAAGGCTCTCCCTCTTCTTGCGATACAACTAAGCCCTTCAGGTCATTGGAAAGCGGCAAAAGCAATTATGACTACGGATACCAAATCCAAAGAATTTGCCTGCCAAGGAAAGATAAGTGGCCACTTGATAACCATTGGGGGAATGGCTAAGGGTTCTGGAATGATTCACCCCAACATGGCGACTATGCTGGGCTACTTAACCACGGATGCAAACATTGCTCCCAGAGCTTTACAACGTGGGCTCAATGAAGCCGTAGAGAAAACTTTTAATTGCATTTCTATTGATGGCGACAATAGCACCAATGATACCGTGCTTTGTCTGGCTAACGGCTCGGCAAACAACCCAGTCATTCAACTAGGAACACCAGAATATAAAACATTTACCCACCTATTGAAAGAGGCCTGTAAATCACTGACGCTTCAAATTTGCCGGGATGGAGAGGGTATGACAAAACTTGTGACCATCATGGTAGAAGGCACCAAAACCCATCAACAAGCCAAGCAAATTGGACAAACCATCGCGACCTCAATGCTCGTCAAGACTGCCATTTTCGGCGAAGACCCCAATTGGGGGCGTATCATCGCAGCTGCAGGGCATGCAGGAGTTCTGTTTAACCCAAAACACTTGAGCTTGAAATTTGACAATGTCACGGTAGTCCAAAAAGGACAGTGCGTGAGCACCAAAGCCGACACTCGTGCCCGAAAAATTATGCGGCAAAAAGAACTCGCCATAAATATTCGTGTGGGCAACGGCCCTGGATATCACCGATTATGGACTACAGACTTGTCCTACGAATATGTAAAAATTAACGCCTCCTACACCACCTAGTTATTCTTTTTCATTTCAAAAATCTTCCCCCTACATCTCATACTTTACCTATAATAAACACCTAAAATCTCTCCAGTAGAGTCACTTGGTCGTTAGAATTGTTTTTTCATATGAACCCCTGGCCTACTCTCACGAAGTACTCGATAGGAGCCCCTACTTGGCTCAAAAGTACGTTGGAGTGGATCTTTTCCCATTAAGAACATAACCCAACCAATCGGGGTGAATACCAGGAAATACCCAATCGCCAAAATTACCCGAGTATTGAACCACCCTAGGCCAGCCCCTATATACATCCAACCCTGATACAATGGTCTCAAAACTCGTGGATATATAACGGCAGGGATGACCAAAAAAACAGAAACCACTAAAGCCAAAAGGTGCACACCCTCCCCACGAAAAAGCAAAGGCCAAACTCCTATTACGGAAAACACAGCGCCAACAATCAACCCAAAAGAACGTATCTGAGATATTTTGACTGCCATAGCCTGATCTTTCATTCTAGATTCCTCTTCTCCATGAGCCAAAATAATTAGTTCAACTCAACTTCTCCAATCCAATCGAAACCATGTTCCAAGTGCAGTTGATCAGATTTATACAAGAACATTTACTCCTGCGCCACCATAAAATTATGAGTTTAGCTTTTGTTGGGAATTAAGGCGACGATCTAATATACTCAACACCTTCCAAGACTCCTTCCCACAATAGACACATCAGTTTGCTTTATAAATATTCTATCCGTTTTGAGGCAGTCAAAATTCAACGAAGAGATTGCTGAGGAAAGTTGTGTTTGCTATAGTCTCAGCCGACTACTTTTCATAGTCTCTATTCGTACTAGGGACGGCGCAATCATTTGGGGCTATTACACCATGAATGAGTTTAAACGAAAACGTGTCTTAGTTACGGGAGGAGCTGGCTTCCTTGGGTCCCATCTATGCCAGAAACTTCTCAACCAAGGACACGAGGTAATTTGCGTGGATAATTTTTACACCGGCACAAAAGATAATATTACCTCCCTACTCCAACATTCTGAATTTAAAATCATCCGGCACGACATCACGATGCCGATCTATGTTGAGGTTGACGAAATTTACAATCTTGCCTGTCCAGCGTCCCCAATTCATTACCAATTTGACCCAGTCCAAACCACAAAAGCAAGTGTCCATGGGGCCATCAATATGTTAGGGCTCACAAGACGACTCAAAGCCAAAATCTTTCAAGCTTCCACGAGCGAAGTATACGGCGATCCCCATGTTCATCCCCAAAAGGAAGACTATTGGGGGAATGTCAACCCAATAGGTCTGCGCGCTTGCTACGACGAAGGAAAGCGATGCGCAGAAACATTATTTTTTGATTACCACCGACAATTTAACCTGCCCATCAAAGTCGCCAGAATTTTTAACACCTATGGGCCAAATATGCATCCCAATGACGGTCGAGTTATTTCAAACTTCATCATGCAAGCGCTACTTGGCCGCCCAATTACAATTTTCGGTGACGGTCTTCAAACTCGGTCATTCTGCTACGTCGATGATCTCATCCAAGGCTTCATTACCTTCATGAACACCCCAGATAATTTTCCCGGTCCATTGAATCTGGGAAATCCTGAAGAGTTTAAAATCACCGAACTTGCCAAATTAATCATAGACTTAACTGGCACGAAGGCGAAAATCGATTACAAACCACTTCCATCGGACGACCCTACACAACGTTGCCCTGATATTAGTCTGGCAAAAGAAAAAATTGGATGGGAACCTAAGATATCACTAAAAGAGGGGTTACTAAAAACCATTAAATATTTCGAGGAACGAGTCCGCCTTTCATCTCTTCAGTAAAAACGTTCAAAACTGAAAGCCTAAGCAAACGCTAATACATGACAACCAAAAATTATTCGAACCAAACAATTGCGACCGCTCCCTCTGATGACCGACAATTTCATGCAACTCAAAAAATTCTTCTACGTCAAGCTGGATCCTCAATCCGTCACAGTTAGCCTCGCAATACCCCCTATGCCAAATGCAAATATTCATATAAGACTTGATCCATGAATTGTATTTTCCGAAATGACGCATCAAGACCAGAATTTCAATACATACGTTAGGAAACTTCGACCTTGTTTACATTCAAAGAAAAACGAAATTTAACCATTCTCACCTACTCCTATAGTCATAGATCATAGCGATAGGTAACATTATCGCCTCCCCACTTTTTGGTTTTGGCTTCGATGACCTGGTCTTTTTCGCAATACACACGAGCAGTGACATCTTCCAATCCGGTGAGAGCTTTCATTTGTTGCATTAAGGCCAGCATGATTTTCCTTCCCCGCTCACGGTCAAACGCCAGCCGTTCATAAAACTTTTTAGTGACATGCATTTGCAGCAAATCGCCCTTGACTACGAGGTCCTCCACATCTGTTGCATTCTTGAGTTGAGCACGGATTTGTTCTGATACGTGAACATCCTTTTCATCCGCATTCATAACGAATCTCACCTCCTTTCTAAACGAATAAAATACGCCACTCAGCTAAAGAGATTGTGTCACATTGGCAGGGGGACCACGCAAGGATAGCAGAGAAAGTGTACCTTACCTTAGGGGCAAGGGTTCAGTAGCCAATTGCAACCAGCTGTACGCAACAGAATTGACCAAGGGACTAATTGTTTTTCTGACTCGTTCATGGTAGGCATTAAGCCATTCAATTTCTTTTTCTGTGAGGAGTGACAGATCCATCAAACTCCGATCAAATGGCACAACCGTCAATGTTTCAAAACAGAACCACTCACGACCTGGGGAACCATGAGTATTTTCCGGCACGACCAACACCAAATTTTCCAAACGAATCCCAAACTCCCCAGCTTTATAGTAGCCAGGCTCATTGGAAATGATCATACCTTCCATCAAAGCCACCGAACTGGGTGATTTGGAGATCCGCTGCGGCCCTTCGTGGACTCCCAAATATGCTCCCACACCATGACCGGTTCCATGATCATAGTCTAGCCCCACTTCCCATAAGGGTCTGCGAGCTAACGTATCCAGTTGAGTACCTGTTGTCCCCTGCGGAAAGGTCGCTACGGCTAAAGCAATGTGCCCTTTCAAGACTCGGGTATAACAGGCACGTTGCTCCGTGGTTGAGTCACCAATAGCAACAGTACGAGTAATATCCGTGGTTCCATCTAAATACTGGCCACCAGAATCCACCAAATACAGACAATTAGGACTAATGAGACGATTTGATTGCTCCGTAGCGCGATAGTGCACAATAGCGCCATTTTGACCAACAGCAGAAATCGTGGGGAAACTCTGATCTTTCCATAATGCTCGTGCTTGCCGACACAAGTCTAAATAATTTTGGGCGCCAACTTCGGTCACATTGCCATTGGAAAATTCCTGCTCCAACCAAGCGAGAAATTCGCAAACCGCAGCACCATCTCGTTTGTGAGCTTCACGAATTCCTTCTATTTCAACCTCATTCTTGCAAGCTTTCGGCAACGCACATGGATCTTCTTCCTCAACGATCTCGGCTCCTCCCGCAGTGAGTGTCTCCAAGATCAAACTGGCCGTTCGTTGAGGGTCACATGATATGCGTCCAACACTTTTACCAATACCTTTCAGTGCCGGAACAAATTCGGCAAGGGGTGTAACCTCAACAAGCGGACCGAGATGCTCTTTCAATTCAGGAGAAACTTTTTTTTGATCTATAAACAATATGGCAGATTCATCATTTCGCAAACAGGCAAAACCAAGCGCGAAGGGCGCATGAGAGACATCGCCCCCTCGAATATTGAATAACCAGGAAACGGAGTCAGGCGCGGTGAGCACGACCATATCCACATGGGTGTCTTTGAGTTTCCCAGCCAAGTTCTTACGTTTGTCCTCTGAGGACTGCCCTGCATACCGAATGGCATGTGGAACTACCGGGGTGGCCGGCGCTTCAGGCCGATCAGTCCAAATACAATCCACGGGATTCTTTTGGCAAGGAATAAGTTTTACTTTAAAGTGCCTGCAGAACTCTCTTAGAGGCTTTAGGTCACGTGGTGTATGCAACCATGGGTCATATCCCAAGGCATCACCAGATTTCAGGACAGACGACAACCATTCCGAGACGGATATTTCTGAAAGATGCTGCGTGGCAAAAACATCCAAGTCAACTTGATTACGGACCTGAAGTACATATCGACCATCGACAAAAATCGCAGCATGATCTTCTAACACAACCGCGGTTCCTGCCGATCCGGTAAAGCCCGTTAGCCACGCAAGCCGCTCAGCACAAACAGGCAAATACTCATTCTGAAACTCATCAGTATGCGGAATAATAAACCCTGTCAACCCTTCACGACTCAATTGAGCACGCAAGGCATGAACACGATGCTTTGATTTGGAATAATCTGTCACGATGACGCTTGCTCCCCCGCTACACTCTGCTTTTCTTCATCATATCATGATTTTCTCGCAGCACGAAGACTTGACTATCTAGTGAAAATGGAAATTAGAAAGTCTGACTACTTCCTTGAAGAATGCGCAAAAATGAATAGTGAAGGACTTACGACAGAGCACCTCAAGACCCTACAAAGAGTCTAGACCTCCAGAGGTATGTGAGCAACCCAGTTTAGGTGAGTGTTAAAAAAAGATAGGACTCGCAAGCCCTGAAAAACAGAAATGCACAGGACTTACTATTGAAGGGGAGAAGAAACCAGTCCCTTTAAAATCATACTCATCTGCCCAAAGCGCTTTGCACCGTCTCTCCAATTTCTGCTGGGTTTTGGACGACTTGGACGCCAGCGGCTTCAAGTGCGGCCATTTTTTCTTTGGCCGTGCCCTTACCGCCAGTAATGATGGCTCCTGCATGGCCCATGCGTCGACCTGGAGGTGCGGTAATGCCCGCGATAAACCCGATGACGGGTTTATTCATTTCCCTTCTAATAAAAGCTGCAGCTTTTTCTTCAGCATCTCCACCGATTTCACCAATCATGACCACAGCTTCGGTCTCATTGTCTTGCTCAAACATTTGGAGCAGGTCGATATAGCCAGTTCCAATAATGGGATCACCGCCAATGCCTACACAAGTGGTTTCTCCAAGGCCAAGGTTTGTCAATTGGTTGACGGCTTCATATGTGAGAGTTCCACTACGAGAGATGACCCCAACTTTGCCTTTTTTATGAATAAAGCCCGGCATGATACCAATCTTGCACTCGTCGGCCGTAATAATTCCTGGGCAGTTGGGTCCAATAAAACGAGTTTGGGTACTTTGAAGTGCTCGTTTCACACGAACCATTTCGTTAACCGGAATACCTTCTGTAATACACACGACTAGCCAAATTCCAGCATCTGCGGCTTCGAGAATAGCATCAGCTGCAAAGGGCGGTGGCACAAAAATTAACGAAGTTGTGGCTTCGGTTTTTTTCACGGCTTCGCGCACAGTATTGAAGACCGGAATACCTTCTACTTCTTGCCCCGCTTTTCCTGGAGTCACGCCAGCTACAATTTTTGTTCCATAGGCTTTACACTGAGTCGCATGGAATGAACCTTCCTTTCCGGTAATACCTTGGACTACCACTCTCGTTGACTTGTTCACTAAGATACTCATTCCAGCTTACCTTTCAGCATATACAATGCCTGAATTATTTTTTTTCCTCTTACTCTTCATCGCCACAATTTTTTGGGCAGCTTCCCAGAGATCTGTGGCCACATCTACTTTTAATCCTGATTCTAACAAGAGTTTTCGGCCTTCTTCGGCATTAGTGCCTTGCAGACGAACTACAACTGGCAATTTAATGCCAACTTCCTTGGCCGCATCGATAACCCCATGGGCAATTCGTTCGCAGCGAACGATCCCTCCGAAAATATTAACAAAAATACCTTTAACTTTTTTGTCTTTCAGGAGAATACGGAATCCTGCAGCCACAGTTTCTTTTGTAGCCCCGCCACCAACGTCTAAAAAGTTAGCTGGCTCAGCGCCTGCTAGCTTAATAACATCCATGGTCGCCATGGCTAACCCTGCACCATTGACCATACAACCGATATCACCATCTAGCTTCACATAATTCAGGTTGTGTTTCCCAGCTTCGATTTCAAGCGGTTCTTCCTCATGGAGGTCCCGAAACACTTGGACATCTGGATGTTTAAACAAGGCGTTATCATCAAACCCAACTTTGCCATCAAGCGCAACCAAAGTCTTATCTGTGGTGATGACGAGTGGATTAATTTCCACCAAAGACGCATTCTTTTCCATAAACAGACAATACAAATTGTCCAACATTTTTATAAACGGATTGACGACAGCCTTTTCAATAGAAGGAAGCCCCAAAGCAAAAGCAAGATTACGCCCATTAAAACCTTGAAACCCAACAGCCGGATCAATTGGTTCTTTGATTACTTTTTCCGGAGTTTTCTCAGCAACTTCCTCGATTTCCATTCCGCCTTCGGTGCTGGCGATAAATGTTGGCCAACCGGTGTCTCGGTCAACTAACAAACTGAGATACAGTTCTTTGTCTATTCCTGCACCCTCTTCAATCAGCAACCGTCGAACTTTCCTGCCCTTTGGACCAGTTTGGTGCGTGACCAGGGTTTTACCAATAAGCTCTTGCGCTAACCCGGGAACCTCTGCTTCGTTTTTGGTGATTTTCACACCACCAGCTTTACCACGTCCGCCAGCATGGATTTGGGCTTTAATCACATACACTGACGCATCAAGAGCGGCGGCCCACTTTTCGGCGGCCCGGGCACTCTTGATTTCTTTACCCTTGGGAACCGGAATGCCAAATTTGACAAATAGCTGTTTGGCTTGGAATTCGTGAATGTTCATGATTCTCCCTTGAGGATTAGCTCTTTCTAACTCCCCCACCCCTCGTTACGAAGTCACTCATGTGTACGACTTATGGTTGCCTCGTATAGGCAGGCAACACCATTGGTGAGATGACCTGTCCACTACCTGAATGCTTTTTGGCTTCCGCACGGAAGCTTTTCAAATGATCGAGCGTCAATTTTCCTTGAGTCCAAGATTTGACTCGAGCAGCTGCCGTTAAGCCCGATCGTTTTCCAAACACCATAAGATCTAACAGTGAATTACCCATGAGCCGATTCCGTCCATGCAACCCGCCGGAGGTTTCTCCAGCCACAAATAAATTCTTCACTGGAGTTTCACTATTGGAGTCGATTTTCACACCGCCGTTTTGATAATGCAGTGTGGGATAAATTAGCACTGGGTCTTTTCGAATATCGACATTGTATCGTTCGTATTGACGAACCATAGCAGGGAAGTGTTTATCGAGCGTCCCCTCACCATGCTCTACCTCCAATAGCGGAGTATCGAGCCATACACCGACCCGACCCGTCGCAGTTCGCACACCACGGCCCTCTTCACACTCCCGAATAATGGATGAAGCAACCACGTCACGTGTATCCAGCTCATTCACGAATCGCTCACCATTGGCATTGACCAAATGTCCACCTTCTGAACGGATACCCTCGGTGACAAGCTGCCCAGCAAGTTGTTCAGGATAGGCCCCACCAGATGGATGATATTGGAATGTATCCATTTGGGTGAGTGGAGCACCGATTCGATAAGCAAGAGCCAAACCATCACCTGTGGCACCGTAATGATTGCTCGTAGGAAACCCTTGAATATGCAATCGGCCAATGCCACCAGTAGCCAAGATTACCGCTTTTGCAGCTATCACTACATAGCGTTTGTTGTCCAAATCCTGAAGCACAGCACCTGCGCAAGCGCCCCGTTCATCACTCAACAATTCTACGGCTGCGGCAAATTCCAAAAGTTGAATCTTTTGATTGAGTACTTCATCTTTCAGCACCCTCATAATTTCGAGACCTGTATAATCTGAACACGTGAGCAACCGTTCTTTGGTACTGCCTCCACCTTTTTTTACATGCAGATTGCCATCAGGATCGCGATCAAATAATACTCCTAATTCGATTAACCATTTAGCAATGGATGGTCCTTCTTCGACCATGGTCTTGAGAAGATCATGGTCATTTTTCATATGGCCACCCTTAAGAGTATCGAGGAAATGCTGTACTGGCGAATCATTCGGCGCTACCGCGATTTGCATGCCACCTTGAGCCATCACAGAATTGGAATCTGCCAGACGCAATTTCGTCACAAGCAACACTTCCGCACCCTCGGCATGGGCATGAAGCGCTGCAACACAGCCAGCTCCACCTCCGCCAATAACCAAGACATCAACGACGTGATCGGGATCTAAAGAAAGGTCTTCAGTAATAGGACTATCGCCTTCTAAAAGCGAAGCCAACTCTCGGACAGTTAATTCGCCTTCATTAGGCCCAAACGCAACAGGACGATACGCAGCCTCACGATGATCGGGATGAAATTTTTTAATCAGCGTATCGCGTTCAGCAGAAGAGAGTTTCGGGAGAGTTTGCTTTCGGCGTGCGTCGCGGGACCTGTGAACCACCTCGTGGAGCACCTGAATATCCATCTTTACCTTGGAAACTCCTACGACTTAATGGTAGCTGAAGTTTGTTGTAATTCTTCATCGGTCATCTGTAAGACACGATCCCAGTCTTCCTTATACTCACCTTTTTCAATGGCTTTCAGTCGATCAAAAAGACCTTGCGGTTTTTCTGTTTCTCGAACCCCATAAGCCCGGCTAGCATAGACACCAACCAGACTCGGTGCAATATCAGCAATACACACTGGTGCACACATGCCGCACATTACACAGCTCATGAAGGTTTCCGAGACCGACTTGAAATCTCCAAATACGGCCTTCCAAACACCTTCACGCACATCGATTCCTTGAGGACACGCTTCGGTGCACGCATTACAATTCCGGCATAGGGGAGTTTCAGGATAGAGTTCGAACAAATCCTGTTTAGGATTTTCTAATTTGTTCAGATCATAAATTGCCTTGCGAGCAGGAAACGGTGGCGCAAAGGAAAAGGACATACCATCTTCTACCGCATGCGAGCAGGCCAGACAGGTTTTAACCTTGGGATCGCCCTTGGTACGATAATAAGTCCCACAGGCCCCACAAAATCCACCCAAACAGCCAGCGCCACGAGTGACTTCGTGACCCGTATACCATAAAGCCTTCATTAGAGTGATACCAGCAGGGACTTGGTGCGGTTTCCCGTCAATCTCCACCGTGACCATCTTTGGCTGAAGTGCGTTCTCTTGATCAAGAGTTTTGTCTTTATCAAATGAATCAGTATTCATACTGTTGAATTATCTTCCTCAAATTACCCTCTTTTGCAAGGAGAGGGTGAGAGTAGTAGATTTCTGGGGCGCATAAGGAAAGCTTAATTCAAAGCATTCAATGCTGAACCAGCTTTAAACCATTTGATCTGCGGTTCGGTCATACTGTGGTTGGCTTCGATAATAATCTCACTACCATCTTTTTTATAAATGGCAATGGAGATAGGCCTCCCAGGAGCCAAATCACTCAATCCCGTGACACTCACACGGTCCTCCTGATCGATTTTTTCATAATCCACTGGGTCCGCAAAGGTCATAGGAAGAATACCCTGCTTCTTTAGGTTCGTTTCATGAATCCTGGCAAAACTCTTCGTAAGCACTGCCTTGACTCCAAGAAACCTTGGGGACATGGCCGCATGCTCACGGCTGCTTCCCTCGCCATAGTTTTCATCTCCAACCACAAAAGATCCCACGCCCTTACCTTTATAGTCACGCGCAATTTGCGCAAGCGTTAAGCCCGACTCGCCCGTTAAAACATTGTTCCCTTTTCCAGCCTCGTCCGTAAAAGCATTGTTAGCCCCAAGGAACATGTTGTCACTAATTTTGTCTAAGTGGCCACGAAACTTAAGCCATGGTCCAGCTGGAGAGATATGATCCGTCGTTGTTTTGCCCTTGGTTTTGATAAGCACCGGCAACTTTTCAAAATTTCCGCCGTCCCATTTAGGAAACGGTTGAAGTAACTGAAGCCGCTCGCTGGTAGGAGGAAGATCAACTTCCAACCCTTCACTATTTTCAGCTGGAGCGACGAAACCTTCTTCACCTTTAGCAAAGCCTTGGGCTGGTAATTCCTCCCCTTGAGGCGGATCGAGCTTCAATTCTTTGCCATCAGCCGTTTTGATCGTATCCTGCAAAGGATTAAAACCTAAATTACCAGATAGCGCATAGGCCGCAACTAATTCAGGACTAGCGAGGAACGACAAGGTTTCTGCAATACCATCATTACGACCCGGGAAATTCCGGTTAAAGGTACTGACAATCGAATCAGCCTTGCCCTTAACCCCATCTTTTCGTTTCCACTGTCCAATGCATGGACCACACGCATTCGCTAATACGGTTGCACCCAAGTCTTCAAACGTTTTCATGAAACCATCACGCTTCATAGTGTGATAAATCCGTTCAGAGCCAGGAGAGACCAAGAATGTGGCTTTTGCTTTTACGCCTGCCTTCAACCCTTGCTGCGCAATATGCGCGGCCCGGCTAATATCTTCATAAGAAGAATTGGTGCAGCTTCCAAGAAGCGTCGCTTTTAACTCAACAGGATACCCCTTTTCCTTCGCCTCCGCTGCTAATTTTGAAATAGGTCGCGCCAAGTCTGGCGAGTGAGGACCGACCACATGAGGTTCTAATGTGGAAAGATCAATTTCGACAATTTCATCAAAGTATTTTTCTGGTGAAGCATACACTTCAGGATCAGACACTAACATTTCTTTGTTGGCCTCGGCTAACTTGGCTATGTCAGTCCGCTCTGTGATATTGAGATATTCCACCATCTTTTGATCAAACGGAAAGACCGATGTAGTTGCACCAAGTTCGGCACCCATGTTGGTAATCGTACCTTTACCTGTAGCGCTAATGGTTTCTGCACCCGGGCCGAAGTACTCAACTATTTTGTTTGTACCACCTTTGACCGTAAGCTTACCACAAATGTAGAGAATGACATCTTTAGGAGATGCCCAGCCACTTAACTTACCGGTAAGCTTTACACCAATAAGCTTGGGGTGCAACACTTCCCAAGGCAATCCGGCCATAACTTCGCCTGCATCGGCGCCACCCACGCCAATAGCCAACATGCCCAACCCTCCACCATTTGGCGTATGAGAGTCAGTACCAATAATTAAGCCACCGGGGAACGCATAGTTTTCAAGAACCACTTGATGAATGATACCCGCTCCAGGCTTCCAAAATCCGATCCCGTATTTTTTAGCAGCAGAGGCCAGGAAGTTATACACCTCTAGATTTTCCTCGTTTGCAATCATGAGATCTTTTTCTGATCCCATTTCAGCACGAATCAAATGGTCGCAATGAATCGTGCTAGGCACCGCGGCTTTTTTCTTTCCAGCCTGAATAAACTGAAGCATCGCCATTTGGGCAGTGGCATCTTGCATGGCGACACGATCCGGACGAAGTGCCAACATGGCTTTACCGCGCTCCCACACTTGGGTATCAAGGTTATCAGCGTGGGAAACCAGAACTTTTTCCGCGAGAGTCAACCCACGTCCAAATTTCTTTCGAGCCGCTTCCACGGCTCCTGGCATTTTTGCATATAAATTTTTTACGAGATCAATTGACATAAACTTTTCTCCGTATCATCCCGAAGGGCTCCAGGCCACACTTCGAAATCTGTTCATAAGAAACGGCCGGCTATTTTAATGGAGGAACTTCTCTTTTGTCCGGCGCAGCGTAATTCACTAAATAATTAAATAGTCGAATCAGCCGGCTACCTTGCCGTTTTTGATCCGTCCAATGGCCAATAAGACCAATGGTCCTAGCCAAGATAAAAAATCCGTTGAGGCTATCAACAGGGAACTTAAGGTCAACTAACACTGCCGCCATAGTACCATCGACGTTCAAAATCAAATTATCTTTTTTGGCTGCGGTAATTTTTTCCACTTCTAAGGCAAAATCTAAATGAGGAGTCGGGATGTTAAGACTTTTGACATAGCCAACCAATTCCTTCACTCGCTTATCCGGATTCCGCAAACTTTTTACTCGGTGACCAATGCCCGGCACTGGCCCCACATTTTTCTTCATGTAGGTAAGAAATTCATCTACCGCCATTTTGTTATCGATAGCATATTTGAAGTAACGGCCTGCATCAGTCACAGCCCCTCCAAACCGTGGACCAATCATGATCAGTCCAGCTGCCACAGCTTGAGATAAACTAATACCGGCGCACGCCGCAATGATCGTTGTCAAAGCACCACTCACGCAGGGACCATGATCGGCTGAAAGAATGAGAATCCGCCGCATGATTTCAGCCTCTTGCTTGGACACCAGACGACCGTCCCACAAGAGTCCAATCACATGGGTAACATCATAGCCCTTATTGATAAGTTCAGAGGCTGGGTAGCCTTGATAATACGGCTCATCACCTCGGTCATCACTAATGGTGGACTTAATAAGCGGGGCAACAAGAATATCACCATCCTTCATTCCTTGTTCGACACTTCTTGGCAGGGCTGGCTTCTCAGCTTCAGTCAACTCAGGAATGGGTTTGATTTCGCCAGATTTCAAAAGTTCTTCGTAAGTAGCCTTAATGGCAGGACCCAAAGCACCGAAAGTATCAGGCACATTTGCACCAGATTTTTTCAAAGCCTCGGATTTTGCTCGGGCTGACCCTTCACCTTTTAATCCTTCTTTAGCACCAGCATGACCAAACTTCATTCCCTTCGGCAGGTTTTCTTGGCAAAAGCCTGAAACCACGGCCAGCAGTTTAACTCGCCGCTTCTTCGCGCCATACCATTCAGCAGCGCGTTCTTCCAAATCTCCCCCCATTTCACCGACGATAACCACGGCTTTAGTTTGGGGGTCGTTCTCAAACATTTCCAAATAACTCACGTAGTCTGTCCCTGGGTACGAGTCACCTCCAATCCCGATAGCTGTCGTGATGCCATCAGCAAATTGGGAACAAATCCAAATAATTTCGTTTGACAACCCCCCTGACTTCGTGATGACCCCAAAGGAACCAGGTCGATACAGTTTACAGGCTATTAAATTATCGAACGCTCCTCCGATGACACCTAGTCGACATTCACCAGCAGACATGACACCAATTGAAGAGGGGCCATTAAATGTTTTTTTTAAGGAGCGAGCATGTTTTCCAAGAAGCTTGGAATCTTTTTCTGGCAACCCCTCGGTAATCATGGATACTGTTTGGATATGAGAATCATCCAACGCTTCTTTGGTACTGGCATAGGCACGATCTGCCCCAACATACACTAAACTGGTATTGATTTCCTGGTGATTCTTCGTGGCCTCTGCAATAGATTTATAGATGGGAATGACAACTAATTGGTTACCGCACACAACTTCATTGGTCTTGCCAGCATCGGGGGGATAGACAAAGGCAGATACATTCAAGGGTTGTTTGATCATGTATCGAAATTCAGCCATTCGTCTGGCTGCATTCACACCAGCCACACCTCCCTGGATTACTACATGAGTATCTTTGGTTGCCAAAATGCTCATCGAAATCTCCTCAAGTCATAGTCTTCAGTAAAAAGATTATTTAGCCAAAGCCATATCAACAATATCGGTTAAAGGCAGGGTACGATCAAACACTTCAATTTTGAAACCTTCTTTTTGAAGTTCCTTCATCGCAGCCAAGCCTTGCTTTTCATTGGGGCCACCCCGACGCACCCAAATACGAACATTGTCTAACTTGCCTTCGGCCTTGGCTTTACGGAAGGCATTGATTATTCCGCCAAACGTCTTCTTCACGTCTGTAAAATTTGCAATGGCACCGCCTACGATAATATTCGTAATACCAGGTAGGGAGCAGATTTTCTCCGTCAATACTTCGACCGCCCAATCCGGCGGATCGCCTGAGTACTCAGCATAATTCGCAAGCTTTCCACCACGCGCGACCACCGCATCAGAATAATAGACGCTTGCTCCGCCCCCAGCCGGTAGCATGGCAATATTTCCCCCTGGGATCTCAATGAGTTTAACTGAACCTTTGACTTTGGAATCGACAGCCATGACTTCTTCTTCATTTTTGGTATAGGCCCGACCAAATTCCGCTGCGAACGGGAAAGTCCAATCTTTGTGTCTAAATTTAGCATCTCCATCCAGGAGGGTCACGGCATCTAAGGCCACAAGATCGCCGGCGGCATTTTGTACGACCGGATTGATTTCTAAATACTGGGCATCTTCATTATCAAAGCAGGTAAAGAGTTTTTTGAGGAATTCGGCCATTTTTGTCGCCGTACCCCCTGAAAACCCAGCATCTTTGGCCAAACTGGCAAGAACCGAATCTGTCGGAACCTCTCCAATATCTACTAATATGCGTTTGACCTTATCCCAATTGGCTTCGACTTCAATGCCACCACAATTGGCCACCATAACCTCAACCCCTTCGCGAACCGATTTGACGGCGGCATAATATTCATCGGAATGATCAATCGCCTCGGAAACGATCACCTCGCGAATCGTCACCGACTCCACTTGTTTTCCCAACATTTCCTTGACAGCAGCCTTTGCTCCTGCGAGATCTAGCCCAACTTTCACCAGACCTAACTTAAATCTAGAACCCAAGGCCTCATGGGCCTTAGCCACTAATTTATTTTTTTGAAGCCAGTCATTTGCAGATGCGAGTTGCGCAAACTCGTCAGATGAACTAACCACGACATAATCTGGGGTTTGAAGACCCCACTTTCCCAACAAGCCCATACCAGGGCCCTCAAGTACCTTAGCCATAACGAAACCTTTGTTAAGGTGGGTGATATTTAGAATCTAACAAAACTAGGACACGGAACTACGGATTCTAATAAGATTTCTCTCTGGTCGCAATCAACCAGAAGACCCAGAACATGGGGGAGACGAAAGGCCCAGAAAACGGACACTTTGGAACCTAATCTCATGAAAGCACTATGCTAATTTTCTTTTGTTTCAAAGAGTTACAGGAAAATAATCTATCCAAACAGCAAAATACCTCCCTCCAGGATCTAACCCAAACGGGGTGGGTGGTAAGGACGGATTTTATTTTGCAATTGTACAGTGAATATCAAAAAGCCCGCCTTTTGCTTCCTTGGTTTAAAGACACTTATAGGACACCAAGGTACCACTCCATGATATTCGAATTAAAAAATAATGCTATGATGGCTCCAAACACGAGAAACGGTCCAAAGGGAATATGGTAGCCGCGTTTCACCATCTTAAAGACCAACAATCCAATCCCCACCAAGGCCCCAAATAACGACGCGAGTATCAGAGTTACTAATACGGGCTGCCATCCCAAAAAGGCTCCAATCATAGCTAGCAGCTTGATATCTCCTCCGCCTAGGCCTTCTTTTCCAAACATATAAGGACTCAGAATATCTAAAAACCAAAGAATCCCCCCTCCGATTAAAACACCTATTAGGGAATTCATAAATCCAATCGGCAACACCGTCACGGCTGCCCCTAGACCAATGACAATACCCGGCAAGGAAATGACGTCAGGTATAATGAAATGATTGAAATCAATCCAGGCCACTACCAATAAAGACGAATAAAAAAGGGCATAGACAACAGCAGCCACAGTCCATCCAAAGACAATTACAACCCCAACATACCCCAGACCGTTCAACAGTTCGATAATGGGATAGCGCAGGGAAATTGAGGATTGGCAATGACGACAACGACGACCACGCCAAATGCAACCAAGAACTGGAATATTGTCGGACCAGGCTATGGGAAAATGACAAGACGGGCACTGGGATATTTCGAAAACAACGGACTGACCATCAGGTAGTCGGGACACACAGATATTGAGGAAACTTCCTACCAATAAACCGATCGGGAAAGCGCACAAATGGAGCCACCAAGAATCTGTCATATCTGCATCTTATGATGAAGAAAAAATCCACTTATATCGGGTGAAATGCTTAATTTATACACTTTACTTTTAAATAAACAGGCTGCTAGAATCCCCTACATAATTCATCTGAAACAAAACGGTGTCTTATGGTGGTCCAAGCTCGAACAAAAAAAGGCGATGTCTTTACCTCGAAACGGAAACGTCCTGAAACCCTAACCGAACGTGAGCAGGAAATTCTCCAGTTGATCTGGGCTGGGCTGAAGAATAAAGAGATTGCCCAACGACTTAAAATCAGTGTAAAAACAGTTGAAGCCCATCGGGCTAACATGATGAAAAAAGTTCGAGTTTCGAACGCCGCTCAACTCCTGAATGCGGCAATCCAAGAAGGGCTTATTCAGATTCGATAAGAGTTTCCCTCACTTTACTTCTTCCGCTGGCGTATAACCTCAAATACCACCACACCTACACTGACGGAGACATTGAGAGACTCCACTTGTCCTAACATCGGAATTTTCGCCTGTTTTTGACATTTCTGAAGGACACCAGGTCGAACCCCTTTCCCTTCTCCACCAAATACTAGCATAGTAGGGCCATTCATCTTCACGGCATCGTAAGACTGTGTAGCGTTTGGATGAAAAGCCACAGCTGAAATACCTTGATCTTGAATTCGTTCAATCAATTTCCCAATGTTCGAACACCGCGCCACTGCCATATACTCGAGAGCCCCAGCAGATGTTCTGGCCACAGTTGAGGTAAGCCCTACAGAACGTCGATCTGGGATAAAAATTCCGTGCACCCCAGCTGCCTCCGCTGTCCGAATGATTGCGCCTAAATTTTGAGGATCTTCTATGCCATCCAAGGCTAAAAGAAAAGGGGGATCTTGTTGATTAGCCACGCGAGAAAGAATTTGTTCTTCCGTATCGTAAGCTTTTGCAGCCACCAAACCAATCACCCCTTGATGACTCTCGCCTCGAAAAACCATTCGATCCAGGTAGGGTCTTGGTTCCACAGCCAACGGAATTCCTTGAGAATTGGCCAATTGAATGATCTTAGAGAACCGGTGATCACGTCGGACAAGTAGGATTTTGACAAAACTCCTGGTCCTGGCCCGAAGCGCTTCGGTTACTGCATGGACGCCAAAAATCCGCTCCCCTGACTCACCGCTTCCATCGCGTAATTCCATCCGGACGGTCTTCGATGATAATGCCTTGGACCGCCAAGTCTTTCCGGATGTGGTCCGCGGCGGCGAAGTCTTTCCGGAGTCTTGCTTGCGCTCTTTGTTGAATCTGCTGTTCAATCCACTCATCCGTCAGTTCCTTTTTATTCTCCTTCATTGATGCTGCAGCCTCACCAAACACTAAGGGACGAAACACCCATTCATGAGTAGGGACTTGAAAGAGTCCCAAGGGCTCCCCACAGCGACGAAATGTTTCTCGCCCTAACTTTCGATCGGCATCAGACAGGCCCATGGTTAGCAACTGATTCACATCGGTTCGAAGTTGCTGGAACTCCGCAATGGCTTTTGGAGTATTAAAATCGTCATCCATAGCTTCTTCAAACGCCTTGGTAAATTGACAAAGTCTTAGTGATAGTGAAGATTCTTCGGCAGTCCCAGTTGCAGCTGACTCTTCCAACCGTTGAAACAAGCCATACAAATTATCTAGAGCAACTTTTGCTTCTGATACGATTTGATTAGAAAAATTGACGTCACTTCGATAGTGGGCACCCAAAAGAAAAAAACGCAAAGTCTCCGCAGTCACACGTTCTGGACAATTGGACTGATCAAAAACTTCTCTTACCGTAAAAAAGTTCCCCAACGATTTTGACATTTTCTCTTCATCAATAGTCACAAATCCATTGTGAACCCAAAATTTCGCAAAATCCTTCCCGGTCGCAGCACAGGACTGAGCTATTTCATTTTCATGGTGCGGAAAAATCAAATCCTTTCCCCCGCCATGAATATCAAAAACGCCTCCAAGGTGATGCACGGACATGGCCGAACATTCAATATGCCACCCTGGCCGCCCTGGACCCCATGGACTATCCCAGGAAGGTTCTCCGGGTTTGGCCCCTTTCCATAAGGCGAAGTCCATCGGGTCTCGTTTGCGAAGATCAATTTCAACACGAGCGCCAGCCTGCATATCTTCCAGCTTCCTCCGTCCCAGTTGACCATATTCTGTAAAGGCTGAGACTTTATAGAACACATCCTGATCAACTTGATAGGCATACCCTTTTTCCACCAATACCTGAATCGTTTCAATAATTTCTTTCATATACTCCGTGGCTTTTGGCTCAATATTCGGATTGCTCACTCCTAATCGATGCATGTCCCGATAATAGGCCTTTACGTATTTGCCTGTGACCTGATTCCAAGGGATAGATTCTTCTGCAGCTCGATCAAGAATCTTGTCATCCACGTCCGTAAAGTTTTTGACATAGTTGACATGATAACCCCTATATTGGAAATAACTCCTGATGATATCAAAGACAATGGCACTGCGAGCATGACCAAGATGGCATTCGTCATACACTGTTACGCCGCAGACATACATACCAACTCGTTTGGCGTTTAATGGAACGAATTCTTCTTTTTGGTTCGTAAGGGTATTGAAAATCTTCACGGTGTATTAATTCCACCGTTTGGGGATGGAGATGGCTTCATGGATTTTTTGGCGTGCACCTTGACCGCCAAAAACCCAGCTCCAATCAAGGCAACGAGTATAATGGTAAATAGGTTAAAGTATTTTTCGATGACTTCTTTAACCCAAGGCCCAAAGAACTGGATGGTACCTGCAACCAGAACAAAACGAGCACCACGACTGACCAATGACGCAATAATGAAGACCTTAAAGTTCACATAAAAGGCCCCTGCGCCAAGAGTAAATACTTTATACGGAACTGGCGTCAAACCTGCAATGAGAATCGCCCATCCTTCATAACGCTCGAATACTTGATGAACTGTGGCCACCCGCTCTTGACCAATAACCCGAATCAGCAGCGGCCTGCCCCCCCACCATCCAATCGCATACCCAAATATGCCACCCAACACGGAACCTACAGTCGTGATAGCGGCGTAGTACATTCCCAAAGTCGAATTTCCTAATGTTAGGGCCATCAAGAGAACATCGGGTGGCAACAGGAAAAAGGAAGCCTCCGCGAAGGAAAGGACAAACAAAACCGGCACCGCGTATGGTGATGCAGACCACGACAATACCCAATCATATAGTTCGTGGATCATGACAATTTCCGAATAGAACGCACATGTTTATTTAAGGTCCGTTCCCATGCCTGAAGTTCAGTGAGGGCACGGTACTGCGTCATATCAAAATGCAATGGGGTTAGGGACACATACCCATTCGCAATGGCATCAATATCCGAATGTTTCTTTCTATTCCACGTTACTTGCTCTCCAGCAATCCAATAATATTTACCTCCGCGTGGATCGATTTTCTCCACCACGGGATCTTTGTATCGCCGACGACTTAAGGAGGTAAATCGCATTCCCTTGAGGGAATGCGCCGGAAGATCGGGAATATTGATGTTCAACAGAGTGTCTGGAGGGAGCCCTTTCCCCAGCACCATTTTGGCAATTTCGACGGCAACTTTTGCGCCTTGAAGGAAACGGAAACGTTGTTGCCCATCCATAGAGACCGCAATTGAAGGAATACCCCGAATCGCCCCTTCCAACGCAGCAGCAACCGTGCCGGAATTAGTCACATCATCACCAAGATTCAAACCCTTATTGATTCCCGAAACAACAAGATCTAAATCCCGGCCCTTCAAAAGTTGACCTACAGCCAAAGTAATACAATCGGATGGTGTTCCATTTACGGAAAACATTTGCCGATTGATTTGGTTCAACCTCAGGGGTTTATGCAAGGTAATGGCTCGGCCCGTCGAATTTTGGACCCGATCTGGAGCAACGACCCACACATCACCAAGAACTTTTAGGGCCTTAGCCAGTGCTCGGATTCCAGGGGAATCAATACCATCATCATTCGCCACTAAAATCGTCATAAGCGCACAGCCCGAGCCATTCTTTCTGAAAAACTCAGAAGAGAAAGCCAGTAATTAAAACTCCGAGATTTTTTCACTTGTTTTGGTAAAAAGATCGGTTAAATATGGCACAGAGCTTAACAAGAGGCGAGAAGAATGTGAACCTCTATTCCCAACTAAAAAGCGCCCGCCTCATGATAGCTGAGGGGGCGCTTTTTAGTTATGTTTCACGTGGTGCGTGTATGACACCTGATTATATATTCTGCATAAAATGGGATACCGCTTCTTGATCAACAACACCCATAATTGCTGAGGACGGCACCGTCGCAGACTTTTTACCAGTTAATCCACACTCAATTTCATCAAAGATCATTTCTACCGGCATGGACATGCCCCCATACACATGGGGACCTGCAACGATTTTAGCTTTGGAGTACCCATAAATAGCAGTCGCCACATCTTTGGCTAACCACCCAACATAATTAAATTCCGGCACCACAATAAGCTTGGCATTCCCACAAAGCTTCCGCAACTCCCTTGTGGGGAATGGCCGAAGAGATTTAATCTTAATCAGCCCTGCATGAATACCCTTGTCCTTACATATCCGAATGGCTTCTTTTGATTGTGCAGCCGCACTTCCAGAGGCGATTAAAATCACATCGGCCCCTTCAACATCTTGAACATCAATTAAACCATCCATATACAGATCAATATATTTTCGCGACCGCTCCACCGCAGCCCAGATTTCCTGTTGCCATACCGCATGAATATTGTAGGCCATGAAATTTGACTTTTGCACCGGGGCATCGCGCGAGAGCCGGGCAGGCGGATTTTCTGCGTCTAAAACCGGCACGGCGCCACGCCAAGCTTGACGACTAGGTAACTTGAGGCTTCTATCCTGCATAGAACAATACCCGCGAGCGTGGGTAACGAAAAACCCATCGCAACACACCCCAACCGGAAGAGTCACATCATTTTTCTCACTGATGATGAACGCCTTCATAATCATATCGAACAAATCCTGCTGGTTTTCAGCATGGAACACAATCATTCCGCAATTCAACAAGTAGGACACCTCAATATTATCAGGTTGAATAGCTAAGGGAGCATTGACCACACGACAGGTAAACATCGCCACAGCCGGCAAGCGGTGACCAGGCCAAGAAGCAATAGGCTCAAGCCCACGAAGGGTCCCTGGGCCAGCAGTTGCTGTAAAGCAACGTACCCCTGCGCGTGAACCACCTGCAATCGCAGACATCACGCCATATTCTTCTTCGCCCCGGTAATATTCTTTGACGTACCCTTCGCCATAGAGCACCCCAATAAGCTGCATCGTTTCGCTCTGCGGGGTAATAGGATAGGCAACGGAAAAATCCACATTTGATCGACGTACCGCTTCCTTTGCCGCCTCACTGCCAGTGATAAACTCTCTCTCCCGAGGCGCCTCAGAAAACATATATTCGGGAGTTACCTCTTGTTGTTTTTTTGCCTCTGCATGAGGGTCTTTCCTTCCTCCTTCTTTCGGGGAAGGCGCTGGTGCGGCGCTCGTGATTGGGTCGCCCTGTGGATTTGTTTTGACTTCTGCTTCCAATGCGTCACTCATGGCTCAACCCCTTTAGTAGGTAGATACGTACGTTCCTTTCGCTGTCGGAAAGGACGATGTTCATCAAATAGTTTCTAACCTTCTCGTTGCATATCCTCTGCCTTATGACCAAAGGCAGCAGCACTCCCAATTCCTTCACCCCCAAGATCAATATCCAATGGATTGGTATGAGATTTGCCATCATGGACAGCAGACTGTAGCCCCGTGAAGCGGACATTTGCCCCATCCTTAGGGAGCTTTATACCCATTTCCTCGCGCACGCGCTTGAAGACCTCGGCGGCTTTTCTGATTTTTGCGGCATCCGAATCACGGATCGTAAACATAGCATCCTCATGGCCCTGTTCCGCGCAAATCGCTGAAGTCCAGCAGTTTGTCCCGGCCCGAATCATTTTGAGCGTCAGATTGGCATAATGACAATGCACACCAATAAAAATACATACTTCAATTTTATTGCCCCAAATGGTGAGATTTGGGTGATTTGGATTGATCACTTCTTGTGGTTCGATTTTCGGGTACTTCGGACGATAATCCGGCATAGGAATAATCAACACTTCTGGAATCTGTGCTGCCAATTCAAGCACGGCCTTTGCTTTATCAGCCGCATGATCATTCCAGTTCCAAAGGACAAGAGGTCCAGGGAAAATTGTCGCATTGTTTCTCGTAAACATGGCTTTCGCCATTTCTTCCAGCGCTTTCTCCTCCGATACTTCATGGCCAAAGGTTAACCCATTGTTCGGCATTGGTGGAAGAACTCCCAATTCAGCAGCAGAGGGGGGATGAAACCCGGCAGGACCCGGCTCAACAATTCTCTCTAACTCAGTTGTCCCCACTTTCAAACTCCAATCATTATTTTATGAAAAAACGACTCTGTCCAGTCTACCAGGAACTCTTATCCGCGAACTGGATTGGCCAACTTAGCCGTACTATTCTGCTCAGAGTAGTCACCCGAATAGGTGATATTCTCCGTCATTGCAGCTTCCCCAATTTGATCAATCATTTCCATTTTAATGGCATTATGTTTAGCCATGTTGTCACAAACCCAAACGCATTGCGCGCAACCTTTACACCGGTCCACAGCCACATAGGCTGATCCATATTTCAACCCCTTCGCCTGACCAGCTTCGTTATTGTACTGGATGGTATTGGCCTCAGGACAAAACTGCGTGCACAACTTGCAACTGGTTGCAGCGCATATATCGGTATCAATGTTTGCAACTAAATACATGATTCCCTCTCTTTATTTTGAAGTTAGGCTGATGCAGGAGTAGAAACCGCACCCTTATCCTGTGAGGCGGCCCATCCTTGCTCGACGGCAAAGTCCCAAGCCGCCTTGACTACAGCCAAGTTCTTGCCAATCAACTCTTCCTTCTTTTTAAACTTTCGTTCCACAACGCTATCCAGCGCAGCTGTTCCACCTGACACCACAAAGCCTTTTCCAAGGAAGCGATCTTTCACCGCCTGTTCCAGAGCCTCCATGTTTGATAATCCAGTGATGGCACCGATTGCGCCAACCATCGCCATATTCGTTGCCAAATCAATACCCGCTACATCGAGGGACAACGTTGTGGCTGGCAAATAATACAATTTCGCGTTGAGTTCTTTGAGTTCTCGTTCCTGGTCTGGCTCCAAATTCATGGGCTTGTCATGATTGATCAGCGCCACCCCGTCTTGCTTTAATCCAAAGTAAAAGGGATTTGTATAACTCTTGCCGTGGGTAATAACCTGAGGATGAAAAATCATGATGATATGGGGAAAAGTGATTTCGCCAATTTCATAAATCGGTTCATCGGAGATCCGCACATAACTCTCCACTGGCGCCATCCGTTTTTCAGAGCCGTAGAAAGGAACAATGGTACTCTCTCCGCCCGCATTGATGACCCCCGTGCTAAAAATGTGGGAAGCCGTGACAACACCTTGTCCTCCTACTCCTGCCATTCGAATGTTATAACGAATCGCCATATCTCTAACCCTCCTCTATCATCCACACTATCAATAGCCTAATACGTTTAGTCCTTCACTACTTTTTCTCAACAGCTTTTGCTGGCTTTGGCAAATATTCTTTGTAGCCATACAATTGAGACAAGACATCTTTAGCTTCGTCGGTAATGTATTCAGAAAATTTATACCGATCGTTTTCAACATCCTTGGCATCTTCCATAACCTTATCTGTCGGGATCGCATACTCGATATTACAAGACGTGTAGGCTTGAATATATGTCGGTCCAATTTCCCGAGCCACCAAAACAGCCTTTTTAATGACACTCTCTACACGACGCGGATTGTTGGGAACCACGGTCGCGACATAGGCACAACCAGCAATTTTGGCCATACCCAGCATATCCATTTTTTCAAACTTCTTCCCAAGAGGGGCCATCTTTAAAACCTGGTTCCTATTGGTCATACCGCTTTCTTGTCCGCCGGTATTTCCGTAGACCTCGTTGTCCAGCATAATGGTGGTAAATTTTTCTTTACGGAACCACGAATGAAGGGTCTGGGCAAACCCGATATCTGCCATTCCCCCGTCACCCGCCATGACAACCACGTCTTTCGGCGTATCCCCAAATCGAAGTCGAAGACCGCGGGATAACCCACTCGCTACCCCATTTTGATCTCCATAATTCCCGTACACAAAGGGAATCGCCGCTTGGGAAATAGCCAAACGCCCGCATCCCGCAGTTCCAACCGTAATGGTATCCTCAGGATTTGGAAGTGCAATCATGGCTAACCGTATGAACAAGGTCATTGCACAGCCCGCACACATGGGATGTTCTTCAATAATCTCTTTGAAAGTTCCAACTTTGGAAACAGGAGTTTTCTTTCCAAATGGTCCGAAATCCACCATATCCCGATATTCTTTCGGCATGAACTTGCCAAACCCAGGCGTAAATTCTACGTATCCGAGGCTCATCGCAGACCCTCCCTTTTGTATGGTTTATACAAAATGTTAGACGAATTAAAAACTTGCCTTCTTCTTATTCCTCGTAAGAAAAACAGCTTACTTTCACTAACGAGAAAACTAGGCCCACAACCGTAACAAAGCCTTGAAAATAATGTCAATCGAGCGTCTTCTCCACTCCCTATCTTTGTCTACCAAAGAACACAATGTCCTCTGGATTCATCCTAAGGTGAAACACCAAAGAAGGCAACAAAAAAGAAGACCCACCACTCTAAAAAGAAGGCCTAGCGTAACTCGATGCACCTAGGGCTTTGGGCCCATAACTTCCAGAATTCTTTTTGTCTTGTAAGAATCTAGGAATGATGTCGGAAGAAAGCAGTAATTAGCAGGAAAAATAGAAAAAATTTCAAAAGAACAAAGAAATTTGGGCAATTAATCCAAGATATATTGGGTAGGATTTACTACTTTATCATTCACAGCAACTTGGTAATGTAAGTGAGGACCAGTGGAAAACTTCCCAGTACTCCCAACTAACCCAATCACATCCCCACGTTTAACTCTTTTTCCGTATCTCACAAGCCTTTTCGACAGGTGTCCGTAGGTCGTTTCAACTCCATATCCATGACTAATCCGGATAAATTTCCCCATTCGGGTATCATAAGCCGCTGCCACCACTTTTCCAGAAGCCGGGGCTTTAATTTCTCGGCCTCGCGGGGATCCAATATCTAAACCTGAATGAAAAGCCTTTTTCCCAGTAAACGGTGAAATTCTGGGACCAAATTTTGAAGTAATATGGCCCTTAACCGGCCAAATCGATGGCGTAGCGGCCCATCGATCCGCCCGCACCCCAGCTGTTGCAGCCAAATCATCCAAGATTTTTTGTTCCTTTAACGCCTGACGACCAAGCCACACTAACCCCTGCTTAATACTGACAAGCATCGAAGCCTGGATCGAAGCCTTTGAAAATTCAAGCATTGAATCTGCCGGGATCTTCATTTTTGAAGCGTACAGGAACTGACCAGGTTCGCCATGGGCTGCACTTTCATAAGGAAACTCTTCCCCTCCCTGGCCATTGACCTCAATCCCTTCTACGCTATCTGGTTCAAACCCAAACATAGCTTGCAATTTTCGATTTAGCTCCTGCATGGCCGACATACGTTGCTTCATATCCGTGATTGAGGAGAAAAACGTTTTGGTTTGATCACGAGTTTCCTTAATCTCAGTTTGCAATTGACCGAGTTCTGAAACTTGACTCGTTTGCACCACATAATGAGACATGATCCCCATTTGCAGGAAAATCAGCACAGTTGCCGTAATCAAAGCGCGTCGAAGAATGACTTTCCGCAATCGTAGCCGGATAGGACTCGTCGTAGCCCCACGGAAAATCATAATGGTGTAGGCTTCATCAGAGGTTTTCATATATCTCCTCTTGCGTCCGCTATAACCCACCAAAATCAAGATAAAACTTTGGATACTCTACTGGAGTCGATCCAAAGGGTCAATGCCAAAATAGAAAGGTTGGCCTTGGCATAAAGGAAGAATCACCCGTCATTCGTTATTGTCAATATTAGTTCGTGTCATATCGTAAACCCATGACAAATAAGGCTGTGAACCAGTTCCAATTGGCAATGCAATAATTTCAGGTACTTCATAACTATGTTGAGCAATAATTGTTTTTTCCAGAGCCTTAAAAATCGGCATTCTGGTTTTAAGAATCATGAGACACTCTTCTTCTTCGGATACTTGCCCCTCCCACCAAAAAATTGATTTCATTTTGGGAAGGATATTCACGCAAGCCACTAGTTGTTGCTCAACCAATAATTTTCCCAATCTCGTGGCTTCTTCTTCGGAAGATGTTGTGACCAAGACAGCAATTGCATCCATTTTGGCTATCCTGACTCCCCGTCCAAACAAGGTGAGACAAGTCTCCATGCCCTCATTGCACAGGGATACGTATTTTTGATTTTTTAGCTAAATCCTTTATAGCCGAGCGTAACGCATCCTGAAGCGCAACTGGATAACTCCGGACGGAATCCTCCAATCCGTAATATACTCCATCGATTCCCGTCCCTTGAAAATTCATATCAAAGCTCCATAAAACCTGGGAGGGATCTCCTGCTGGAGTCAACCGTAAATCCATTTCGACTTCTGTGGTTATTTCACCCATAGGCAACCCAATCATCCAGAGAAGGGTACCCAATGGACCCAAACCATAGGTCGTCAGTTGTCGTTCCCATTTGGTGGAATACAGACGACCACGTAACACATAATCACTAGGCGGCGGAGTTTTCCCATCGGAAAAAACTACGATCGAAAAAATATTGGCTTCCCGAATTTCGTTAGCCAGGGCCCGGGCAAAATCCTTGGGTGGATCAAAAAAGAGTTCATCAATTTCTTCAGGATCCGCGATAGTTTCAGGACGATCAAACGTCGACACACTATGCGAAACAAGAGGAATAGCGACCTTGTCATAATTATCCTTCATTTCATTTCCCCGAAGATCTTCCAAGGGAAGGACCGCCAGTTTAACAGGAAGAGCATTTCCCCCTGATCGGATAATACCAATATTCAGATAGGTCCTATCCGGAGGCGGTGGGTAAGCCCAATCTCGAGTTCCCAAACATCCCGATACGGCCAGAACTCCAACAAAAAGGATGCAATTGAGTTTAATAAATGATGGCAAAGGAATCATTTTTGCCTCCTTTTGGAAAAACACGCAGCATGAATGAACCTACAATACTCGGTAAAAAAGTCCAGAAGATTTTTTAAATCTCCTGGCTATCATGACTCAGGACTCCTGTCAAAAAACAATCAACACGTTATTTGCCTAATTCCGACCTTAGGCAACCCTCACAAGGTTCTCCAACAACAAATTTGCCGATATCATCTGAAATAACAATGACTTGGATCCCTTAAGGAATTAGGCCCCCAGCTTGACAGAATTCTTTTTTAAGTTCGCCATAAGAATTGGTAACGGGAAATTGAGGAAATTCTGACTTGATTGAATCTGGAGGACAAAATAAGGCACCTGCGTCTGCTTCCTTCAACATCGAAATATCATTGTACGAATCCCCCGCAGCTAAAATTCGAAAGTTTAAGCTTTTGAGGGCAATGACCGCATGACGTTTTTGATCGGGCTGACGAAGATGATAGTTGCGAATAAACCCTTCGTTATCGACATCCAAAGAATTACAAAAAATGGAGGGGTACTGGAGTTGCTGCATTAAAGGTGCGACAAGTTCATAAAAAGTATCTGAGAGAATAACCACCTGACACCTGGCTCGGAGCCAATCCAAAAAAGCCGAGGCACCTTCTAAAGGCCCCAAGTTGGCAACCACCTCCCGAATATCCGTAATCCGTACACGATTTTCAGCCAAAATTTTGAGACGCATCTTCATCAGTTCATCATAATCAGGTATGTCCCTCGTAGTCACCTTTAAGCCTGTGATACCCATTTTGCTAGCAACTGCAAGCCAAATCTCAGGGGTTAGCACACCTTCCATATCTAAACAGGTCATTACTGGTTGTTTCATAGGGCTCTCATCTTTTTAGATCCAACATCAAAATTAGTCACAGGCAACTACAAAACTCATACATCCTATAAAAAACAAGAGTAGAACTACAATCATCAAGTCTTACAGTTCAGACGCTTCCGGATTCACGCAATATGGCAATGGTTGCCCGTCCAACCCTGCGCATAGATTCTCCACGGCCATGATCGCCATCTTCGTGCGGGTAGACACTGAAGCACTCGCAATATGAGGAACAACCAAGCAATTCGGTAAGGCCAAAATCGGATCCTGCACGGAAAGGGGTTCAGGATCAGTAACATCCAACCCGGCATAGGCAATTTGACGCTCTTTGAGTGCATGGTGCAACGCGCGCTGATCCACAACCTTTCCGCGTGAAGTGTTAATGAGAATGGCTGTTGACTTCATACGCTTAAGCACACCGCGATTGATTAGATGTTGGGTATTCTCCGTAAATGGAATATGCAAACTAAGAAAGTCGGATTCCGTTATCACTTGGTCAAATGAAACCTGTACCACTCCAGCCTCTCGAAGAATTTCCTCAGAAACACAATGAGCATGACTCACCAATACCCGCATTTCAAATCCTTTGGCTCGCCGCGCAACAGCCTGACCGATTCGACCAAAGCCTATAATTCCCAACGTCGCCCCATATATATCTTGGCCAAGTAGCAATGCAGGATCCCAAGCTCCCCAATAACCGGCTTTCACAAATTCAGATCCTTCACCAATGCGTCGGGCCGCGGCCATCAATAAAGCGAAAGCAAAATCAGCCGTGGTTTCGGTCAATACCTCTGGAGTATTCCCGACTAGAATTTTTCGCTTGGTACAAGCTTGGACATCTATATGATCGTATCCCACAGCCATGGTACTCACAACACGCAGCCTGGGAGCTTGTGCCAATAATTCTTCATCAACTGTATCAGTTAGCAGGCAATAGAGACCTTCAATATCTCTCACTTTTTCCAGAAATACATCCCGAGGAATGGGTACGTTTTCTTGCCATATATCGATATCAGCACATTCTCGTACTACACTAAATGCAGACTCAGGTATTTGCCTTGTCAGCAGAACGCGGGGTTTAGACATCTGAAATCTACAAAATTGATTTATAAAACAGTGATTAGGATGACAAAGGCCAGATAACACAAACCATTGAAAAAAACATGGTAGGGTTTCATCCTTTGTCTTTTGGCAAAAAATAGCAAATAAGTCGTAGCCAAAAAGGTCAGCCCCATACCAAGAAGGACTTCTTTCCGCGGAACCCACGGTGTGAGCATCACGCCAAGAGCTGGAAGAAGGCTACCTTGAAACACCATGGCTCCGGTGATGTTTCCAAATGCCAAGGTATCACGACCACGACGAATCCAAATAATACTATTAACCTTCTCTGGCAACTCCGTTGCTACCGGCACAATCAACAGGGATAAGGCTAAGGTTGAAATTCCCAACCAGGTGGCCAAATGTTCCACTCCGATCACAAACCCTTTCGCGCCCCCAACAATCAGACCTAGCCCCAACAACAATTGAATCGTGATAGTGCCAAGATTTTCAGGCAAACGAAGCCGAGCCAGAAAAAGTGGGTGTTCAGCTTCTGTTCCATGGCCTTGGTTTACCAACTCCCGAGAAGCCCGAATTGTCAGCGCAAGATATATCATATAACTCAAGATAAGCCCGAGAGCTAAGGTGACCCTTGTCACTCTCCACTCCACCGGAACGAAAACCGCAATAGTTGCCAATAGAAACGCAAACAAAAACCAGTTTATGTCTCGTTGCAACCCAGTGGGCTCCGGACGAAAAAAGCTGTTCCACCCTCGACTACTAGCTGCAAACATTCCCATTAAAAAGAGGGTTAAGGTCGAGAGCATGAGGGGGGCACCCAAAATCGCCCCTACTCCAACATCATGACGTGTTTCAAGGCTCGCGGAACTCGCCAAAACCGCCACGACCGGAACCATAGCCTCCGGCAACGCAGTTCCCACAGCCGCAAAAATCGACCCTGTCACCCCTTCGGAGATGCCAAGGCGTTCACCTAGGTGTTCCAACGCATTGGTGAATGTCTCCGCACCAACCAAAATCACTAGCAGCCCAATGAGAAGAATCCAAACTTCCATAGCTCCCTTCAATTTTTCCAGCGAAAACCATTAGTATGTTTTCTTCTAAGATTCTGCAATTTATCCCATACCCAGACCTTGCTCTACAGACAAATTTTCCACTAGACTAGAAAAATGGGTGAGTGGATGTGGATCAGCGTGTTGGGAATCATTGCCATAATAACCTACCGTTATGTTTATCGTTGGTGGCAAATGCAACAAGCCGGCAAACAAGCCGACAAATTACTCGCCCACATCGTCAAAGCCAAGGATTCACACCGCCGATAACCACGTGGTCACTGACTCACGCCCTGATTTTTTGTACTGCGAACATCCTGAACACCGTCACCGCAAACCTTGGGATAATTGGGACCTCCACCCTTCCTTTCCTTTGACATGACGATTCATGCTTCCCAACAAGCACAAATTTACCTGCATCGAGGTGATCTGACCAAAGCTCAATACTGGTATGCCCGTGCCGTAAGTGAAGCTCGCGCAGAAGGCGAGTGGGAACCCCTGGCATCGGCATTAGGGAATCTTGGGAACGTCTATGCATTATTGGAGGATTTCGACCAAGCTGAAGCTTGCTATCAAGAAGTCCTCTCTATCCAACGCACCCAAGCCAATCACAATACCATCGGGGAAACCCTAGGCAACTTGGGAAATATTAAAGCCGATTCCGGAAACTACACCAAAGCCCGTGCTTACTATTTGGAGGCAATCGATACACTAGCCAACACCGAAAACCATCGGGCACTAGGAATTTTGTATTCCAACCTGGCCCTACAGGAAATCGCTACAAACCAACTTTCGGATGCCATTGGCCACTTTAAATATGCGCTGGATTTCCATCGGCTCGTTGGAGACGAAGCCAGCCTTGCTAATACTTACAGTCAACTCGGCCAAGCTTTTCTCATGCAGGAAGAATTTCGTCAAGCCGAGCGGTGCCTAAACAATGCAAGCGAACATTTTATAAAATTAGGCAATGAGCCTAGTGAAGCGTCGGTTTTGCGAGTATTGGCTGACTTGTACCAAAAAAGAGGTGATCAAGAATCTGCCGCGCACTGCCTGGAACGAACAATTCAAATTGATATTCACTACCAACTTCCGGAACAAAATAATGATAGGGCCAACCTTGTCAAAATTCGCGAGAGACAAACCGGATCTCCCCCCTCACCACCTATTCAAGCCAACATAAATCCAAAAACTAATTGAACAGGTTTGGAAACGCGACTTCCGTGACCTATTTGAGGCTTGGATTTGTTACTCTCATGAAGACTGTGCCACGGAGTAGCTTGCCTAACCCGACGAAGCTCCCCTCGGCAATGCCCACATCGATGGTTTTGTGAGGAAAGACTTTTCCGCTGACGATGATAGGATCGACCGCACTTCTGACATTGCCACGAGTACTTGGATAAAGCTTCAACTTCTTTGGTTAATGTGTGGTAAATAGTGACACTCAGACCATCTTCATTCATTATTTTCATTACTCGTCGAAACTCACGACCATGAGAAGGATTGCACTTTTTGACATCAAACTGCCATTGATGAATCATCTCGTGTGCCAAAGTATCACGAATTTCGTCCAAGGATTGCCTATAAAGGAGCGGCAAGGATAATCGAATAACTCGGCCTGATCCATGCCGTGTTTCTGGCGCAACCCATTTAGTGCGTGGACCAGACTGACTCACAAACAGACCAACCGAAGAAGTCAGTCGAGTACTCCACTGAATCTCAATCGGAGAAAGACGACTTTCGAAATACCGAACGTTGAGCAAACCCCAAATGTTTTGGAGTTCCCAGGATGAAAACAGTGGACTCAGTGAGGAAGCGGCAGTCTTCTTCACAATCCTTTGGGTAAGAGGATCCCTTGTATACTTGTAGCAGCCCATATGATACCATGCCTGCCGTTTCATCCCAACCCCTAAAGGAGTTGTTCATAAAACCCGACAACTACATTCAACACCTTGGCTGATACAGCTTTGCGTGTGTGGGATCTACCCTTAATCGTCCTCTACTCCGGCAGATTCTGTTTACCAAAGAAACTGCCCATAGCTGGTGACCTTTTTGAAAAACTCCCTTAGTCTACGTCTACTCTGGGCGGAAAAGTACTTCTGGAAACTTGATTTTTGAGAATACTCGAACTGACCTCTACATTCGACTTATCTTGAAGAAGGAAGCCATTCGATGAAACGCTTTGAAAACCAATGACAAATCAGCTCGACCAAGATAGAAAATTTATGGAAATTGCCCTCCAAGAAGCACAAAAGGCATTCTCCATAGGAGAAGTGCCAGTCGGGGCTGTTCTTGTGCAGGAAGAAACCATCATTACGCGAGGGCATAATCAGCGTGAATGGCGGCAAGACCCAACCGCGCACGCAGAATTGATCGTCATTCAAGGAGCCGCCGAGAAACTGCGATCATGGAGGCTCATTGATACGACACTATACGTCACTCTCGAACCCTGTCTCATGTGTGCCGGGGCTATGCTCCAAGCGAGAATTCCCCGGCTTGTATTGGGGGTACGAGACCCCAAAGCCGGAGCCTGCGGGTCGTTATATACTGTTCATAAAAACTCACGATTGAATCACCAAATTGACATCGTTTATGGAATAAAAGAGGAGGCCTGCAGGAATATCTTGAAAGACTTTTTCCAACAACTTCGAGAAAAACATCCCTTACTGATGACGTAATACAGGGATCAATAAAATACAAATGCGGAGAGGTGCGAGAGTGGACGAATCGGGCGGTCTCGAAAACCGTTGACCGGTAACGGTCCGTGGGTTCGAATCCCACCCTCTCCGCCAGCCAACAAACAGAGCCAAAGTGTCGTGTCGTCAATGCTAAAAAGTGGATGCGTTACAAACTGCGAAGATTTGTAGTACGTCGAAAAGGTAAGTTCTGTTCTTCAGGAAATAGAGGTACGATCGCATCTAAAAGTTGATGCGCAACGAGGAGTTTCGGCTTCCGGCTAAGATGTTGCGACTCTCCGCTCCGCGTCACAAGTGTAATCTCATTGGTTTCATTTCCAAATGCGGAATTTGGACCGCTTACGTGATTGATCGCAATGAGGTCAAGTGTTTTCTGGCGTAACTTTTTTTCTCCATTTTCCACATGGTTCTCTGTTTCCGCGGCAAAACCAACTAGGAGTTGATGCGTTCGTTGTTGAGCCAACTCAGCAAGGATATCTGGGGTCCGCTCCAAGGCCAGGGGTTCTCCAGACCATTCGTCTTTCTTGACCTTCCTTGAAACAACCTGGCTCGGACGAAAATCCCCTACAGCCGCGGCCATAATCAGTACCGTTGCCCAAGAAAACCGGGCCTCAAGAGCTTTTTCCATCTCCTGAGCTGTCACAACCGAAATAATTTCCGTGCTTCCTGGAGGAGTCAAAGCCGTAGGTCCACTCACGAGAACCACCTCAGCTCCTCGTTGAGCTGCTGCCTCAGCAATAGCATACCCCATTTTACCGCTTGAGCCGTTGCTTAAAAACCGGACCGCATCAATAGGCTCTCGGGTCGGACCAGCGGACACTAACACCCGCTGTCCGGTCCAATCGCATCGACGAAATAAACAAGAATTCACGGCTTCCAATATGGCTTCTTCTGAAGGAAGCCGCCCCTTTCCAATTAAACCAGAAGCCAACTCCCCATCTTCGGGATCAAGAACCATGACCCCCCGCTGACGGAGAATACCCCTATGTTCCACTACCGAGGGATGATCCCACATTTCCCCGTCCATGGCAGGAGCCATAATGATGGGACAGCGCGCAGCTAAAATCATCGTGCTCAAGAGATCATCGCCCAACCCTAAGGCGCTCTTGGCTAACGTGTTTGCCGTAGCAGGAGCCACGAGCACCAGATCAGCATTTTCTGTCAACGTGAGATGAGGCATGGGATCCTTGCCAGAAAACAACCCATCATTGACGGGGTTCCTTGACAAAACTTCAAAGGTCAATGGTGTGACAAATTGACTGGCAGCATTCGTCATCACCACAGAAACGTCAGCACCTTCCCCAACCAAAGACCGAAGGATTGGGACAGCTTTATAGGCAGCAATACTCCCAGTCACTCCAAGAATGATTCGCTTATTGTCCCATTTTCCCATAACTAGACAGAGAGAAATCCTCGGATTTATCCACCAGATTCTGAAGCATCACCACTCTCTACAGGTTCGACAACTTTTGGGGAGTCATCAATATAGACACTTAACTGTTTTTGAATTTCTTTGGCATCTTCATCACCCTCAGCTGATATGGGATGCTCGGAATCCCGTTCCATGCCTCGCTTGGCATCACGAATTGCCTGTCTGGCATCCTGACCAACCAAGTAGTCGACCTCTCCACGAAACACTTCTTCCAATGCGATGGAGGTCTCCTTCGCGTATTTACTAGTTTGCGATTGTTGCCCACTCCGCATGATCTGCTTCGCCCGTTGGGCGGCTACAAGAACCACTCGATATCGAGAATCAAATGTTCCGCTTTTGTCTCTTTTGTCATCGGGCAACAGAGGAAGTATATCAACCATAATGAACACTCCTTTTAATCGGTTTTTATACAATAGTGGAATTTTCTTTTATCGTTGGCTCTTCGATTAATCCTTTCTGCCTGAGCCATTGGGTATTTAAGCGTTCGGTTTTCACACGCTCCGCACAAATAATTGACTCAAGTTCTTTGGTGGCCTTGGTCAATTCTTCATTGCGAATTAAATAATGATAGGAACGAAAGTTGGCTATTTCCTCATTCGCGCTTTGAAGACGACATTGAATCGCATCTGGGGAATCCGAAGCACGCCCATACAACCGCATCCTTAACACCTCAAGCGACGGGGGAGTAACAAACACGTAGACAGCCCCGGAAAAACGCTTCATGATTTGACGAGCACCTTGAGCATCGATATCCAATAAAACGTCCGTGCCCTGATCTATCGCCTCTTCCAATTGCTGCTTAGGCGTGCCATATAAATTCCCATAGACCTCGGCCCACTCTACAAATTGATCGCACTGAATCATCTCACGGAACCGCGGTTCATCAATAAAACAATAATCGACACCATCTTGCTCCTCTGCCCGAGGGCTTCTTGTCGTACAGGATACCGACAGCATGGTTTTGGATACTTGGGCGACCATGGTTTTACATAGCGTACTCTTGCCCACCCCAGAGGGCCCCGAGACCACAAATAATAGACCTTTTCGAAGCATGATGTTTTACGCTGAAAAACAGGAAAAGAATAATCGACTACCTCTGGTACAGGAAAGATATGGCTGCCTATTCCACATTTTGCACTTGCTCGCGAATCTTTTCCAGTTCCCCTTTCAACTGAACGACAGACTTAGAAATTTCCGCATCGTTGCCTTTTGAACCAATTGTATTTACTTCACGCCCCATTTCCTGCAGTAAAAAATCTAGCTGCCGGCCAACGGGTTCTTTTCCTTTCATCAGGGCATCAAACTGTTGACAGTGGCTATCTAATCGCGTCAGTTCTTCCGTTATATCACACCGATCCGCGAAAAGCGCCAATTCATGGCGGAGCCGTTGATCATCAAGGCCATTTTCACCCAATAATTCCTTCACGCGGGCAGTCATACGATCATAATGGCCTTTGGTCACAAGGGGCAACCGTCGTCGGATCCGGCCCTGAGCCTGTTTAATCATCTGAACCCGTTTTCCCATATCCGCTTGCAGAATTCTCCCTTCACATCGACGCATTCGATCGAGATCACCAACCGCCCCAGAGACTAGTCTTTTCACCACTCGACTAACCACGTGAGAATCAAGAGCCTGTTCCCCAACCGAAAAAATCTCTCGGAAGGACCCCAACAAGGAGACATCTATAGCTCCATCAAGTTTTAAATCCCGCTGCATCTCTTGCAGGACTTGATGATATTGTCGTGCCGCGGCACGGTCTAAGGTCAACGTCTTGGATAGTTCTTTCCCACCGCCAAAGATGATGGACACTTCAATGCGACCGCGTCTACACACCCTAGAAACTAGACCTTTCAACTCTTCCTCTAACTCAACCTTTCCTTTGGAAAAGCGCATCACGATTTCCCGGAATCTATGGTTCACCGACCGAATTTCCACAGAAATCGTCGAACCTTTCACTAATGCCTCACGTTTACCAAATCCTGTCATGCTTTTAATCATGTTCGCGGCAACTTTCCCTTCCAATGACACTCAACATAAACGGCACATGGTCCACATTTAGGCGCCCGAGCAACACACACATATCGACCGTGAAGCAAAAGCCTTTGAGAGCCACCGCTCCAATCCTTTTGCGGAAACAAGGCTTGAAGATCGTACTCGATTTTCGTGGGGTCGGACTGAGTAGTGAGCCCCAAACGATTAGCCACTCGTTTAACATGAGTATCCACAATTATTGCAGGCTTCTGAAAGCACCCCCCCAAAATCACATTGGCGGTTTTTCTTCCAATGCCGTGGAGAGATGTTAACTCTTCCATCGTCTCGGGAACTCTTCCATCAAACTCCTTGACCAATGCCTGACTACACCGGATGAGGCTATTGGCTTTGCTTCGATAAAAACCAGTCGGACGAATAATTACTTCCAGATCGGCAAGCTTGGCCTTGGCCAATTGTTCTGGGCCTGGATATTTTTTAAAAAGCGTAGGCGTTACACTGTTCACCCGCTCATCCGTACACTGAGCAGATAAGATCGTAGCCACCAATAATTCAAAGGGAGCGCGGTGCTTAAGTTCGACCACTGCCTCAACAATGGACCGTCTGAGAATTGAAATAATCCGACGGGCCCGTGCTTTCGCATAGGATTTCACCGGCATTCGCTATTCCATATCGTTTAACGTAGCAAGCCTACCCAAGATCTTGCCTTTTAAAAACCTTTGCCTTTGGGTTACACATCAATTTAACCACACGAACGCTTTGTTTAGTTGCATTGAATCTATTTCCCACCTGATTACTGGATTGGCCATCAAAAAAATAAGCTAGGAAACTGATCGAAGCGAAAAGTCTGTTCCCTCATCAACAAAATTGATAGCCCTGCCTTCTTCCAACGAACTCAACACTTCAGCAATATTCGATAAAATTGGAGCAAGGGTCTCTTTGCGAAGGGCCGACACTCCTATGGCCTGGTGACGTCGGCACAAGATTTCCATCATTTTAGATTCCAATCGATCGCATTTATTCAACACAAAAATTCTCGGCACCTTGTCTAAACCCAAGTCGGTTAGAATATTTTCGACAATCTCTATTTGCTGATTAAAATCTGAGGCACTTCCATCTATCACATGCAACAAAAGATCCGCATCGTGTAGTTCCTCAAGCGTACTTCGAAACGCATTTAACAAACCCTGAGGGAGGTCACGAATAAAACCAACCGTATCAGTGATGATCACTTCCCTCCCATTGAATAATCGAAGACAACGGCTCACAGTATCGAGTGTTTCAAAAGGCCGATCTCTAGCTGGAACATGACTGTTGGTCAAAGCATTGAGCAATGTGGATTTTCCTGCATTGGTATACCCCACAATAGACACCACCGACACTCGGTTACGTATCCGCTTGGTGCGTTGTTGAACTCGTTGCTGAGTCAATAATTTTAGCTGGCGTTCTAAATAGCCAATCCGATCACGAACTCGCCGGAGATCTGTCTCTAATTTGGTTTCCCCAGGGCCCCTTGCTCCAATACCCCCACCCAACCGCGAGAATGCGGTACTGGATTGAGAAAGCCGTGGCAACATGTATCTTAATTGGGCTAGCTCAACCTGAATTTTACCGGCCCGAGAATGTGCCCGTCCTGCAAAAATATCCAGGATCAGTTGCGTGCGATCCAAAACCTTCATTTCGGTCATTTCAGAAATAAATCGAATTTGAGTGGGAGTTAGGTCACGATCAAAAATTAGCAGTTCCGCGCCACTCTGCAACGCCTGAATAATCACATCCGTGAGTTTCCCCGCACCCATGACAAATTTGGGATTCACGTTTACTAAACGCTGTTCAACAGTACCCAAGATCTCTATCCCTTGTGAAATAATAAGTTTCTTCATTTCTTCAAGCCGCTCTTCCTGCTCCACTCGACTTCTCGCAAAGACACTGACTAAGAGAGCGCCTGGCCGGGTTTCAGTCTCAATAAGTGCAGGACTTCCTCCTGCAATTTCCGACTCCAACGATTGGATGAACTCTTGAAATTCGAGTTGAAAGGAATGGAATGCTGTCGACGGAAACTCCAGATAGGATTTTCCCTCGGGGTTTGGAGGGAGTAAATGCGCAACCGAAATATGAGCTGGCTCTCCCTGTTCTCCAACACCAATCGCCACCATCATATCCAATCGCAACAATGCAAGGTCAGTTAAGTCATCTTTTGTTAGGGGTTGGTCTTTGAGATGCGTATGAACGAAACGGACCCCTCGCAACAACCGCGACCCAGACCGACTCCGTGCCAGTAGCGGAATCACCAATTGCCGATCAGTACCAACAATGATTGACTCAATCACACCTCGCCGATTAATCAAAAAGCCGATTTGTCGTCGAATCTCGTGAGATAATTCCGTGGAGGCCCGAGCCAATTCCGGCGTAATCACCCGTTCGACTGGAATCCGACGCCGATAAAGCCTCTCAAGGCACGCTAATTGACTAGGCTTAAGTCCGGTTAAATTCCCAGTTGGCGTTGAGATGGACTTTCCCTCCTTCTCTCATTTATTAAACACCTCAAAAGGGGTTGTTTCTTCAGAGCAAGAAACCCCATGCAGTAAGTTTGCGTTGGCATCCAAATCCCAAGAGGCGAACTCTTGTCTCTCATAGGCCCATAATCCTGCGGCAGCAATCATCGCAGCATTATCCGTGCAAAACTCGAGAGCCGGAACAATGATTTTGACCCCGATCTCAGCCGAACGTTCTCTTAGCAATGACCGCAGTCGACTATTGGCTGACACTCCTCCCACAACCGCAATAGTTTCGACATTGTAACGACGACAAGCACGAAATGTTTTTTCAACTAACACCTCGACAATGGATTCCTGGTACCCAGCTGCAACATCGGCTACCACACATTTTTCCCCAGCTTTTTTTAAATCTCTGAGGTAATACAATAAGGAGGTCTTGAGACCACTAAAACTAAAGTCCAGCCCTCCTCGGTTAAGATAAGGCCGAGGGAACCGAACCCTTCTTGGATTGCCCGAACGAGCAAGGCTATCGATGGCCGGACCGCCTGGGTACTCCAACCCCAGCATTTTTGCTCCTTTGTCAAAAGCTTCTCCTGCAGCATCATCCAGCGTGCGACCAATGAGATGGTACTCTCGAAATTTCGGAACGAAATATAAATGCGTATGCCCTCCCGACACTACCAGGATCACACATGGAGGTGTGAAATCCGGTTGCGATAGCCAAGCGGAGGCAAGATGCCCTTCCAGGTGATTGACCGCTATAAAGGGAATTCCCTGGGCATAAGCAAGAGCTTTGGCAAAACTGACCCCAACCAACAACGCACCCGCGAGCCCTGGACCCTGTGTTACAGCTACTCCTTTGATAGCCGGCAACTGAATCTTAGCGCACCTTATTGCTTCTTGAACAATTTCCTCGATTTGCTCAATATGTTTTCGTGAAGCTAGTTCAGGCACCACCCCGCCAAATCGTTGATGCACCTCATGCTGAGATGCCACTACATTGGAAGCCAAAACTCCATCTGTTGATAACACTGCAGCCGCAGTTTCATCACAGGAAGTCTCAATGCCCAAAATGTAGCCGCTTTCAACCGATGGGGTATCCAAGGCTGCAGAAAGATGATGATCCGAAATCATTCAGTTGGAAGGGAAACAAAGGATCATAAAAATACAACGACCCTCATCGCTAGTCAGCCATGAGGGTCGAGAATTCTCAATTACACAGTATGTGATCACAGGCCAGACACAGTGGTCAGGAATCGGTTAGACACTCGCCATCGCTTCTTCCTCTATAAAAGAGGGAGCATTATCGCGAAGCACTACCTTGATTTTTCCCGCATCCTTAAAACGGCCCTTAAGCAATTCCTCTGACAGGGGATCGCCTAGAAGTTTTTGAATGGTCCGCCGCATAGGCCTCGCGCCATATTGCGGCTGATATCCTTCATCAATAAGCCATTGCTTCACTTCTTCCCCAATATGCAACTGCACATTGCGTTCGGCAAGACGTTGATTCAATTCCTTGAGCAGAATATCGATAATCTCAAACAGATGTGTTTTCTCCAATGGATGAAAAACAACAAATTCATCAACTCTATTTAAAAATTCCGGGCTGAAATTCCGTTTGAGCTCATCGAGCACAGCAGTCTTCATACGCTCATGAGTACAAGCTATATCTTCCTTTTGGAATCCTAGAGACACACCTTTTTGCACCAATTTGGTACCCAAATTCGACGTCATCACAAGAATAGTATTCTTAAAATCAACTTTTCTTCCAAGACTATCCGTTAACACACCATCGTCCAATACTTGGAGCAGTACATTGAAAATATCTGGATGCGCTTTTTCAATTTCATCAAATAACACCACGGAATACGGACGTCGACGCACCTTCTCTGTTAATTGACCACCTTCTTCATAGCCAACATATCCAGGAGGAGCTCCAAACAACCGTGAACTCGTAAATTTCTCCTGATACTCAGACATATCAATGCGGATTAAAGAATCCTCTGTATTAAACAGAAACTCGGCCAAGGCCCTTGCTAATTCGGTTTTACCCACACCCGTTGGTCCTAGATAGATAAACGAACCGATAGGTTTCCGAGCATCCTTTAGCCCAGCTCGTGATCGACGAATCGCTCGACAGACCGCGGAAATAGCCTCTTCCTGTCCCACGATCCGCTTATGAAGAAAGTCTTCCATCTGCAAGAGTTTTTCAGATTCTTCTTCCTCAAGCTTGAAGAGAGGAATGCCCGTGATTTTCGAGACCACAAAACTCACATCTTCCCCACTGATGACTGGCTTGTCCTGCTCCTGCTTCTTTTTCCAATCACACTTGGCATCCTCTAATAACTTACGAAGACGCTCTTCTTCTTCCCGATACTTTACCGCATCTTCAAAACTCTGAAGACCAATCGCGACTTCCTTTTCACGAGCCACTTGTTTAAGTTCTCGCTCCAAAGACTTTAATGCCGGTGGCAAAGCATAGGATTGCAATTTAGCTCGAGACCCAGTTTCGTCAATCAGATCAATGGCTTTATCGGGGAGGAATCGATCAGTAATATATCGATCCGAGAGTTTTACGGCTTCAATGACGGCTTCATCCGTAATTTCCACTCCATGATGTTCTTCATACCGATCGCGCAACCCCTGAATAATTTTAATTGTTTCCTCAACAGAAGGCGCATTTACATGGATTGGTTGGAAACGCCGTTTGAGTGCACCATCTTTTTCAATATGCTTACGATATTCATCCAAAGTAGTTGCTCCAATACATTGGATTTCTCCTCGAGATAACGCAGGTTTGAGCATATTGGCTGCATCAATTGAGCCTTCCGCAGCACCTGCCCCTACCAAGGTATGAAGCTCGTCAATAAACAAAATGATATTGCCAGCTTGGGCAATTTCTTTCATCACAACTTTAAGCCGTTCCTCAAATTGACCACGATATTTGGTTCCTGCTACCAAGGAGCCCAAATCCAGAGCAATGACTCGTCGATTCAGTAAATTATCAGGCACATCCATGGAAACAATGCGTTGCGCTAGACCTTCCACAATGGCAGTTTTTCCAACACCGGATTCCCCGATCAACGCCGGATTATTTTTGGAACGTCGACTGAGGATCTGTAGCACTCGCTCAATTTCATCTCCTCGACCAATGACTGGGTCAAGCATGGACTCCTGTGCCAACTGGGCGAGGTCTCTTCCAAACTCATCAAGGGCTGGTGTACTACTTTTCTTATCCCGTTCCCGCGTACCGGATTTTCGCAGGAAGGTCACCGTCAATTGCCGAGCTGTCAGCAAATTCCCACCCAAACTTCTTAAGACTTTTCCGCCGATTCCTTCTTCCTCGCGAAGGAGACCTAAAAGAAGATGTTCGCTTCCAATATGGTTATGACCTAACAAGCGCGCCTCTTCCACACCATACTCGATGACTTTCTTGACACGAGGACTAAATGGAATTTCACCAAAGGTGACGGTAGTGCCACCGCTCGGCAAGGTCCGTTCAATTTCCAAACGTATTTGCTCAGGTGACAGGCCCATCTTCTTGGTAATCATGAGCGCAATGCCATCTGACTCACGGAGAATAGCCAAGACGAGATGCTCCGTGCCCAGATAATCATTCTGATGGCGTTCCGCTTCCTCGCGGGCCAAAATAATGATCTTCCGACCCCTGTCCGTAAATCGTTCGAACATTTCCTCTCCTTCAGAGCAAAAGAATTACTCGCTATTTACCGCTCGACCCTAAAGTCACACGAACGAAGTCTAGCCACCATCTCTTAATACTGTCAAGGCTAGTACACTATTGAATATCCTAGACTTCCATAATCATCCAACCCCGTCAAGACCCACCCATAATCGCCTTGCATTTTGATTGACTCCAGAATCGTCACCCTATACAATTTTTGACCGTATGTCACGTGCCATCATGATGACACTATACCACGTCAACTTCCCTACCCTCATAACTATTTTTAGCAAAGATACAGGGCAATCTTGAACAACATCGGAATCCTTACGAAACCCCAGTTTCCGGAATTAGAGACAGTGCTTAAGGATCTAGTTGCCTGGCTACAGGTCCGCAAGAAGAACGTGACATTCGGCACATCTACTGCCACCTTGCTCCAAGAGACTGATAACCAAGGAGATCAGGTACTGGCCAGCCAAGCCGAATTGGTAATTGTTCTCGGTGGCGACGGTACCATGCTTAGTGCGGCACGCTTGGTTGAACCAAATTGTACTCCTATCCTAGGAGTAAATATGGGCGGCCTAGGATTTTTAACCGAGGTAACGCTTGAAAATCTTTACGATTCACTAGAAAAGATTTTTGCACAACAGTTTTACCTCGATCACCGCTTACGCTTACAAGCCCATATTTCCCATTTAACCGGTCGTGAAGAACAAGGAACAGCCCTTAATGATATCGTAATCAGTAAGGGAGCCATTGGTCGAATGATAGAAACTCGCATTCAGGTCGACAAAAAGTTTGTCACCAACTTACGAAGTGATGCAGTCATTGTCTCAACACCAACCGGATCCACAGCTTACAGTATGTCTTCTGGGGGGCCAATTTTGGACCCTTCGCTAGAAACACTTTTACTCACTCCCGTGAGCCCGCATACATTAACCCATCGCCCTCTTCTCATTCCCGGACATGCTTCCCTAGAGATTAATCTCACCAGTGAAGATGAAACTCGTGGCCTATTTGATGGGCAAGTCGGTTTCCAAATGGATCACGGCGACTCCATTACCATCAGCGCCTCCCCTCATCAAACTCGGCTTATCCGATTTCCAGACCGGACTTATTATGACGTACTCCGAAACAAATTGAAGTGGGGTAATGGTTAAAGAATCCTGATGGGGAAAATCAGGGTTGGCAATCCGGACATTCGGAACGCTCTGTCGGTGCGCGAAACTCATCGGAAGTTAGAGCAAAGGTTTGCTCACAAGATTGGCATTGACGAATTTCAAAATAGGCTTCGCCATCGTCATGAATTTCACAAGGCAGCAGGAGGTCAATGGGGTCATACCCCAAGGTTTTTCCATCTGCAAATTTCACCACCGCTAATCGGATATTAAAATTTTGGAAAGCACCTTCTTTGCCTTGCAAATCATCTACGCCGCCTAAGGCACAAACCGGCTGACCCAGCTTTCGAACTCTCAGATCCTTAAGAGTCCGTTGCGAATCCGTTGCCACGGCATAGTCGACGATTTCTTTGGAATCAGTATTACTCATAGTGACAGCCTACTGATCTTGGTATTTTGAAAACAAAATGACTATGAGCTTGTAGCATGCAATAAAAAACACCGTCAAGATAACCGATTAACATTGGAGAGAAAGGAACAAAGAAGCACCCATGACACAAATTATCATTTACCAAAAACCTACCTGTTCAACATGTCGAAAAGTCATCAAAATTGTTGAGAAGAGCGGAAAACCATTCATCGCAGTTAATTACTACAAGAAACCGTTGACTAAATCCCGGCTTAAAGAGTTATTGAAAAAAGGCGGCTTCAAAGCCAAAAAGGTTTTGCGGGCGAATGAAGATATTTATAAATCTTTAGGGTTGGCTAAAACAGAAAAGTCAGAAGATGAATTGATTGATCTTATAATTAAACATCCCGATATTCTGCAACGGCCCTTAGTGGAAAAAGGCAGCAAAGTCATCATGGCTAGGCCTCCGGAAACCATTGAGGAAATCTTATAGACCGTGTCGTCATTCCCGCGGTCGTGTGCAGCAATCCAGATTAGCTTTATTCCAAATATATATATGATTTTGAGAAGTTCCTGTTAAAGAATTACTTAGATGCAGGGGCAAAAACTCAATAACTCTACTCCGGCATTCCTGACCAACTTTGATTCTCTTTAGCTTGACCTTCAGTTCTAGGAATAGTCGAATCACCGCGGAGGTACTGGTAGGCTTCGATGATGCGACGGAGTTCGGGTTCTGCTGTGCGGTCACCATTATTAATATCGGGATGCAGCTTTTTGGCTCGATGTCGGAAGGCCCGTGTGACAGTGGCCATCGACGTACCAAATTCTAAACCCAGGGCTTTATACGCTTCTTCGTGAGAGTTAATTTCGCCCTGAGAAGCCGTGGGGTCACCACCCCCACCTGCGGCCTTTTTAAAGAAATCGAAGAGATTAATTTTTCTACGCCGACGTTTAGGGCGTTGGTAAATTTCGCTATCGAATTCTTCGAACCGGTCTTCTACAAATTCCAATCGCGCATCCAAGCGTTGAGCGTGGGTCAATTCCACAACCTCGTCGAGTTCTTCTTCAATGATCGCAATCATGCGTTCAACCTCCCCTAACCCTTTTTCGACTTGTATATAGCTTTCCGCGCGTTCCAGCATCATGTTATCGATCGCAAAGTCCAAACTCGCTGCGGATTTAGATTTTAATTCGACAATCCGACGACGCATGCCGGAAAAAAAACGGGCTTTGGTTCGTTCACTAAACGTCATATCATCTCCACAAAAATTTCCCCTAGAACGATAACCTTCAATCCATGGGGAGAACAGCGCATTGTAACACAAATTCCTTCTTATTCCCCGAACCCGTGGGGCCCGTCTTACCTTGTACTCTTCCGTAATTGCCCAACCTTTCCTTTCAATGCTAGAGTGGCAAGACCTCTTGACCGCTACATTCTGGAAACGGGAGGGCATCATTACTCAGAATTTTAATTTATAGGGGAGGACATGACGTGAACAGGTTGTTGGGTACTTTAATCAGTATTGGGCTGGTAGCCACCATGACACCACAAGTATGGGCCGTAAATCCTGCCGGGTATGGACAAGCCGGTGGGGAATTTGACATTACCATTTCTCGTGTTCCGAACTCCGCACGAGTCAAGGCCAAACGAATGAAACCACCGTTCAAAGCCACACCAGAAATTCTGGCCGAAGGGAAGAAAATTTTTCTGGGTGTGGGCGGCTGCGTGAGTTGTCATGGGCCAGAAGGGAAAGGGAACGGAAAAGCTGCCAGCAATCTTCCTATTCAACCACGGAACTTTACAAACCCCAAATTTAAAAAACTGCGCAAACCCGGTGAACTTATGTGGGTATTGAAAAACGGCAGCATGGGGCAAACTGGAAAAGTTCCGGGCACGGGCATGCTTCCCGTGGTCCAGCCCAAAGGATTCATCACCGAAAAACAGGGCTGGAAAGCACTTCTCTACGAATTGAGTTTAGGTGGGAAATAAATTGGGCTTAACCCCAATCTTTTTTGAAAGCTCGTGAGAAAACTCACTGTTTTCTCGCGGGCTTTCCTTATTATCTGGTTAACAAAACAAGCATCAAAAGCATAAGAGCGAGAACGCTGATAGAGGCCTTTTTTCAACATTTCCTTCATCACATTCGTTGACATACCCAAGGCCCAAGGTTACACTTTTTTAATTTCAGGACACTAATCGTGCCCGCCAAAGCTGAATTCGTCCATCTTCATCTTCATACCCACTACAGCCTGCTTGATGGCGCAAACCAGTTGACTCCCTTGCTCAACCAGGTGCGTGATTTTGGCCAACCAGCTGTGGCTATGACGGACCACGGCAACCTATTTGGTGCCATTGATTTTTACCAAAAGGCTAAAGCTCAGGGGGTTAAACCAATTGTTGGATGCGAGGCCTACCTTGCCCCAGGTAGTCGCCGACAACGTGAGGGTTTACTCGCGCACAACGACTATTACCATTTGATTCTGCTAGCCACGAACCTGAAGGGCTACCATAACCTCATAAAGCTCTCTAGCAAGGCATACCTAGAAGGGTTCTACTACAAACCTCGAATGGACAAAGAACTCCTGCAAGAACACCATGAAGGCATTATAGCTTTATCAGGGTGCTTGAGCGGCGAGGTTCCTCAACTCATTGGTCAACAAGACATTGAGAAAGCTACCCAAACAGCCGGCGAATATCAGGAAATTTTTGGCAAAGATTGTTATTACCTGGAAATCCAGGCCAATGGCCTTGAACAACAGCTAATCGCTAATCGGGGATTAATCGAAATTCATAAGAAACTTGGCATCCCCATGGCCGGCACAAACGATTGCCATTACCTTAAAAAAGAAGATGCACGGCCACATGAAATCATGTTGTGTCTACAAACCGGGAAGACGCTCAAAGATGCCAATCGCATGAAATTCGACACGGATCAACTCTACGTGAAATCCACTGAGGAAATGGTCGAGGAATTTTCTGAAATACCCGAAGCGGTTCTCAACACAAGTCGCATAGCCGAAACCTGCAATTTGGATTTATCCTTTGGTACTTCCTTCCTGCCTCACTACCATCCACCTGAAGGAATGACTCGTGAACAATACTTGCAAAAACTTGCCGAACAAGGTTTGGCTGAGCGTTTGAAGACTCGCCCATCCAGTATTCCGCATGAGGCCTATGACTTAAGGCTCAAAGAGGAATTGGCCGTTCTCACGACCATGGGATACGCCGGGTACTTTCTTATTGTCTGGGATATAATTAAATTCGCGCGATCACGCGGTATTCCTGTGGGACCAGGACGCGGATCCGCCGCCGGAAGCCTCATTGCCTATACCCTGTACATCACTGATCTCGACCCTCTTGCCTACAACCTGCTTTTTGAACGATTCCTGAATCCCGAACGCGTGAGCATGCCTGATATTGACATGGACTTTTGTATGGATCGACGCGGCGAGGTCATTAACTACGTTATTGATAAGTATGGGAAAGACCATGTTTGTCAAATCATTACCTTCGGAACATTGGGAGCCAAGGCTGCAATTCGTGATGTAGGGCGGGTACTGGACATCCCTTATGCGGAAGTGGACCGAGTGGCCAAACTCGTGCCAGCCCAACTGAATATAACATTAAAGGATGCATTGTCCCAGGAGCCTAAACTACAGGAACTTGTCGAAAACGATTCGCGCATGACGGATTTGATGACCACGGCCCGAGCCCTTGAAGGCCTAGCACGGCATGCCTCCACACACGCTGCTGGAGTTGTCATCTCACAAGAACCACTCATGGAACACGTACCGCTCTACAAAACAGCAAATGATGAAGTCGTAACTCAATATTCGATGGCTGATATCGAGAAGGTGGGATTGGTCAAATTTGATTTTCTCGGGCTAAAAACACTTACCATGATTAACTACGCTATCACTATGGTGAATGAAAGTCGCTCCCCTGAAGATGCGCTTAACCTTGACCAATACTCCCCTAGTGACCAGAAAACCTACGCTCTGTTAGCCTCGGGCAAAACTGCTGGCATTTTTCAGTTAGAAAGTTCGGGGATGCGGCATCTGCTCGTGCGCATCAAACCTGAACGTTTCGAAGATCTCATCGCCATTCTCGCATTGTATCGTCCCGGTCCTTTAGAAAGTGGCATGGTGGATGACTTCATCAAACGCAAACGTGACCCCTCTAAGATCGTTTACGATCCTCCTGAGCTAGAACATCTTCTCAAGGAAACGTATGGGGTAATCGTATACCAAGAACAAGTCATGGCTATTGCCAACCAGATGGCCGGTTTCAGCTTAGGCCAAGCCGATTTGCTTCGTCGCGCCATGGGAAAGAAAAAACCTGATGAGATGGCCAAGCAAAAAGAGCTTTTTATCGAGGGCTCAAACAAAAATGGATTTATTAAAAAGAAAGCCGAAAAGATTTTCGATCAAATGGCTTACTTTGCAGGCTACGGGTTTAATAAATCACACTCCGCGGCCTATGCACTGGTAACGTTCCAAACCGCCTATTTGAAAGCACATCACCCCACTGAATTTATGGCTGCATTGCTCACGAGTGAAATGGGAAACACCGACAAAATGGTGGGATATTTCACCGAATGTCGGGAACTTGGGATCCCAATCCTTCCACCCGACGTCAATGAAAGTCAAAAGAATTTTAATGTCGTGGATAACAGCATTCGATTTGGTCTCGCCGCGATTAAAAATGTTGGTGTTGGTGCAGTGGAGTCCATCATTATTAGACGTGAAGCAGACGGAGCCTTTTCTTCATTTTTAGATTTTTGCAGCCGCATTGATCTACAAAAGGTAAACAAACGGGTTCTAGAAGGGCTGATTAAAGTTGGAGCCTTCGATTCAACAAAGGCAATCCGTGCCCAGCTTATGGCAAGAATGGACCAAGTTCTGGAAGAAGCAACGGCTATTCAGAAAGAACGCGAACTTGGACAAACTAGTCTATTCGAGGGTTTCGATCCAGAACCAGCCACTTCATCAGCAGAAAGTACCTGGTCCCGCCCATTCGAGAAAATTGAGGAATGGTCACAATCCCAATTGTTGCAATATGAACGCCAACTCACTGGATTTTATATCACTGCACATCCCCTCACGCAGCACACGGAAGCTATGCGTCTTCTTTCTACTCATAACACAGGAAATCTTAACGAAGCGCCAGAGGGAAAGGAAGTTAAAATCTGTGGGATCATTGGCAATATTAAAGCCACGACTACAAAAAAGGGTAACCGCATGGCATATGTGCAGATTGAAGACCTGCAGGGTTTGGTCGAAGTGATTGTCTTTCCTGAACTCTACAAAAATTCTGAACAATTCATTGCGGCTGATACCATAGTTCATGTTACCGGCACTGTTGACCAAATGGATACCGGTTCACGCCTCAAGGCCACAAAATTAGAGCCATTTCATGACCTGCAGACTAAAACGGTAAAACGTGTTACCCTTCGCTTGGAGGAACATCCTGACACCTGGGCCAGTTTACCAAAGCTCCAGGAAGTGCTACATAGACATCCAGGGTCGGCACCAATTTCATTCCAGTTTCAACTATCCTCCAACATCGAAGCGGATAGTGAACCCATTCCCAATCTGACAGTGTTACCCAGTGAACACTTGGTCAATGATGTAGAACAAATTCTTGGTAAAGAGTCGGTAAAATTCCATCATTCCACTTAAAGAGCAGGATCCTTTATGCGCGATTTTTTAGACTTTGAAAAACCGCTCAAAGAGCTGGAAGAGCGGATAGAAAAATGCAGGAAGTCTGGATCTGAAAAGAAAGGGATGCCCCGCCTCATCCGCATGCTGCAAAACCAGCTAGCCAAAAAAGAAATGGAGATTTTTGGTAATCTCAACCCATGGCAACAGGCTCAAATCGCGCGTCACCCGCAACGGCCCTCAACCCTTAAATATATTGAGGCTTTTTTCAAAGATTTTGTTGAACTTCACGGAGATCGAAATTTCGGGGATGATCAAGCCCTTGTTGGTGGATTTGCCACACTTGAAGATCGCTCAGTTTGTCTAATTGGAAATGAAAAAGGTCAGGGCGTCAAGGGCCGCATCAAACGAAACTTTGGCATGCCTAACCCAGAAGGATATCGAAAAGCCCTACGCCTTATGCAACTCGCAGAAAAATTTGGAAAGCCTATAGTTACATTTATCGATACCCCGGGTGCCTACCCAGGCGTTGGTGCAGAAGAAAGGGGACAAGCTGAAGCCATTGCGCGAAACCTATTTGTAATGTCGAGGTTGCAAGTTCCCATTGTCTCGGTAATTACAGGGGAGGGAGGTAGTGGCGGAGCCTTAGCCTTAGGAGTAGCTGACCGCGTCCTAATTTTAGAGAATTCGATATATTCAGTAATTTCACCAGAAGGATGTGCGGCTATTTTATGGAATGATCCATCCAAAACATCAGAGGCTGCGGCAGCTCTCAAAATGAATGGGGCGGAATTATTAAAACTTGGCATTGTTGATGAAGTCATTCCTGAACCCATGGGAGGTGCCCACCGAGATATCGATGGCATGGCCAAATCACTAGCCAAATCTCTCAAAATCCACCTCAAGCAGCTAGAAGGTCAAAAAAAAGACAAACTCGTCGCCGCACGAGAAGAAAAGTACCGACGAATGTCTGTCTTAGCTAGTTTTTAATTATTTTCGGAGTTAATTAAACGTGGGTACAAAGTTACGCACAAAGCACTTGAATCAAGGATTCTGCCACATCGCCCCTTCTAACGTCGGATTAAACTGATGCGTGATCTTCAAAACATCCCTATCTTTAAGAGTCGCATCAAGAGTTGAAATCTTCTGGTTGATAGTGACTATTAACTCGCCTTTCTCCAAAAATTCCAACAGCCCGCCAAATTTTTCAGCATTGCCTTCTAAAAATTCACGAACAGTTGGATTTCCCGTGATTTCACATTCTATTTCCGACTCTTCCACACAGGGAAGCAGGGCTTGTCCAAATACTCTTACCGTGACCATATTGCAACTCCTTTTTTGTTTGCCCACTTCCCCTCCTCCCTCCTTTGTGAGGATTGTTTAGAGGAGGTAGAGATTACCAAACTATGCATTTGGTGAATCCTGAAGAACTAATTCCTAAGCTAAAAAAATCTGTCACACCTACAACTTCCCTTACAAAGAGAAGGAATGCTTATTTCGAATTCACTTCTTGCATATTTTCCAATAACACTTGAGCAATATGCTTTACTGAAATCTTTTCGGGCAAGCCATTTCTTAATTGAACCATACAAGCTGGACAACTCGTGGCGACTACCTCGGCCTGACTATCCTTAATAGCTGTTTTTTTTCGCTGAAAGATTTTTTGAGATGTCTCATAGTCTTTCACAATATATGTACCTGCCCCACCCGCACATCTATCTGCATCTACCATTTCCACATAATCCACGCCAGGCAAGTTGGAGAGTAATTGCCGAGGCTGCTTGACCACACCAGCTGCCCGCAAATGGCAAGAAGAATGGTAGGTTACTTTTTTCGCAAATTGCTTCTTATTTGTACTAGGTTTCAACGAATTTTTTTCCAAAGCAAATTCTGAAATGTGTTTAACGCTGTTGGCTAGCACTACTGCCGCTTTTTCTTCGGGTTCGCCTTTAAACCATTTGGGATAATCTTTTAATGCCAAAGTGCAGGATGCACAACCGGTCACCACGGTTTCATACCCATTAAAATTTCTAAGATTTTCCCGGGCACCCTCCTTAGCCAGGTTGCGATATCCATATGTTTCGATGGGCGTTCCCGAACATCGCTGTGGTGGAAGATCTGGAGTCACTCCATATCGTTTCAAGACTTGGATAACAGCATCGCCAACACCATCGTCAAAGTAATTGGCGGCACAACCATGAAAATAGGCAACCTTTGATTGTTTTTTACATAGATTCTGGTGACGTTCTCGCAAGAGCTTTTTCGCCAACATTGGCAATTTCATATTCCAGGGCAATTGGGCATGTTCTGAAAGTTGCTTCAACATCGGTTTTGCTAATACTTCAAAGATCTTTCTCACGAAATACCGATCCCAAAATACTTGTGTCTTTGCTGCAAGTTTTATCAATTTCCCGAATCGCTCTTGTTGGGCATGGAGACCAAATATTTTCCCAGCTAATTTATTGGGATGCTCTTCCCGCCGTTGAAGAATAAGTTCTGAGACATCCACCCCAGCCGGACAAACGGTTCGGCACGATTTGCAATTCAAACAAGATTCCACCACGCGCTTAGAACTTAGATAGGTGTAATCTGGATCGGTAACGATTTCAAACCATCCACGAGAACTCATATCTTCGGATTGGAAAACATCGTACACCGGACAGACAGCATTACACTTCCCACATGTCGCACAGGCTTTGCCTAACCGGTCAAAATCGATGTTTTCCGTAAACGAGGTTTCCGAAATTTTAACGCCGGGATTTAAGACGCCGACAGGATCCAACGTTTGTTTAACTTGCACAAATAATTCGTACAATTCCTCTCCAAACATCCGCTTGACCATTTCTGCGCGCACGCGACCATCACCGTGTTCCCCGCATATTGAGCCATTGAATCGATCCAAAATAGTTTGATGGACCTCGTAATACGTCTCTACCATTCGCTCAAAGTCCCCTTTGTCATTTACGTCTAATAAAGGCACTATATGAGCATTGCCATTGCCTATATGCCCAAAGATGGCCAAGGGAACTTTAGCTTTACCAAACAGGCCATCTAAATACCGAATCAGATCCCCTATCCGTTCAGACGCTACCACTACATCATCTACATAGTTAATTGGCTTTTTCCTTGCATCATACCCATACAGAGTGGGATACAGAGCTTTACGCGCCCTCCATAGTTCTTCTTGCTGTTCAGGGTCCGTCGCAACCCTAGGATCAGAGGATAAACGATAACGCTGGCAAGCTTCCTTGAGTTGTAAAACTCCACCGTGGTTTCCGGTTTGATCAAATTCAATGAGCAACGTAGCTGCAGCGTCTTCGGGAATGTCATACTGCTTTCGGCCAATAAGATCTAGGGTATTGGCGTCCATAACTTCTAAGGCCAAGGGATCGAGTTTCAAGAGGTGGTAAACGGCCTCACCCATTTCCTCTAGACGCTGAAAATGAATCATGCCGGTCACAGTTGCTCGTGGACGATCCACGAGTTGGATCGTGGCTTCACTAAATATCCCTAACGTCCCTTCGCTCCCGACAAACAATTTGGGAAAGTCAATAACTCCATTTTCTAGCCCTGTTGCCACATCGAACACATTGTAGCCAGCGCTATTTTTGCTCACGCGTGGCCGCTTGGATTGGATGAGATGTCGATGCTCATCGATTAAATTCACCACTGTCTCAAGCCCAGCAAATAGATCAAATGCCTGCCGACACTCATGACTTTCTTTTTGTAAAACACCAGCCGTTAACCACCCCCCTGATTCAAGACAAACACGCATGGACAACACGTTGTCCTTAACCGCCCCATAACGGAGGGTATGCGGCCCAGATGAATTATTCGCCAACATCCCGCCTAATTTACACATATCGCCACTCGAAGGGTCTGGACCAAACATGAGACCGCTAGAAGCGAGTTGCTTGTTCAACTCATTGAGAACAATGCCTGGTTGAATGCGGACCCATTTTTCTTCGCGATTAAGTTCAAGAATTCGATTGAGGCGAGAGATATCTAGAACAATACCCGAACCAATAGCCGACCCAGTGAGGTTGGTTCCGGCAGCACGAGTCGTAAGAGGAATACTTCTCTCAACGGCAAACTCCAGCACCTGCTCAATATCCCTTTCGCTTTCAGGAAAAACCACAACCTGTGGAGTGAGCCGATAGATACTAGCATCGACTGCATAAGCACGTAAGGTAGGAGTGTCATCCTTGACCTTGCTATTCCCAAGGATTCTTCTCAGGTCTGCGCCTAAAGCTGTTTTCTTTTTCGGGAGTACTAAGTCCATCCTTCACTCCTTTACCGACATTGTAGGAACTCAGAAGGAAGTAGGCAACAAGAGGAAGAGGCAGGAACAAAAAAGTGACCGGCTTTTTACTAGAACACAAAAAATATAAAAGCGGTGGCGTAGTTCAAATGAAGAATCCAATTAAGAACTTTCTTGAACAATTACAGGCTGCTCATTCAGGCTGGGATCTTGGAAGGATTCTTCTATCTCAACTGAGCCATTTTTTTCAAACATGGTTAGCGTGTCTTCACTAAACAAGTCTGAAAACTCGCCTTGCCCTAAATCTTTAAACTCCCGAAGGGGTGGTAAATCTCGAAGATCGCGCAGGCCAAACCGCTGAAGAAACATCTTGCTCGTTCCATACATGATGGGCCGCCCAGGAACGTCTTTTCGACCAACCATCCTGATGAGTTTTTGGTCAAGTAAGGTTCGCAACACGCCTGAGGTTTCCACGCCGCGAATCTGTTCAATATCGGTCCGAACAATAGGCTGTTTATAGGCAATGATCGCCAAGGTCTCCATGGCGGAGCGAGAGACTTTCGCGGAAGCTTTCACTTTTTGAAATCGTGTAATCCACGGGGCACAGTCAGGGCGCGTAGTCATAGAAAACCCGCCGGCAATTTCCACAATGTGTAGACCCCGGCCTTCCTGGGCATAATCACGCTGCAAAGCTTGAATCGCGTTATTGACAACAACTTTAGGCGGACCAGCCAACACGGTTGTGACCTTATCAACTGTCAGGGGTTCCTTCGAGATATAGAGCAATGACTCGATTATTCCCTTCAATTCTTGCTCATCTAAACAATCCGTCAACATATCGGTTTCTCCAGCACGATCTTCATCGTTCAACGAAGTTTCATCAGGAGTTAAACCCATAACTTCAGTAACTGCCATAGCATCCTGCACCGATTCGACCTTGAACCCGTTAGTGGTATCCATTTCCATTGACTCCTCCATTATTCATAGAATCTGGACCGCTGGATTCACTAGACTTCTCTAGCTCATTCAACCCTTGCTCAGACAAAAATGTCCGAGAGATTCGAATAGGCCCGAACATATTGCCCTGAAAAATTCTCACCAATTTCATGCGAACCAATTCCAACAGAGCTAAGAAGGTCACAATCACCAACAACCGATTCTCTGCATCATCAAATAGCGATGAAAAGGTAATCGTAGGGGTCTCTTCCAACTGCTCAACAATCCCATTGATCCGATCCTGAACCGTGACCGTATCTGGAGTAATATCCACGATAACCCGCGCCTCAGTTCGAACCAACACCTCTTGCAAGGCTCCCACGAGATCAAACATGCTCACATCGTCCATCAACACATCGCGTACCGGAGCTACGTCGTCTAACTCCCGCTGGAACATGTCCCTCCAGATTTTTTCCCGTTCTGATAATTGTCCAGCTACCTCTTTGAACTGCTGGTATTCAACCAAACGTCGGACCAATTCACTCCGCGGATCTTCTTCCTCTTCCTCTTCTGTGGGCACTTCCATTTCTTGGGGCAACAAAAGCCGGGACTTAATTTGAACGAGGGCAGCCGCCATCACTAGAAATTCCCCAGCAAACGAAAGATTCAGTTCTTTCATAAGTTGAAGATATTCCAAGTACTGCTGGGTAATGAGGGAAATAGGAATATCATAGATATCGATTTCATGCTTCCGAATGAGGTGCAGCAGCAAATCCAGGGGGCCCGTAAAGGCATCCAGTTTCACTTCATAGGATATTTCAGTTTGTTCCATAAACCAGTCTAACCCCTATAAGAAAATAAAGGAGGCAGGAGAACTAATTTTTGTAAGGAAGTATACCACTTTTAGTGGATGCTGGCAACAAGAAGTTCTATATATTGTGTTTTGAGATTAACTAGGAATTCTCGGTTTTCTGCCTTCGAAATAGGTAGTAGAGAGATAGCAAGAAAAGCATAGCCAAGACAAATAAGCCCCCCCAATATTGGAAATTTTGAAGATCGGTCCGTGGGCGGAATTGTTCAGCTAGCCGCTTATCCGTAAATTGGGGTGGCTGGTTGAACACCACCCCCGAAAAATCAGTCTCCCCTCCAAAACGAGCTTCCGTAAAATCCGTGGTTCTGTGAAATACTCCAGCCCGAAACTTCGCTCCTTTTTCAAACTGTGCAAATCGAAAAAACGTTTCTCGATCAAACACGGATTTAGAAAAATCCGTGGACTCTTGAAACTGGGACCCAGAAAATCCTGTTCCCTGCATAAAATGGACATGGGAAAAATCAGTCTTTTGCTGAAACCTCACTTCCAAAAATTCCGCCAACCCAGGAAATTCAGCTTCCTGAAACGAGGACGGTCCTGAGAACACAGCTTTATGAAAACGCGTATGCAAACCAAATTTCACTTTGGTGAATTGTACTCCCTCTAGGAAGACAGCCTGAATAAAAAATCCCTCATAACGAATCATCGTATCCGAGAAGTCCGCATCCTGAAGGAAAATCGCCCGAGAAAAATCAACCGATTTTTGAAACGTGCTGCGAGTAATTGATACCGGTCGATGGAAAAACGTAAACCCGCGATTGACTAAATTCGTCGAGAGAACTCCCTGGATATCGACCAGATGAAACAATATAGGCCCCTGAATGCTTCGAGCCTTGGATAATTCCTCTCGACCAATCCGTTCCTTGATCACAGCCGGAACTCGGTCAAGGCTTGGAAGAGGTCCTAAAGGCAATGCGTCTAACATCAAATCCCCTTGAAGCACTACGCCCTCTAAATGCACCCCATATCCCGCTTGAAGCGCCACCAATACTTCTTGTGCTGAAACAGCAAGAGCGGTTCGTTCTTCTTCTGAACAATCGCCAGTTAAAATTCGGATCATCATCCGTGTTGAGGAGGGCGTTCCTTGTTCAATTTGACACAACTCATCACCAAAAACTGTTGGAACCAACCCAAACAAGAAGAAAAACAATAAGATACCGAGTAGCAAAGGAAAGCCTTGCCTAGACCAGAGCAACCAATTCATAAGATTCATAAGACACGACGAAGGGAGAAAAAGAAAAACAGACTGCGGGACCTGAAAAACACAAAGGCCAGACTCAAAAGATCTAGTGAGCCAATCCACGAGGAAGATCTGAGGAGAGAATAGGCATCCTCGAACTCAACACATCTCCAGATACTCCGTCAGGCCCCGGGATCCTTTAAGGTGAGGTAAAAATCCTTGACTTCTCGGTCAGGATGGCTCAGCCGCTCGGCAACTTCATCTACTGTCTTCGGAGGAGGAGCCACTACTTTCTCACCTTCCTTCCAATTCACGGGAGTGGCGCAACCATATCGATCGGCAGTCTGTAACGCGGTAATTAGTCGTAAGACCTCATCCACATTGCGCCCAACATTCATGGGATAATAAATCAGCGCACGAATTACCCGTTTGGGATCAATCACGAACAAGGCTCGGACTGTAGCTGTGGTACTCGCCCCAGGATGAATCATACCATACAGATTCGACACCCGCATATCGACATCCGCCACCATAGGGTAAGGAATCATCATCCCCATCTTATGCTTCATGTTTTCCAACCACGCCAAGTGGGAATGAATGCTATCGACACTGACACCAAGCAATTTCACTCCTTTATTTTTGAACTCCTCAAACCGGCTGGCAAATTCCACCAATTCGGTCGTACACACAGGGGTAAAATCAGCAGGGTGAGAAAACAGCACGACCCAATCTTGTTCTTGCCATGCACTAAAACTAAACTCCTGAGAGACGGTCGTGGCAGACCGAAAATCCGGGGCCTTATCTCCAATACGGGGCAAACTCACTGACTCAGACATTCATTCCTCCCTAACTGCACTGACGCAACTAGCATTTTGAATAACGTTTGCTTTTTACCATCCACGTGGGATACTGTCATCATCATCCAGCCCAGCATCCGTATCGCGGAAATATTTTTCCGTTCCCAGCTCCTCGGATAAATCTTCAGTCAAATCATCTTCCAGATCCTCAGGCAAGCCTGACAGCTCATCATCATCGCCGAATTCATCACCTAGCTCATCCGTCAAGTCATCTGTGTCAGCAGAAAAATTATCGCCTAAATCCTCTTCTCGACGAACAAAATTCTCTTTGAGCGGAGCAGGAGTTGCAAGAGAGACTGGCACCGCAATACCTAACTTCCGAAGTTCTTCGGTTTTGACTTGAGCCACTTTTTTCTTGACAAGCACCTCCAATTTGGAAGCTTTTTTTGCTGCGGACGCCTTTTTAGACTTCGCAAGTTTCTTGCCAAGAACCACGCCAACAGCTCTGGCTTTTCCCGAACTCACCTTTGCAGTTCTTCCTTTACGCTTTGTGGCCTTGGACTTAGCGGAAGGACGACTCTTGTAAACTTTCTTGACCTTAATTTTTTTTGGTGTTACGGCGCGCCCCTTGACAGACTTTTTCGACTTGAGAGACGCTTTCGCTTTAGTAGATTTTTTCGCGCGGCTGACTTTGGAAGCCATCTTCTTTTTAGCCAAAGCCTTTTTCGCAGCTACAGATTTTCTGACCTCTTTAACCTTAGGCCTTTTCTTGGAACTAGCCTTGACCACTTTTTTGCGACTCTTAGATTTGGTCTTGGAAGCAGAGGCTTTGGATTTTGCTGACTTAACCTTCGTATTCTTTGATTTAGAAACTGATTTCACTACTTTCTTCGCTTTAGCCTTGGCCTTCGGTTTCTTCTTCGCTGTCGCTGCCATCGCTCTTCCTCCCCAATTGATTTAGCAATAAGAAGAATCACCTAGAATCCGGCTGGCGAATGGCCTCCATCTATCATGGACTGGGATCAAGTTGCAACAGGGAATATTTTTTCGTTCGAATTCTGGACACAATCTGGTAATTCCCATAAAACCTCTTTAAAATTGCACAGCACAACATGCTTGCCCCAAATTCCCTTTTCTCTAAACCAACCACAACACGCTGGAACATCTTAGCCCTTCTCCTTTTAATAAGTATTATTACGTATATTGACAGGGTGAATATTTCCATTACCGCGCGGCAAATGATCCCAGCGTTAGGCTTGACCAATGTGGAAATGGGACAAATTTTTTCTGCCTTTGTTCTTGGGTATGCCCTCTTTCAAATTCCAGGTGGTTGGCTAGGTGATCGATGGGGAGCCCGAAAAACTCTCACCTTGGCCATCATCTGGTGGTCGATCTTCACAGCTTTCACTGCACTAGCTCCCACGTTATTTTTCTCAACCATCTTGGGAACCTGGGGATCACTAATTGTCGTCAGGTTTCTCACTTGGCGTAGGCGAAGCAGCAGCATTGCCGAATTTTAATCGGGTGATCGCCAATTGGTGCAACCCATATGAGCGAGGCCTGGGCATTGCCATCACCATAAGCGGCATCGGAATTGGAGCCGCTCTCACACCCCCTATCACCGCCTGGATCATGGTGAACTATGGCTGGCAAACAGCCTTTTATCTAGCAGGGGGCATGGGAGTAATCATTGCCGTAATCTGGTATATGTTTGCTACAGATCGCCCAGAGGATCATCCCAGAGTCAATGCCCAAGAAGCCGCGCTGATTCGCGGAGAAGAAACTGCCCATCGCCATACACAGACCACAATAATTGTTCCCTGGAAGTCCATTGCTCAAACCTCAAGTGTCTGGTGGTTGGTGTTGAGCTACACGTGCTTTGGATATATTGCATACGTTTACATGTCATGGTTTTATCTGTACCTCGTGGATGAACGCGGATTCAGCGTATTACGCGGCGCATTTTTTGCTTCAAGCCCCTTTATTGCCATAGCCATCTTCTGTCCATTGGGCGGATGGGTAACTGACCACTTGTCTCAAAAGTTCGGGGTAAACCAAGGACGTACTTGGGTGGGACTTGGTGGCATGACTCTAGCCGCAATCTCGATCATTCTGGGAGCAGTTATCGATACACCGTTCATCGCCATTACCTTGCTCTCAGTCGGCGCAGGTTGGTTGTATTTCACTATTGGTGCGTTTTGGAGTATACCCGTTGATTTGTCCAAGGCCCATGCTGGAACGCTTTCGGGACTCATGAACACCGGTGCCAACATCGGCGGTACACTATCCCCCACCCTCACCCCCTGGATCGCCAACCAATTCGGCTGGTCCGTCTCACTAGGAGTTGCCGCCGCCCTGGCTTTCATCGGAGCGTTAGCGTGGTTAAAAATCCGGCCAGGAGATGGGCTTAAATGAAAAAACTGAATTTTGTTATGCCTCCCTCGAAAAAATGGGAAGAGGAGTTTTTAAATCATTACTCTTCCAAATTTTGTGCTACTTGATGCAAGAATTAAAAAAACATTGAAGGGTTTCACCCATGCACAACGAGATCATTTTGTTTCGGAAAAAGACCCAAGACCATTCTGTCTGGTACGACCCTCCTAACCTCTGCCTACCGCAAAAGAGAGACAAACTATGTACTAACTTTTCAGAAAAAATGACCTAGTGGATAAAGAAACCATCAACATCCGATATGTTTTCCACGATATTTTTTGTCAGAACCCCAGGGCTTTTCGTTTTAGACCGATCCACGAGGTAACTCATGAGGTTGCATCCCACACCCTGCCTCGTGGTTGATACCCTCAGGCCTCAATTGCTACATTCCAACTTATGAGTGCACCACTCAAGTTCAAGATGAAAAACCCCAAAGTCGTAATCTCGACGAAATTTGGCGATATCACCATTCGATTTTACGCCGATGTAGCCCCTCGCCACGTAGATAACTTTCTCAACCTTGCTAAGATCGGGTTCTACGATAGCACCACCTTTCACCGCATCATTCCAGGATTCATCATCCAAGGCGGAGACCCACTCAGTAAAGAACCAGACCGTTCCATACACGGGAAAGGCAGTCCGGGGTTCAGCCTCAACCCCGAACCAAGTGATCAACCTCACCGCCGAGGAACGGTCTCTATGGCCAAAATGCCGCGAAATGAAGACCGCACACGCGATGTAAACGACAACGGTTCACAGTTCTTCATTTGCGTGGAAGATGCCGCCAGCCTCGACCGAACCTATACAGCCTTCGGCAAAGTGATGAAGGGCATGGATGTGGTGGATAAAATCGTCGCCATGCCCCGCGACGAAGCCGATAACCCGCTCGACCCGGTGGCAATGAAAATCAAAGAAGTAGTAGTGGAGTAGGAGTTCTGAGCCCTTTAATTTCGCTAGTTCAACACCACCTACCTTACCTTCGGCCCCTTTAGCTTTATTGAAATAAACCCTCTAGAAAAATGCAGTGCTGGCGTAGGTGATGGTGGAGTTAAATTGGTCGACGATTTCTCGGTCGTAACGGAGAACTTCGCCTTTCTCGGCTTCGATTAATTTCAACAACAGATAGATAGCGGAGAAACCTAGAACATGACGTTTGTCTTGTTCAGTGATAAGAAACTGTGCAAAACCCTGGGCGTTGACCTCTTCGACTTGCTTGAGCATTTCAAGATCGGTTTGCATACAGCGGTGAAACGAGAAGTCCGTGGGTGCAGTATTATCACCATAACGTAAGCCAATATGCGCGAGGTTAGCACTGGCAATGATGCAAACCTTCGTTCCTGAAGCAGCAATGGCTTCTTTTAAAAGTGCTACAAACTTTTCGATTTTGTCAGCGAAATCTTTGAGTTCAGGATCAATGAAACTGATCGGGGGAAAGGAAGATAACACAGGAACAATCGAGATGGATTTTTCTTTTCCCACAGTCTCCTGAAGAAAGGGCAATTGGAATTCGATACTGTGCTCTTTTTGATGCCGAATTTCTTCTGAAAATAATTTTTCTCCGCCCTTGGCTTTCATGTAATCGATGATCGGCTGATTGACCGGCACTATACCTAACGGTGTTTCAAAATCCTTATTCGTGACCGCTACCGGTTCATCTAAACCAGCATGGCCAATGCCAATAACGACAAACACATCAGGGGACTCAGCTTCTTTTAACTCTTTATACGCCCAGGCATAAAGTGGGCCAGCATCCTTGGGTTCGTAATTTGGGGCAATTAACCCTTTGATGGGTTTCCCGGCATTTTCAGACGGACCCGATTTTGGACCTTCTTTAGATGAAAAGAAACCAGCAATTTGTTCACGTAATTTTTCAGGATCTTCTTCGTAACTTTTACCAGCGAACTGTGGTTTGCGTGTTGGCGCTTCGCGATAGGCTTTGAGCACTTCAACTTTTGCCTTTTCGTATCGATCCCCTTCAAGAAACAGTTTTTGATCCAGATCAGCAATAAGTTTGTCCAACTTATCCGGCATTAAAAACTCGCCGTATTTTTTTAAGTATTCAACACCTACCTGTTCGAGGGAATGTTTACCATCTAAGAATTGAAAGAGGTAAAAGAAGTTAAGGGGAATGATAAGTTTTTCCGAGCTCAGTCCAGATGGATCCCACAGAACAATGTATTGTTCTTCGCCTTGCTTCATGGGCGAATATTGAATATTGCGAAGCACGGGATATGCTTTGGGGTCTTTGAATTGCTCGGTCATGAAAACTCCTACTTTTCTGAAATGCTAAATGCTAAGGCTGACACCTTTTCCATTCAATTTTTGATTATACGAATCACTTATTCAGACCCGCAAGGAAGGGAAAAGAATATAAAGCGCTAGAAGACAAAATGGCTTTTCCTCCCCCTAACTGTTGTTCCAGACTTTAGTAATCGAGGATTTAGCTTCCCGTTTTCCTATGATCGGATGAAACTGGATTTCCGTTTGATGCCGCACGAATAACAGACACTATAATAATGGGCATAAAACTAAACGGAAGATCTATGGCCACGAGGAATCAGATGCAATTAATTCCATACCATGACGTTTCACAAATGATGCTTTACCCTTCACAAATAAAGGTGGCACCAGACTTTATGCTTATCTTCGGTGTTGCCAATTTGGACGAGAGGAGGTTCCGTGGTTTTGCAGTGATCCATAACTTGAGGACAGCGCGTATGGAAACGGCAACCGGAGGGCGGATTCAACGGTGTAGGAACATCACCTGGCAACAGAATTCGTTCACGTCTTACTGTTGGATCCGGTTGAGGATTAGCCGAAAGCAGAGCTTGAGTATAGGGATGTTTGGGATTTAAAAAAAGGGTCTCGGATGGTGCAACCTCCGCGAGCTTTCCCAGATACATCACAGCAATACGCTTGGCAATATACTGCACAACATTCAAATCATGTGTGATGAATAAATAGGAAAGATGATATTCATCCTGAAGGTCGTTCAACAAATTGACGATTTGCGCCTGTATAGAAACATCCAAAGCTGAGACAGCTTCATCGCATACGATAAACTTTGGTTTTAACGCCAAAGCCCGAGCAATGCCAATCCGCTGACGTTGCCCTCCGGAAAATTCATGCGGGTATCGTGGAAAATGATCAGGTCGTAAACCCACACGATTTAACAGTTGATATACACGGTCTGTGAGTTCTTGTCCTTTAGCCAATTTATGAACCAAAAGCGGCTCGCCTACAATTGAGCCAACCGTCATTCGAGGATTCAGGGAACTATATGGATCTTGAAACACTATCTGCATCCGACGACGCGCGGCTCGTAAGGTTTTTGAATCCATATCGAAGATATTGTCTCCTTCAAAAATGGCCTCTCCCCCAGAAGGTTCCATTAACCGAAGAACAGTCCGCCCCACTGTAGTTTTGCCACACCCAGATTCGCCGACCAATCCAAAGGTTTCCCCTGGCTGGATGTCAAAGGTAACATTATCCACCGCTTTGACCCATGCAGAGACCTTGGAGAATAACCCACTCCGCACAGGAAAATATTTTTTGAGTTGATTGACCTCAAGAAGAGGTTGATTGTTGAAAATAGCAGAATCCATTATGTCATTTTTCCAACCGTCTCAGTTTGGTACAGCCAGCACACAGCTTCATGCCCCCGTTCAATTTCAACTAGCGGTGGTTCCTCATCCGCACAGCACGGTAAAATTTTTTGACATCGTGTCGAAAAATGGCAGCCTTTAGGATAGAGCAAGGGAGAAGGAACCGTGCCTGAGATAGATTCAAGTCTTTCCTCTCGCTCGCCGGGCTTTGGCAACGAACGCAACAATGCATTCGTATAGGGATGAGAGGGATTGGCAAACAACTGGGGCACACTCGCTCGTTCCACAATTCGGCTGGCATACATCACTATGATCTCTTGGGCAAAATGAGCCACGACGCCCAAATTATGTGTGATTAGTAAAATCGCCATGCCCATTTCTCGCTGTAATTCTTTTAACAGCTCCAAGATTTGTGCCTGAATTGTCACATCCAACGCAGTGGTTGGTTCATCGGCAATCAGAAGATCAGGTTTGCAGGCTAACGCCATAGCAATCATCACGCGTTGCTTCATGCCACCTGACATTTCATGCGGGTATTGATCTATTCTTCTTTCTGGAGAGGGAATGTGGACTTTCTCTAGTAAACAAATCACCTCTTTCCGGACTTCTTTTTTGGATAAGGTCGTATGGATTTCTAAGACTTCCCCAATTTGATCGCCGATTGTGAAAACAGGATTCAACGACGCCATAGGCTCCTGAAATACCATGCTAATTTGGTTGCCACGTACTTGTCGCATTTTTTTATTGTCTAAGGTCAGCAAGTCCAGACCTTTAAACACAATCTTGCCACTGACGACCCTCCCTGGATAATCCAGTAACTGCATAATTGATAAGGCCGTGACAGATTTCCCACAACCCGATTCTCCAACCAACGCTAAGGTTTGACCAAGTTCAATAGAAAAACTGACATCCTCCACGGCCCGGATTTCACCCTTATCCACAAAGAAGGATGTACAGAGATTAGATACTTCAAGAAGGTGATTTTTCGATAAACTCAATTGTTATCATCTCCGTAGTTTTGGATTCAGCGCCTCTCGAAGCCCTTCACCAACAAGATTAAATGCCAAAACAACAATTAATATGGCAATACCAGGAATAAAAAAGAGCCATGGAGCATCAAAGATAAAACCTTTTCCGTCGGCTAAAATATTTCCCCAGGTTGCATAAGGTGGCTGCACACCAAAACCTAGAAAACTCAAACCAGACTCTGTGAGAATCGCTGTAGCCACACCAATAGTTGCTGAGACCAACACAGGGGCAATGGCATTAGGAACCATATGAAGAAAAATCACACGTTTTTCTGGTGCTCCTATTGAAGTGGCCGCAACAACAAAATCTTGTTTTCGCAATGATAAAAATTCTGCTCTTACGAATCGCGCAGTGCCCATCCAACTTGTCAGCCCAATCACAATCATAATGTTATAGATACTCGGAGGTAGAAGCGCGACGACCGTAAGGACTAAGAAAAAAGTTGGGAAACATAACATGACGTCCGTGAAGCGCATGATTAGTGTATCAACGCTAATCATACCCAATTTCACGTTTCCATAAAAACCCGATAGCCCTCCAAGCGCAATGCCAATTATCAGGGAAATTCCAACTGCAATAAAACCAATGGTCAACGACACGAAAGACCCTTGGAGCATTCTTGCGAATACATCTCGTCCTAATTCATCCGTACCCAAGAGATAGATACCACCAATTGGGCGATCTTCAACCGAAACCTTGTCGGCTAAAGAAGCCGATAAAGGAGGTAAAAATTTTTCAGGAAGCCGAACAACCTCCGGATCAAACACAACCACCCACTCCGTTAGCGCCTTGCCCAAGAATGCGGTAATTAAAAGCAATCCCAATACATAGGCTCCCATCAAAGCCAGGCGATCTTTCTTAAATAACCGCATGGACTCCTGCCACGGAGTTTCGGATTCAGGGAGTTCTTCACCTCGAGCATTCATTAAACTGGCTATGTTATTTGTGTTTTCCATTGCAACAAACAAACCTTATTAAAACTAGGCATCTCCCTGAAGCCCAGTTCTGATTCTCGGATCCACAACCGCATAGAGAATATCCGAAAGCAAGGTTCCCGCCAGAGTTAAAACCGCTGCAATAAAGTTTAATGTCAAAATCACCGGAAAATCTCTAGCTAAAATAGCTTCGTATCCCAGCCGTCCCAAGCCAGGCCAGGCGAAGATTTGTTCAAAAATCACAGAGCCCCCAATTAGCCCTGGAAGCAAAAACCCAAACATCGTCACAAAAGGCAGTAGGGCATTTCGTAAAGCATGTCGATAAATCACCGTATCCTCTTCAGCACCTTTAGCCCGAGCCGTACGCACATAATCCTGCCCAATGACTTCGAGCATTTGCGACCGAACATATCGAGACAGAATAGCCATCCCGCCAAGCGCGGACATCAGCGACGGAATCACCAAATGCCACACTCGATCCATGGATTGAAAAAGTGGTTTGGCATGTTCCATACCAAATGTCTTCAAACCAATGACTGGCACTCCAAACACATCAACTACCCAGAGGATAACGATATAAGATAAAAAGAATCCAGGAACCGAAATAAGTGCGTACGCGGCGAAAGTTGTTGAACGGTCATACACAGCTCCGCGATGAATAGCTGCTTGAATCCCCGCGGGAAACGCTAGCGTCCATATTAATAATGTGGCACAAATGAACAGGGGAAGAGAATTAAGAAAACGCCGCCAAATTTTTCCCAAAACTGGTTGGCTGTCTTTAAATGACTTTAGTTCACCAGTAAATAAATCCCGCATCCAATAGGCATACTGAACATATGCGGGTTCATCCAAATGAAAAGCCTCACGAATCTTGGCAATGTCTTCGGGTTTCATTCTGGGATTTGCCGGATCGACCTCACTTGGTTCCCCGGGAGCAAGGTGAATCACGGAATGTGCAAGAATTGAGACAATAAAAACCAATAGCAGGCGTTGGAGAATATTGCGAATGATAAAGGCTTGCATTCTAGAATAAACCTACCAGCAGATTTCTTTTCATATTAAAACCTGGGAGTAAATTCAAGCTTCCGCCATTGATGGAAATGAAACGTAATGTCTCCGCTCTTAATGGGATAGATTTTTTCATATTCTTCTGTTCCATCATCTTCCCTACTCACGAGCACTATTTTCTTATCCAAAACTCTAGTTCCCAACGGAGCATAAAGAAACGTATATGGTTGCTCCTCTGCAATCAGACGATGCAACTGATGGGTAAGATTACGTTGAACCTCAACGTTGTATTCCTGCCGAATACGAACAATAAGATCATCGACAACAGGATTTTTATATCCGATGAAGTTCAATTGCTGAGGGCCAGCCTGGCTAGAATGCCACAGTTGGAATAAATCGGGATCAATGCCCATACTCCAACCCAAAACCACCGCGTCAAAGTCTCCAGTATTCACAAAGTCCTTCAGAAAAACCGCCCATTCAAAATATTGTGTATTGCACTTTACACCAATTTTTTTCCATGCATTTTGAGCGATGGTCATGACATTTTTTCGAATGGGGTTGCCGCTATTCGTGATTAGGTTGAACTCAAAAATCTTTCCATCTTTCTCTAACCAACCCTCCGCATTCAGTTCCCAACCTTTGGTTTCAAGTATTCTTTTCGCACCATCTGGATCATAGGGAAGCGGCTCAATGGAATGATCATACCATTGCGTATTTTTGGGATATGGCCCCGTGATCCGTTCACCCTCCCCGTACAATAAATATTTCAAAAATTCGCTAACATTTACAGCCATGCCTAATGCTTTTCGCACCTCAGAATCTGCAAACAAGGGACGACGGTTGTTATAACCAATATAAGTATAGCCAAACCCAAGACTCGAGAAGGATTGATATTGGGCGTCTTGTTTGTATCGAGAAACTTGATGGGGCTGCGCACCATAATAATCAACTGCCCCTGACCGAAACTCCATTTCTTGGGTCAATAAATCTGGGACAATTCGCATGTAGTAATCATGATATTCTGAGGGACCTTCCCAATAATCTTCATTCCGCGTAAGATGGATAAACTCATCACTTTGCCATTCAACAAATCGAAATCTTCCACTCCCAATAGGCGATCGATTGAATTGACTATCCCGCATGCCAAAGTCCTTGCGTGCCGCCCCCGAAAGACCCCTGGCTTCCATTTCCCTCTCCATGGCTTTGGCGTTCAGCAAATGCTCGGGAAGAATCCCCATAGTCCAAGCATTGATCGCCGGTGAAAAGAGTCGTTTATACACGACTCTTATTGTGTGGGAGTCAATAACTTCCATATCCTTTATGGGTTCAAAATCCGACGTGCGAGGCGAAAGATTCTTGGGATTCATGATGGACTCATATGTGAACTTCACATCACCTGCATCAAATTCATGCCCATCATGGAACCTCACGCCTTTTCGGAGATGAAAATCGATAATTGGATTGTGCTCAGCCACAGGAAAGAGTTCCTCAACTTTAACGGAAACCTGATTTTTGATGTCGGGTTTTATTCCTTCTGGTAAATGGACAAAACGTTCATAAGGAAAGTTTTCTAAATAACGATCGCCCACAACCAGCGATAGACGTTTAAAAAAGTCTTGATCCACATGATGCAGCAAAAAAGCAATGCGTTCGGGAACATCAAAAGAAATCTCGATTTGCTTACGTTTAGGTTTTCCGTCTTCCCCTTTCTCCCAAACAGAAATCTTTTGCGTCAGATTTGTTGGAGGAAAAATCTCAATGCCTACGACATTTTCAGAGAATGATGAAAACGAATCTTGCTGAAGCGCAGATCGAATTCGTTTGATTAAAGCCATGCCCGTGACTTCCGTACCGTCGGGAAATCGATTTGAAGGACTAACAAATAAATAAGTCTTCTCCGAGATCTTCCAATCCTTAGCCAACCGTCCTCGAAGATTCAGGTTTTCATCCATATCCAACAGGCCTTCAAACACATGGCCGGCAATACCTGAACTCGCGGTGTCTGCATTTAAAACGGGGTTGAGGATTTTGGCGTCACCCGAAGAACCTTCGATATATGTCACCAGGCGCTTCGGATTACCCGTTGCCTGTTTTTCATAGGTGGGAACCCAAAAGTATGATTGTAGTAGAAAAATCGTTAATAGAAATGGGGCAAGAAGAAGCCAGCGTTTGAGGCGCATGAGAGCAAAACGATTCGTCCATGGGTTTAAGAAAAAAGTTTCAATTTCATTATAGGCAATGCCCCGAATTAAGTCGAACCGTATTCGCGGCCTACAGAGGTAATCCTTCTTTATTAAAGGTCGATCTTTATCTCATCTCCCTCAATGATAACAGGGTACGATGCGACACAAGCCGAGGGATTATTCACGGACACACCGGTTTTTACATTGTACTCCCAATTATGCCACGGGCAAGTCACTACCTCACCCTCAAGATCGCCCTCGCCTAAGGGGCCACCCCTATGCACACAGGTGTTATCAATCACATAAAATGTCCCATCGACATTAAACACAGCCAAACTTTTTTCGTTTGTTTCCACAACCATCCCGGTACCCGGGGATAACTCATCTGTATTGGCTATCTTTACTCGTTCCGACATCTACTCCTCCTTTAGGCATTACAGTAGAAAACTTAAAGAGCTATGGACCATAGCCCTACAGATAGCATCCTGGCTATTCTCAATCAAGAATCTATCTTTTTCTTATAAATTAAAAAACTTTCTTTAATTCAAACCCATTGGCTCCTTCAACTTTTTCAACATATCACTCAAAGAAGAACGGGGCTCCCCACTCTCCTTATTCTCAATCTGCGAACGCAACGTTGCTGCAATCTCACCAAAAGCCTTGGACTGTGGTGAATCAGGGTTGGCTACCACAATCGGTGTCCCAGTATCGCCACCTTCCCGGATAGCAGGATCCAAAGGAATCCGCCCCAAAAATGGAATCTCAAATTTCTTTGACGCCTGCTCGCCACCTGCAAAAGAAAAAATCTCCGTCCGCTCACCACAATGTCCGCATACAAAGAAACTCATATTTTCAATTATCCCTAGCAACGGAACATTTACTTTCTGGAACATTCTGAGTCCCTTGCGAACATCGTACAACGCGACATCCTGAGGAGTCGTCACCGTAACAGCTCCGGTCACAGGAACAATCTGAGATATACTCAGTTGCGCATCGCCGGTTCCCGGTGGCAGGTCGATCAGTAAGTAATCCAACTCGCCCCATAACACATCCCGGAAAAATTGTTGAATGGCTGTGTGTACCATGGGGCCCCGCCATACTACCGCAGTTTCCTCTGGCACAAAAAACCCCATTGACATTACCTTCACCCCGTAAGCCTCCGCCGGCAAAATTTTTTCTCCCTCTTTGCCCCCTGCCTCTGGTACACCCATCATCATAGGAATATTGGGGCCATAAATATCCGCATCCATCAACCCAACCTTAGCTCCAGACTTGGCTAATGACACACCCAAATTGACTGCCACCGTAGACTTCCCGACACCGCCCTTCCCACTGCTCACAGCCACAACATACTTTACACCAGGAAGCAATTTATCTTCAGCGGGTTCCTGCCCAGGCGTCGATTGCCGTACTTGCTCATCGCTCATAAAAAATCCTTTCTATATACAGAAACATCGACTTATGCCTCTGTAATTTTCAAATAACGCTGCCTGATTCATTTAAAAAGGTTTGAAAAACGAACGACTTTTAACCTTAAGCAATGACTGTCATTCGGATCCACCTGTTAAACTCTACCCTGCAATAAAGTAACTAGGCAAATGTCTTGATTAATTTGTCAAACTTAAGCAAAACAATCCCTTACCAAGAAAGCCATTAATTGGTTTTTGTAGGTCAAAGAGACCACAGGAAATGAAATAATAAAATGTTCGGGGTAAAAGCCCAGTATTTCATAGGGTCACGCAAAAAAAAGAAATGGGTTTGGTGCTTTTACCGAAACAAAATAACCTCGTCGTGTTGGAGAAAGACTCTACCATAATAAAACCCTGGTCTCTCGGTTAATACATCTCGAATGAAGATTTTTTCTTATTGATGAGGAAGATGCCTCAACTCAGAAGAAAATCGAATTCCTCTTTAGTAATTGATGCACTGGAACCACGGCTCATAGCACCTTCGAGAACCGCTTTATAGAGAGCGTATTTCTGTTTTTTTAGAGTCATCATTTTTTCTTCGACGGAATGCCGCATGAGGATTCGCAAAATCGAGACTTTTTGCGTTTGGCCTATACGATGGGCTCGATCGGAGGCTTGATTTTCAACAGCTGGATTCCACCAAGGATCCAAGTGAAAAACATAAGATGCCTTGGTTAAATTCAAACCTTGTCCTCCGGCTTTGAGGCTGAGCAAAAATACGGAGGCCTCTTTGCTTTCTTGAAAAGTTTTGACTAGCGCTTTGCGTTTTTCTGTAGGGGTTGATCCATCCAACCGGCAGTATGGAATATGGTGGTTAACCAATGCAGCTTCAACCAAATCGAGAAATGAAGTGAATTGAGAAAACACGAGCGCGCTATGATCGGCTTTTATCAACTCACTCAGACGTTCGATGACAAAGGTAATCTTTGGTGAAGAATCGCGCGAATTCGGATAAAGCAATCTTGGCGACAAGCACAATTGACGTAATTTCAAGATTGCAGTAAGAGCGATAATACGAGCCTGAGCTTTGGTTTTGGTGCGATAGGCATCCTCGATAGTCGGACGAATTTGTGCAATCGTATGTTGATAAAGTGATTTTTGTCTTTCAGTTAAATCCAGATACACATCGGTTTCGATCTTGGCCGGCAATTCTTTGAGAATTTGCTCCTTGGTCCGGCGCAACACAAAGGGTTTAGTTCGCCGCTCGAGAACATCAAGATAATCCTTAGTAGCAGACATGACTTTCGATTTTATTTTGCCATAGTCACCCAGCAGACCTGGCAGACAGAGATCAATAAGTGAAAAGAATTCGCCAATATGATTTTCCAAAGGCGTGCCGGTCATCACCATTTTGAACACAGCTTGCAACCGACGAACCGCACTAGTGGTTTCCGCATACATGTTCTTTACAGCCTGCGCTTCGTCAAATACGATCACATGAAAGGAAATAGATTCCAAAATTGTGATATCCCGCCTAACCACACCATAGGTGGTCAATACCACATCGAATCCTTCAAACTTTGGCGACCGATTCGAACCAACATACAAGTACACCCGGAAGGATGGATAAAACTTTTTAATTTCTTGTTCCCAATTGAAGAGCAGACTAGGAGGCAGTACGATTAAATGCGGGGCATACTGATTTGTTAATGAAGAAATAATACCTTCCTTGATGCCGCCCAATATACTAATAGCCTGCACTGTTTTACCGAGACCCATATCATCCGCCAGGCACGCCCCAAAGCGATGTTGATATAAAAACGCTAACCAAACATACCCGTTTTTTTGATAGCCGCGAAGTTTGGCTTGTAAGCGTCGCGGCAGTGGAGGGGCCTGAATATGTTCTAAATGAAGCAAGCGATCCAGTATCGCTTCATCTTCGGGTGGTAGGGTAATTTTAACCCCCTGCTTCCGAAGCCTTATCCAATCTAAAATCTGTAGGCGCGGCACCCGCACCCATTCTTTCTCTTTTCCTGGTCCAACCGATTCTTGCTGGTACGCCGAGGAAAAAGCCCGAAACGCTTCTTGTGCCTTGAGGGAAAAGATATGCGCCACACCATCCTTTTCCATTACCCCGCTTGCTTGCATGACTTCATTGACCTCAGATTTGGTCATTAATTGACCGTTGCAACAAATCTCCGGGCGCAATTCAAACCAATCAATGCCTCCATGACGTTGGGCATCAAGAGAAAATTCCCACTGCGCCAAGGCCACGGGGTTAGTCTGATAAAACAATTCAATACCTTCCGCCTGGCAAGCATCATATAAACCCGGCAAACCCTGGTAAAGAACGTCTAAGGACAACCACATTTCATCGTGTCGCACCATTCCTTCGAATATCTGCGAACCAAATTGCTCATAGGGAAGTAGATACATCTTCGCTTCCTGGGCTTTGTCCACGGACAACAATTGCCATTGGCCACAATGAAATTGAAGCCAAACATCATCACCCCAATACGCGGAGAAAAATTGTTTTAATACATGCTTGGCCGCCCGCTTAGTATCGAGTTGCTGAAAGTCTCTTCCTGAAAGGACAGACCGCAGAACATTTTCGACCTCCGTGGGCTTCGATACGAGCAAAAGTTTCATGCAGGCCTCTTGCAAAACCTTTTTACGTTTTTTTGTTCGAAGCGGCACAGGCAAACCAGGGTATTGTGCCAAATACAAAAAAAAGCTAAACGCGGGTTCAAAAGGTGGCGCATAACACTCCCCCCACCAGCATTCGGCCCGAATCACCGCCATCGACTGCCCAGATACCGATGGCCCGGAATCCTCCTGAACGGGATAGACAGCCAGACGATGTCGCGGCACGCAAGGCGCAGGTTTTTTGTTTTTCCCTGAAAATGGCGTCACGATCCCATTGACTTTCACCACCAACCGTTGACGTATAGCCTCTAGATGCAGGGTTGGAATATATACCGGCATGGATTGTGCTCGGCGCAAGGGCAAAGCCATGGGTCGCCGTTCTACGATTGCCGCTTTTAACTGTTCCCAAGACGATTCATCTCGATTCATAAGTCGTTCCCAGTATCGATAGACCCTGGACAAGTAAAACATATGTTCGTCATCCAAGGCCTCTAGACCATATATCCATTCATCGTAGAGCTTGGCTTGAACATCCCATTCATTCTGTTCCTCCATCCTCACCAAAACCTGCCGTTCCAAATCCACAGCATAGTCCCAAAATAATTTCACACGTTTTCGCGCCATTCGATCGAGAAAATACAAAGGTCGAAGCACAACCTGCCCTTCTGCCACATCCAACTCTGTATGCATTTCGCACCGATGAAAGGATTCCCATTTCACCCGCATGGACTCACCATCACATTCAAAAATAATGGGATACCGATTGCCCGCGATTTGAAGGTGCCGGGTAAACCGATCACGATGCACGGGGAAGGAGTGGTAAAAATCACCGATAAAATAGGCAAGCGTCTCCGGCACACCTCGAAGCGTGTATAGTCGCTGTCCATGGTTACGAACAGACACCTCCGGATGTTGCTCGCGGAGTTGAATCACAAGTTCAAAATTATCGGGCCCTGAATGAATCACGGATTCTGATGAACCCAGTCCTCGAAATTTTTGAAAGTTTGCACTGTCATCGTACAGCAAGGCTGCTCGTAGCTTTTCCAACCGGCGCGGTTGATGTTTCGTCACTTTAAAATGAAGCGGGGAAAGCAAATTTATAATGGTTAGTAACGCGCAAACCACATGTTTGCATTGCGTCTCATTGTGCCAAATGGGACAATTGCACAAGTATTCTAATTGGTCATCAACAATGGAAAAACCCACGGCATACCGCTTTGAACCCAGCACCACAGCCGTTAATCGTGACCGGTCATGTTCCCATCGAAATGATTCCAGCCGTTCCTCATAAAAATAATCATACCCCCGCACCACATAATCTTTGGGGGCAATTGTGTACACAATATTGGGCGGCAAAGCCTTCAAATGATTAATCATGGAAAAATTTCCCCAGATATTGGGTAGCTCGAAATGGCCCAAAAACGAAAAAGGCCAAACAGTCATTTATAGCACATTAGCAGTAGAATGGAAGAGAGTAAGGAAAGGGAAGTATGTTTTTTCTAAAATTTTAGTTTTTTGTTTATTACTCCCAACACCTTTAGTCGAAAAACGAGCATTTTTCTTCCTTCTTGTCTTGGTTTTGAAAAGATTGCTATAGAGCGGTTTAGCTCTCACCCTAAGAATTCTTATAATTCGTCAATCTTTCAAAACTATCGAGTCTCGGGATAAAGAAAGCCTGGCCTCCCGATTCACTAAAGTCGGGAATGAGGGAGTCATCTCTCAAAAACAACAGTGCCCTACCTCTAGTCCCTTGAAAAACTACTGACTCCTCCCTACGATGCACTAGCTTCTCAAACTTTTAGCATCAAGTATGCTTGAAACTATTTCATAATTTTGGCTTGGATTTTTTCATGATATTTTCGTTTGACCTTCCTATTCTCTCCGCCCTTCCTTTTCCGGAAATTGATCCGGTGTTTTTCGGTCTTGGGCCATTGAAATTTCGCTGGTACGGGCTGATGTATTTGATAGGGCTGGCAGGGGCGTATTTTTTGATTCACTCCCGTGCACAAGCCAAGCAAATCCCACTCCGCAAGGATCAATTGTACGACCTCATTGTATATGCAGCACTTGGCGTGTTTATTGGTGGGCGACTTGGGTATACCTTGTTTTACAATGCCGCCTATTATATCCAACACCCGTTAAGTATTTTGGCGGTCTGGGAAGGCGGGATGTCTTTTCACGGTGGACTCATCGGAACTTGTTTGGCTGTCTGGTTATTTTGCCGGAAAAAAGATTTTGCGATCTACACCATTGCAGACCTCGCAGCTCAAGCCGTGCCTATAGGGTTGGGGTTTGGTCGGATTGGAAATTTTATTAATGGTGAACTCTTTGGACGTGCCACGAATGTGGATTGGTGTATGGTGTTCCCCCGAGGGGGTAATGTGTGCCGCCACCCATCACAACTCTATGAAGCCGGCCTAGAAGGCATCGCGCTATTTCTTTTGCTGTGGATTGTTGGCCGACGAAATACCCCTCCTGGCACGGTCTTTTGGGGATTCATTGCCGGTTACGGTTTTTTCCGAAGTTTTGTGGAATTGTTCCGAGAGCCGGATGCACACCTGGGCTATCTACTTGGCCCACTAACCATGGGACAACTCTTAAGCATTCCTATGTTTTTGCTCGGAGTTTTGATGATTGTAAAGGGTTATCAGAACCGCTCAATATCCACCGATTGAAGAAATTTTTAGAAGCCTCCGGCTCTCCCCCCTCCTCCGGTGCTACCACCTCCGCCCATAATCCCTCCTCCTCCTCCTATTCCTGGAATTCCCGGCCTCATGGCACCACCACTGCCCTCGACCTTGACATCACCATAGCGGCGCAACACTGGTGAGTTCCATATTACTTGATGTCCAGGTGCTAAATTCGCGGCTTCCATATAGTGGGGTCTGGCTTCATCCCGCTTCCCCATATAATCAAGAGCGAGCGCCAAATTATAGTGGGCTTCGGCCACAGTCTTTTGAGCCAGGATAGCTTTTTCATACTGTATTTTAGCCGCTTGGTAACGGCCCGAGGCAAATAATCGGTTGCCTTCAGATATTGCGGCTCTCACAGACGGACTTACAATTGTCGGCGCATTCAGCGTAGGTTGCTTCACGGGCTGAGGCGTGCTGGAACAAGCCACCAACACCACCATCCCAACCATAATATAACCTAATGTCCATCTACGATGGCTCATTATTCTGCTCCTTTCTGACTTGGATCATTCTTTCCATCTACCTTACACTTCAACCGAAGAACCATTGCGCACAAAGATAAGTTTGGCCTTAACCGAAGCATCGACAAACACTCCTTGAAGAGCCTCACGATAAGCTGTCGCTTGTACGCGGTAGTTGGCAACTACTTGCTCTAAGATTTCTGGATTGACCAGAGCGGTTTTATAATCTGCCATCCAAATCTGATGTTTCCAGCGATACACCACATCAATGACTCCATGAAGCACCGCAGGCGTATCATTCTTATCTATCGCCCCGGACAGGTATCTAGCTTGCCACGGGACGGTAATGGGCACCTCTCGCCCCAAGATCTCTGCCTGACTCAGGATAGCATAGGGAGTGGTACGAACAAAGGCATTAAACATATCATATAATTCATTCACAAGCCCCGGGGCATCCTCCACCCACTCGTCGGGAATTCCCCTACGACACACATTCTCACTCCATGCGGGGAGTTTCTCCGGATCATCCTGAAAATTCCAGGTTTCTAGCACGCGATGGGCCAATATTCCTATTAGGATTTGTCGATCACGTGAACGAACAGGAACACCATCCTGCAGTGAAGCATCCTGGCCCTCAAGTGTACCTGGCTTCAACCTTGAATACGAGAGGGGCATGACCTTTCCCAAACTCGTAGGAGTTACAAATAACGGATGTCTATACCCATCGAACATTCTTTCATAACGTGAAGCCCAGGGGGAAGCTGTTGCAGGATCATCGGATTCTATGGTCTGCCAGGATTGTGAACGTTGTCGCAGACCATAGTTATTTGCTTTGGAATCGGTGACCACTTCTAGCAAGATCTGGATGGTACCAATTGTCAACCGCCGAGGCCCTGGGTTCTGTTCTGATGAAAGAAGCATCTCGGGCCCAATTTCCAAACCACTGAGAATCATACCAAAGAATCCACGAGACAGCCCCCCTGAAGTAGTCGGACATCCCGCAGACAAGACCAACCGACGTTGGGCTCGCGTCATAGCAACATACAATATACGAATCTGCTCGGCTCGTTGCCGCGCCACCATTTTAGATTCAAGATATAAACCACCTAGTGAATAATAAGAACCCAAGCGCATGCCTGCACAACCAGTCAACCAATCATGATCGACCCAAATGCGTTCTTCGTTCCGATTAACCCCGTGGTGTAACCCAGCCACAATAACCATAGGAAATTCTAGCCCCTTAGATTTATGAATAGTCATGAGCCGAACAGCGCCTCCCCGTGGTTCGTCCTCACATTCCATATCTACCAAGGAACTCTCAGCTTCAGCCGGAGGATCATGAATCCATTGGGTAAGTGTATGCACCATGCCTCGAAACCCCATGCCCGATTGCATAGCATGGGCATTGACTAAGTCCTGCAGTTTCCGAACGTTTGCTACAGCCTGTTCACTATTCAGTGAAGCAGCTGTCAACTCCATAAATGGCGTTTGTCTCAATACATAGTCCAGAGCATCTGCTACTGGTTGTGTGAATACATAATCTCTCAAATTTTGCAAAACCGAAAATATCTCTGGTATTGCCGTGGATAAAGACTTTCGATGCCAATCATCAATTTCCCCTGTAAGAAAAAGATGAGCCACCATATCATCAGAACAGCCGCCTAAAGGTGAACGCAATACCCCAGCCATAGCGGTACGATCATAAGGATCAGCCAATAGTCTCAATAGGTTGATAAAGTCCACAATCTCTTGCCGCTCAAAAAAATGTTTTTCGCCTTCCGTAACGAAAGGAATGTCATGCCATCGAAGGGCCTCGACATACACACGCAGATTTGTAAGCGTTCGAAATAAGATAGCCACATGACGAGGTTGAATCAGCGAGGACTCGCCATTCAGGCATACTGAATCTTTATTGAGCACTTCTTCGGCAAGCCATCGAGCCAGTTCCTGTGCCTCGGCCCGTGTAGCCGCATCTGCGTTGACTATATCTTCGGCAGACTTCACGATTCGGATTTGGACACCTTCGTCTTTGAACATCTTGGAATCTCTTTCAACAGGTACAAGTGTTTCGTACCGAGGCTGCACACCTTTGATCGCCTCATCCGGAAACCATCGCCGACACAAGGCGTTAACCGGATCTAATACGCCAGCGTGCGATCGAAAGTTACTACACAAATTTAGTGGTTCTTTTTGAGCGGATTGATCAAGAACCAGATCATGAACCACGAAATCATAGGCTTCGATATCCGCACGGCGAAAAGCGTAAATCGATTGTTTGGGATCGCCCACAATAAACAACTTCCCTGGCTCTAATTGAATCTGTGACCATGCACGCGCTTCACGATTTGCTTTTTCCGCTACATATAAAATCAGTTCATATTGAACCGGGTCGCTATCTTGGAATTCATCCACCAAAATCGCTTGAAATTGTTGTTTAATCTCACGTCGAACACGTGGCTTATCCCGGAGAAGATCACGGGCCTTTACTACTAACCCATCAAAAGATACCCACCCAGCATTGAGATAAGTCCGCTGGCACTGCCCCAAAAAAGGCAACAGGACTCTAAGAAAATCTCGCAAGGCCTTGGGGACCAAGGTTTGATAGGCTTGAGCTACCTTCACAATAGACCGAGCATATAAGTAATCTTCGTCTGACCATGATTTCGGTTTTGAAGGAATCACTGCGTTACGAAGAGACTCACGAATCTCTGGTTCGAAGGGCGCGCCACGAAACGCCTCATTCAACTGATCTATGGCCTCATCCAATAACAACTCCAATTTTTGCTCTTTATCATGGGCCCGCCGCAACTCACGAGCGGTCTGAAGAAGCCCTAAGATCCAGTTACGAATAGGCTGTGGGATGGACTCATCATCCTGGATAACAGCTAGACATCCAGACGGCAGAAGTTCATTCATTAGGGCACAAGCAAATTTTTCCAAATCCTCCAAACGCACCAATCGTAATATGGCTCGCCAACACTCTCGATTAGGCCCATCTTTCTGCAACTCATGATTTAACCATCGATTCCATTCTTCATGAAAATGTGATGCGAATTGCGTACCATCATCCTCTTGAAACGAAGGATCAACTCCTGCTTCAACTGGAAATAACCGAAGCACATATCCCGCAAAACTGTGAATCGTCTCGATATGCGCACGTTCTAAATCATAAAAAGTGCGTTCGGCTACATCAGCTATTTGCTGATCAGTAAGACCATAAAGTATCTGAAGGTCTCGTATCACTTTGGCTTCGTGGTTTTGCGAGTCTTTCTCACTCCATCCTGCTCGAGCCAGATCCTGCATCACTTGAAGCCGTTGACGAAGTCGTACTTTCATTTCATTGGCAGCTTTGTTGGTAAACGTCAACGCCACGATTTGTCCAATAGTCAATCGTCGATCAGGACGAAACAACAGATGGGTCAATCGATCAATGAGAAGGGTTGTCTTGCCCGTTCCTGCACCAGCCGTCACCACAATATTTTCATTGCTAGCAGTGGCCGCGCGTTCACGAGCTACTTGATCGGCAAGAGGAAGACTCATATCGAAAAAAATTATTCTTAGCCAAAAGGTATTATTTCGAAATCTGAGAACACCTTCACTTTTTTTTAGCTTCCCTATCTGACTCCGCTATTGTGGCCAGCTTGGTGAAACGGACATCCCGGTGCCCTTTGGTTTGTGCACGATCTACCTCGGCACGCCAGCGACTCAAAGATTGCGTGCGATGACAGATGGTACGAAAATCACAGATCCGACAGTCAGAACCAGGCACAATGAAATACTCGCCCCGTTGAATGCCGGTCATCAACGTTTTTATGTTTTTCTCAATTTGCGGTTTCAGTGATTTCCAGCGACTCGCGGTAAAGGAAACTGAGGTAAAAGTCCCGATCGACCCCAGACTGTCTGCTGTTAGATAATGGAACCAGACTCCGGAACAAGACAACCCTTGAAGCACTCCCAATTTTGAATAATTCGGCAATGCGAGAGTTCCCCCTTCTATTAGCAGAAAATAGAGAGGCGGTTGAAGTTCCTTGCATCGAACCACTTCTCGCGCCAATGCTTGAGATGTGAGAATTGATCTCGGAGATGCTTTGTATTTGTAATCAATGATTCGAGAAGTGTGTTGGGAGGGCGACCAATCGATTCGATCGATTCGTCCAGAAAGAGATAATTCGCATACGTCATCGTCCAGCAGAAGTGGCATTATGCCTTTGATAGGCTGCTCTAAACCCACGGAAATCCAATCTTCATCCTGGTTAAAAAATTCCTGGTAAATAGCGTGACTGACTGCGCCACTAAGTTGTTCCTGCTGCCATTCCCAAACCAAAGGATGCCCCGTGGGATACGATTGTTCATAGTGCTGGAATACACCGACGAAAATGGATTGAAGAAGTTCTGAGATATTCTCCGCCGACGACTTTTTCATCTGTTGGTAATATCCATGCTCGGAAAGAGCCAACAGACATTCCCTAAACAATTGGTGCAATAAACTTCCGATTTCTCGCACTCCAAGACCAATCTCGAATTCCGAACGGTCAACCGGATCTACTTTGAGAACATGTTTCGCAAAAAATTTAAATGGGCAAATAGCATATTCTTTGAGTGCGGTTGGAGACATGCCTCGACTCTGCATCGCATCCCACCATTCCGGAAGGTTTCCCGTCATTCCATCGAATCGATTGAGTCGCGGAGAGGAGGACTCTTGAGAAGCCAAGGAAGTAACTCCACGTCGCACCGCCAGCCAGCCTGGCGTTTTTTGGGCAAGACCCCAACCCGGTAGACACCGGTCGAACATCCAACCTATCCGGATTTCCTCTGAGGTAAGCCATTTGTCGGCATATTGCGATAGAGTAGAACGTTTTTGACCCAGCCGCTTCGACACAACAATGCTGAAAATATCTCCGACACACCGTTGGAAGTCGTTGAGATACCAAGAAGGAACGGAAGGCTGATCTTGCGTATCGGCACGCTGAGTCAACAGCGTAACAGCATCAGTTGCAGAGTTGACTAACAAATAAAATAACAATTGTTCTTCTTCATATCCTGAGACCTTCTCTGGCACCTTGAATCCCAAGTTGACATCCAAAAACCGGCGCACTGAATCTCTTAGAAACGCATCTTCTCGAATATGACGAGGAAAAACATGCTCATTCATTCCCACCACAAATAGCACTCGGAAGGAAAATCCTCGCGCAGCCATAGCATCCAACACCCATACCCCATGAATGTTGTCAGTTGTTTGATGCACGGGCACTAAGGCTCCCTCAAAAAATCGCTGAACAGTCTTAACAAACTCAGAAATCGTCACCACTTCTGATATCTTTGTGAGCAGGCGTATGTCTCTGAATTGATCACAGACAGCCTTAAAGATCTGGGCATGATTGTGCTGCTCAAAATTGAGAGAGTGCATGTTGGTCCATAAATCCAAAGTCATCGATTTTGTACTTTGTTCAGTGTACGGCACTACCAAAAACTCGTTCATTAATTGAAGGGTCCGTGCCACAAACTCTTCATAGGTAGCCTGCAGTGGAAAACGGGCTACTCCTTCGAACAAATCATTCAATGTGGTATCGCACAAATCAATTTGTTGATCAGATAATACAGTCCAATTTCTCTCGTTCGATGCGTCTTGGCTCACCATACACTCGTTTTTCATCGCCCGAATGAAGCGCTTCCATTCTTCAAGCCCTTTGGCAATTCCCATCCGGCGACTTGCTCGATCCCAAAGGTCTGGACGAGGCAATTCCCTTTGCCTAGAAGAGATTCTCCAATGGAAATAGGGTGAGGTCAGCACCTCCATAACATGGTCACGCTGAAAATCTGATATAAAAATGGATAAAAGCCTTAACAGAATTTGAGCATAAGGGTAGGCAACTAGAGACCGCTGCATAGTCGTATTAAACGGAATCCCATGTTCGTAAAAAACACGAGGCAGGACCTGCTCATAGCCTGATAAAGTTCGCCCAACAACCCCAATTTCATGCCATGGGATTTGATTTTCCTCCACATGCCGCAGGATTTCCTTGCACACGATTCGCATTTCATTTTCACCTCCAGGGGCGTAAACGATCTGACAAGTCGGCTTGCAATTTTCGTCAGCCGGATGACTATCGCTATACACTTGCTGACTGTCGATTGAGCCTCTTTGAGCAAAAAGGTCCTGAAGCACTGATATCTGACGCCCACCTGAATGATGCCGCACACTTTCAACGCTCAAACCGAGGATATGACGATCAAAAAATTGTTGCGCGAATTGATAGGCCGGATGATCTCGAACAATTGGGAAATACACGGATGTGGTATAGGACTGGGCAACAGCATGAAACAGATCTAACTGAACCTGTGTTAAATCATAAAACCCGTAATACCAGATTTGTCTCTGTTGAGAGAGGAATGTCGAAGAAGCCACACCCGTCTTGGCAATTTTGGCGACATCATCGCAATCAAAGATCTGCAAACGATTCTGTTCCTCACAGTACGAATCATAGAGCATGAACACCGATTCGCAAATGGGATCGATATCCCGAAAATTGTGCCGAAGCACCTCTCGAGCAAACTGCGCATCCACAGCTCCATTTTTCAGGTCTTTGATTGTTTTCCACAGATTCGTCCACGCTCCTGGAATCTCCGTTAATCCTGCCAAATGCGGCAACACGGTTTTTCGTCGACGCATCAATTGATGTATGTATTCACGGAAAAAATTGTCCGATCGAATGGCATCGGATATTAACTGCCCTTGTTCCTCCACTAGCTGTAGTGCTAATTGAAAAAACGTCAGGATATGAACGTGAAATAGTGAAAGGTTCCGTTGTGTGCATAAGACCCATTGCAGGCGAAGCCGTGCATATTGCGAAGGCACGACGATGGTCAACGGCTCAATTGGATATTGGACTCGGAAAGATTTGAGATGCTCGGCTATCGCATCTTCAAGGTCGGAATACAGAGGTCCCGTGACAACACGAAGCATGGGAGGATAGCGTGTTTACCTTCGAAGAGTAAAAGAAATGATAAAAAACAAGAGGTTACCCGGTTTCTGGGCCGAGCAACTCTCCATTGCAATCGGAGCATCCCCATTCCGCATCAATAAAAGTCATGGGGTCACCACAAAACGGGCAATCCGGGGCTGGTCCGGAATTTAGCTGAGGAAGAATAGGTAATTCGATATCTGGCTCATCCGGATCCATGCCAAATGGTCGGTCAACACTCATACGATAAAATATCCCAGAGATTACCCACCCCGTCCGGCGAGAGCTTTCTCAATGCTTTGACGAGTCGGCACCCCAACAAAGGTCAACCGGCCATTGATTATAGAAGCCGGCACTGCACGAACCGCATGTCGTTCAGCAAGTTCCTGACCATCAGCAGTACTGATATCAATTTCTCGATAACTAAAACTATGTTTGGCTCGCATTTGCTTCCACAGACTTTTCGCCGATGGACAAGCCGAGCAAGTCGACGAGACAAGTAATGTGACGTTGGCCATAAGCACCTCTCCTTTTCGATCAGAACAGAACAAACACCAATTTACGGATGAGGTTCAAGTTCGATAATCCCTTTGCGAATAGCTAAAATGGCAGCCTGGGTGCGATCGTAGACATGGAGTTTGTGGAAGATATTCCTGACGTGATTTTTGACTGTCTTTTCACTGAGATCCAGCACATTGGCAATTTCCTTGTTGGTTTTTCCGTCAGCAACAAGCCGAAGCACCGTAATCTCCCGTTCCGTCAAATCGTGGTCTAACAGTGACTTCTTTTTCCCCTTGCCCTCAGCGAGCAAGGAAAATTCTGCTAGAATTTTACTGGCAACAGAAGGATGGATTAGGGATTCGCCTTTTGAAATAGCTCGAATGGCCGCTAAAATTTCCGTTGAATCTGAATCTTTTAGCAAATACCCAGTAGCGCCGGCCCGCACAAGATCAAAAATATACTGTTGGTCTTCGTACATGGTCAGAGCAATAATGCCGATATGTGGGAGTTCGCGTTTGATGATCCGCGTAGCTTCCACTCCAGTCATTCCTGGCATGCTTACATCCATCACAATGACATCGGGTAATAACTGACGAGCCTTTTCCACGGCTTCCCCACCATCTTTGGCCTCGCCTACAATTTCGATTTCTTCTTTGGTCTCTAGGATAGCAGACAACCCCTCCCGCACAACACGATGATCATCGGTAATCAACACCTTAATTTTTTTTGCCATTCTGCTCCACGTCCTTTCTACCCAAAGGAATGCGAACAATGACCGTCGTCCCCTGCCCTTTGCCAGATCGCAATCGCGCATCCCCGCCAAGAAGTTTGGCACGCTCTTTCATGCCACGAAGCCCAAAGTGATCCCACTTGTCCGGATCACGGGAAACCGCCTGCACGTCAAACCCCTTGCCATTATCTTGGATTGAAGTCGTGAGCATATCATGATTTACTTCGATATGCACAACCACCTTTGTGGCTTTCGCATGCTTGGAAGTATTCTGCAAAGCCTCCTGTACGATCCGAAAGAGAAACACTTTTGCCTTCGGGGCTAGGGATGAGTCATCGCCACGATGCTCAAACACTACCTTGACACGCTGCTGTTTTTCAAAGGATTTCAAAAAATGGGAAAGCGCTGGAAATAATTCTAGTTTTTCCTCCTGCCCAGGACGCAGGTTAAAAACTACCTGTCGAGTCTCTTGAATCCCATGCTTCAATTGGGATTTGGCTTCCCTCATCAAATTGGTACACTTGGTCGCATCCTGGGAAACCAACTCAACACAACGTTCCATTTTGAAATTAACCCCGACCAATGTTTGGACTAAACCATCATGAATCTCACAGGCAATGCGTGTCCGCTCTTCATGAACAGCTCGCTCAGCTTCTTCTTTAACAAATCGCCGAAACAACGATTGGTACCGGATGAGAGTTTTCTCTATTTCCATCGTCGCCCGAATTCGCGCCTCAATCAGTTGCCACATAAATTTGGCACTTGCCCCACCAATAATGGCCAGCTTTGGTCTTCGAATCCTTTGTAAAACTTGCCCGACTTCCGCGTTCCCCGTGACATCAATAATCAAATCTACATCCTTAAGCTTGAGCAACTCACGGTAGTCTTTCGTCACAGGCACCCCAAATTGTTTTGCCAACTTTGTACCAGAGGTACGGGTTTTACTTTCAGCCAATCCAACGATGCGAGCGAGCGGATCTTGAGCAAAAATTTCCAACAAGGCTTTTCCACCGTGGCCCCCTCCAAGAATGGCTACACGCGTAGCCTGAGCGGATTTCCCACGGACAGATTTAGCTTTAGGTTTTTGAGCAGATGCAGGCTGGCGACGTGAGGCAGCCCGTTTAGTAGAAACAGCAGAGGATGGCATATTTTCACACTAGAAATTAATCGTGGTTAAAAAATAGAATGGTTTGACCATCTTGCTCCAACATACGCTTCACAATTTTTCCTAGAGTTTTCCCTGATCTTGAGCCAATGACCTGATCGTCTCCATGAATTGATCAATATCTTTAAACTCCTTATACACTGAGGCAAATCGGACATAGGCCACCTGATCCAGTTCGTGCAACTCGCGCATGACTTCTTCGCCGACCACACGAGCTGGCACTTCAGATTCTCCGTATTCTTGTAGATGTTTTTCAATTCGATCCACCGCTCCTTCAAGTACAGCACTACTTATGGGACGTTTTTCACAAGCCTTTTTTAATCCGGCCATGATTTTACTTCGATCAAACGTCTCACGCCGATTATCCTTCTTAACAAGAACAGGCAGGTTTTCCTCAATGCGCTCATAGGTAGTGAACCGACGCTTGCACTTAAGACATTCCCGTCTCCGGCGAATCACTTCACCTTCTCGTGCAGTTCGAGAATCAATCACTTTATCGTCAATCCGACTACAATAGGGGCATCGCATGCGTTACAGTCCTCGACTCAGTCATACCCAGGTCATGAATTGGCTGATACATGTCACACCAACACAACAAAAATGTTTGTGTCGATGGAATCTTCTCATGAGTAAATATGATCGCGATTACGCTGATGTTAAGGGAGAGGTCTGGAAAATGGGAAAGCGGCTGCATAAGGCTTTCACTTCTTTAGCAATCCGTCGTTGGATTCGTCTGTTTTCGTGATGCTGCAGCACTTCATCAATCCAGGCCACAATTTGAGACATTTCTTTCGTCCCCATTCCCCGTGTGGTGACAATCGGAGTCCCAATCCGAACACCACTGGTAATAGCGGGCGACCGCTCATCATTAGGGACAGTGTTTTTATTTACGATAATACCCGCGGCATCCAGCGCCATTTCGGCCTCTTTGCCAGTCACCCCTTTCGAGGTCAAATTCATAAGAAAGAGATGCGTGTCGGTCCCCCCAGAAACCACGTGATACTTTCGATTGCTAAATCCTTTAGCCAGGGCCTTGGCATTCGCCAAAATTTGTTTCTGATACACCTTAAAACTTGGGGACAACGCTTCTTGAAATGCAACGGCTTTTGCTGCAATGACATGCATAAGTGGTCCGCCTTGTAAACCTGGAAACACGGTTTTATCTACGGCCTTAGCATGCTCAGCTTTGCACATTACCATTCCTGCTCGTGGCCCACGCAATGTTTTGTGCGTGGTGGCAGTGACAAAATCCGCGTATGGAACCGGACTTGGGTGTAATCCAGCAGCAACTAGCCCGGAAATATGAGCAATATCGACCATGAAGTAAGCGCCAACAGATTGGGCAACCTGCTTGAACCGTTCAAAATCAATGATTCGAGAATACGCACTTGCGCCTACTACGAGCATTCGCGGCCGGCACTCCTCAGCCACGCGCTGGACTGCGTCGTAGTCGATCAATTCAGTTTCAGGATTCAACCCATAGAAATAGGACTGAAAAATCTTTCCGGAAAAATTTACCTTGCTACCGTGAGTGAGATGCCCACCCTGAGAAAGATCCATGCCTAAAATCGTATCACCAGGCTTCAAAACCGAAAGATACGCCGCCATATTGGCCGTAGAACCAGAATGTGGTTGTACATTGACATGCTCACACCCAAACAACAGTTTTGCGCGTTGAATGGCCAGTTCCTCAACTGTATCCACATGCTGGCATCCCCCATAATAGCGACGACCCGGGTAGCCTTCGGCATACTTGTTGGTCATAAGCGATCCTTGGGCCGCTTGCACAGCGGAGCTAGCATAGTTTTCCGAGGCAATAAGGACTAACTTATCCCGCTGCCGTCTTTCTTCCGCGCGGAGCGCAGTATACACTTGCGGATCAGTTTCCTGGATCGCCTTTAACCTGCCAACAGCGTTTCCCATAGATACTCTTAAGATTCAACTTCACTCCGGAGATTCAGCCTCAGTTCCCACATTTTCAGCTATTTCAGCAGGTTCCTTGGCTTCTGTAACCCCTTCAGCAGCAGAAGACTCACCGCCTTTCTTCACCAACATCACGGAAATTTCCACGTTAATATCCCTAAATAATTTTACACTTATCTTTGTATTGCCCAACTCTTTTAGGGGTTGAGGAAGTTGAATTTTGCGGCGGTCCACCTCAAACCCTTGAGCAAGTAATTTGGCCTCAATGTCTTTGGAAGTCACAGACCCGAAGAGTTTATCATCCTTACCGGCTTGAACTTCAAAAGTGAGGGAAACCCCGGACAATTTTTCCGCTTCGCCCTTTAATCCTTGCTCCACTTGTTTGACTTTAGCCGCGGTCACCCATTTAACGTGTTCTAAAGCCTTTACATTCCGAGTGTTGGCTTCCATGGCCTTCTTACGTGGCAATAAATAATTCCGCGCATATCCATTAGCCACATCCAAGATATCACCCACATACCCCAAATTATCCACATTTTCTTGAAGGATTACCTTCATTGTCCCAACTCCTCCTTTAGGCTCTTGACAAAAGAGAGGATCATAAGGTTCACCCAGAGAAATGTCAATTTTTGCAATTGTTTAGCTGCATCAGAAGGGAGAATAGGAACTAGGTAAGGTTTTTTGTCGTTGCGACAGACAGGAGAAATCCGCGGTTTATCAACTGACCAAAATATTGACAAGAATTAAAAAGTGGAGAAACACCTGCCTTCCTAAAATCCCACCTTTCCTCGACACCAGGTTAAAGCCTTGACTACAATGCCGATGTGATGACACACAAAACCTTAGCCTCATTTCGAATCACATGCTTTGTATTTGGGTTATTAGTAGTAAGCAACATCATGGCCGAACAACTCCTCAGTTCCTCCTATAAAAACTCGGCCAAAATCGAAACACCTAACCTAACATCCCTGAACGTCCGAATGAGCCACCAAACGATTCAAGCCCCAAAAGATTTAGTGAGGGCAAATCTAGATTTGCCGGAAATCCGCGCAGCACGATCGATGATAGCGCCTTCTCCCAAAGCCGCTATTTTGGAAGATGATAATCACAACCGCGTGGTAATACTCTCTGTCTCAGAAGAAGGCCAGGTCCGTGCCCAAGTTCTAGAAGACCTCGACTTTTCCACCAAAATTCCTTTTATTGCGGCCTGCACTAGCCAACGAGGTTGTGCCTTTGATCGTCAACCCGTAACCGGCGGTTTGGCATGCGTGGCCATCTGCGTGCAAAAAGCACTCGATCCTGAACATGAATTGACACCATGAAATTGCTCGACTTACTTCAACATTACTCCCGCCAATTAGCCTCGGAAAAAGAGGAAGCAATTGCTAAAGGTTTGGATAATCCCATTGAATCTCCTCAGACCAAAAAAATAGGAAAAGCTGGAAGCTTAAACCTCTACACCTTAGCCCTTCCTTCTCAAATGACCTTTCTTGAGGACATCCCTCTGACTATCGTACCCCCTGGGGATTTAGAACCAACCGAAGGACATTCCCTCCGCCACCTTGGAAGCGATATCCTTATCCAAACGGTGGACTCCTTAGGTCAGTCGTTTGAGGACAATACTATTGTGCCAGACACATCGGGATTTTTTGTCACAGCGTCAAAACGATTACAAGAGATGGCTACCAAACCCGAATCCTATGCTCTAGGACCTGCAGAGCGATTGGTCCCCTGGCTCGATCCAGAGCGAACGGATAACCATGGATCAGCTCGAACCGGAGCATCGGCTGCAGTCCTGTCTATATTATGGAGTAATGACCGGGCCGGCCGTTGGTCCAGACTTGGACCTGTCGTAGTAGATCTGATGCGAAAAGGAAAACGCGTATTGCTGATTGCCCCAAACCATCAGATGGTCAGTGAACTTCTAGGATTTTTTGCAAAAACCTTACGTGATGCTCCTCTTCCCTATAAGAGCCTATTAAGTTGCTATGAAGTTCCTGTTCTTTCCCAATGTTCAGGAGTTGCGCTACAAGAACTTGGCTTCGAAGCTCAAATGCATTTGTTTTTCGCGAAATCGCGATCCAATAAAGATGCTCTTCGGCAAAAATACAATCGGTTTCGCGAGCTCACACCAATCCTGGCGCATAAGGGACAAAAACAGCGTGACTTAAACGAAGTCAAACTGCTTGAATGGCGATTGCTCGCCCAGGTGAGTGAGTTTCAAGGCAAGATCAAGGACATTGATAAAGTTTTAGCAGACTACGAAAAGTTACCCATATGGAAACGACTCGGCATGCAAACAATGGGAAAGAACGTTGAAACTCTTGGGGAATATCGCGCAATCTATAAAGAGAAAATCACAGAGTTAATGAAAGAAGTAGAAATTGCTCAGGTCCGTATCCGGGGATTATACTCAGAAGCTGTGATTCCCAAAGACATGCGTCCTGAATACGAGGAATTAAAAGATGAAATTTCTCGCCTCGGCGGGACCAAAAAAATTCGAGAAATGCTTGCGGCCGGTGAAGGCACGAATCGGCAGGCGTTTATTCAAAACAAACGAATGGTGGCCGCCACGCCAAACCGCGTAATCACCGATCCCTTGTTTAAACGCATTCGGTTTGATGTGTTAATTGCGGAAGATGCGACAAAAATTCCCGCACCTCTCTTGCTTGGCGCTGCTGGATTAATTCGCGAACGAATCATCATATCTGGTAACACCCAAGACCTCACACCTACCGATGGCATGTCGGCCATCGAAGGCCTTTGGCAACAATCGTGCTTGCTATCGAATCCGGCTCCATCTAACGCAACTTCCGCCTAATGATCCACTGCTTGACGCTCTTACCCCAAAAGCTGATAATCCCACCTCCCTTATGCCGAAGTGGCGGAATGGCAGACGCGCTAGATTCAGGTTCTAGTGTCCTTTGGGGCATGGGGGTTCAACTCCCCCCTTCGGCACCAAATCCATTAAGGTCTCTCGTCGCTTGCATGTCAGAAAAAACCCAATGCAGGAAGTCGGCTCACTCTTGGCCTGAAAAGTAGAAACTATGCGTATTTCAATTCCGAGCCTTGGAAGAATTTGGTTATTTGGTTTCCTCAATATTATCTTTGCTGGAAGTGTGGTCTCTCCGACACATGCCAATTCCATTTATGGGGTTGGCGAATTAAAATTTGGTATGAAGCCAAGCGAAGTTGAATCTCTAGAGGGATGTTCAAGTGAAACACAATGCCTCTATGAGATTTTGGGAAAAAATCGGTATTTCACCTTGGTTTATGGAGCCAAAGAAACATCGACCGCCATGGTTCCTCCCCCTCCAACAGCCACACTGACCCATATTCATATTGATATGGGTGTGCACACCGATGAATGGTTTGATGAATTGTACACAGCATTGGACGCCCAACATACCTTAAGCTACCTCCCGACAAATCAAGAGAAAGCCCGATTCAATAAAGGTACCGACAATGAGTTAGCCATCGGATTCGCCAATGGATCCGTCTTATTAAAATTTATTCGACGTCAGTTTGGAAACCTCGTTCTTCGGGTTGTCATTCAAGACCAAAAGTCGGCAACTGCCCTACGCAAAATTTGGGAACATAACAGCACGCAACCTGCTAGCCAATAACCCACCTAAAATCCGCGACTAGGTATTGCCTTCATCCTAGATTTCGGCCACGGCCTCTGACATCATTAATGGGCTTAGACTTCTTTCCCACGATCTTGATGCTTCCTAAAGACACGGTAAGATAACCTAGCCATTGATTGAAATCCATTCGATTTTCTTTTAATCTTTGTCTGAGGAAAACTCATTTAACCTTTAGTGATTTGACAAACAAACATGACGAAATCGGATAACCCTTTTGCGATTATCACCGGAACTTCCCGAGGAATTGGTGCCGAGTACGCACGAGTGCTGGCACGCCAGGGGTTCGATCTTCTCCTTATATCACGAGATCAAAAACGACTGGCCCAATTTTCTCGCGAACTGGAAGCCGACTATGACGTTCAAGCCTACATAGGTATTTTGGATTTAGCCAAATCTGGTTCAGCACATGAATTATTTGCCATCGCTCGAAATTATCGCGAGACCCCTGACATCCTAATTAACAATGCGGGATTTGGAATCTATGGAGAATTCGCATTTCAACCCATGAAACCCATTCAGCAGATGTTGTATCTCCACGTCCAAACCGTGGTAGAAAGTATTCGGCTATTTCTTCCTGGAATGATAGAACGCGGAGATGGAGCCATTATTAATGTGTCTTCAATCGCAGGCATGCTCCCGATTCCCTACATGGCAGAATATGCCGCGACAAAAGCATTTCTCATTTCCTTTTCCGAAGCACTAGCAGAGGAAGTCAAATCAACTGGCGTTCAAATACAAGCCTGTTGTCCTGGACAAACCGAAACCAATTTTCATTCTATAGCAGGCTTTAAACCCAAGAATCCCTTTTCCATTCAGACAACTACAGATGTAGTTCAGGCGTCGTTAACTGCTCTAAAAAAGAAACAAGTGTTCGTGACCATTGGATGGCCAGGCAAGTTTTCTTCAATTCTGACAAAATGGGTACCCAAAAAAATCCTCATCAAAGCAGCCAGCCAAGTAATAAAAAAAGGATTGAATAAAATCTAGGATTTAGGCGTACTGCGACTCCATAAGGCAAAATAGGCAGAATGCTGGGAAAATGAGTGTTGTTCATATGAGTGCGGATGTCTATTTCTAATAGCCATCCGTTGGAAGTGGGTTTAATTTTCTCGCTCTGCTCGCCGTAAGGCACGCATTAATGTCTTATCCTTTAAGGCCATCTCACTAAGGGCATCCATGATGTGCAGTCCTTGAACTTCCATGATCTCTTTAGCTTTGGCATACTGTTTGGAGTTGAAGCGGGCCACGGTGGGTTGGTTGTTAATAATTTGGCAAGCTAACACTCCATCTTCAATTTCGAGTGTGCCTCCGTGAGCCGTTAATTCCTGCGCTTGTGGAACAGTAATACCATGTAGATTTGCAAATTCCTCAATGCCTCCGGTTTCCACCATCGATCCATCTGGCATGGTACATTTGCGTTTGAAATAAGGAGACCAATCCTTGCGAAAATCGATATACTTAATGTCCCCTTCTTTCGCCACCGACCGATCGAGCTTCGAATAGTCAAGGCCCAAATTTTTTTGTTTGAGTCGCTCTTGAAGTTCCTCAGGCAATTCTCGGTAGAAGACTCGTTCGGCAGCTTGCGGCAAAGAGATGCTAGAAAATTTCGCCAATTGTTCGGTTTGAGCGGTTTGCTCTAAATCAAATACCCAGGTCTGCTTGGGCATTTCGCCAGCTGGATCGACTTTACAAAGAAACATTCCTCGCGTGACGACACCTTCTGACTGCGGATAGGTATACAGCCCACCGTCTGAGAGCAAGGTTCGCATTTCCTCTATGGGAATCCTATAACTCTCCCCTAAAATTTTTGCATGATGATCTAGATTTTCTTCTTGAGTCATCGCACAAACCATGACATTTCCAGGGGGATCAAAATCTGTATAATTCTCCAATATATTATAGAGTTCAGGTTGCTTTT